>NZ_JAUETB010000002.1:0-759081 GCF_032484495.1 Bradyrhizobium sp. SZCCHNS3052 | reverse complement strand
AGCCCTCAATCCCGAGACCCGCAAGGACTCCGCCGTCCACGTTTCTCTTTCTTCATCTTCACTTGTCAAACAGCCCGCACTTGTTAGTTCGCTTCGAACTAATTAGTGCATCAACTTCTTTGGTCTCTTTCACCGTGGAAGTCCCGATTGCCGGGGCGCTTCACATAGCTGATTTTGAGAGACCGTCAAGAGCCTTTCTGAAGAAAAACTCAGGAGCCAGTCGGAAGAAGAAACATCAAAGAAAACAACGTTGGTCCCGAAAGTCGGGGGCCTCAGTCATCAGTGATGTCCGGCTGGCGTGGTGGTGAGATAGTGCGATGCCGCATCCCGCGCAAGAACTTTTTGCGACGGCTGTGCAGAAATGTGGATAGCGCTGTCGCCGCCCACGCTCGGCCTCCTCACACGCCGTTTCTGTTCCATTTTGGAGCGGCGGGCGCGCGCAGCGTCAGGAATTGCTCGCCTTCGGTTGCACCAGCGCACGATGCGAGTGCGGCATGGGCATCAGGACGAGATCCTTCCGCCGGACAAGGTTGGTCGACAGACGCTGTCGAGATTGCTGGTGCCGATTTCGAGGGTCGCGATCCCCTCCCCCGCCTGCGACGATCGCGGCGCGGCGCGGAACGCCAATGGTTCCGGACCGAACGGGCCGCTGAGCCCGGGATCGAAGTTCGCGGCGTCGCACACATTCGCGAATGCGAACTGGCATTGGTCTCGCCACCGCGAGCACGGAAGTGATGCGAGGGACGATCGGCGATATCCGCAAGCCTGGCGGTGACGCGGCCGGGAATGGCTCGGCTGTCCCGGCCGGATCGGTCAGCCCTGTTGCCGCAAGCTCCGGAAATACCACCAGCCCGACGAGGGCGCCCTCGCCACCAACCAAACATGCTTCAATCAGCGCGGGCTTGGAATTGGTTCATCGTGCTCGCGTCTCTGGACTGACTTGCCCAACGCACGGACGTTACGGTCGCTTGGGACGTCGATCCTGTCGAGCGCGTCGTTGCAGCGATGCCAGCATCAATTCGAGCCCGCATGCAGCAAGAGCAGCCGCGGCATTGTTGCTTGGTCGACATTGTTGCCTGGTGACCTGCCGCGTGGTGACCTCCGCGGCGCCGCGTCGTCCGAGGCCGGCGCGAGACGGCGTCAACGCGATCGCGGCGGCGTGCTGCGTGCGGGAGCCGTCAGGAAGCGATCGAGCTCGACGATCGCTTCGGCCTCGCGGGCGCGCCGCAGCTGCCTGGCCTGCTCGATGCCCGGGGGCAGACGTTTCGCCCTGTCTCGCGCTTCGCGCGCCATCTCCAGCAACCGCTCACCCAACGACATCGTCTGCTTGACACGCCGGCGCCGCTTCTTTTGACCTTCTACGTCCATGCGGGATTGCATCCAGTTTCATTGATGCGCATCGACGACTCTAGATCAGGAGCTGCCGCGCGCATCAACATAAGTGAATCGGCCGTGACCAACGTCGTCCGGGCGGCAGAGCAGCAGCGGCCGGCCGCGCCGGGAGCATCGAGGCTAGCCGCAGCACCGCCGACGGCTCCTTCGCACGGCTGGGATGCGTGGACCGGGGGCGGTCTCTGCCCGCCCCGGTCCCATCGGCTGATGCGCGCGGTTGGGCAGAACGAGCATGCGCTTTCGCCGCAGCGTCCGGAGCCAGTCCAGCACGTCGTTGCGCGACCTGAGTGGACGAGGCAATGCCACTCAGGCCTGCGCGAACTTGATGGTCGACACCGGCCAGCGGCCGTCATGGCCACCGATGGTGATGCGCAGACCGTGGAGTTCGTCAAGATGGACGTACTCCACTGTTCCGGCCTTGCCGTCGCTCAGCGCCACAGCCTTGCCGACCAGCTCGGTCTGCGCCCGTTCGAATTCGCGCAGGATGCAGAAGGCTCGCGTCTTGACGGCAACCATGAGGAACTTCGAGACATGAGGGGGGAACCGCCGGGCAGCACAGGCCGCTCGACGGTCGTTCAAGTCGGCATGCGGACGCCGAACGTCAACCCGTCCTCAAGCAATCGTGCGCGCCGCAAGGCAGCGAGCGCCGGGCTTGCCCATCAGCGGCACTCGAAATTCGCCGCATCCTCGAGGCTGCCGCTGCCCTTGTAGGTCAGCACCTTCGGGAACGCGCAGAGATCGCGTGTGCGCCCGGGCCATGGCACATCGGGCGCGCGCCGCGCGGTGGCCCGGATCGCCTCGGGCGCCGCGGCCGTGCCCTCCACCCATCGGTCCAGCGCGGTCAGCAAGTCGAACTGATCGGTGGCGGGTCCGCCGCCGCAATGGTTCATGCCGGGAACCAGGAACAGCCGCGCGAAGCCGTCGGCATCGGCGCCGTATTTGGTCTTGAGCTGATCGACATAGTCGACGGTGTCGAGCGCCGAGAAGATCGGGTCGGCCGTGCCGTGATAGAACAGCATCTTGCCGCCCTTCGCCTTGAAGGCGTCGAGATCGGTCGAGGTCGCGGCCTCATATTCCATGCCGGCGTCGAAGCCGCCGGCGCCCTTCATCACCTTCCGCGGATCGCGGTCGAGATCGAAGTTGCGCACCCAGGCGACGAGATCCTCCGGCGTCTCCGGCGGGCTCATGAAATCATAGGCGACGCCGCCGGGAATGAGCGTGAGGTTGCGCGCATTGGGCGGACTCGCCTTGGGCGTACCGAGCTTCCAGGCGCGCCAGCCGGGCGCGGCGAGGCCGGGATCATACGGCCAGCGCGCATAGATCAATCCGCCCATGGAATTACGGCTGCCGTCGAACATCAGCTTGACGGCTTTCAGCTTGGGGACAGGCAGGCACTGCGAACTCTGGCCCTCCTTGCAGGCGAGCACGGCCGGATCGAAGCGGCAGGCCATGACGTCCTGCACCATGCCATCCCTGGCGCCGTCGGCGCCATCGCACGACGCGGTCACGGCATCGGCCACCAGCTTCAGGTCCTCGTCGCTCAGCGCGCTGCCGACATCGGCCTTGCCGTCAGGGCCGGGCGGCGCGATCGCCAGCAGCGCCTGCTCCTGCGCGACCACATCGATGCCGGCCAGCGGCACGCGATAGGCCGGCGCGCCGGCGATGACGCCGTCGAACAGCTCGGGAAAGCGCTGCGTCACCGCCATCGCCTGGCGGCCGCCGTTGGAGCAGCCGGCGAAGTAGGACCGGCGCGGCGCCTTGCCGTACAGCTTCTCGGCCGCGGCCCTGGCGGCAGCAGCCACCGGCGGAATCGAGCTGTAGCCCTTGTCGCGCCGCGCCTGCGGATCGAGGCCGAACAGATAGGGCCCGAGCGGCCCCGGCTCCTCGAGATGGCCTGCGTCGGTCGAGGCCACGGCATAGCCGTTGGAGAGTCCATTCGGCGGCGTGGCGCCGGTGAGCAGGCCGAGTGCCGGGCGCAGCACGCCGTCGACGCCGCCGCCGCCCTGAAAGACGAACTTGCCATTCCACGTCGCAGGCAATCGCAGCTCGTAGCCAACAGCATAGGGCTTGCCGTCGATGCCGGTACGCTCGTTGATCTTGCCCCGGATCAGGCAGTGATCCGGCGCAGGTGCGGTCGCGCCCGCAGGCGCGGGCGGCGCCAGTTGCACGCCGCCCGCAGCGACGAATTCCGCCGTGACGATGCGGCCGCTGCCGGAGAAGCCCTGAGCCAGCGTGGCACAGCTCGCCTTGAAATCCTCCGCCTGCGCGGACGCCATGGCCGACGTCGTCAGCAAGACCGCGGTCAGCGCCGTCACACGGATCGTCATCACGGTCGTCCTCACACCTGCGGGCCAAAGCCCGTCACGCATCGTCGCTGCTTTACGGCACGCTCGATCGCTTCCGACCATAGCCAAGCCTGCGCCCGCCGCAAGCGGCCGTGCGCATGGGTGCGATTGAAAACGTCAGCCGAAGCGTGCCATCTGATGGGTGTCAAGGAAGCGTCGAGGGACATCATGGCTGCGGACATCAAGTTGAATGCGTTTGCGATGAACTGCGTCGGGCACCAGTCGCCCGGCCTGTGGCGGCATCCGCGCGACCGTTCCTCCGACTACAATCGCCTGCCCTATTGGCTCGACCTCGCCAAGACCTTGGAGCGCGGCCGCTTCGACGGACTGTTTCTCGCCGACGTGCTCGGCGTCTACGATGTCTATGGCGGCAACCCCGATGCGGCGCTCCGCCACGCCATCCAGGTGCCCGTCAATGATCCGATGATGCTGATCTCGGCGATGGCCGCCGCGACCTCCCATCTCGGCTTCGGCGTCACCTGCACCTTGTCCTATGAGCCGCCCTACCCGTTCGCGCGGCGGATGTCGACGCTCGATCATCTCACCGAGGGCCGTATCGGATGGAACATCGTCACCGGCTATCTCGACAGCGCCGCACGCGGCATGGGCAGGGAGCGCCAGACCGCGCATGACGATCGCTACGACGTCGCCGACGAGTACATGGAGGTCGTCTACAGACTGTGGGAAGGCAGCTGGGAGGACGACGCCGTCAAGCGCGACCGGACAAGCGGCGTGTTCACCGATCCCAAGAAGGTTCACCGCGTCAGCCATCGCGGCGAGAACTACCAGCTCGACGCCATCCATCTCTGCGAGCCGTCGCCGCAGCGAACGCCGGTGCTGTATCAAGCCGGCACCTCGCCGCGCGGCCGCGTGTTCGCCGGCCGGCATGCCGAATGCGTGTTCATGTCCGGCCCGTCCGCCAAGATCATCGCGCCGCGCGTCGCCGCGATCCGCCAGGCCGCCGCCGACGCGGGTCGCGCGGGCAGCGACATCGTCATCTTCAGCATCGCCACCGTCGTGCTCGGCGAAACCGACGCGGCGGCCGAGGCGAAGTTCGCCGACTATCGCCGCTACATCGACCACGAGGCGTCGCTGACCTTGATGTCGGGCTGGACCGGCGTCGACTTCTCGACCTACGACCTCGACCAGCAGGTCCGCCACGTGCTCAACGATGCCGGCCGCAGCGCGATGGACAACGTCACGCGGGCCGATCCGGACCGGGTGTGGACCGTGCGCGAGGTTGCCGAGCATGTCGGCATCGGCGGCATCGGCCCGGTGTTCGTCGGCTCACCGGCGAAGGTCGCCGATCTCATCGAGAGCTGGATCGAGCAGACCGGCGTCGACGGCCTCAACCTCGCCTTTGCGCTGTCGCCGGAGAGTTTTGCCGATGTCGCGGACATGCTGGTGCCGGAGCTGACCAGACGCGGCCGCTACAAGAAGGCCTACCAGCCGGGTACTTTGCGCGAGAAGATGTTCGGCCGCGCCCGGCTCGCGGCACCGCATCCGGCGGCGAGCTACCGGCCGTAATGCCGCTGGCACTCAGCCCGACAGACGCGACAGCAACACAGCCACCGCCGCCTCGATCGGCTTGATGATCGGCACGGCGAATTGCCGCTGCAACTGATCGGCGGCCTGCGCCAGCGGCCCGCCGCCGATGATCACGGACTCGGCGCCGTCCTCGGCAATACAGGCGCGCGTGGCGTCAGCCAGGGCGGCAGCAAGCCGCGCCGGATCGACGGCGAGCGCGGCCGGGTCGCCTTGCGTCAGACGCGTCCCGGTGAACTGCGCCGACAGGTTCAGCCTGTCCGCAAGGCCCGCGATGCTCGCGACCAGCGCGGGCGTCACCGTGGCAACGCCGAAGCGCCTCCCGCCCTCTGCAGCCTCGCGCATCGACGCCTCGCCGATGCCCGCCACCGGCAGCGAGCACTGGCTGCCAAGCTCCGCGGCGCCGGGATCGCCGAACGCCGCGACGATGATGCCGTCGCAAGCATCGCGATGCGCGCGGCCGATATCGACCACTTCCGCCGCCGATGCAGCCAGCGCCTCGGCATCCACGATCATGGCCGGCGCCCGCGTCGCGGTCGCGCCGACCACCTCGGCCCGGCCGGCGCAACAGGCGGCCACAATCGACACCATCATCGCGGTGGTCGTGGCCGAGCTGTTGGGATTGATCAGGAGGATGCGGGGCATGAGGACGGTTGCTCAGATGACGAAGCTCTCCTCGTGAACAATCGTCGGCCAAACGTCAACTCCAGGCCCATTTGCCTATGAGGGTGGCGGGCATCCGCCGTTCGTCGCCGGCCGCTCACCCGATCCGCATCGACAATTCGACTTCGTCGCCGAACGGCACCGACAGATAGCCGTTATCAGGCGAACGGACGTAGGCGAGGTAGTCGGGGCTGTGGTCGGCATTGTCAGCGACGATGAACGCGCCGGCGCTGAGCCGGCTCTCGAGCAGCGCCAGGATATCGCCATACAGCGGCTTGGCGCCGTCCAGCAGAACCAGGTCGATCGCGTCCGGGAGATCACCGCTCAGCGTCTGCAGGGCGTCGCCCTGGCGGATCTCGACCAGATCGGCCAGGCCGCCCTCCGCGAGGTTGGCACGGGCACGGGCGACCTTGGACGGCTCGAACTCCGTGGTGATCAGCCGGCCGCCGCCATTGTCGCGCAGCGCCGCGGCGAGGAACAGCGTCGAGATGCCGAACGAGGTGCCGAATTCGACGATCGATCGCGCACCGACGCCGCGCGCCAGCATGTAGAGCAGCATGCCGGTGTCGCGCGACACGGGCAACGGAAAGTCCTTGAGCTGCGTGTAGAGCTCGACATGGCCGGACCTGCTGCGCATCAGTTGCGCGCCCCGTTCGGCCATGCCGGCGAAGATCGGGCTCGTCTCCGGCCGCAGCAACGTGGCCTCGGCAAGCAGGCGATCCAGCAGCGGCGCCACCGGGTGGGTGGTCAGGGTGATCATCGATATTCTCCGTGTTCTCGATGCGTGTCGTTTGCGTCGAAGTCAGAATACGAATAATCATTCGCATTCGCTAATCGCATTTCGGAACGCTCCATGGCCCCGGCTCGAAAAGCCCCGATTTCCCCGCGAAAACTGCCGCAACAGGCACGCTCGGCCGACCTCGTCTCAGCCATTCTGCAGGCGGCTGTTCAGGTTTTGACCAAGGAAGGCGCGCAACGTTTCACCACGGCCCGTGTCGCCGAGAAGGCCGGCGTCAGCGTCGGCTCGCTCTATCAGTACTTCCCGAACAAGGCGGCGATCCTGTTCAGGCTGCAGAGCGGCGAGTGGCAGCAGACGACGAAACTGCTGCACGGCATTCTGGAGGACACGCGCCGTCCGCCTCTGACGCGATTGCGCGCGCTCGTTCACGCGTTCCTGCAATCGGAGTGCGACGAGGCCGCCGTACGCGGCGCGCTCGACGACGCCGCCCCGCTCTATCGCGACGCGCCCGAGGCACGCCAGGCCAGGGCCAGTGGCCGCCGCGCCATGCTCGCCTTCATGCGCGAGGTGCTGCCTCGTGCCGGAGAGACCGAGCGCGCGCGTGCCGCCGACCTGATCAAGACGACGCTCGGTCAGGTCGGCAAGCACTTCTCGGAGACACCGCGAAGCCGGGCCGAGATATCGGCCTATGCCGATGCGATGGCCGACATGTTCTGTGCGTACCTCTCCACCGCGAACAAGCCTCACAAACGTAAGGCCGGGTAGTCCCGCAGCCGGCGCGTCTCCGGTTCAACGGCGTCTTGGGGGCCGCCATGCGGCCGATCAGCAGAATCCCGGAACGCCCGTCAAGGACGATCAACGGACATCGCGAGGCGCTCGACAGATCGTGAACGAGCTTGCCCTCTAGCGCCGCACCCCCCTTCGAACCAACTGCGAACCCGGCTGGCTCTCGCGACCGATCAGCCAATTGCGGCCGCGCGGCAGCAGCGTCGCAAGCTCGAAGTTCTGATCGATCAGTTTTTGCCAGACAAAAGCCCACTCGGGCTCATTGTCGCGACCGGTCAGCCAATCGCGGCCCCGCGGCAGCAGGGTCGCAAGCTCGAAGTTCTGATCGACCAGTTTTTGCCAGACAAAAGCCCACTCGGGCTCGTCGTCGCGACCGGTCAGCCAATCGCGGCCCCGCGGCAGCAGGGTCGCACGCTCGAAGTTCTGGTCGATCAGTTTCTGCCAGACGAAGGCCCACTCGGGCTCGTTCTCGCGACCGTCCAGCCAATCGCGGCCGCGCGGCAGTAGCGTCGCGTGCTCGAAGTTCTGATCGATCAGTTTTTGCCAGACGAAGGTCCACTCAGGCTCGTTCTCGCGACCGTTCAGCCAATCGCGGCCGCGCGGCAGTAGCGTCGCGTGCTCGAAGTTCTGATCGATCAGTTTTTGCCAGACGAAGTTCCACTCAGGCTCGTTATCGCGACCGGTCAGCCAATCGCGGCCGAGCGACAACCAACGGGCTTCTCTCGGACACCTTAGCGCGAGATTACTCCAGAGGTAGGGCCAACCGAAGTTTTCCATGTTGCTGCGAAGCGCAGGCATTGTATTTGCAATGAGCTCGGTCGCTGGGACGAGGCTCAGCAAGAACTCAACGCCCTTTTCGTGCTGATACGGATTTCGTACCTTTGTCAACTTGCGAGCAACGGCGTCAACGAACTCGGCAACCGGTGGATTGAGCTTAGCAGTCTTGGTCCACATCGGAATATCTGCAGCGCTTTCAGGTTGGGCCGGAATAGCTTGAAGGGCGAGTCGAACAAGGGCAGCCTGCTCCGAGCTTGGCTGCTGTGAGCTCTGAGTGGTCTCGCACAGATCCAACCAAACGCGTGCGCAATACTGGTGCGCGGTGTTGCGACTGAGCCACGCCAAGGCCTGATCTCTGATAACTGCATCCGCTGGTGAAAACCTGATCAAGCGCCTGTTGATCCAAGGCCATGTTCCGGCCTCGAGATATACCCCGAGCCAACCTCGCCCTCTGCTCAGAAGAACCAGACGCTCTTCTTGAGCGGCCATATCCCACACCATTTGGAAAAGAAGCCCCCAATCTGGGGCATCCTCGCCCAGGTCATGCCACCAGGATTGGATCCGAGCCTTGATGCCTGACGCGTTCAGATCGACCTCGGCACTCAAGGCCGACTGTTGCCAAGCGAAAAGACGTGGGGTGATCTCATGTTCAGGACCTCGCCGGCGAAAGCATGGCCACAAAGCCTTCAGGATTTCCACACGCATAGTCTCGTCAAGCATGAGAGCGCCACGCGTCCTACCCTTGCCGATCTTGCGGGAGCCCAGCCAGCCGAGAAACGCGTCTGCTGGCTTGCCCTCTTCGAGCATTGCATCAAACCCAACAGAAATGTCCTCTGCCCGCCGAACTGTCTCGCCGCGTGGCACCAGAGCATCGTAGATCAGACGGCTGATCTGGGGGTGAAAGAAGCGGCCCGCCAACGTTCCAGATTTTGGATTGCTGAGACGCCATACCTGCTCGCCGACCAATTGCGCCAATTCTGCCCGATGTCCTTGAAACAGCCCCTCCGGAGCTTTCAGGCCATAGAGATTGAGGATGAGGGCAGCACGGCCTTGTGCTTGAATGGCGAGCTCATGGAGACGATTGTCGAATCGGGTGGCAAAAGCCTCTGGCGTCAGTCTCTGCTCGCGGTGGAGTTCGTAAATCCACGCGGCTGCGACGAAAATCGCTTCTCTTCGGATAGGAACATCGACACCGGTGCGCTGCTGATACCACTCATGGTAGGCAACCTGCTCTTCGGGGGTCAGGGGCTCGGCCACGATTTCGACCGGATCGAGCGCCCGATGCCGTTCGCACTCGCGTCTAAAAGCTTTCAGTTGCTCGAGGGGGCCGCAGGTGAGAATGGCAAACCGGTTTGGGAACTTGCGAGCCGTTGCGGTCAGTTCGCCAACTTCTCGCCATATCGCAGGATCGCGATTCTCCGGCGAGTAGAGGTCATCGCCTGCGACCAGCATGGAGAGGGAGGTAGCGCTAGCATTGTCGAGAGCGCGAGGTAGAGCATGCGCGTACGATTCGATATAATTGACCGCTTCGACTTGGCCGTCCGCCAGGAGCTCGCTAATGATCTGGAGCAGAAGCACACTCTTGCCTGCTCCAGAAGGACCCGTTATCCAAAACACCGGGACGACCGCGTTTCGCTCTTGTGCATCCGCCAGCCAACGCTCGTGAATCGTCGACAGGACCGCTTTGAGCTTCTCCGGACGGTCCATGAAACATCCGTCACGAACATCAGCCAGGCTGGGGCGAACACCGTGCACAATGTGCCTCTGGACCAGCTCATTATCCTTTTTTAGATCCGTCGCGCCAAGCAGATGCAGAGGCGCCACCTTTTGTCGACGTGCCGTGTTCCAAAGCGCGAGCAGAGCTTTCGCTATTTGCACGGGCGACACGCCAGAGGGAAGCATTTGAAGGAGCCGACCCATACAGGTGTCAATAAGGGTCGTCGGGTGGGTCACATCGTTCCAAAGGCGAGTCGCCAAACGAACTTCAGGTGCACCGTCCACCTCAACGGGCAGACATCGATGTCGCAGATGTTCCCATCGCTTTGCCGAAACAGCGTCGAGCTTGAGCTCTGAAGCAGTCAGGCGCGCGGGTTGAGACGAAACATTTCCTCGTAAACTTCGCGCAGTAATCCTGAAGCGAAAACTGTTCCGTACAGAGGGGCAGCATTCCTCGAGAAACTCGTCCACCGCGATGGCCTCTTGGATCGCATCTTGAAGGGACTCCTTTCGCAAGGTCGTCTTGATCTGTGTGAGATAGACGAGGCTTTCACGCTTTTCACTGAGGTCGCTAAGACCTTCGAAGGCAACGCTCGCCGCTTCTTCATTCTGGGCCAACACGGCTTCAAAAAAACGATCAAGTGAAACCGCGAGCTGATAGTGAAATCCGTCAAGCGCACGTCGCCCGCCCAACGCCCGCTGTTTGAACTTCGGGTGTTTCTGCCAAGCTTCTTGTAACGCGAGTAGATTTGGCGCAATCTTTCCTCTGTCTGTTCCTTGAACTGACACCTTATTGGCCCATCAAAGGTTGCAATCGTGACGCCAAATGTTAGTTGCGTTTACGTTTGTGCGCAACCACGGCTAATTCAACTATTAGCTGACGACTGCTGTTGCCGAAGCCGGTTGGCTGCGGCGCTGGAAGTGCGGCCTCTACGTCGGAGGTATCGTGATGATGCCGGGCCTCGACAATGTCACCTTAAGGAAACGAATGCGGACGCCGCTGACTCGGTCGCAGAAGGTCCGCCCTAATCACGGACTGTCCTCCGAATGGGGCCTGCTCCGCGGCTCCTGCTCCGGCCAAATCCGCTCATGAGCTCCGCGCTTCATTTCGGCCGGCGGATGCAAGGCGGTTCGATCGGACATGCCCGCCCAGACCGCTGCGGAGAGTCGCTAAGACGGCATGGCTGGGCCGAGGGCCTGCCATGCCGTCGCGGCAGAGGGGCACAAGCTGATTGTGATATGCCGAAGCCCCAGGGCTTGCGTGACGAGCCAATGGCTTCTCCTCGCGCGTGCGCGACGAAACGGAATTCGCCTGCATTCTCAGGCTGATTTGCCCTGTCCAGTCCCGCGACGAAAAATATTCTGGTTTCTTTTTTTCAGAATTCATGGTTGTATCACCCCATCCCGCCCGATCGAGAGGGGCGCTTCGCGAACGTCACGAAACGTTGGTGCGGGATGCGATGGCCGGTTCTCGTCGCAGCGTGCGTCAAGCGCGCGGACGAACGATGGGAGCCGGACGGCGAAATCGCGTGGTCCTGATACTCCGACGCTAGTATCAAGTTCGCGAAGATGCTTGCGTGTCTCGCGGATGACGGTGGCCAGAAAGCCCGGCGCACCGGGGAGATCGCGTATAAGCCGTAAGCCCGTTGCGCAGGGAAGGCCGGATGTCCGGCTGATCCTGTGGTAACCGCCGCGTGCTTCCTTTTTTGCACGCGGGCCATGGGTGTCAGTCGACGCCCGGCCTTCCCTGTGCCCTCTCTCGATGGAGGGACGAACGGCAGACACATCTCGGACGCTCTGCGCGTGGCGAGGATGCGAACGGCTGTCTCGTCAGATCTCGCGCGCCAAGAAAACAAAACTTCTCGCGGCATGGGCACATGAGAAACTTTCCTCTCCATATGAACAGATCTGCAAAATTGCGCAGGGCTGACGATCCTGCGAATGATCCTGGACAATTGCATGCAACCGCCTGTTTGGGAGATTGCCGAATGACACCGTCCTTCAGCGGCCTGCGTCGCGCGCGGCCCTTGCATCTCGCCCGTCGCGGCGTCCTGATGATGGCCGCGGCCCTGCTCGGCGCGCTCGCCACGTCGCAAGCCGACGCAGCCGAGACGCTGCGCATCGGCTATCAGAGATCCTCGACCCTGATCGCCCTCCTCAAAACCAATGGCGAGTTGGAGAAGGCGCTGGCGCCGCTCGGCATCAAGGTGTCGTGGCACGAATTCTCCAGCGGCCTGCCGCTGCTGGAAGCGATCAACATCGGCAGCATCGATGTCGGCGCCGATGTCGCCGATACCGTCCCGGTGTTCGCGCAGGCCGCGGGCGCGAGGCTCGCTTATGTCGCCGAGGAGGCCGCCTCGCCGTCGGCGCAGGCGATCCTCGTGGCAACGGCTTCGCCGGCCAAGACGCTCGCTGAGCTGAAAGGCAGGAAGATCGCGGTGACCAAGGGCGCCGGCAGCCACTATCTGCTGCTCGCCGCGCTCGCCAAAGCGGGTCTCACCTTCAAGGACATCACCCCCGCCTATCTGCCGCCCGCCGACGGCAGGACCGCTTTCGTCAGCAACAATGTCGATGCCTGGGTCGCGTGGGATCCGTTCCTGACCAGCACCATCCGCCAGTCAGGGGCGCGCGTGCTCGCGGACGGCAGCGACGGGCTTGCCAGCTACAAGCGCTACTATCTCGCATCCGCCGACTACGCCGCCGGACATGGCGACGCCCTCAACGTCATCTACGGCAAGCTCGTCGAAACCGGCAAATGGGTGAAGGCCAATCCGGCCGCCGCGGCGAGCCAACTCGCTGCCCTGTGGGGCATCGATGCCGCCACCGTCGAGGAGGCCAACAGCCACCGCTCCTACCAGGTCGGCGCGGTCACCGCGGCCGGCCTGTCGGAACAGCAGAAGATCGCGGACGCTTTCCTGGCGGAGCGCGTGCTGCCGGCGAAGGTGGACACATCGGCGTTGGCGATCTGGACTCCCAAAGCGCCGTGAGCCACACAGGAGCCGAGATTGTGCCCGGCAGCGAAGCGCGGCACGAGGCCCGACGACGAGCCTGAACGAAGGAGACCACCCGTGACTGCCCATCTTCCTCCCCCGACCGGCCGCATCACCGAGCATCCGGCGCATCGCATCTTCGTCGATCGCTGGTCGCCGCGCGGCTTCAGCGACGAGGCGCTTCCCGAGACGGAGCTCCTGACCTTCATCGAGGCGGCACGCTGGGCGCCCTCCTCCTACAATTCGCAGCCCTGGCGCTTCCTCTACGCGCTGCGCGGCTCGGCCGAGTTCGACACCTTCCTGGCGCCGCTGGTCGAGTTCAACCGCGGCTGGGCGCAGCATGCCGCGGCGATCGTCTACGTGCTGTCGAAGAAGACCTTCATCCCGGCGGGCAAGACCGAGCCGGCACCGACGCGCACGCATTCCTTCGATGCCGGCGCGGCCTGGGCCAATTTCGCCAACCAGGCGGCGGTGTCCGGCTGGGTCACCCATGGCATGAGCGGCTTCGACGTCACCGCCGCGCAGACGGCCCTCGGGGTGCCCGACGGTTTCGCCGTGGAGATCGCGATCGCGGTCGGCCGCAAGGGCGACGGCGAAAAGCTGCCGGCCATGCTCAAGGAGCGCGAGAAGCCGAGCGCACGCCTGTCCATCGCCGAGATCGCCTCCGCCGGCCTTCTCCCGCAGCGCTTCGGCGGCTGATCGATGTCGCAGGGGCGGCGTGCCGCGCCGCCCCTGACGGACGGCGAAATCTGTGGCAGAAGATGCGTTCTGCTTGAGGAGAGTTGATCCGCATGCCGCCGCCGAAACCGCCCGCCTTCGAGACCCTGAGCCTGCACGCGGGCCAGCACCCGGATCCCGCGACCGGCGCCCGCGCGGTGCCGATCTATCAGACCACGTCCTATGTGTTCGACGACACCGAGCACGCCGCGGCGCTGTTCAATCTCGAACGCGCCGGCCACATCTATACCCGCATCTCCAACCCGACCACGGCCGTGCTCGAAGAGCGGCTCGCCGCGCTCGAAGGCGGCGTCGGCGCGGTCTGCACCGCGAGCGGCCAGGCGGCGCTGCATCTGGCCATCGCCACGCTTCTGAATGCGGGCGATCACATCGTGGCCTCCTCCTCGCTCTATGGCGGCACCATCAACCTGCTCGCGCACACGCTGCCGCGCTTCGGCATCACCACGAGCTTCGTCAAGCCCAGGGATCACGACGGTTTCCGCGCTGCGATCAAGCCGAACACGCGGCTCCTGATCGGCGAGACCCTCGGCAACCCCGGCCTCGAGGTGCTGGACATCCCCAAGGTCTCGGCGATCGCGCACGCGGCCGGCGTGCCGCTCCTGATCGACAACACCTTCGCCACGCCCTATCTGAGCCAGCCGATTTCCCAGGGCGCCGACATCGTGATGCACTCCGCGACCAAGTGGCTCGGCGGCCATGGCATCGCGATCGGCGGCGCGATCATCGATGGCGGCCGGTTCGACTGGCGCGCCTCGGCCAAGTTCCCGCAGCTCACCGAGCCCTATGCCGGCTATCATGGCATCGTCTTCGACGAGCAGTTCGGCGCGGCCGCCTTCATCATGCGCGCGCGGACCGAAGGCCTGCGCGATTTCGGCGCCTGCCTGTCGCCGACCAACGCGTTCCATCTGCTGCAGGGCGTCGAGACGCTGCATCTGCGCATGGAGCGGCACGTCACCAACACCCGCGCGGTGCTGGAGGCGCTGACCGCCAACAAGGCCGTCGACTGGGTGCTGCATCCTTCGCTCGAGACGCATCCGGACCATGCGCTCGCCAAGGAGCTGTTGCCGCGCGGCGCCGGCTCGATCATCTCGTTCGGCATCAAGGGCGGACGTCCCGCGGGACGCAAGTTCATCGAGAGCCTGAAGCTGATCAGCCATCTCGCCAATGTCGGCGACGCCAAGACGCTGGTGATCCACCCCGCCTCGACCACGCATCAGCAGATGGACGCAGCCCAGCTCGCCGCGGCCGGAATCGGCGAGGAGCTGATCCGGCTCTCGGTCGGCATCGAGGCGGCCGGCGACATCATCGACGATCTCGGACAGGCGCTGCGCGCCTCGCAGAAGGTGTGAGCCATGCAACTGTCGATCGGAGATCATGAGGTCTTCGCTGCCACGGGCGGCCGCGAGTTCGATTCGTCCCTGCCCGCCGTCGTCTTCATCCATGGCGCCGGCTTCGATCATTCGGTCTGGGCGCTGCACAGCCGCTGGTTCGCCCATCACGGCTTTGCCGTGCTGGCGCCCGATCTGCCGGGCCATGGCCGCTCGACGGGGCCGGCGCTGCCGACCATCACCGCCATGGCGGATTGGATCGTCGCGCTGTTGCAGGCGGTGAACGCGAAGCCCGCTCACCTGATCGGCCATTCGATGGGATCGCTGATCGCGCTGGATGCCGCGGCGCGCCATCCCGATCGCGTGTCGGCGCTCAGCCTGATCGGCACCGCGGCAGCGATGACGGTCGGACCTGACCTCCTGAAGGCCGCCGAAGCCAACGATCACGCCGCCATCGACATGGTCTCGATCTGGGGCCTCGGTTTTGCCGCCGAGCTCGGCGGCAGCCGCGCGCCGGGGCTGTGGATGCATGGCGGCGCGCAGGCGACCCTGGAGCGCTGCGCGCCGGGCGTGCTGTTCAACGATCTCTCCGCCTGCAACGCCTATCAGGATGCGCTGGCAGCGGCGGCCAAGATCAAGGTGCCGACGCGGCTGATCCTCGGCGAGAAGGACATGATGACGCCGCTGAAGGCCGGCAAGGCGCTGGCGGCTGCAATCGCGCAATCGCGCACGACCGTCCTGCCCGGCGCGGGACATACGATGATGGCGGAATGTCCGGATGCGCTGCTCGATGCGCTGATCGGTTAGCTTGCGGTCACGGTTCTGCCGTTGGATGCGACCTCGTGCCGCCGACATGCTCCTTCGCGGCGCGGAACGGAGGGCGACGGCGAGCCGTTGCCCTCCGGCACAACGAACAGAAAGGAGCACGCAGATGGATCTGCGCAAACTTTTGACGGTCGCCACCATCGGAACGATGTCGCTCGCGGCCGCATCGCCGCTCGCCGCCGCGCCGTTGCTGCCGAACCACGCGGCGCCGGCCGCCGCCACGCAGAACGCGACCGAGCTGCAGCAGGTGCAATATCGCCACTGGCGCGGCGGCTACGGTCATCGCCACGGCTATTACGGCCATCGCTATGGCGGGCATCGCCACGGCTACGGTGCGGGTGCCGCCGCCCTGGGCGGTCTCGCGGCCGGCGCGATCATCGGTGGCGCCATCGCCAACAGCCGCGCCGAGGCCGCCAACGCCCAGGCCTATTGCGCCCAGCGGTTCCGATCCTACGACCCGGGCTCCGGCACCTATCTCGGCAATGACGGCCTGCGCCATTCCTGCCCGTAGCGACATCAAGGCCGATGCCGGTCTCCGGCATCGACCGCCGCCTGGACCCATGGCGCGCGACAAAACGTCCGCCGCGACAAATGCAACGAAGTGCGTCTCATCCGGTTGAGTATGAGCCTGAATCAACGGGAGACATCGGGATGGTCACCTTCAAAGCCGCCGCGACGCTCGCCATCGCCGGCGCACTTTCTTTGTCCACGCTGCACTCGGTCTCGGCTGCGCCGCTGACGTCGCTGTCGGCAGCCGCCAAACCGGGCGCCGAAAGCTCGAATGCCGTCCAGGTCCGCTACGGCGGCTGGCATGGCGGCTGGGGCGGCGGTGCCGCAATCGGCGCGGGGCTGTTGGCGGGTGCCCTGATCGGATCGGCGATCGCCGCCCCCTCCTACTATGGCGGCTACGCGCCCTATCCCTACTACGGCGGGTATCGCTACGCTGCCTATCCCTACGGCTATGGCGGCTACTACCCGGCCTACCGCCCCTATTACGGCGGCTACGGCTACGGCTACAGCTACGTGCCGCGCCCGATCTATCGCAGCTACGGCTATTCCTATGGCCCGCGGCCGTGGCGCCACAGCTACGGCTATTACCGCGGTCCGGGTTGGGGCCATCACCGCCACGGCCATGGCGTGATCCGCGCCCATCATCGCTGGTGATGTGAATTCGCCGGTGCGTGCGGTTGGCCCGACGCACCGGCAGCTTCCCTTCGATGGGTCTCAGGCCCCGGCAGCCGCTGACGACGAGAATCCCTGCCGCGCTTCGATGATGCCCCGATCGATCCGGGCGACCTCCGCCGCAGGGATGACGTACTCGTCGTGATCGCGCCAGGCAAACACGACGAATGTCGCCAACGCACCCATTGCGCCGAGCGCCACCATCCACCAGATGTGCCAGATCAGCGCGAAGCCCATGACCGTGGCGAAGAAGGCGCAGACGAATCCCGTGGGGGAGTTTTTTGGCAGCTCGATGTCCTGGTAGTCCTTTTCCCGCGTATGGAGCTGCTGGTCTTTTGCATTTTCCTTGATCCGCCAATACGCATCCTGCCCCGTCACATTCGGCAGCACCGCAAAATTGAACACCGGCGGCGGTGAGGACGTGGCCCATTCGAGCGAGCGGCCGTCCCAGGGGTCGCCGGTCGTGTCGCGCAGGAGCTCGCGATCGCGGATGCTGAAGACCAGTTGGAAAATCTGAAGAATGACGCCGATCGCGAGCAGCGCCGTGCCGAACGTCGCAGCTGCAAGCCAGGGACGCCATTCCGCGACATCGTAGTGCTGCATCCGTCGGGTCATGCCGAGCAGGCCGACGACATAGAGCGGCATGAAGGTCACGTAGAAGCCAATGAGGGTGAACCAGAACGCCGCCTTGCCCCAGCTCTCATACAGCCGAAAGCCGAACGCCTTTGGAAACCAGTAAGTGACACCCGCGAACACCCCGAACAGCACGCCGCCGATGATGACGTTGTGGAAATGGGCGACTAGGAACAAGCTGTTGTGCAGCAGGAAATCCGCCGGCGGCACCGCGACAAGCACGCCGGTGAGCCCGCCGATCATGAAGGTGATCATGAAGCCGACCGACCACAGCATGGGCGTCGTGAAGCGCACCCGCCCGCCATACATCGTGAACAGCCAATTATAGATCTTCACGCCCGTAGGCACCGCGATGATCATGCTCGCAATGCCGAAGATCGCGTTCACGTTGGGGCCCGCCCCCATCGTGAAGAAATGATGCAGCCAGACCATGAAGGAGATGACGCAGATCGCCATGGTCGCCAACACCATCGAGCGATAGCCGAACAGCGACTTGCTCGAGAACGTCGCGACCACCTCGGAGTAGATCCCGAACGCCGGCAGAACCAGGATGTAGACCTCGGGATGTCCCCAGGCCCAGATCAGGTTCATGAACATCATCATGTTGCCGCCGGCCTCGTTGGTGAAAAAGTGGAAGCCGAAATAGCGGTCGAGCATCAGCATCGTCAGCGTCGCCGTGAGGATCGGAAACGCCGCGACGATCAGCAGGTTCGTTGCCAGCGTGGTCCAGCAGAACATCGGCATGCGCAGATAGCTCATGCCCCGGGTGCGCAGCTTGAGGACGGTGGTGACCAGGTTGATGCCGCTGACCAGGGTCCCGACGCCGGAGATCTCCAGCGCCCAGATGTAATAGTCCACGCCGACTCCCGGCGAGTAGGTCAACTCCGACAAGGGCGGGAACGGCAGCCAGCCGGTGCGCGCGAACTCGCCGACCACGAGGGACACGTTGACCAGCAGCGCGCCGGTGGCCGTGAGCCAGAAGCCGACGGAGTTCAGCGTGGGAAAGGCGACATCCCGTACCCCGAGCTGCAGCGGCACGACCAGATTCATCAGCCCGATCACGAACGGCATCGCCACGAAGAAGATCATGATAGTGCCGTGGGCGGAGAAGATCTGGTTGTAGTGCTCCGGCGGAAGATAGCCGTTGGAATGAAACGCCACCGCCTGCTGCGTTCGCATCATGATCGCATCGGTGCCGCCACGCAGCAGCATCATGAAGGCGAGCAGCATGTACATCACGCCGATCCGCTTGTGATCGACGCTGGTGATCCATTCACGCCAGAGATAAGGGAAGTACCCCTTCGCCAAGACCCATCCGAGGACACCGAGGATCGCCACCAGCACGAGGCCTGCGGCCACGAGCGGGATGGGCTGGCCAAAGGGGATCGCCGACCAATCGAGCTTGCCGAGCATGGACGCCCCCGGGGATCAGCGAGTAATATGTCGGCGCGATGGCCGCGAAGGCCGGCGGGCGCGCGCAAGAGCAACCAACGCGATGCCTCCGAGCCCAAGTGCCAATCCAATTCTGCTGAGCTGCCCGGCCGGCGGCAGCTTCTTGCGCACGAGCCAGCCGCCGCTCACCGCGGTGCCAGCGGCGATCGGCGCCAACACGGCACCTGTGCTGCGTGGTGCGCCCTTCGCGCGCGACAACAGGAAACGGAACGCCGTGCTCAGGAGTCGCTCGGTCGGCCAGCGCGCCAGGGCATAGGAGATCTGCCCGAGCCGCGCCGGCCAGCCGACGGCGACTTCGTCGTGAGGAGCGCGGATCAACTGCAAGAACGTCTCGGCGACGTCCTCGGGCCGATACAGCAGCGGTCCTGGACCGAGATGGCGGCCGGACATGTTGGCGCCATGCACGAAGCCGGGCGTGTCGACCATCGCGGGGAATACGCTGCAGACGTGGATATCCTTGTGACCGGCGAGTTCCTGACGCAAGCTCGCCGAGAAGCCGCGGAGGCCGAACTTGCTGGCGGTGTAGGCGGCGGCGAACGGAGTCGGAGCCCATCCGCCGAGCGAGATGTTGTTGATCAAGGTTCCGCGCTGCTGCCGCAGGAAGACCGGCAGAACCGCATAGGCACCGTTCATCGTCCCCAGCAGATTGACCTCGATGGTCTTACGGTGGAGCGCGATGTCGGCGTCCTGATAGGCGCCGAACACCCCGGTTCCGGCGTTGTTGATCCAGACATCGATGCCACCGAACGTCTGCACGGCCTGATCGGCCAAGTGCATGACCGCGGCTGCATCGGTCACATCGGTGCCGACGGCGATGGCGCGCCCGCCAAGGGTTTCGCATTCGGCCGCGACGTCTTTCAGAACGTCCACGCGCCGCGCGGCCAGCACGATGCTGGCCCCTTCCCGCGCCAAGGCGAGTGCCGTCGCCCGGCCGATGCCGCTCGAGGCGCCCGTCACCACGACGCGCGTTCCCTTCAGATCACGCATCAGCCGGCGCGCCTCGGGGGAGGCATCCAGCAGCCAGCCGAGCGCGCGGCGCAGCTGGTGCGCGCCGCCGGTGTCGAACCATCGGCCATGGGAAAAGACGACGCGTTCGGGCGCCAGCGCAATCAACCGCGCCGCCGCGAGCCGGACGGCACGGCCGCCGAGCCGCAGCAGCATCCGCAGATGGGTCGGTGCCTTGCCATCAGGCGCGGTGATCCCGAGCAGATTCGCCGCGGTCCGCGCCACGATGCCCAGACCTTCCGGTGCCAGGTTCTGCACGAGGTCTGTCAGGACGAGTGTGCGGCTCGGCCTGTGAAACAGCTCCACTTCGGTGAACATCGGTGCGGCAACGAGCACCAACTGGATATCTGCGGACCATTCGTCCGGCGTGACATCGGTCAGCTCACGATCGATACGCAGGCCGCTTCGGCGAACCTGCTGGCGCTCTGCCAAGCCCGGCGCAGCGAAGACCTGCGCATTCGGCAGGGCCGCCTGCCAGTCCGGCAGGAACATCCAGTGCGCGACGTTGGGCGCGAGCAGATATTTGATGGGTCCCAGCTGCTCCAGCTCCTCCCGCAGCGCATGAGTGAAGCGCGTGGTCGAGTGCAGCAGCAGATCACCGCTCGACAGGCGGATCACCGTCATGCGCACGGAGAGCGGCAGTCCGGCGGCCCGAATCCGGCCGCCGTCGACGATCCACACATTGTCCGCCACGGGCCGCAAGCCATGGCTGTAGCTTCGAGGCTGAGTTATCTGGTCCATGAGAGTTCCGCCGACGAGATGCCCGTCAACAAACCTCCGGCGCGGCGCATGGTTTCAATCGGCCGGGAATGCGGATCCCAAGGCCGGCCGCCGGCAAGGTCTAGGCCCGCCTGGCAGATCCGGCTCTGCTCGGGCCCCTGCGCCCTGCATCGCCGCGCGATAAGTCGGGGCTCAACGCAGGTAACTGGCCAGGTTCAGGCTCTGGATCTTGGAGATGGCGGTATAACTCGCCGTGAGCTGGGCTTGATAAGTCGAGAGCTGGGCGGTGACCGCCGCCACATCGACGCTGGTCAGGTCCGTCGCCAGGCTCTCGGCATAGCTCTTGTAATCGGTCTGCTGCGACTTCGCGCTCTCGATCCGGGACGCCGCATCGGAGAGCTTGGCCTGTACCGTGGCGACATCGTCCACCGCCTGATCGGCAAGCGACAGCGCGGAGGTGATGTCGGTTCCGGACAGGGTCGAGCTGTTGGCCACGAACTTCAGGACCCGCATGACCTCCTCGAACGCCGGATTGTCGGCAGTAACGCCATAGGTGACCGACTGCCCATCGGAAACCCGGACCGAGGCAAGCTCGCTGTCGCCCTGAAAATAGCTGGTATCCGTCGTGGTCAACGATCCCGTGCCGGAGGCGAAGCTCGACGTATCGACCGCCGCCGTCGCGGTCCGCGCACCGCCGAACAGATATTGCCCGTCGTACTGGGTGTTCAGAATGCCCGACATCTGCTGCAGCAACTGCTGCGCACTGCTGATCGCGGACGTGGTTCCCGTGCTGCTGCCGGAGCTCGCAGCGCTCAGGGCCGTGCGCAGCTGACTGACGATGTCCGACACCTGCCCCACGGCAGAGTACATGACCTGCACTTTGCTGTCCGCCAGAGTCGCAGCGTCGATGTAGGACTGCGCCCGCGCGACAGAGACCTGCAGATTGACGACGTGCTGGGTGTCGGCGCCGTAACCGGCGAGATACTCGGCCTTCAGCCCCGAGGCCTCCTGCACCTGGAGGTTGGCCATGGTCGCCTGCGTCCGCAGCGCGCCCGTGATCATCTGGTCGGAGTTCGAGAATGTCGCAATCCGCATCGTCATGATGTCCACTCCGGACTAGGTCGATTGCACGGCAGTGAGCAGCGACGAGAACATGCTGTTGACCACGGAGATCAGCTGCGAGGCGGCAGCGTATTTGTTCTGCAGCGAGCTCAGCCGCGCCGTCTCCTCGTCGAGGTTGACGCCCGATTGCGAGGACAGCGAACTGGCATAGCTCGACTGGGCCGTCGACTTCGCGGTGTAGGCAGTGGAGGCCTGCGACGCCTTGCTGGCGACATTGGCGACGATCGCCGCGGCGTAGTCGGCGAACGAGCCGGTCGTTGCGCTCAGGCCGCCAGCCGAGGCGAAGCTGGTCGAGCCGGTCAGCTTGTCAACGAGCGCGTCGATGACCGTCGCCGAGCCGGCCGTCAGCACCTGGCTGCCGGTCGTCAACGTCGCGGAGCCGTCGAGCGTGCCGGTGGGCAAACCGGCCGCGCCGCTCAGGATGCTGCTGTTGACGGCAAAATTGGCGGCGCTCGTGCCGGTGACGAGGTCATTCATGCCGAAATAGTCGGAGAAGCCGCTGCCGCCGACCGCGCTGGTCATGTCGTTGATCGCGATGCCGTTCGACGACGACGTGGCGCTGATCGACAGGTGTCCGCTGGAATCGATCGAGGCAGAGACCCCGGAGATGCCGTTGAGCGCCGTGACCAGATCGCCCACCGTCGCATAGGACGACAGGTCGAGATCCTCGTACGAAACGAGATTGCCGCTCTGGTCAGCCACGGCGATGCGGACCGTTCCGGACGCCGACAGGGCCGTCGTACTGCTGACGCTCGCCGACCCGGTCAGAGCGGTCGGAGGTGGAACGGCCGATGCGCCATTGGTGATCGCATTCAGCGACGATTTCAGCTGCGAGGCCAGCTGATCGAGCTGGGTCTGCGCGGCCGGCAGGGTCTCGTCCCGCAACGTGACCAGCGAACCGATCTTGCCCGACGTGATCTGCGACGTGACGTCGACGCCGTCGACCATGATGCCGCTGAAGCCGCCGGACGCATAGCTCGACGCCGCCGAGACATTCGCCGAGGCCGTATAGCTAAGCGTGTGCGCCGAGCTGTCGACGAGAGCTCGCCCCGACGAGGTATAGACCTGAAGGTCGCCGTCCGACGCCGCGTAGTAGCTGACGTTCATATAGGACGAAAGGTCCTGCAACGCGGCATTGCGCTCGTCCTCGAGATCGGCGGTCGATTGGCCGGACGCCGCCATCTTGCGGATCTCGACATTGAGATCGGCGATCTGTTGCAGGTCGTCGTTGGCGCTCTGAACCGACGACGCGATGTCCTTGTCGGCGTTGGCCCGCAACGTCTGCACACCGCTCGACGTGCTGCGCAGCTGGCTGGCGAAGTCATCCAGCGCGCTGACGACTGCCGATTGCAGCGAAACACTGCTGGGCGAGCTCGCCAGCGACGACAAGGCGGACTCCAGCGATGCCAGCGAGTTTGCCAGCGACGTTCCCGTCGTCGAGGTGCCGGATGTGGACGCGCTGCCGAACAGCTGCTGCAGTTGCGTCAGATAGTTGTTCGTGGTGTCGGCCGCGCCGAGCTCCGAATTGGCTCCGATCAAGGATTTCAGCAGCAGCTTGTCGACATTGCTCGAAATGCCGGTAATGGAAACGCCGGTCCCGATTCCGCCGGTCACGTTCGTGACCTGGTTGGCCGTCTTCTGCGTATACCCCTTCGTGTCGGCGTTCGAGATGTTCGACGACGCCACGCTGATCTGCAGCTCCGTGGCCGAGATGCCGCTGAAGGCGACCAGCCGTGCTATGTCGAGCGACATTGCCCTACTCCCGCTGTTGGCTGGCCATCACGCCCTCACGTTGGTTCCACAGGACGTCGCACGCGCGGTACGACGTCCACCGGCGCCATAGGGCGAGGCATTCGCGATCTGCTCGCGGATCGCCTGCATCACCGCCTCGATGCGACGATTGCTGGCTTCGATCGCAGCCCGCAGCCGAACGAGGTTCTCGTCCATCGCGCCACGAAGGTTGAAGATGTGCTCCATGAGCTGCTCGCGCAGCACACGGTCGCGGACGTCGAGGCTCGCCGTTCGCCTGGCGCATTCGGCGACCCGCTGCTCAAACAGCCCGGCGAGCCGATTCTTGTCGTCGAGCTGCTTGGAACGCGAGGCCGGGAGCCCTTTGGCAAGCTCCGCATTCTCCTCCGACACCACCGCGATGAGTTCGTCGATCAGCGCGATCAAGGTCCGCACTTCATCTTCGCTGGCCGGCCGCTGATCGGCCTGAATTGCGTGTTTCATCCTGTCGCTCCCATCCTACTGTTCACGCTGCGGTCGGCGGCTGATCTGCGCGACACGGGCGTAGGTATTCAGCGCCGTCACCCTCACGGTGGCGACCTTGAGCTCTTCGTCGAGCAGCGCGCATTCACGCAGCAGCTTTCGTCGGACCGTTTCGATATCGTCGATCAAGGCCAGCAGTTGCGCGCGGTCGTCCTTGCCGGCGGTCGCAGCGCGCAGTCTCAGCCGCCGCAGCCTCTTCAGCAGAGCCTCGCCCTCGCCGAGCCGCTCCCTCTTCAGGTCGGCCATGATCACCTCATCGACGAAATCAGCGTGTCGTACATCTTGTTGACGGCCGAGATCACCTGCGATGCCGCCGAATAGGCCTGCTGAGCCGAGATCATGTTGCTGAACTGGCCCGTGGTGTCGGTCGTGCTCGATTCCAGCTCACTGCCGTAGATGGTTCCTGCACCATTCTCGCCGGACGCCTGCAGGGTCGCATTGCCCGACGTCGCCGTCGACGTGTACATGCCGCTGCTATGCGCCACGAGACCATTGGGATCGGCGAAGGTCGCTACCGCGAGCTTGTAGATCGGAACCGTCTGTCCGTTGGAATAGGTCGCCTCGACGAGGCCATTCTTGCCGACCGAAATGCTGCTCAGCGTGCCAAACGAGATGCCATCGGAATTGGCGCTGAAATTGGAGACGCTCGGCGTCGTGCTGCCGGACGACAACTGGGTCAGGCCGTCGGTACCGCCGCCGGTGGTGCCGAAGCTGAGCGCGATCGAGCTCGCCGCGGCGCCGTTGTTCCAGGTGATACCGAGATTGGTCGAGGAGACCGTGCTGAGCGAACCATCTGAGTTGAAATCGATCGTATAGGTGCCGCTCGTCACGGTGCCGTCCGACGCCGTCGCCGGCGCGAAATCGGCGGTCCATTCGTTCGCCGTCGCCCCCTTGGTCCAGGTGACGTTGAGCGTGTGCGATTGCCCCAGCGAATCGTACACGGTCATCGAGCTGCTGAAGGTGTCTCCGCTCGCGGCATCGGCCGGCAGGTTGGCCGCAAGCGACGTCTTGGTCGTCGCCCCACCATTCGTCAGCGCCACCTTCGTATTGACCGGCTCGAGGCCGTTGCCGACCACGTTGCCGGTTGCATCGGTGCGCCAGCCTTCGAGGTAGTAGCCGTCGTTCTCGAGATAGCCGGCATTGTCGGTGGTGAACGCGCCGTTGCGGGTGTAGAAAGTCTCGCCTCCGGCCGAAGTCGAGTTGGTCGCGACGAAGAAACCCGAGCCCTGGATTGCGACGTCGGTCGCGTTGGTGGTGGCGGCCAGCAGCCCCTGCTGCGTGATGTTGGCACGGCCGGAGACCGAGACGCCCCCCGAGGAATAGGCTTTCGAACTGCTCGATGCCGTCACCAGCTGCTCGAACAGGCCGGAGGTGGTCTTGTATCCGGTCGTATCGGCGTTGGAGATGTTGTCGCTGATCATGGCGAGCGACGAACTCTGCGCATTGAGCGCCGAGATCGCCGATGACAGGGCTCCAGAAAGACTCATGATTGTACTCCGGGTAATGCCGTCAGGAGGTGACGCCGATGATGTTGCTGGCGCTGACAGGAACGCCGCCGACGGTGAGCGAGGGCGTGCTGGTCGAGGTGTCGATGCCGGTTACGGTCCCGGTGACCGTCGTGTAGTTGAGGACCGAGGTGCCCGCGGAGTCCGTCGCCGTCACGGAGATCGTGTACTGGCCGCCGTCGCTGAGCTGATTGCCGCTGGAATCGGTGCCGTCCCAGGTGATCGAATTGGCGCCCTTGTTGCCGGTCCCGGTGCCGGTCCAGACCGTGCTTCCGGAGGAATCCTTGATCGAGATCGAGACGTTCGATGCCGCCGACGACAGCGAATAGCCGAACGTCGCCGAGCCGTTCGAGAGAACGGCGGTGTCACTCTTGGCCTCGACGGTGTGACCGATGTAGTTCACCGAATTCAGCGTCACCAGGCTCGAGAACGAGCCGGCCAGCGAGGTCATGCTGCTGTTGAGCGACTGCTGCGAGGTGTAGTTGGCGTAGGACGTCATCTGGTTGATGAAGTCGGTCACGCTGGTCGCATTGAGCGGATCCTGGTTCTGGAGTTCGCTCACCAGAAGCTGAAGAAAGTCGGTAGAGCTGAGTGTCGTACGAGATGTGTCGCTGGATGATGAGGTCGATGAGGTGGTCGCAGTCGACGAACTCGCGGCAGAAACGGTCATGGCAGAACTCCGGCTCGCGCCGCGAACGGCGGCGGGACACAGCACGACCACGCGGTCGTGAAGGCGTTTGCTGATCAAACGGCCGGAGCGCCGATTCCAGGCGCACAATTAGTCGGTCGAATTAGTTGATCCGACGGCAGAATTTGCCGCCGCGCGGTTGCGCTGAGTGGGCAAAAATCGCCTGGTGCGAGGCTCCGATCTGCATCGGCGCGACGGTTCGCCGTCGCCGCACTCGGGCGCCTGGATTCGCGCGCAAGCGAGCTCGACAGATTGAGCGAGATGACAGATGCGATGGTGTTGCGGTTCCAGCGCCGAAGTCCAACCGGCCAAAGCGTAGCCGCCCAAGCTCGGCCCTGGCTAGGGCTCAGCCAGGCTGGTGGGCGTCGGCCGGGGCGGTTGCCGCTTCCTCTTGGGTCAGGCGATGGGCCGCAGCAAGGATGCGCGACGTCAAGCCCGCGGGTGCACGCGCCGGCGGCGACGACAGCGCCTCACGAACAAGACGTGCCTCGGACAGCAATCGACCGGCTTCGGGAGAGGATGCCAGCAGATCAGCAGCTGACTGACGCTGCTCCGCTGGCCAGCGCGAGATGTCCTCACCCAGCCTGCCGATCAGATCCTCGAATTCCCTGACGTCCATCGTCCGCCCAATCCAGCGCTTCCAGCTTGGTCATAAAGCATTCAGCCCGCGAACGAAATTGATATCGGCAATTGTGGCGATCGACCGCAACCGGACACGGAAAACTCCGTATTTTTCGGGAGCCGTATGCACGCGAGGCCGCACTGGATACCGAAACGGGAGACAATGCAGCCCGTTTCTGATCCGTTTCCCAAGATTTCCGCGGTGCGGCAGGGGCCTGATTCGCCAGAGCTACCGAGGGTTGGCCGAATCACCGGCCGCTCGCTTTCCCCGGGATGCCGCCTCGACCGCCTCCCACGCCTCCCGCAGCTCCAGCAGACTTTCGGTGATCCGCTGGAAATTCTCGCGCATGTGAGGTCGACCGTAGGCCCGCAGCGCGGCCACGATCAGGGCGTTGTAGGTTCCGAACAGCTGGTCGGCGACCGGCCCGCCGCGCGTCGGATCGAGGTGAAGGCTCAATCCGCGCAGAATGGCCGTCGCCCGGGTCACATGGATGTGCCCCTCCTCGAAGCGGCGGGCCTCCTGCGCCTGCAGCGACTTCTGCAAGCTCATCATCGCTCCGTTGAGCAGCATGGTGACGGCCCGCAGCGGCGGAACGGCCACCGCAGCGCCGCGATAGGCCTGACTTGCGAATTGCGCCATCGAATTCTGGGTCATCAGTTACTCGAACTCGCGTTGAGAAGGGCTTTCAGATAAGTGAGCGTGTTGTTGGCGCTCTCGATCGCAGCCTGATATTTGGCGTACTGCGCCGTAAGCTGCGTCTGGAACGTGGAGGCCGAGCTCTTGATGTCATCGACCTTGGCCTGCATCGTGTCGTCCTGCGAGGTCAGATTGTCGATCAGCGTCTGCAGCGATCCCGTGCTGGATGATGCGGTCTTGGCGATCTGGTAGATCTGGGTCGCGAGCCCCTGTGTGGAGGTCACGGTGATCGATTGCGACGTCGAGCCGGCATAGGTGAAGGCCATCCCGGCATAGATCGTCCCGGAATTGCCCACGATCGTGTTGCTGCTCACCGTGAACAGGGAGCTGTCGCCACCGACGGACGCCGCCGAAAGATTTCCCGACGAATCCACCGTCAGATCAAGGGTGAACGACTGCGGCGACGACCCGGTATTGACCACGCTGAGCTGGCTCGACGAGGTCTTGGTCTGCGCCGACAACAACGTCGTCACGCCGCTCAGATTGGTGCTGAGGATCGTCGACAGCGTGCTGGTATCGAGTTCGAGCTCGTTCTTCTCGTTGAACGACAGGCCAAGGTCGGCCATCGTCAACCCGCCGACCGAGGTTCCGAGCACGGCCTGAAGCGAATTCATGATGTCGCGCATGGTGCCGTCGCCGAACAGGACGGAGCTCGAGGACGCCGTCCCGTCTGAATTGGTGGTCTGCTGCGCGATCACGGCATCGCGGAATGCATTGTAGTCGGTAACGAATGTCTGCAATGCCGACGAGATCTGGCTCGTGTCCGTCCCAATCGTGACGGTCAGCGTCGTTCCGGACGGGGTCGCCTGCAGCAGGTCGAAGGTGACGCCGCTGAGAACGTCGGTGATGTCGTTGGTATCGCGCGTCAGGCTGATCCCATCGAGCGTGAATTCCGCGGCCTGGGCCGTCTGCAGCACCGTCGCGAAGGCTCCCGAGCTGTCGGTCACCCCGAGCTTGTTGAGGATGTCGTCCCCGGACGAGCTTGCATAGGTGATGTCCGCGGCATCCTGGGTTCCCGTCAGCACCAGCTGATAGGACCCGCTCGATACCTGGACGATCGACGCCTCGACATTGGTCGTGGAGCTCTGGGCATTGATCGCGTCGACGACATCCTGCAGCGACATGCCGCTGGTGATGGTGATGTCGGCCGTGCTGCCCCCGGACAGGCCGAGCGAGAACGTACCGGAATAGCCGAGTGCCGCGGTCTGGCTCGACTGCGTCGCGCCCGTCACCTTGTGAGCCGTGGCGACCTGGCTGATCGTCAGCGTGTGGCTGCCGGTCGCGGCTCCGTTGCTCACCGACATCGACAGAGCCGATGAGGCGCTGACGTCGCCGGTCGCGCTGATGGTGGCGGCCCGCGTGGCGAAGGCGTTGGTCGCAAGCGAGTTCACCATCGACGTCGCCAGTGACGACAATCCCGATGACAGCGTCTTCAGCGCGGTCTGCAGCGTCTGATACGCCGTGATCTTGGCCTCATTGGCCGTGATCTTGGTCGAGATCTGGGTCGCCTGGGTGAGCTTGGCATTGACGGCGGACTCGATCAGCGCGGTCCAGTCGATCGTGCTCGTCGTGCTCGTGCCCGACGTCGTGAGCGAGCTGCTCGAGCTCGTCGACGATGATGAAGACGACGACGTCGTGCTGCTCGTGCTCGAGGTTGCGCTGCTCACCGTCATCCGTCGTCGTCCTCCAAGGAAGAAGCCGGACCGGCGAGGCGCCGGCCCGGCAGATCACGGCTCAGCCCAGCAGCTTCAGGAGGTACTGCGGGATCTGGTTGGCGGCGGCTTCCGCCGACACCGCGGCCTGGGTCTTCACCTGCGCCGACGACAGCTTCGCCTGCTCGGACGCGATGTCGACGTCCTTGATCGCGGAATTGGCCGATTGCAGGTTCTGCGTCTGCGTGGAGATCGAGTCGGCCGAGAAGTTGAAGCGCGACTCCTGCGCGCCGATGTCGGCGCGGGCCTTCGACACGGTGTCGATCGCGGTGTCGAGAGCGGTCAAGGCTGCGGTCGCGCCGGTCTGGGTGCTGACGTCGAGCGACGAGACGCCGAGCGTGCTCGCGGTGAGATCCGACAGCGTGATGTTGATGGTGTCGGACGCGGACGAGCCGACCAGGACCGAGACGCCCGACGAGAAGGTGCTGGTGCCGTCGAGCAGGCTCTGGCCGCTATAGCGCGTTCCGGTCGCGATCGACGAGATTTCACTGGTGAGCTGCGAGAATTCCGACTGGATGTAGGTGCGGCTGGTTCCGACCGTGGTGCCCGATGCGGACTCGGAGGCCAGCGACTTCATGCGCGCCAGGATGTCGCTGATGTTGGATGCGCCACCATCCGCGGTCTGCAAGATCGACGTCGCCTGCGCCGTGTTGGTCGCAGCCTGCTGCAGCGTGGTGATGTCCGACGAGATACGCGTCGAAATGGCGAGACCGGCCGCGTCGTCCGAGGCTGACGTGATGCGCGAACCGCTCGACAGCTTGGAGAGCGAGCTCGTCTCCTGGTTGGAGTTGATGTTCAGGTAGCGGACGGCGGAGTTGGCGGCGATGTTGGTGGAAATTGCGGGCACGGTGAGGACTCCTGAGTGATCGGCAAAGCACGCCGCATCGTGGAAGGACTGACGGTGCGGATCGGCCCCGTCTGACCGATCAAACGGAAGCGCCTGCGGGAATCAGGCGGGAATTCTCCCGCGACGGGATTTTTATGGTTAGCAATCCGTGAAGGCGCCGCGAATGTCGCGCTCGTGACGCCGCAGCATGTCGCGCAGATGCTGGCGTCCCCGTTTCAACAGCGACTCCACGGCGGCCACTGTCGTGTCCATCACCTCGGCGATCTCGCCGTTGCTCATGTTCTCGTGATACGACAGGATCACAGCGATCCGTTGCTGTTCCGGAAGCCGCTGCATCGCTCCTTCCAGGAGGTCGCTGAGCTCCGCACGCTCGATGACGCTCACTGCATCCGGCTTGCCGTCCGCAACCTCGGGCACCACATCGACATTCTCGGTCCGCGGCTTGCGCCGGATGTCGATGCAGCGGTTGCTGACGACGCGATAGAGCCAGGTCGAGAATTTGGCGCGGCCGTGCTGCCACCGCCCCCGGTGCGTCCAGACCTTCAACATCGTATCCTGCACGACGTCCTCTGCATCGGCAGCATTGCCGACGATGCGCAACGCAATCGCATAGGCGCGGTCGATGTGGCGCTCGACGAGGAGACGAAATGCGAGTTCCTCTCCGGTGGCCAGCCGGTCGAGCAGATCCTTGTCCTCGTCACAGATCGCGGCCTCGCTTGGCGGCGCGGAGTCGGGAACGGTGCTGGCCGACTCGCTCGACAGCAGCGTCGCAACGTCCGGCGCCTCCGGCTCCTTCGAAGATACGCCATCGGCCGGGGCCCAGACGTCCAGCGCGTAGCTCATTTCCGAATCTCCAACCCGCAATGCCGACTACGCAATTCGCAGACGGCTTCCGATCGTTGAACGCTGCGATCGAGAGAAGCAGGCGAAGATTTTTTGTGACTTTTCAGGTAGTTAGATGGAATGTTTTGCCTAGGGACAGGCAAATTCTGCCGCACTCGGATCGAGCGCTCGACGGTCGTTGAGAAGGAAAGGCCGATGTTCGGCATGGCGGGGATTTCATTCCGGAAGACGAATTCAGCAGAAAACGCGAGCCGCAACGCTTACTAACAGCATCCGTGGATGCGTACCGCGCACGCCAAATCCGCGCTCGCGCAAGGTCCGGAATTCTTGCGAAACGATCATCTCGCCCGGCAATTTTTTCCGAATCACCTCGACGAAATTATCTCATTTTTCGACTCTGTCAGTTGCCGCAGACGCGATTTTTGAATCGCGTGACGATTTTTGCGACATGACGCGCCTGATCTGTCGCGTTCTTACGTTGTAGTTGCTGATGACGCGACAAATGAAGCGAACGACGTGATGCGTCGCGCGCCATCGACACGCGCCTGGATGTCCATCGATGTCCATAGCGTCACCGAATGTTGCTGAATGTTTCGATCGATACAGACTCTCCGGAGCGGAGTTGCGTTCAACGTATCAGCGTGAAGCGCGGGATCCGCGCAGCGATCGCTTTTGCGCGCCCAATCGCTCACGTCAGTGCTGGTCAACTTGATCAGACCGGACGCGAATGCTCGTACTTCCGCTTCTGCAATCACGATGTCGATTCAACCGTTCGGGTTTCGAGCGGCGCGCCCGGCAACATTGCGAAACGAAGTTCGCGTTTTCCGTGTCGAGAGCCTCGTCCTACGCGCATCATCGCAATTCATCAGTGCAAGCACATGCGCGATCGACGCGCCTGATTGGCTGACGTGGTCCGTTTGATTGTGCAGGAGGACCCGGCATGACGCGACAAGACCCGAAGACCATTGACGACGACCCGCTGCAAGCCCTGCGCGCTCTTGGCGTCAAGCTCGGTCAGCAGCAAGGTCGTCGTCTCCAATGGCTGTCGAGGACGTTCGGGCCGCCGATTCACTGCGGCGACCGTCCGTCGCTTGGCCGTGGCCGTACGGTCGTCCTGCTCGACCCGCCAACGGGCGCGGGTGCCGAACTGCTGCATGGCTCGCTGACAACGTATGACGCCGTGGTCATCCCCTTCGGCGAAAATCCTGCGTTCGATTTCCTGAAATCCAAGTTGACCGCGTTCGGTACCGTCGGCACCTCAGCCGACGGTCCGCATGAATTGTGGTGGGGCGGCCGCGACTGGCCTGCTCCGGAGGCGGCACCCGCAACCGCGATGCGTGTCGTGTCCTGCCATCCAACGACGGTCGGCGACCTGCACGTCTATCATCTCAGACGCTCGCTGCAGCGGTTCGGGCTCCCATTCGACATCGAGGCGATCGATCGACGCCCCGGCGAGCGTCTGAGCGCTGCCGACAAGGCCGACTTCATCGCGCGGATGTGGCAGCGTCACCGCGAGCCGCTGTTGTACGTCGAGGCCGACGTGATGTTTCAAGCCTCCCCGGACCTTCCTCATCTGACGGGCTGCGACTTCGCCGTCCATAAGTGGAACGGCTGGGAGATGTCGGCGCGTACCCTCTATTTCGGTCGCTCCAAGGCGGCCGAGACAATGCTGACGACCTGGCGCGAGATCGCCTCGTCATACCCCGATGTCTGGGGCGGCTATCTGATCGACCAGGCCTGGAGTGCGGTAACGTCTCAGATCGCGCTCGACACGGTCTGGCTTCCCCGCAGCTTTCATGCCGTTGCAGGGGAAGCCGGGGTCCGCAACGCGACGATCGTGCACAATCTGAAGCCGACCAAGGCTGATCTTGGTCCCGACCCGGACTTCGCCGAGGTGGCGCGGTCGCCGCGGCGGGCTGGGCGCGTCGGCGCGCTGGAGTCGCTGCTCGTGGTGCGCTCGAGAGTGAAGTCCGACCGGGGCATCACGGTCATCCTGCGCGACGTCGAACGCAGTAGCGCACGCGCAACGGCTGACAGCATCGAGAGGCTGACGAGCGCCTTCGTCGCCGACTGCGGCGGCTTTGGCCGCCTCGAACTTTCGCTGTGCTCGTGGCCGCCGGAGGTTCGCATCGCGAGGGAGGCCGCTTTGCTGGCCGACAACATGGTGCTCGAGATCATCCCCGGTCAGGAACTGCCGGCCGATCTGTTCGCCGCCACCGCCGCCTCGGAAGCGACGCGCCGGCCCGCCAGCTTCAACGCCCATCGCCACTGACGCCAGCCAGGACAAATCATGTTCGACACCATCATTCTTCTCACCGGCAGCCGCGACCAGCAGCTCGCATTGTCGGAGCTCCTGCGGGCGCACAACCCTGCCCTCGCCTTCCGTTTCGCGGTCAGCCTGCAGGACATCGAAGCCATCGAGCGCGACGTGCTCGGCAGATCCCGCCTGCTTGCCTTCACGACCGGCGTCATCGTGCCCGCCGCCATCCTTCAGGCGCTCGGCCACGGCGCCTACAATTTTCATCCAGGCCCGCCGGATTATCCCGGTTGGGCACCGGCCCATTTCGCGATGTACGACGGTGCGACGCGCTTCGGCGCGACGGCCCATGCGATGGAGACCCGGGTCGACTGCGGCGCGATCGTCGGTGTCGAGACGTTCGACATCCCGCAAGGCGTGGATGTCCGCGGCTTGGAGCAGATGACGTTCGTGCGGCTCGCCTATCTGTTCTGGCGGATGTCGCGCGACCTCGCCTGCCATGCCGGCCCGCTGCCGGCACTCGGCACCGGTTGGAGCGGCGCGAAGAGCACCCGGCAGATGTACGCCGCCATGTGCGACATGCCCGTCGACATCGATCCGGCCGAAATGGCGCGCCGCATCCGCGCCTTTCACGACGATTTCCGCGGCATTCCACTGACCCTCAACCTGCACGGCACACGGTTTCAGCTCATGCGCGCCGCGGACGCTGTCGGCGAGCCGATGACGGTTGACGCACCGGCGCTGGCGCTCGCATCGTGACTAGCGCTTGAGCGGCTTGATCACGGTCTGGTCGAGCCGCGTTTCCCAGCCGTGACGTTCCAACTCGGGATCGTCATGCTCCTCCTGCGGCCAGCCGACGCAGAGATACGCAATCAGGCTCCAGTCGGACGGCAACTCGAGTTCACGACAGACAGCCGCCGGGTCCAGGATCGACACCCAGCCGACGCCGAGACCTTCCGCGCGCGCTGCCAGCCAGAACGTCTGGATCGCGGCCACCACCGAGTAGCGGAGCGTTTCCGGCATCGTGGCGCGGCCGAGACGATGACCGGTGGCAGCGCCCTCGTCGGCACAGACTGCGAGATGAACCGGCGCCTGCGTCAAGCCTTCCAGCTTGAGGCTTGCATAGAGCGCGCGGCGCTCACCATCATAGCCGGCGAGCGCGGCCTGGTTCGCGTGCTGGAAGTTCTCGATGACCGTCGCGCGGCGTTCAGGGCTCTCGACGAGCACGAACCGCCAGGGCTGGCAGAAGCCGACGGATGGCGCATGGGACGCGAGCGCGAGCAACTGTTCGATCAGCTCTGGGGAGACCGGATCGGCGCGGAAACGGCGGACGTCGCGACGCCAGCGCACCAGCTCGGCAAAGCGCTGCCGGAATGTCGCGTCGAACTGCGGAGGGCTTCGGCCTGGCTCGCTCATGCGCCCTCCCCGCTCAGGACGTGCAGGAACGATCCGGTCACCGACCCGCGCCGGGCGCCGTGCTCGGCGACGACGCCGCCCGACGCATCGCGGCACGCGATCAGCGGATCGTCTGCCTCGCTCAGGATGGTTGCATAGTGGAATTCGTGACCGTGAACGACGGCCCCTCTTCCGCCGAGACTGCAGTCGGCCAAGAGCGTCGCTTGACGATAGCCGAGATGCAGGCGGCGGCGCGCGAACGACGTTTCCAGCGACAGCAGCCCGGCCATCGCATGCCGGACACCGTGAGCATCCTCGAGTCCTGTCCCCAGCGTCATGTAGCCGCCGCACTCACCGTGGATCGGCACGCCGCGTAACGCCATCGCGCGCAACGCATCGAGGAACGACCGCGCCGAGGCCAACCGTCCCGCGTGCAATTCGGGATAGCCGCCTGGCAGCCAGACCGCGTCGGCTGCGGGATCGGGAGCCTCGTCGTTCAACGGCGAGAACGGAATGGTCTCCGCGGCCTGAGCGCGCCAGTGCCGGAGGAGGTGCGGATAGCTGAACGAGAAGGCGGCATCTGCTGCGAACGCGATGCGCTGTCCGGGCGGTTTGAGGCCGAGGCTGGATGTCTGCGCCGCTAGATCGGGCGCGCGGATCGGGTTCGCGAGAGCGAGCAGCGCGTCGAGATCGACCGATCCGGTCACGCTGGCCGCGAGACGCTCGAGATGGGCCTCGATGGCCGTGATCTCCTGGGCCTGGACCAGGCCGAGATGACGTTCCGGCAAGGTCAATTGCGCGTCCCGCGCCAGAGCGCCGAGGACCTTGATTCCGATAGCCGCGAACGCCGGCTCGATGAGCGCTCGGTGGCGCTCGCTCGCGACCCGATTGAGGATCACCCCGGCCACGCGAACATCGTCGCGAAAACGCGCGCAGCCGAGCGCGACGGCGGCGGCCGTCTCGGTCTGCCCACTGACATCGAGAACGAGCACGACTGGCCAGCCGGTCAGGGCTGCGAGATCCGCGGCCGAGCCGCTGCCCGCGCGCCCGGGATGTGACGCACCATCGAACAGGCCCATGACGCCCTCGATGATGGCGATATCGGCGTCGGCGGCAACGCTGCAGGCAAGCCCGAGCAGTTGCCGCGCCGACATCGCCCAGCCGTCGAGATTGTAGCTCGTCCGTCCTGCAGCGGCCGTGTGATAGGCGAGATCGATATAGTCCGGGCCGCATTTGAAGGGTTGCACGCGCGCGCCGCGCCGGCTGAGCGCACGCAAGAGCCCGAGCGTGACCGTCGTCTTGCCGGCGCCGGAACGCGGCGCGGCGACGATGATTCCGTTGGGCGCCACCATGGTCATGGCCGCAACGCCGCCGAGGCATGGCAAAATGTGCTATGCGAACGGACATGAAGGAAACTGCGGATCCGCCGAACCAACCGCTGAAGCGTGGCTGGACGACCGGCAGCTGCGCCACGGCTGCGGCGCGCGCCGCCTACGAGCTGCTGATCACGGGCAACTGTCCTGCCATGGTCGAGATCGCCTTGCCCGGCGGGCGTCGCGTCGGCTTTGCGATCGCGATGCATGAGACCGACGGCACCAAGGCAACCGCGGGCGTCGTCAAGGACGCCGGCGACGATCCCGATGTCACGCACGGTGCGCTGGTCAAAGCGACTTTGCGGCGCGGTGCAGACAATTCCGGCGTGACGTTCCGCGCCGGCCCCGGCGTCGGCACAGTGACGCGACCGGGATTGCCGCTGCCGCCGGGAGAACCTGCGATCAATCCGGTGCCGCGCGAGATGATCGCGGCGGCGATCAATGAGGCCGCTGCCGCGCTCGGCGCGGCGCGCGATGTGGCCGTCGAGATCTCCATTCCCGGCGGCGAGGAGCTCGCCAGGAAGACGCTGAACCCGCGGCTCGGCATTGTCGGCGGCCTGTCGATCCTCGGCACCACGGGAATCGTGGTGCCGTTCAGTTGTGCTGCCTGGATCCACTCCATCTATCGCGGTATCGACGTCGCGCGCGCGGCTGGCCTGCCGCACATCGCTGGCGCGACGGGAAGCACGTCCGAGAAGGCCGTGCAGCAGCTCCATGGCCTGCCGGAGACGGCGCTGATCGACATGGGCGATTTCGCCGGCGGCATGTTGAAATATCTGCGCCGGCATCCGGTCGCCCGCGTCACCGTGGCCGGCGGCTTCGCCAAGATGACCAAGCTCGGCCAGGGCCTGCTCGACCTGCATTCGCGCGCCGGCGAGGTCGATCTCGGCTGGCTCGCGAACACGCTGCATGACGCGGGGGCGCCGGCCACGCTGGTCACGAGCGCACGCACGGCCAACACCGCGCTGCAGGTGCTGCAGGAGGCCGAGCGGGTCGGATTTCCCGCCGGCGAGGCCGTCGCGCTCGCCGCCTGGAAGACGGCGCGGCGTGCGCTGGGCGACAACGACATGGCCCTCGACGTCGCCGTGTTCGACCGTGACGGCCGGCTGGTGGGACAAAGTCAGGGACCGGCTCATTCGCCCCTCCCGCGGAAGCGCCGCTGATAGCCGGTATCGTACAGCGCGCTGTCGCGAAAATCCTCGGCTGCGAGCGCGCGGCCCACGAGGATCAGCGCGGTCCGCTCCACGGCGGAAGCCGCGGCTTGTCCGACGATCGTCGCCAGCGTGCCGGTCAGGACCAACTGATCCGGCCAGCTCGCGCGATAGACGATCGCCACCGGACAGTCGTCGCCGTAATGCGGCCGCAGCTCGTCAACGACTTTATCGAGAACGTGGATCGAGAGATGGATGGCGAGCGTGGCGCGCGACTGCGCGAACAGCGAGAGCTGCTCCGTCTCCGGCATGGCCGACGCGCGGCCGGACGTCCGCGTGAGCACCACCGATTGGGCGAGGCCCGGCAAGGTCAGTTCGCGGCCAAGCGCGGCGGCAGCCGCCGCGAACGACGGTACGCCCGGTGTGATCGTGTAGGGGATCCGCAATGCATCGAGGCGCCGCAATTGCTCGCCGAGCGCGCTCCAGATCGAGAGATCGCCGGAATGCAGTCGCGCCACATCTTCGCCCGCGAGCGTGGCGCGCTCGATTTCGGCGACGATCTCGTCGAGCGACATCGGTGCCGTGTCGACGATACGCGCGCCGGGTGGACAATGATCGAGCAGCGCCCGAGGGACCAGCGAGCCCGCATAGAGACACACCGGGCAGCGCGCGATCAGGTCGCGGCCGCGCAAGGTGATCAGGTCCGGCGCGCCTGGACCCGCGCCAACGAAATGCACCGTCATGAGGCAGGCTCCGCAACAATGGCGCCGTCGCCCTCCGCCACCGCGCAGGTCGCTACGGCGTTTGCGACGCGCGCGAGAATCAGCCGGGCATTCACGCCAGCGGCAGCGAGCGCCGCCGTCTCGGCAACCGAAGGTACACCCTTCAAGCACCTGACGCGATCGCTCCGCGTGATCGCGCGATCGGCAACAGCCGCCATGTCAGCAGAGGCGATGGCGACGAGCGGACGGCCAAGCCGCTGCGCGGCGCAGATCACGCCAGGCTCACTGGCCTTGTCAGCCGCAGTGGCGAGCACCGCCACGTCTGCGGGCGCGAGGCGCGCAAGCGAGAGCGCATGCGCGATGACCGCCTCGATATCTGCGACGTCGGCGGCACGCCGGCAACCAATCCCGAGCGCGATCATGGCTTCGTCACCCGCCACTGCGTGATCGGCATGGCCTGCCGCCAGCCATGCATGCGGCCAACCGGCTCGATGCGCGAAACGGCGATGCGGATCAGTTCACCGCCATGCTGGCCGAACAACGCGCTCAGCCGCGTCTCGCCTTCGAGCGACACCACGTTGGCGACGAGGCGGCCGCCGGGTTTCAGCCGCGACCAGACGGCTTCGAACACCCCCGCTTCCGAAATGCCGCCGCCGATGAAGACCGCATCCGGCGTTTCGAGATCCGCCAGCACCGCTGGCGCGCGCCCCGTCACCAGTGTCAGCTCGGGAGTGCCGAGCGCCAGCGCGTTGCGCATCGCCCGGTCGGCCCGGTCCTGGCGCGCCTCGATGCCGATTGCGCGCAACGAGCCATGACGCAGCAGCCACTCGATTGCCACCGAACCCGAGCCCAGCCCGACGTCCCACAACAGCTCGCCCGGACGCGGCGCCAGGGCCGACAACGTCACGGCGCGGACCTCGCGCTTGGTCAACTGGCCGTCATGCTCGAACAGGTCATCGGCAAGACCGGCGGTCAGCGGGATCACGGGCGCATCAACCTCCGCTTCGACATCGATCGCGATCGTCGTCAGCGGATGAATATCAGAGAGATCGAACGCGTCGGCCGACGCGCTGCGCACCCGTTCGTGCGCGCCGCCGATCGCTTCCAGCACCGTCAGGCGCGAGCGTCCCATGCGGCGTGAGGTCAGCAGCGCGGCGAGCCGTGCGGCAGTGGAACCGTCCCAGGCCAGGGCCAGAATGCGCGCCGCCGGCGCGAGATGGCGGATGATCCCTTCGAGCAGGCGGCCGTGCAGCGTCACCTGCGTCACATCCTGCAGCGGCCAGCCGAGCCGTGCCGCTGCGAGGCTGAAGGCCGAGGGCTGCGGGACGCAAAGCATCTCGGCGGACGCGAAACGCTGCATCAGCTGCTTGCCGACGCCGTAGTTGAAAGGATCGCCGCTTGCGAGAACGACGACGGGCTCTCCCCGTCGCGCCGCGATCTGGTCGAACGCGAGCTTCAGCGGGCTGGGCCAGGCCAGCCGTTCCCCCGCAATCAACGGCGCCGCAAGCTCGAGATGGCGCGCGCCGCCGACCACGAGCGCCGCCTGCGCGATGAGACGTCGTGCAGACGTTGAGAGACCGTCAACACCATCCTCGCCAATCCCGACGATGGACAGCCAGCGCTGCGCGTTGCAAGTTGCGGCCGAGTTCACCATGGACCCTGCCCCGCATGCGCATCCTCATTCTCGGCGGGACGACCGAGGCTTCGGAGCTGGCGAAGCTGCTCGCCGGCGACGACCGGTTCGCTGCGACGCTCTCGCTCGCCGGCCGCACCGCTTCGCCCAAACCGCAGCCGCTGCCGACGCGCATCGGCTGCTTCGGCGGCATCGCCGGACTGGAAGCCTGGCTGCGCGATCATGCAATTGACGCCGTCGTCGATGCCACGCATCCCTACGCCGACCAGATCTCGCGACATGCGGTTGCAGCCTGCCATGCGCTGTCGGTGCCGCTGGCGTCGATCCGGCGCGCGGCATGGCAACGTCAGGACGGCGACCGCTGGATCGAGGTCAGCAGTGCCGACGACGCGGCTTCCGCGCTCGGAGCAGATACGGCGCGTGTGTTCCTCAGCCTTGGTCGCCTGGAGCTCGCAGCCTTCGCAGCAGCCCCTCAGCATCACTACGTCGCGCGAACCATCGATCCGCCTGGCGACGTCGCGTTGCCGCCCGACATTCGCTTCGTCCACGATCGCGGGCCGTTCGACGAGGCGACAGAGGAAGCCTTTCTGACCCAGGAGCGCATCGCCTTCGTGGTGTCGAAGAACTCCGGAGGCGCCGCGACCTATCCGAAGATCGCAGCCGCGCGGCGGCTCGCGATTCCCGTGGTGATGATCGCCCGACCCGACAAGCCGCAGGGCGTCGCGCTGGGCGGCGCGCGAGCCGCGTTGCAATGGCTGGAGGCACGACTGGCTCATGCGCCGCCCTCGACCTCGCGGCGCAGCGTATAGACGTAGGGCGCCTTTCCCTCGCGCGCGATCAGGCGCGTGGCGGTCGATCCGATCAGCACGAGCGTTCGCATGTCCGCCTTGCCGGGATCGACCTCACCCAAGGTGGTGATGATCCGTCGGACATCACCACTGCCGGCGGCCCGCACCATGACGACGACGGTCGACTCCGGCTTGATCCGCCGCAACAGCGCGAACGCCTCGCCCAGCTGATGAGGTCGCGCCTTGGACAGCGGATTATACAGCGCGATGACGAAGTCGGCGGCGGCAGCCGCCTCGAGGCGGCGGCGGATGGTCGTCCAGCTCTTGAGATTGTCGGACAGCGAGATCGCGCAGAAGTCGCCACCGAGCGGCGCCCCGACCTCGGCCGCCGCCGCCAGCATCGCGGTGACACCAGGCTCAACGCGGATGTCGAGGTCACGCCACGCCGCCGGTCCCGCCTCGACCGCTTCGAACACCGCCGCGGCCATCGCGAACACGCCGGGATCACCGCCCGACACCACCGCGACCTGCTTGCCGTCGCTTGCGAGCGCGAGTGCGTGGCGGGCGCGGTCGAGCTCGACGCGATTGTCGCTGGCGTGCCGGATTTGACCCGGACTCGTCGTGGTCACCCTGTCGAGATACGGTCCATAGCCGATCAGATCGGTCGCGCCTGCGATGGCGGCCGCGGCGGCCGGCGTGATCAGTTCGGCCCGCCCCGGGCCGACGCCCACGATCGTCAGCGTACCCGTCATAGCCGACGCCCTTGTCCGGGGATCAGGATCATCGAGAAATAGGGGCCGCGGTCCAGTTCCACCTCGGCCAGCGGCGCGACACGTTGCGCCTCCATCGTGCCGCGCTCGACATAGAGCGCGCGATCGAGCAATCCGGCGCTGATGATCGCGCGCTTCACTTTAGCAAGGTTGCGCCCGACCTTCATGATGACGGCGGCCTCGCAACGCGTCAGCCGGTCATGCAGGACGTCCTCGCCCAGCGTGCCCGGCAGCACGGACAGGACATCGTCGCCCCAGGTGATGGGAACATTGGCCTTGGTCCAGCAGCCGGACATGCCGGTGACGCCCGGGACGACCTCGACCGGATGATCGCGCTCGAGCCGCCGCCACATATGCATGAACGAGCCGTAGAAGAACGGGTCGCCTTCGGACAGCAGACCGACCGATCGCCCCGCCGCAAGATGCGCGGTGATGCTCTCCGACGCGCGCCGGTAGAAATCGGCGATCTGGGACTGATAGGACAAGTCGGCGACGGGCAATTCCTCCGTGACCGGATATTCGAGCCGCAGCTCGTGGCGGCCGGATTCCATCAACGGCGCCACGATCCGTCGCGCGTTGCCTTCCATGCCGCGCTTGGCAAAGAACGCCACCACATCGACGGACCGAACCAGACCAGCGGCGCGCAAGGTCAGATAGCGAACGTCGCCCGGACCGACGCCGATGCCGTACAGCGTACCCGGATCGGCCGAGCCCGCGATGGTGTCGAGCAGGATCATTCGACGTCGCTCGCGATCGCATTCACCGCCGCAACCGCCATGGCGCTGCCGCCCTTGCGGCCCTTGACGACCAGATACGGTACCCGACCATCGGCCGCGAGCGCCTCCTTGGACTCGCGGGCTCCCACGAACCCCACAGCCGTTCCGATCACCGCCGCCGGTCGCGGCGCGCCCTGATCGAGCATGTCGAGCAGATGAAACAACGACGTCGGCGCATTGCCGATCGCCACCAGGGCGCCGCCGAGATGCGGCCGCCACAGCTCCAGCGCTGCTGCGGATCGGGTCGTGCCGAGCTGCGCGGCGAGCGCCGGCACCTCGTGCGCATCGAGCGTGCAGATGATCTCGTTCCTCGCCGGCAACCGCGCCCGCGTGATCCCCTGCGCCACCATCTTGGCATCGCACAGGATCGGCGCGCCACGATCGAGCGCCTCCCGCGCCGCGGCGGCGAAATGTTCGGACATCGCGATGTCGGAGGTGATCTCGACCATGCCGCAGGCATGGATGATACGCACGGCGATCTTCTCTTCCAGTCCGCGGAAGCGCGACAGATCGGCCTCGGCGCGGATGGTCGCGAACGAGCGGCGATAGATCTCCGCGCCGTCCTTGATGTAGTCGCGCAGCTCAGACATCGGCCTTTTCTTTCGTTTCGAACAGCCCGTCGACGTCGATCTCGGTGGGATCGAGCATGCCGCAGGGCTCGCTCTTCACCGTGCCGTTGCGGACGACGTGATAACCTTCGCCCTCGCCGACCAGCACGACGTCCGCGGCTGCCGAGCGTGCGCAGCCCTTGGCGCAGCCGGAGACGTGCAGCGTGCCGTTGAATCCGGTCCGAGCCATCGCATCCGCGAGCAGGCCGGCATGCTGTCGCGTCGCCAATCCGGTCGATGGACAGCAGCCGACGCCCGAGCAGGCGTCGATGCGCATCAGTGGATCGGCATCGTCGACGACCAGGCCGAGCCGGGCGGCATCCGCCGCCAGTTGCTCCGCGGTCACGGCACCCGCGGCGACATACAGCGCGCGCCATGGTGACAAGCGGACCTCGGCGACATCGTGTACCGCAAGCATGGCCGCAAGCCGCGCCAGCGTGCCGCTATCAATACGGCCGAACGGCACGCCGAGACCGACGGCGCAGGTTTGATCCGTCAGAGCGATGACGCCGCAACGTCGCTGCGAAATGGTTGCTGACGCCGTCGCGACGGCGTTTGAAACATCGAGGCCCAGTTCGGCGCGGATGGCAGCGCTCGCTTGCGGCTGCAACGTCGCGGAACGTTGCGTCGGGCTGTGTTGCAGCACCAGCCGCGCGAGGTGAACGGCCGTCGACGCCGCGTCGGTCACGGCTGCCGTTCCCAGCCACACATCGTCGTTCGAACCGGCAATGCCGACGGCGATCCGCCTCGCCTCAGTACCACCACAGGCGACGAGACGAACGTCCGCGGCGAGCCCGGTCAGCGGCAGCCTGCCGCCACCGTCCAGCGCAAAGCCGAACTTGGGCGGCAGCGCATGGAGCGCCTGATCCGAGGCCAGCAGCGTCTCCAGCTCGGCGGCGACGGGGCGCATGTCGACCCATTCGGCCGGGTCGAGTCCCGCCAGCGGGTTGACGACGATGTTGCGGATGGCCTCGAGCTCGGCGCTGTCATCGAGCAGGCCGAGCGATGCCATCAGCTCCCACAGCGGCGCGAGCGTCTCGGACGATACGCCGCGTATTTGCAGATTGGCGCGGCGCGTGAGGTCGATCTGGCCGTTGCCGTAGCGCCGAGCGGCCTCGGCAAGCTCACGCAGCGCCGACACCGGCAACGCGCCGCCATGCGGCCGGACACGAACGATGAGGCCGTCGCCGCTCGGCATCGGCCGCCGCGCGCCCGGGCACCAGCCCTTGATCTCGACCGAGGCGGTCATGACGCGCTCTCCGCTTGCGTCAGGCGCGTGCGGGCATGCGCAAGCTCATCGGCGACGGCATTTCGGCGTGGCACCCACAGCTGCCGACGCAGCGCGTCTTCGAATCGCGCCACGATCGCGGCGACGGCCGCGGGATTGCGTGCGGTCATGCCGTCCAGCACGGCCTCGTCACGCAGCAGCGCGCCATGCGCCAGATCGAACAGGTGCTCGGCAACGGTGTCGGAGGTAGCCGCAAAGGCGTAGAGCGCGTCGACGCCCTGCGCGATCTCGGCGACGCCGCGATAGCCATGCGCGAGCATTCCCGAGATCCAGCGCGGATTGGTGAGACGGCCGCGCACCACGCGGACAATCTCCTCGCTGAAGCTCCGCGCCGCGGGCGCCTCCGGACGGCTGGTGTCGAGATGCAGCAGAACGGGCGACGCGCCGAGCGACGCTGCAGCGGCGGCGAAGCCTCCGGCGAAGTCGGCGACCTCCTCGCCATCGAGCAGGTCGCGCTCCCGATCGTCCTGCGGATGCACGAGGGCATCGGCGCTGCGGACGCGGGCGCGGAACGTGTCGGAGGCCGACACGCCGTCATGCGCTCCGCCGAAACTGTAAGCGGTGCTCTCAAGATACGCTTCGCCGAGCTGCGACCGGCTCGTCCAGTCCATCCCGAGCGCGAGGTCGGCGGCAACGGCGCCGTAGCTGCCGGGCGCGCCGCCGAACACGCGCGCCAGGCTCTCGCCGCGCCGCCGTGCCGCGGCCAGCGGATTGTCGGCATCGTCCTCGTCGAGTGACGCCACCTTCTGCACGGCGAGATCGAACAGCGCGATCTGCGCTTCGAACAGGTCGCGGAACAGCCCCGAGATCCGCAGCGTCGCATCGACGCGCGGGCGGTCGAGCATCGCCAACGGCAGCACGTCGACGCCGGTGACCCGATTGGAGTTGAGGTCCCAGCGCGGCCGCGCGCCGAGATAAGCCAAGGCCTGGGCCAGATCGTCGCCGCCCGTGCGCAGCGATGCGGACGCCCAGAGATCGAGCATGAGCGCGCGCGGGTAGTCGCCATGATCCTGCAAATAGCGCCGGATCACCTCATCAGCCGCGCGTACGCCGACCAGGGCCGCGGTCCGGGTCGGGATCGCGCGCTGATCGATCGCGGTCAGATTGCGGCCCGTGGGCAGCACGTCGAGACGGCCGCGGCTCGGCGCGCCGGCAGGACCGGCAGCGACGCGGCGACCGTCGAGTGCCGCGAGCAACGCGCTGCGTTCGGCCGCAGCGCTCGCGGCGATCCGTGCGGCGATGTCGGCGCGATCGACCGTCACCGCCTGCCCCATCGCCGCCGTGATCGCATCGGCCAGCAGGGCGGTCGCCGCCGTGTCGGGCGCCTCCCCAAACACATGCAGGCGGTCGCGCACCGCGAGCTCCTTGATGTCGCAGAGCTGCGCGTCGAGCTGCGCGATCGCCTCGCGTCCGGTCATGGCACGGTCGAGCCCGCAATCGGCGGCCAAGCCGCCCTGCCAGGCCCGCGCGACGATTTCCTCCTCGAGCAGTTTCAGGCGGCGTTTGTCGAGGCCATCCGCCTCGGCATATTCCTCGACCAGCCCCTCCAGCTCCAGCAGGGATCCGTGCAGACCGGCCTGCGACAGCGGCGGCGTCAGATGCCCGAGCGTCAGTGCCGACAACCGCCGCTTGGCCTGCATCGCTTCGCCGGGATTGTTGACGATGAAGGGGTAGATCACCGGCAGCGGGCCCAGTACGGCGTCGGGCCAGCACGCATTTGACAGCGCCAGCGCCTTGCCCGGCAGCCATTCCAGCGTGCCATGCGCACCAAGATGGATCAGCGCATCGATCCGCTCGGCCTCTCGCAGATATGCATAGAGCGCGACATAGGCGTGCCGCGGCGGCACGCTGGTGTCGTGATAACCGGACTTGCGATCGGCGCGACTGCCACGATCCGGTTGCAACAAGATCAGGAGTTTTCCCGCACGCAGCACCGGAAAATGGAAGGCGCCATCCCGGAACGCCGGGTCCGCTTCCGCCTCTCCCCAGATGTCATGTAGCGCACGCTGCAGATCGTCCGGCAACGGCGCCAGAGCACACCGATAGGCCGCGAGCGGCACCACGAGCTGATCTGCCTCGTCCCGCAGCAGCGTTTCGATATCGTCCGCAGTCGGCGCTACACGGCCGATATCGTACCCCGCCTCCGCCAACAACCGCGCAATGGCGGCTGCGCTTGCGCTGGTGTCGAGACCGACGGCGTAGCCGCAACGCCCGCCGCGCGACGGATAATCGGAGAGTACCAGCGCCACGCGCCGCTCGCTGGCCGGCAGCCCCCGCAATTGCGCCCATCGCGCCGCCAGTTGCGCGACGTAAGCAATGCGGTCCTGTTGAGGCACATAGCGCATCGCGCTGAACTGCAGACGCTCATCCGCCGGCGCCTCGCCCTTGAACGCAATCGGGCGCGCCAACAGCCGGCCGTCGAGCTCCGGTAGCACGACATTCATCGCAAGGTCCGTCGGCGACAGTCCGCGCACCGACGAGGCCCAGGCCTCTTCCGTGCTCTGCGCCTGGATGATTTGCAGAACTGGTGCATCGGCCACGTCGAGCACCGTGGTGCCGTCGTCGCGCAGCGCCGAGAACGCGGTGGCGTTCAAAATGATCGCAGGACGCCGGCGCTGGACGAGTCGCGCCAGTGCATCCCCAATATTGGGATCCTTCAGGCTGGTCACCGCGACCGCGACTGCCGCCAGCCCTTTGGCTTCGATCACCCGCATCAGCTCAGCAATCCCGGCCGTATCGGCAGCGAGCAGGCTCGCACGGTAGAACACGATCAGCGCGCTCGGCCGCGCATCATCATGGCTGCAGAGATCATCGATGCCGACGGCTCCGCGATCGGGCATGAAGCCGACGATCGAACCGATCGCGATCGGTTCGGCAAACTGCGCGTCGCGCCCGAGCAGCGTCGCGAGATAGCGCAGGGCCTCGCGCGCATTGCCGACCCCGCCCTCGTGCAGATAACCGTAGAGACGCGAGGTCGCGTCCTGCGGCAAGGTCGAGAGCTCAGCAAGCCTGTCGTCGGCGCGATCGTCACCCGGCAGTGCCGCGAACAGGATGTGGCGGCTGCGGCAGACCGATGCGATGCGCTCCAGCCCGTAGCGCCAATAGTCGAGCCCGCCGAGACAGCGCACGACGACGGCGCGCGCGCCCAGCACGACGCGGTCGACATAGAGATCGACCGACATCGGATGCTTCAGCCGTTTCAAGCTGGCGAGGCGCAGGCTCGGCAGGTCATCCGACGACACGGTCCAGGCTTCGGCCAGCGCCGACAGGTCGGTGTCCGAGAACGACAGCACGACGATCTCGGCCGGCGACTGTGCAAGATCCACGGCCTGTTCGAGGTCGTCGAGATCCGCGCCCGTCGTCGCCAGCAGGTGCATCGGTGACGCCTATCCTGTGATCAGGCTCTGGATGGCGGCGGCATCGAGGCCGCGCTCGCCGATGATCACCAGCCGCCCCTGCCGCGATTCGCCCAAGCGCCACGGGCGCTCGAACTGATGCTGGATGCGGCTGCCGACGGCCTGCACCAGGAGGCGCAGCGGCTTGCCGGCGACTTCCACGAACCCTTTCACCCGCAACACATCATGTGCGTCGACGGCGGCCGCGATGCGGTCGACGAGCGCATCGGGCGAAGCCTGCGCCGGAACGTCGAGCACGAAACTCTCGAAATCGTCGTGATCGTGCTCGGCCTCGTTGTCGTGATGCGACGGCCGGGCCGCGAGATCGTCCTCCGCGGCGGCACCGAGCCCGAGCAGCACCGAAGCCGACAGCCTGCCGTGCTCCGTCGCGATCACCTTGACGGCACGCTGCACCTTCGCCGCGATCTCGGCGGCGACATCCTTGCGCTGCTCCTCGCTCATCAGGTCGCTCTTGTTCATCACGACGAGATCGGCGCACAGCAGCTGGTCCTCGTAGACCTCCTCCAGCGGATTGTCGTGATCGAGCGACGCATCGGTGGCGCGCTGCGCGGCGAGCGCTTCGGGATCATCGGCGAAGCGTCCCGCGACCACCGCCGGACCATCGACGACCGCAACGACGCCGTCGACGGTGACGCGCGTCGCGATCTCCGGCCAGTTGAAGGCCTGCACCAGCGGCTTCGGCAGCGCCAGCCCCGAGGTCTCGATCACGATATGCTCGGGCGGCTCCTTCTGATCCAGCAGGCTCCTGAGCGCCGGCACGAAATCATCGGCAACGGTGCAGCACAGGCAGCCGTTCGACAGCTCGACGATGCGATCCTCCGGACAGTCCGGCACGCCGCAGCCTTTCAGGATGTCGCCGTCGATGCCGACATCGCCGAACTCGTTGACGATGATGGCGAGCCGGCGACCGTTCGCGGTCTCGATCAGGTTGCGCACCAGCGTGGTCTTGCCGGCGCCGAGGAAACCGGTGACGATGGTGCAAGGCGTCTTGGCGAACGACTTCGTCATGGCGATGCGATCTCTCGTTTTCAGCGTGGCGCTGACAGCGCAGGCACGCGCGCGACGGTGTTCTTGCGAATGTATTCGGGACGCTCGCGCCAGGCCGGCAGACCGGCGTCATGGCGCTGATGCAGTTGCGCAAATGTCAGCACATCCCGCGCATGCAGATCCGGATCGAGCGCGCCGAGCACATAGGTCCATTTGCCCGGCGCCGTCACCGCAACCGTGCACGCACGATTGCAGTTCGACAGACACTCGACACCGACAACGGTGACACCGGCGCGCTGCGCGGTCGGCAACGTCTCGATCGCGGCGAGCAAACGGGCTCCGGCCCGCGGCTGATCAGGCGGCGTAGGTTCCGTCCCCTGCGAACGGCAAGTGACGCAGACGAACAGCGTCGTCTCACCAGTCTCGGATGCGGTCATCAATCAGCCGATCACGCCGGCCGCCGTCGCCGCGGCGACCCCACCCACCAGCACGATGGCAGCGCCCGCGAGCCGCAGCGCCAGCGGCGCAGCCGTCTTGGCCTTCGCCGACAGCAGCCTGGTGCCGAGGAACGCGCCGGCGGCGACGATGGTCTGGATCACGAGCAGACCGACGAGATAGGCCCCGAGCGGGGTATTCTCGGCCCCGACGATCGATTCGCCCAGCGCATATCCATGGACGAGACCGGTCACGGCGAACAGGCCGGCGACGGGCAGCACACCGAAACGGCCACGCATCACCACCACCAGCCCAACCACGACGGTGGTCAGGCCGACCAGCAGCTCGGCAGCCGGGATGTTGGCCTTGGCCACATGAAGGCCGACGCCCGCGATCATCGCGGTGGTGAAGGCGAGCACCGGCGCGAAGCCGCGGCCCAGAAGCGCTGCAACGATGCCCGCGCCCACGATCGCCGCCAGATGGTCGATTCCGATGACAGGATGGCCGAGGCCGGACAGCATCCCCTGCGCAAACGTCTGCGGCAGCTTGCCCCCCATCATGTGATGCGCGAAGGCGGGATCGGTGGCGAGCAGCACCAGGCTCGCGGCTGCAAAGGTCGTGGTACGGGTCAACTTCATGGCCGTCTCCGTCGCTTGCCGGCTCCCCAGAGGACCGGACGATGCGCTGCATCCGACGGCACCCCGCCCATCCCGGCGGGATCAGAACCAGCATCGCGACTCCCCGCGCGACGGGTCGGCCAACAGCAATGTCGACGGCAGGTCTCCTGGCTCTCGGGTCACCGCATGAAGCCACCTTCCCGGTTTCCCAGTGGTGTCTTGGCCTCACACTCGCCGATTACAGTTGCGGGGGCAGCCACGGCCTTGGGTCAAGAACCCGCACCGTGTTCCCTAAATCTCTCCTTTCGGAGAACCGTCATCTGTTAGATACGGGTCGCACCAAAGCCCGTCAATCGGAATCGTCCCCATGGTCCCCGCCCCGCCGCATCCCGCCCTGCCGCGCCTGACGCTGGTGCTCGGCGGTGCGCGCTCGGGCAAGAGCCGCCATGCCGAGGCCCTCGTCACCGCCCTTCCGCCGCCTTGGACCTATGTTGCGACCGCGCAGGCCTTCGACGCCGAAATGACCGACCGGATCGCCCAGCACAAGGCGCGCCGCGCCGAGGGATGGCAGACGCTGGAGACGGCGCATGATCTCGCGGGTCTCGTCCGGGCAAGCGGAGAATCGGGCGTACCGATGCTGATCGATTGCCTGACACTCTGGCTCAGCAACGTGATGCTCGCCGACATGAACGTGGCGGCAAGATCAGCCGAGTTGATCGACGCGCTCAGGAACGCGCATGGCCCGATCGTGGCCGTGTCCAACGAAGTCGGACTGGGCATCGTGCCGGACAACGCGCTCGCACGCGCCTTTCGCGATGCCCAGGGGCGACTGAACCAGGACGTCGCGGCCTTAGCGGATCGCGTGATCCTGATGGCGGCGGGACTGCCGCTGACGTTGAAGTGACGAGGAGACAATGCCGATGACCGGAAGCGCCGACGATTCACGCCACAAGGCGAAGATGGAGAACCGCAAGGCGGTGCAGGATGCCGAGGTCGCCTCCAAAACCGTGGAGAAGGGCCTGCTGATCGTTCACACCGGCAAGGGCAAGGGAAAATCGACGGCGGCGTGGGGCCTGATGCTGCGCGCACTCGGCCGCGGCTTTCGCATCGGCGTCGTGCAGTTCGGCAAAGGCGCGTGGGAAACCGGCGAGCGCAAGGCGATCGAGAAGTTCGGCGATCAGGTGTCGTGGCACACGCTCGGGGAAGGCTTTACGTGGGAGACGCAGGATCGTGCGCGCGACGTCGCCGCGGCCGAGCGCGCCTGGGCGAAGGCTAAGGAGCTGATGGCGGATCCGTCGATCCGGCTCTTGGTCCTCGATGAGCTCAACATCGCGCTGCGCTACGATCACCTTGATATCGCAGACGTCGTCGCCACGCTCGCAGGGCGCCGTCCCGATCTGCACGTCGTCGTCACCGGGCGCAACGCCAAGCCGGAGCTGATCGAGGCCGCCGATCTCGTCACCGAGATGAACCTCGTGAAGCATCATTTCGCGGCCGGCGTGAGGGCGCAGGAAGGCATCGAGTACTGAGCTCATGAGCGCGCGGGCCATCATGTTCCAGGGCACCGGCTCCGACGTCGGCAAATCGCTGATCGTCGCGGGGCTCGCGCGCGCGCTGACATTGCGCGGCCTCAAGGTGGCGCCGTTCAAGCCGCAGAACATGTCGAACAACGCCGCCGTCACCGCTGATGGCGGCGAGATCGGCCGTGCCCAGGCGCTGCAGGCGCGCGCGGCGCGGCGGCCGATGACGGTGCACATGAACCCGGTGCTGCTGAAGCCACAAAGCGAGATCGGGTCGCAGGTCGTGGTGCAAGGCCGCGTCATCGGCACCGCCAAGGCGTCCGCCTATCAGGCGATGAAGCCGCAACTGATGGCGGCCGTGCTCGACAGCTTCCATCAACTCGCGGCGGATGCCGACATCGTGCTGGTCGAAGGCGCAGGCTCCGCCTCCGAGATCAACCTGCGCGGCGGCGACATCGCCAACATGGGTTTCGCGCAGGCGACGCAGATTCCGGTGGTGCTGATCGGCGACATCGATCGGGGCGGCGTGATTGCGAGCGTGGTCGGCACCAAGACGGTGATCGCGCCCGACGATGCCGCACGCGTGGCGGGTTTCCTCGTCAACAAGTTCCGCGGCGACCCCGCCTTGTTTGCATCGGGCATGAACGAGATCGCGCAGCGGACGGGGTGGACGTCGCTCGGGCTCATTCCACATTTTCCGGATGCGCGCCGCCTGCCGGCGGAGGACGCGCTTGGCCTGGCTGAACGGGGATCATCGGGAGGACAGCGACCGAAGGTCGTCATCCTCGCCTACCCGCGCATCTCCAATTTCGACGAGTTCGATCCGTTGCGGCTGGAAGATGGAATCGATCTGCAGTTCTTGCAGCCTGGCACGCCGATCCCCGGCGACGCATCGATGGTGATCCTGCCGGGCTCGAAGGCGACGATCGCCGATCTCGCCGCCCTGCGCGGCGCCGGCTGGGACATCGATCTGGCCGCGCATCTGCGCCGCGGCGGTCGCGTGCTCGGCATCTGCGGCGGCTATCAGATGCTGGGGCGCGTGATCAGCGATCCCGATGGGCACGAGGGTGCAGCTGGTTCCGTCGCGGGACTTGGCCTGCTCGACGTCGAAACGACCCTGACCGATGACAAGGCGTTACGCGAGGTCCAGGGCACGCTGACGCACGATAAGCTCTCGTTCCGCGGCTACGAGATGCACATCGGCCGCACGGAGGGACGGGCGACACAGCGCCCCTTCCTGACCTTCTCCGATGGCCGGCGCGATGGCGCCATCGCGCCTGATGGCCTGGTAGCCGGCTGCTACGTGCATGGCCTGTTCGCCGACGACGGCCTGCGCAGCCATTGGCTGCGCGGCCTCGGCGCGACGACCAGCGGCCTCTCCTATGAGATCGATGTGGACACGACGTTGGATGCACTCGCGGCGCATCTCGAGCGCTACGTCGACGTTGACCGTATCCTGGCATTGGCGAGCAAGCCCGCGCCGCCCGTGGCGGCTACAGGATCCTGACCAGGACGAGTCCTGCGACGACCAGGGCCTGAACCAGACAGGCCAGCCGATACAGCCGCAAGGCCTGCCGGATGTCGGACGCGTCGAGATCGGCGCGCCCGTCGCCCATCCAGGCATCGGTGACGAGATGACCGTGATAGACCCGCGGCCCCGCCAAGCGCAGTCCGAGCGCACCGGCCATCGCCGCTTCGGGCCAGCCGGCGTTGGGCGAACGGTGCTTCGACGCATCGCGTGCAACGGCTCGCACCGCGGCCGAAGCCGAGGCGCTCGGGATGCAGGCCGCGGCGGCTGCGATCCACAGCGCGGACAGGCGCGAGGCCGGCAGGTTGACGAGATCGTCGAGCCGCGCCGCCGCCCAGCCGAACGCGCGGTGACGGTCCGAGAGATGACCGATCATGCTGTCGGCGGTGTTGAGAGCCTTGTAGATCAGGATGCCCGGCAGCCCGCCGACGACGAGCCAGAACACGGGTGCGACGACGCCATCGGAGAAGTTTTCTGCCAGGCTCTCGATCGCGGCCCGCGCGACGCCGGCCTCATCCAGCCGCTCGGGATCGCGGCCGACGATCATCGAGACGGCTCGGCGGCCGCCCTCGAGCCCCTCCTGCCCCAGTCCCTCTGCAACCGCGGCGACATGCGTGTCGAGACTGCGCTGGGCCAGCAGGCTGCTTGCCGCCACACCAAGGATGATGGTTGCGACCGGTTCGCCGACGAGCGCCTGCATGACCCATGTTGCGGCGAGACCGGTGGCTATCATCCCCGCGACGAGCAGGCACACGAGCGCAATGCCGCGCGCACGTCGTGCGGCAAAGCCGTCTGCTGCCCTGTTCCAGCGGCGGTCCCCCCATGCTATCAGCGCGCCCACCCACATCACGGGATGACCGATCCGCTGCACCAGGACCTGGGGATAACCGACCGCCGCCTCGACGAGGAGCGCCGTGAGCGCGAGAGAGACGAACATCGATCTCCGCTGAAGGAAAGACATGTAAAGGAAAGAGATGGACGACAGAGCGACTAGCATGCGCGCGGACGAGCCGGAAGCGATCCTTCACGGCGGCGATCTCGCTGCGATCAGCCGTCGCTATCCGGATGCGCCACAGCCGTGGATCGATCTGTCGACTGGAATCAACCCGATCCCCTATCCCGTGCCGGCGATCCCGGCTGAGAGCTGGGCGCGTCTGCCTGGCAAATACGAGAATGACGCTTTACGCGCAGCGGCCGCGGCTCGCCATGGCGTGGCAGAGCCCGACATGATCGTTGCCGCGCCCGGCACGCAGGCGCTCTTGCAGATCCTGCCCAGACTGCGCCCACCCGCGACCGTCGCCGTGCTCGCGCCGACCTATGAGGAGCATGCGCTGTGCTGGCGCCGTTGCGGTCATCGCGTCAGTCTGGTCGATGATCTCGATGCGCTCGCTGGCGCCGATGTCGCCGTGGTCGTGAATCCCAACAATCCGACCGGCCGCCTGCTGCCGCGCGACGCACTGGTCAGCATCGCAGCGGGGCTGCGCCGGCGCGATGGTCTGCTGATCGTCGACGAAGCATTCATCGATCTTTATCCCGCCGATGCCAGCCTGGCAGCCGACTTGCCGCCGGCGACGATCGTGCTGCGCTCGTTCGGCAAGGTTTACGGCCTTGCCGGCGTCCGCCTCGGTTTCGCGATCGGCTCCGTCGACATTGTACGGCAACTCCGTGATGCGCTCGGGCCTTGGGCCGTGTCCGGACCGGCGCTCGCGATCGGAACGACGGCGTTGGCGGATGAAAACTGGTTGCACCAGACACGCGCCCGTCTCGCGAAGGATTGTTCGCGCATTGACGATCTTCTGAGCATGGCCGGCTGCGCGGTCCTCGGCGGCACGCCGCTGTTCAGACTGATCACATCGCCGAGCGCGCCTGACATTGCCGACCGGCTCGCCCGCCATGGCATCCATGTCCGGCGTTTTCCGGCTCAAACAAGCTGGCTGCGCTTCGGCCTGCCGGGCCATGAGACAGGCTGGCAGCGGCTAGCGCAGGCGCTCGGCAGCGCGTCCTAGCCGAGAACGCAGGCGGCAAGCAGCAGCGTTTCCGTGACCTCGATGCTGGCGCCATGGCAATCGCCGGTGATGCCGCCGAGCCGCCATTGCCAATAGAGCGCGATTCCCGGAACCAGAGCGATCGCGATCAGCGTCGGCACCGCACCGGCCAGCGCGCCGATCGCGAGCGCGCCGCCCCAGGCGACGATGACGTTCCAGCCGACGCTGTTCGAGATGCTCGCCCCCAGCCCTGGCTTCAACGACAGCAGGGTCTTATTGCAGATCAAAGTCCCCCAGCGTGCCCAGGCCGGGATCAGCACCAGCGCCCAGGCCGTCGGGCCCGTCGCCAGCTCGGCGATCAGCACCAGCTTGGCGGCGATCTGCAAGCTGATCGCGACGACGGCAAAGCTGCCGGCATGGGGATCGCCCAGCACGGCGATGAAGCGTTCCGGCTTGCCATGCGAGGCGCCGAACGCGTCGGCGACGTCGCCGAGCCCATCGAGATGCAGCGCGCCGGTGATCCCGATCCAGGCGACCAGCACGGTCAGCGCGACGATCCAGGGATCGGCATCATGAAAAAGGCGGCCGACCAGCGCCAGACAGGCGCCAATCACCAGTCCGGCTGCCGGAAACCAGACCGACGCCCGTGCAAGATCGTCCGGTCGCGACTCAGCGACCCGCGGTGTCGGCAGCCGTGTCAGGAACTGCAATGCGATCCAGAATTCACGCAGACTCATGGCTGGATGATCTCGACTATTTCGCCCCAAGATACACCATCACCGCCCTGCCCGGCTTCGAGCGTGATCCGCGTGCCGGGCCGGATGCGCAGGCTCCACAGCTGGCGCAGCGGCCAGCCGAGCAGATGCGAGAGCGCTGCGCGCATGGCGCCGCCATGCGCCACCACCAGAACCGGCGCAGGCTCGGGCCGGGCAAGGATACGATGTGTTGCGCGCGCCACCCGCGCCTGCAAATCGGACCAGCTCTCACCGCCCGGCGCCCGGACCTCAGCATCGGCATGGAAGGTGTCGAGCAAGGCTTCGCCTCCGGGCTCCGCGGCGATGTCGCGATGCGTCCGCCCGTCCCAGAGGCCGAAATCGAGCTCGCTCCAATCCGCGTCGATGTCCAGCGCGCAGCCGGTCAGCCGGGCATAATCCTCCGCTGCCGCACGTGCGCGCGCCAACGGCGAGCTGACGACGCTGCGCCAGATCCGGCTCTGCGTCTGCCGCCGGAATTGATCCCAGCCGGGCTCGCTGAGCGGCGGGTCGGTGCGGCCGTCGAGATGGCCGTCCCGTCCTGTCGTCCCGTGCCGCAGCAGATCGATCCGCATCAGGACTTGGCTCCCGAGACGGCGGCCTCCGCAAAGGTGGCCATGCCCCCGTGGAGCGCGCAGGCCAACCGGATGATCGGCAGCGCAGTGGCGGCGCCCGAGGCCTCGCCAAGCCGCAGATCGAGGTCGATCAGCGGACGGGCACCGAGCGCGTCGAGCACGATGGCGTGGCCGCGCTCGGCCGAGCGATGCGAGAACAGCAGCCACGGACGGCAGGAGGGATTGAGGCGGACGGCGACCAGCGCCGCGACCGAGACGATGAAGCCGTCGACCAGCACCGGCCAGCGCCGCTGCGCGGCGGCGACGATCGCGCCGGCCATCGCAATGATCTCGAAGCCGCCGACGGCAGCCAGGACGTCCGCGACGGCCGCTCCCCCCGTGAGCCCGTGTCGCCCCAACGCATCGGCAATCACCGCAGCCTTCCTCGCCCGTCCGTCGGCGTCGAGCCCGGTGCCGCTGCCGACGATGTCCGCGGGCGCGCATGACAGCATCGCAGCGGCGATCGCTGCCGCCGACGTCGTGTTGCCGATCCCCATCTCGCCGAAGATCACGAGCTGCGGCGCGTGATCGGCCTGCCGCGCCACCGCGCGCCGTCCGGCGTCGGCCGCGAACGCGACCTCCTCCGGCGTCAGCGCCGCCCCGGTGCTGAAGTCGCGCGTGCCGCGCCGCGGCTTGTCGACGACGACACCGGGCACCGGCTCATCCGCCAGCGTACCGACATCGACCACCTCGAGCGGACAGCCCAGGCTGCGCACCAGCACCGAGATCGCCGCGCCACCGGCCGCGAAGTTGTGCAGCATCTGCACCGTCACTTCCGGCGGATACGCCGACACGCCCCGCGCCGCGATGCCATGATCCCCCGCGAACAGCACCACCGGGACCCGATCGGCCCCCGGCCGCTCCAACGCCTGCAGCGCCGCCAGCTCGACCGCCACCTGCTCCAATCGCCCAAGGGCGCCAATCGGCTTGGTCAACTGGGCCTGGCGTTCCAGCGCCGCCTGCCGATGGAGCTCGGACGGGGCCACACAATCAAGGCTGATCCATTCGGGAAGCACCACGGATCCTTTCAGCATCACTCGGGTTCAGGACGATTGCCACTGCGAGGCGGCCGAGACAAGCTCCGTGAGGCGCCCTATTGTCATCGAACCGTCATCGAACGTGACGACAGGTGGCTGCCGACGCAGCCCGAAAGACTCTCATGGAATACTTCCGCCGTTTCACCTTCCTGTTCGCCGCGCCCGTCTTCGAGACCGACGACCTTGCGGGCGTCCGCTTCAACCAGATCATCGAGGAGATCCAGCGCTCGGGCTTCGAGGTGGTGCGCGCCCGCAAGCTGGAGGACGCCGAGATCGCCGTGCAGACGGATGCCGCGATCGGCTGCATGGTCGTCGATTGGGGCAAGAAGGGCCTGGAAGGCAAGACGGCGTCGCTGATCAACCTGATGCGCCGTCGCGGACTGGACTTCCCGATCATCCTCCTGATCCGCCGCAAGCGGTTCGAGGATCTGCCGGTCGAGGTGCTCGACTTCATCGACGGCTATGTCTTCCTGTCGGAGGAGACGCCCGCCTTCATCGCCAAGAACCTGGTCAGCCGGCTGAAGCAATATGCCGAGACACTGAAGACGCCATTCTTCGGCGCGCTGGTCGACTACGCCGAGGAAGGCAACCAGCTCTGGACCTGCCCCGGCCACAATGGCGGCGTGTTCTACAGTCGCAGCCCGATCGGCCGGGTGTTCGTCGAGCATCTCGGCGAGGCCGTGTTCCGCGACGACCTCGACAATTCCGTGCTCGATCTCGGCGATCTCCTGACCCATGAGGGGCCGGCGCTGCGCGCGCAGAAGGAAGCGGCGCAGATCTTTGGCGCCGAGAAGACCTATTTCGTCCTCAACGGTACCTCGACCTCCAACAAGGTCGTGCTCGGGGCCCTGGTCACCGACGGCGACCTCGTGCTGTTCGACCGCAACAACCACAAGGCCGCCCATCACGGCGCGCTGCTGATCTCCGGCGGAGTTCCGATCTACGTCCCAACGGTTCGCAACCCCTGGGGCCTGATCGGCCCGATGCGCTGGGATCTGCTCGATGAGGAGCACCTCCGGCAACAGATCCGCGACAACCCGCTAGTCAAGGATCCTGACGCCTGGCGCAAGCCGCGCCCGTTCCGCGTCGCGGTGGTCGAGCAGTGCACCTATGACGGCACGATCCACAGCGCCGAGATGATCCTGAAGCGGATCGGGCACCTCTGCGACTACATCATGTTCGACGAGGCCTGGGCGGGCTTCATGAAATTCCACCCGCTCTACGCCGGCCGCTTCGCCATGGGCCTCGGCGATCTCGGGCCCGACGCTCCCGGCATCATCGCCACGCAATCGACCCACAAGCAGCTCGCGAGCTTCTCCCAGGCATCGCAGATCCACGTCAAGGACCGCCACATCAAGGGGCAGCGGCGGCGGATCGAGCATCGCCGCTTCAACGAAAGCTTCATGCAGCACGCCTCGACATCGCCGTTCTATCCGCTGTTCGCCTCGCTGGACGTCGGCGCACAGATGATGAAGGGCCGCTCCGGTGAGGTGCTGTGGGACGACACGATCCGGCTCGGCATCGAGTTGCGCAAGAAGATCCGGGCGATGCGCCGCGAATTCGAGGAGAAGGAGAAGGATCCGGCGCGGCGCTGGTTCTTCGAGCCATTCGTTCCGGATCGCGTATCGATTCCCGATGCGGCCAATCCCGGGGCTAGCCACGACGTGGCCTGGGAGGCGCTCTCGACCGACCAGCTCTCGACCGATGCCGCGCTGTGGCAGCTCGCGCCCGGGGCGGCATGGCACGGCTTTCCGGATCTCGCCGCTGGCTTCACCATGACCGACCCCAACAAGCTGACCCTGCTCACCCCCGGCTTCGATCGCACCACCGGCGGCTATGCCGATCACGGCATCCCGGCTCCGATCGTCGCGCAATATCTGCGCGAGAACCGCATCGTGGCGGAGAAGAACGACCTCAACTCGTTGCTCTTCCTGCTGACGCCGGGGGTCGAGGCGAGCAAGGCCGGAACCCTGATCAGCGGTCTGGTCGCCTTCAAGCGGCTCCACGACGACAACGTGCTGCTGGAGGACGCCATTCCGGAGTTCACCCGCAAGCGCTTTGCGCGTTACGGCATGCTGCGGCTGCGCGACCTCTGCGCCGAGATGCACCGCTTCTACCGCGAGGCCGAGGTGAGCGCGCTGCAGGCGAAGCAGTTCCAGCCGCAGCACTTGCCCGAGATCGCGATGTCGCCGCGCGAGGCGGCGCGTGCGTTGATGCGAAACGAGGTCGACTACCTGCCGATCGACCAGATCGCCGGGCGCATCGCGACGACGCCGTTCGTGGTCTATCCGCCGGGCATCGCCACCATCGTTCCGGGCGAACGGCTGTCCGAACGCGCCCAGCCGATGATCGATTACCTCAAGATGTTCGAGCGGGCGTTCAACGCCTACCCCGGTTTCGACGTCGAGATCCAGGGGCTGTACAAGGAGCTCGACGAGTCCGGCCGGATCCGGCTCCATACCTATGTCTGCGCAGAGTAATTCGAACCATGGACAGCGCGATCACGGCTCGCGAGACCGAGCCGACGGTCCTCGTCAGGCCGTCACGCGACGAAGATGTCGAGGCCATGCTCTCGATCTACCGGCGGCACGTCCGCCGCGGGGTCGAGGACAGCGCCGCCGGTTCCGGGGCGCCCGAGCCGGACGATCTCAAGCAGCGGCGCAAGAATCTGCGCAATCATCGGCTGCCACATCTGGTCGCGACATTCCGCGGCGAGGTCGTGGGCTATGCCTATGTCGTCCTGTTCAGGAAGCGGCCAGCCTATCGGTTCGCGGTCAAGCATTCGATCTATGTCCACCATGAGCATCTCGGCCGTGGTGTCGGCCGGCTGCTGATGCAGGCGCTGATCGATGCTTCCGCAGCGGCCGGATATCGCCAGATGATCGGCTATATCGACGCCGACAACGTCGCCTCGCTCGGCATTCATGAGCGCTTCGGGTTCGCCAGGGTGGGGCTGCTTCCGGGCGTCGCCTACCGTTACGGCCGCTGGTGCGACACCGTGATGGTGCAGCGCTCGCTGGGCCCCGGGGCCAGCGACGCACCGGCTGGGCTGCGCCGCTGAGCCGCAGGGTCAGGAGGGAAAGTCGGCCGCCTTCACCTCGATGCGGTCGGCATGCAGCGACCAGTCGCGCAGCTCCTGCTGTTCGCAGAACCGGGACTTTGCGATCTCTGCGGCTTCGCCTTCGCTCTCGGCCTCAACCTCCAGCGTGCTCTGGCAAATCTCGCACTGGCGGCCGTTCTCGCCCAGCACGTCCTTCATGAAATGGATGACATAGCGCGACATGCAACCTCCCGTCTCTCACGGAGTGCTCGGAGGTGATGTTACCGCGCTTCCCAGCTCGCTGTTGACCGATATCAAGCGGTCGATGCAAATATTTGACGCAGCTCGTGGAACCGGCGCTCAGGCGCCGACCGAAGGCAGGCTCGCCGCGGCGATTGCGACGAACTGCGAGACGGCGCGACGGACGCGGCCGTGGGTCGACTTCAGGATCGCGTTCAGCCTGCGCATCGGACCAACTTCCCTTCCGCGCCGAGCGAAAAACGTGGCCTAAGCTCATGGCGCCACAGGAAAAATGATCAGCCTCCATCGTGCTGTCGAGACAGCTCGGAAAATAGCAATGTCCGCTTCGCGGAAGCCGCCCGGGAGAGAAGATTTGTCGCCACCTCGCGGCTTGCGACGCATGAAATCTTCTCCTCGCAATTCCCCTCTCCCGGCTAGGCGGGTGTCACTCCGAATGCCTCGCGGAAACGGGCGCTGTAGCGCGGCCAGGCCTCGGGGTTGATGAGGCGCGGCGGCCGCCCGCCGTCGAGCGCGGCGAGCAGTTGCTCGGCGGCGATCCGGCCCATGTTCTGCCGCGCCTCGCGAGTCACGCCGGCCGTATGGGGACTCGCTAGCACGTTGTCGAACTGGAGCAGCGGATGGTCCGGCGGCGGCGGCTCCTTGGCCCAGACGTCGAGGCCGGCGCCGGCGATGCGCTTTTCGCTGAGGGCGGCGAACAGCGCCTCCTCGTCATGGATGAAGCCGCGGGCGGTGGTGACGAAATAGGCGTGTGGCTGCATCAGTGCGAACTCGCGGGCGCCGATCATGCCCCGGCTCTCCTTGGTGAGCGGGCAGTTGATCGAGACGAAATCAGAGCGCCGCATCAGGTCATCGAGTTCCACCTTCTCCGCGCCGCGTGCCGCGATCTCCTCCGGCGAGAGATACGGGTCATAGGCCAGCACCGCCATGCCGAGGAGGCCGCGGCACAGCTCGGCAACCCGGCGGCCGACATGGCCAAGCCCGACGATCCCGATCGTCCGCCCCTGCACCTCGTTGCCGATCAGATCGTTGCGGTTGACGTCGCGCGCCCGCCGCAGCCGGCGGTCGGACTGGATGATGCGCTTCGACAGGGTCAGCATCATGCCGAGCGTGTGCTCGGCCACCGAATGCGCGTTGCCGCCGGACTGGTTCACGACGAGGACGCCGGCCCCGGTGCAGGCGTCGACGTCGACCGGGTCGTATCCAGCCCCGTTGCTCGACACGACGAGGAGGTTTGGGGCGCGGCGCAGCAGGTCTGCATCGACATGGAAGCGCGGCGCGAGCTCGTCGCGGGCCGCCCCGATCTGGTAGGCGTGAGCCGCCGCGAGGATCGGCGCCGTCTCGGCCTCGGAGCTCTCGTTCTCCAGCCGGTCGAGCCGGACGTCGGGGCGTGCGGCGAGCAGCTCGCTGAAGATCGGGTGGGCCAGATATTTGACGTAGAAGACGCGCTTGGAATTCGCGGCCATGAACAGGCGACCTCCTGGTGTCTTGGTTCTTGATGTCGGACTTGAAAGGCGGACGCCTGACCGGCCGGGCCGGCATGTTGACAATCGTTCCGGTGCCGTCAAGCTCAGCGCCAAACAGCGCCCCCCATCAGGGACGACCGGAGGAACAGCAATGGCCGCCGATGCCGATGCGGCGCGATCCGCAAGCACTGTGCCGAATTGGCACGAGATCGTGCTGCAGACGTTCAAGCGCAACGCCGTCGACCTCATCCCCTACGTTCCCGACCGCGTCCTGACGCCGCTGATCCAGAACCTGCACGACGATCCGTTCTTCACGACCTTTGCGACGGCGCGCGAGGAGGAAGCGGTCGGCATTCTCGCAGGCGCCTGGATGGGCGGGCGGCGCGGCGCGCTCCTGATGCAGACATCGGGCTTCGCGACCTTGCCCAACGTGCTGGCCTCGCTGGTCGTGCCCTGCCAGATCCCGCTGATCATGATCGTGTCCGAGCGTGGCACGCTCGGCGAATTCAACTACGGCCAGTCGCTGGTGTGCCGGACCATGCGCCCGGTGCTCGATGCGCTGGCCATGGAGCACCACACCATGACGCGGCTCGACGAGCTCGAATTCATCATGGACCGCTCGATCAAGCAGGCGGTGGCGACGCAGGCGCCGGTGGCGCTCATCCTGTCGCCGCTGCTGTCCGGCGGAAAGGTGTTCGCATGAGCGCGACCATCAGCAACACCAAGGTCATGAACCGCACCGACCTCACCTGCCGGCTGGTCGCGAAACTCAAGCACGAGGAAGCTGTCATCGGCGGCATCGGCAACACCAATTTCGATCTGTGGGCGGCGGGCCCGCGGCCGCAGAATTTCTACATGCTCGGCAGCATGGGGCTTGCCTGCCCGATCGCGCTCGGCGTCGCCCTGGCGCAGCCGCAGCGCCGGGTGTTCGCGCTCGAGGGCGACGGCTCGCTGCTGATGCAGCTCGGCTGCCTGACCACGATTGCGACGCTGGCGCCGAAAAATTTGGCCATCATCGTCATGGACAACGGCATCTACCAGATCACCGGCAGCCAGCCGACCTCGGCCCGGCAGGCCGACATTGTCGCCATTGCCGCCGGCTGCGGCATTGGCGCCAGCCATTGGGCTGTAGACGAAGAGGATTTCGAACGCTTGATCGATGTTGCGTTCGAGGCGCCCGGTCCGGTGCTGATTGCGGCGAAGATCGACGACAAGCCCGGTGTGGGCGCCACCAGGCGCGATCCGGCACAGATCCGCGAGCGCTTCATGCAGGGTCTGGGAGTCCGGCAGCCGATCTGAGGCGCCGGACGAAAGCTGTTCGCGGTACGATGAGAAGGCCATGTTCCGGCTTCCGAGCCACGTTAACTAAACCGGTGCCTCAAGCGACCGTGACCCCGGTTCGTGGCCCGGAACGTGCTAAGCAGCGTCCATGAAGATCGCGATCCGCCTCTCGGCCTGGCTGCTCGCCGCAGCTGTTGCCTTCGCAACGCTGGGCCCGCCCAGCTATAGGCCCCATTCGCAGCTTGGACAGGACGGCGAACACGCCCTCGCCTTCATCCTGATCGGCCTTGCGTTCGGCCTCGCCTATCGCAGTCATCGGCTGCTGACCACCGGGATTGCGGTGATCCTGATCGGTGCACTCGAACTCGCGCAGTTCCTGGCGCCAGGGCGTCACGCACGGCTGGAAGACTTCGTCGTCGACGCCGCGACCGCCTGCATCGGATTCGGCCTGTCCGCGGCCATCGACTGGCTCATCCGACAGATCCGCACGCAAACCGCATGACAAGAGGCCCCGCCGCTGATGCGACGAGGCCCCTGCCTGTCAGAATGTCAGATCACTCGATGATCTTGATGACGCGGCGCGTGCGCGGATCGACGATCACGCGGCGATCGTTCACGACGGCGTAGCGATACTCGGTGTAGCGCGGTACCGGACGCAGTTCGACGGTGGCGGGCAGCGGCTCGCCGACCACGACACGCTCATGGACGACCACCGACGGCGCGCGCTCGGCCTCGATCGAGTTGATGACCGCGTTCGGAATCTCCAGGCCCGCACCGACGGCGGCGCCGACCGTGCCACCAACCATGGCGCCGACCGGACCGGCAACGGCGCCGCCGGCCGCAGCACCATTGGCGGCACCTTCGACGGTCGTGGACTGGGCGAACGCAGCGGTCGACGCCAGCAGCGAGGTGGCGATCAGCGAAACGGCAAGACGGGTTCTCATCATTGTCTCTCCTCCAGTGCTTTCGAGATGCCGTTCAACACCAAGGGATCGCCTGCAGTTCCGGTTCCAAATGGCCGAAACTTCATCATGCCAAGGGAACCATCATGCCAAGGGAACCAAACCTCGAACTCTTCACCATCGTCGGAGATGATGGAGAGATTGCTCAGTTGCTATCCACGTTTCAAACAACCGCGCGCAGGTTCGCACTCTCGCGGCGGATCACGCCCGAGTCCCACGATCGACGGCCCTCCGATGAATCGAGAGGGCGCAGGGAATGCCGGGTGAAGGCCTCACCCATGGCCCGCCTGCTGAAAGAATGCAGGCGGCAGGTACCACAGGTTCAGCCGATCAACCGGCATTCCCTGCGCGGCAGTCTTAACGCTTCTTTCGCGCTCTCCTCGGGGACCGGCTGATTGACCCCGTCGCCCGCGCGAGGGCATGAGCCCTCGTCGCGCGCTTGACCTCGGCACCGGGAGGCCAGGACCACACGACTTCGCGTCCGTGCTGCGTCGTTCGTCCACTTGCGCGTAAGCGCATGCTGCGACACCTCACGGCCACCGCATCCCTGCCCCACGTGTCGTGACGATCGCGCGCAACGCCCCTCTCGGCGAGACAGGATGGGTGCATCATGCACGATTTCTGAAAAATGGAAAGCGATTTCTTGGCTTCGCAGCGATGTGCGCGAGATCAGCTTGATTTAGTGGACGAATTCGATTCGTCCGATGCGGCGTGTCGTAGCCCTGGCGGCGCGCGTTTCAACCACGTGCGCACAAAGTGCCCGGACTGATTTGCCCGACGAGCGCGCAACCCTTGTTCTTCGGATCGCTTCTGGCCCATCACGACCTTCCCGGTCGATGGCGGCGATGTCTGCGCTGGAGGCCACATCGAAGCAAATCGTGGAATGGTCGGCAGACAGCTCTTGACCAAAGCGGAACCGGCAGCCGTTATTGCGCAAGGCGATGGAGTTCGGTCGATCGGATGATGGACAGATGAGGCTGGTGAGGGTGACGCTGGTCGCGGCGTTCATGCTTGGGAGCATGCAACCGAGTCATGCTGCCGTGCGCATTGTTTTTGATCAGGGCGGACGGATCGGAAACTACATCGACAGGTTCAAAGTTTTACGCGACTTCGGCGCGTCCGTCATCATCGACGGGATCTGCGCCGGCGCCTGCACGCTCGTGCTGGCGTACATTCCCCGCGACAGCATCTGCGTGACCCCAAGAGCCGTATTCGGCTTCAGGGTCGCCGACAATCCTGGGCCCGATGGGAAGGCTATTCCCAACCCTGAAGCCACGCAGATGCTCTATGATCGTTACCCACCCGCGGTCAGGCAATGGATTACGCGGCACGGCGGCATGACCGCGCGCGCGATCTACCTCCGCGGCCGGCAACTTCAAGCGCTGTATCGGCCCTGCACCACCGATGTGGAAGGTGGACGCGGCCAGCCACGGTAGCCAATGCCCACGGATGATGCTGCGCCGGGTCACCATGACGAGGCGATCCCGCAGTGGCCGGGCTCGAGGCCACCCAAGAGTTCTCGGATTCAAACCCCGACTCTGAAGCCGAGCCGCGTCTTGAATTGCTAGAGGACTGTAAACACGCCGGTGATTTTGACGACTCTACGCCTCAACGGCAGCTTGCGTTTTGTCGGCGATATTACGGGCTCACTCGTGAAGCTGCCATGTCTGCTTCGGACCATGTCGGACCTTCCCGTCTGCGGGGCAGGTCCGTTGTTAGGGTCGAATCGGAAGCAAGCGGTCGGGCGCGTGGAGGGCGCGTTTGACCCAAAGCCGACTTGATGTCTCGGCTCTAACGGCGTTCTTGCCCTGCTGCATAACGGTTCATGTCCTTTACGGCTGCATTGAACGCAACCCTGATCTCGGACTGACTAAATGAGCGATCCCAAAGCTCGGTCATGAGGAAATTGATGATCTGACTTAGAGGGTCGCGATCAACAAAAGCGCCTCTCTCTCGTAGCTTTTTGCAGTGCTCAGCCAAACCTGCAGCGGCGTCGGCTGCCGCAAGATAGGCTCGTTCATCCTCAGTCAGATCATCTGGATTGTCGGCCGTCATTCGGTTCCTGCCGCCATCATTATCGATAAGTTCGCTACATCGGGCTCTTTCCTAGCCGTCGCAAGATAAAGAATGCGCGAAAAAACTAAGAAGAAATGAGACGGCTTGGCATGTCCGGAATTGGGCCCTTTCCGGACCTTCCGGAGTGGCGCTGAGAATGTCCGCTCTCGGGCCCGATCGGAAGTAGGCGCCGGAGTGCCTCAGGGCCCCTTTTGACCCCAAGCGACCCACCAAGGCTTGCTTTCATCAACTCTCGCCGGCCGCGGCGGAACATTCCGGGTTGACACCGGTTCGCCCAAGTTCCAGTGCGCTTGGAGCCGACACGCGTTTTCTCAAGGGGTCCGCTGATGTCATCGTCCGATGTGGTCAGGAGTGCTCACGACCGCCGTCAACGAAGGCTGCTGATCGTGTTGGCTCTGGGATTTGTCGCCTTTGGCGCCGCTGCGGCCGGCCTGTTCTACGTCTTGCAGCCCGAGACTCTCCGGATCGCCGTCGGACCGGCAGGGAGTGACGACCACAAGGTAGTCCAGGCGATGGCCGATGCGTTCAGTGAGGAAAGCAGGACCGTCCGGCTGTCCCCGATCACGACCGGCGGAGCGGCTGAATCCCTGGCCCTGCTGGCCGCCGACAAGACCGATCTGGCGGTCGGCCGCGGTGACCTCGGCATGCCGCCCGACGCGCAAACGCTGGCGGTCCTGCGCAAGAACTATGTCGTGCTGTGGTCGCCCTCCGGGCGACGCGGCAGCGAGCCCAAGCAGAAGGCCGGCGGCAAGATCAGAGATATCGCCCAACTGGCAGGTCACAAGGTCGGCATCATCGGGAGGACCGGAGCCAACGTCGCTGTGCTCCAGGCCATTCTGGAGGGGTCCGGCGTGCAACCCGATAAGGTTGCCACGGCTCAATTCGGGACAGACGAGATCGAGAAGCTTGCGCAAGACCCCACCCTCGATGCGTATCTCGCCGTCGGTCCGCTCGACAGCAGGATCACGGTGGACGCCATCACCGCGACCTCCCGAGCCCGCGGAGCTCCGACGTTTCTTCCGATCGAAGCATCGGAGGCCATTGCCCTGAAGCATCCGCGCTACGAGGCCGAGGAAATTCCAGCCAGCGTCTTCAACGCGAAACCGGCCTGGCCGGAGGACAAGGTCGACACGATCAGCGTCAATCACCTGATCCTGGCCAAGAAGGAGCTTTCCGAAGCCAAGGCGGCGGCCTTCTACCGGCAGCTTTTCGCGGTCCGCGACACGATCACGCAAGGCCTCGCCGGCGCTTCGCACATCATGAAGCCCGATACCGAGAAGGAAACCGAGCCTTCCGTACATCGAGGCGCCGCGGCGGTGATCAACGGCACGGAGCGAACCTTTCTGGACAAGTACAGCGACTATTTCTGGTTCGCCTTGCTCGTACTTTCCGGCATCGGTTCGGCCGCCGAATGGCTGCGCCGCTATCTGAACCGGGATGAACTGGAGGACGACACCAGCGGCCGCAACCGCATTCTTGCGATGGTTTCGGAGGTGCGCAATGCCGGCTCGGAACACGATCTGCTGAGCTGGCAACGAGAGGTCGACGGGATCATCGCCGAGACGCTCAAGGGCTATGACGATGGAGCCATCGAACCAGAGGACTTGGCGGCATTCGGCTTGGTCCTCGAACTCTTCAACCATGCCGTCGCCGAAAGGCGAGCGACGCTGCCGAGCGGCGCCCCCGATCAATCATGGACGCCAAGTCCAACCCTCGCCTCTCGGCGATAGGCTCGGCTCATGAGGAGGAGATTTCGTGCGTCGACACCAGTTCGAATGCACCTTGCCAAGAGACTTTTTCGATGTTCTGGACGGAGGAAGCCGGCGTGGCGAGCGCGTCGCAGCGTCCGCAATCAGCCATCAGGCGCAACAGATCGACGCCATTTGCGATGCTGCCGCGCCGCTCAGTCGATGATGCCCGGCCCTTCGGTCATTGCGCGCGCAACGCCCTCCTTCATCTGCCTCACCACATCCGGCGCGTGCCCCTGCCAATGAACGACCTCGGCAATGACGCGCAGAGGCGCGCGGGATCGATGAGACCGCGTCGGATTTCCCGGGAACTTCTTGTCCGTCAGGTTCGGGTCGTCAACGAACGGACCTGTGGGCTCGACGACGTAGATCCGTCCCCGTCCGTCACCGGTAGCCAACTCGGCGCCCCAGATTGCCGCATCCAGCGTGGCCGTGAAGTAGACCCAGGACAGCGGCTCCGCGTCGGTGAAATTGGACGAATACCCGACAGCGATCAGATCGCCCGGCCGCAAATCAGCGCGCGTGCCGTGGAAGAACGATTGCGCAAACACGGTCGCAACAGATGACATCAGTGACCTCGGATGGGTTTCCAGCACTCGTCGTCTGCCGCGGAGCGACGGTCGAATGCAAATAACTGTTTCGTCAGGTGAGGTCATTGTCGCCGAGGCTTTTGCATCCTCGGGGACCTTTCTATTAACCGAAAGTTCAGCGCTTGCGGTGCTTACAGTAGATCAAGCGAGATACTGCAACCGGAGCGAGGGTTGCCAGATACGACAAGTGGACCGGGGCCATGGCTGAGGTTGGACAAAGGCAATATGGCGCAGCCAGCATCTCCCCCGGCGCAAAAACTCCCGACTCGACGAGGCGGATTGTCCGCTTGGTCCTTACGACCGCGCTGATCGCATACTCCTTCTTCGGTTGCACGTCTTTTGGTCACGCAACCGATCGTGATCCGCTATTCGAGAAGCACGAGTCCGTCGAAGAGATGGTCAATAGACACCCATCTGATGACGAACTGTTTCGAGAGTATCCATCTCTCGAGAGCACACCAATTCCGATCGCGTTTGGCAGCAAGATCTACAAGATCCCACGCAATTATCTGGTCGATTTGAGCAGGCCAGATGTCGAGCCGACCAAGAATACGATCTTCGAGATTCGTGTCCTGCTTCCTGGACTGGTGCCAAGGACAGCGGACAACGCCAACAAGTTCCTGAAACCTCCCTATTACGGCGGACTTGGAGATCAATTGAACGCGACGATCCACGGCTGGCAGAAAGAGCTGGATTTGTCCGCACGACAGCTTGAGTGGAATCGCTGGTGCGCCGACGAGGGACCGGGCGTATTCCGGGCGGTCGAATCCGGTTACCGTCTATGTGAGGCTGCCGACCAAGAGCTCTACTTCAAGGACACGACTGAAGGCCCTCTGATATTTGCCTGCGATTGAGCTGCCACCGAAGTTTCATCCAGCAGCGTTTAGAGTCCGGGTGGATTGTACGCCGAGTGGCGCGGGTGGAGCAACGGGCGATTGGCGGAGCTGGTCGGGGTTGCGCAGCCGATCGCCCGTTGCGGTGAGGTTGGCGGCAAAGGCCGCAGGGGTCTGGTATCTCAGCGAGGAATGCGGCCGCGCGTTGTTGTAGTCGGCAACCCAGGCGGCGAGCCTGCGCCTGGTATCATCGAGACCGAAGAACAGCGTTTCATTCAAGAACTCGTCGCGCATCCGGCCGTTGAAGCTCTCGACGAAGGCGTTCTGGATCGGCTTGCCCGGTGCGATGAAGTGCCAGTCGATCGCGTTGTCCCTGCACCAGGCCAGCATCGCGTTGCTGGTAAACTCGGTGCCGTTGTCCGAGACGATCGAGCCCGGCTTGCCGCGCCGGGCGATGATCGAGGTCAGCTCCCGCGCCACCCGCCGCCCCGAGAGCGAAGTGTCGGCAATCGCGCCCAGGCACTCCTTGGTGACGTCGTCGACGATGTTGAGGATGCGGAAGCGCCGCCCGCCTGCGAACTGATCGGACACGAAGTCCAGCGACCAGCGCGCATTCGGCCTCGCATCGACCAGGATTGGCACGCGGACGCCGCAGGCCTTGCGGCGGCTGCGGCGCTTGCGCACCGCGAGCCCTTCCTCCCGGTAAAGCCGATGGATGCGGTTGATCCCGGACGGCTCGCCCTCCCGCCGCAACAGAATGAACAGCCGTCGATAGCCGAAGCGCCGCCGCTCGCTGGCGAGCTCGCGCAAGCGGCCCCGAAGCGCGGTGTCGGGGGGCCGGCGGGACCGGTAGCGGACCATCGTCCGGTCCGCTCCGACGATCGAACAGGCCCGCCGTTCCGACAGGCCCAGCTTGGCCTGCAGGTGCGCCGCCGCGGCGCGCTTGGCGGCAGGCCTTACCATTTTTTTGAGAGCAGCTCCCGCAGCGCGGCCGCATCGAGCATCTGCTCGGCCAGCAGCTTCTTCAGCTTGGCATTCTCGTCCTCGAGCGCCTTCAGCCGCTTGGCTTCGGAGACGTCCATGCCGCCGAATTTAGCCTTCCAATTGTAGAACGTCGCTTCCGAAATCCCGTGCTTCCGAGCCAGATCGGCCGTCTTCGCACCGGCCTCGTGCTCCTTCAAAACCGCGATGATCTGCTCTTCCGTGAACCGCTTTCGCTTCATCTGTCCGTCCTTCGTCAGGCCGGACTCTAAATCGTTCTGGAGGAAATTCTTAGGGGCAGGTCACGATAAGCTCACGAACAAGAACCCCGGCTGCACGATTGCGGACGCGACTGGGGCGCAATGGGGTGTCCTGTCCTTAGAATTCAGCCGCAAATATCTCTATCAGGCGGACGAGATCCGAAAACGATTTCGGTCTCTTCTGGAGTCTTTTGCGGAGGACCAAGCACTTCTTCGTCCGTAGCGATGGCGTGGCCGCAACCTCGCGAGGGTCAAGCATACTGGACTGCCCACTCGGTAAGAAGATGATCCGGTGCACCCGGGCCTACCACGCGACCAAATCATAAGTGATGCCCTCGAAACTGGCATCGACACGGACGAAAACCGGAAACCAGAAAAAGTGAGCCGCAGTCGGGAGCTTGCCAAGGTGTCGAACGACATTCAGGTTGGGGACCGTGTCAGGCTGCTTGGCCTGCCTGATTGGCTGGTGCATGACCTTCCCGCCAGCGAGCAAGCGGAAATGCGCGGCTTTATCGGCCAATCCTGCGCGGTCAATGAAATTGACAGCCATGGCTACTACTGGCTTGGATTCGGTACGACTATCGTCGACACAGATGGAGCTCGCTACAGTGGTCACTCATTCTGTGTCCCGCGAGACTTCATCGAACGAGACCCTCTGGACCAGCCTCCTCCATAAAAGTTGCAGCCCTTGCCTAGGTACAGCCATCGGGTAGCAACGATCGAGATCGGCCGCGCCGGCTCGGTACGAATGTCTGTGGCCATCTGCGACACACGTCCCGTGTGACTGCTCCCCGGCCCTCTCAGCGCGAGCGAAGCTCGTCGCGCCACCGTGACGAACGGGGAGAGGGAACGCACGATGCTCGGCGGGAGAACCTGCAACGCGAGATCGCGCAGCGACCAGGCCAACGTCAAAAGCGCACTTTGCCTCCCCACCGGCATCGCGGGCGCGCGTTAGCGCGAGCCGGGAATCCGACCACAACGGTCTACGATGGCGCGAGCCGCGTGTGGCCTCAGCTCGTCCTGTATTTGCCATCCGTGGGCATGGACTCCGGGCTCAGCCGCTGCGCGGCTGCCCCGGAATGACGGCGGAGCACATTTCGGTGACCGTGCAATCAACCGGCGCCATGTGGCGCAATCGTGGGAGCCGAAAACTCAGCTCACGGGAACGATCGTGCGATCGGTCAGCCAGCCCAGCCCGTCCACCGTCGTCGCCTGCGGCTTGTACTCGCAGCCGATCCAGCCGTGATAGCCGATCGCATCGAGGTGGCGGAACAGGAAGGCGTAGTTGATCTCGCCGGTGCCGGGCTCGTGGCGGCCCGGATTGTCGGCGAGCTGGATGTGGGCGATGCGGGCGAGATGCTTCTGCATCGTGCGGGCGAGATCGCCCTCCATGATCTGCATGTGGTAGATGTCGTACTGGACGAACAGATTGTCGGACTCGACCTCCGAGATCAGCTGAAGCGCTTGTGCCGTGCGGTTGAGGACAAAGCCGGGAATGTCGAGCGTGTTGATCGGCTCGATCAGCAGCTTGATCCCCTGCGCCTTCAGCGCGGTCGCGGCGAAGCGCAGGTTGCGGACCAGCACCTGGTTGAGCTCGCGCGGATCGGCATCGTCGGGCGCAATGCCGACGAGGCAGTTGAGCTGGCGGCAATCCAGCGCCTTCGCATACTCGATGGCGCGGCGAACGCCGTCGCGGAATTCATCGACACGATCCGGCAGGATGGCGATGCCGCGCTCGCCCGCGGCCCAATTGCCGGCGGGCAGATTGTGCAGCACCTGCGTCAGCCCGTGGCGCGCGAGCTGCTCGCGCAGCTCGGCCTTGTCGAAATCATACGGGAACAGATATTCGACGCCGCCGAAGCCGGCCGCCTTGGCGGCGGCGAAGCGGTCGAGGAACGGCAGCTCGTTGAACAGCATCGTGAGGTTGGCGGCAAAGCGCGGCATGTCATGGGTCCTCGACTGAGTGCGATGGCTGCGGTCAAGCCGGCTGCAAGGTGCGCGCCGGCTCGGCCGGCGTCTCGTCGACCGGCAGATCGAGCACCTCCTCGAACTCCACGACGTTGTCGATCTCGGTACCCATCGCGATGTTGGTGACGCGTTCGAGCACGAACTCGACCACGACAGGCACCTGGTATTCCGCCATCCATTCGCGCGCGGTCGCGAACGCAGCCTGCGCCTGGCGCGGGTCGGTGACGCGGATCGCCTTGCAGCCGAGGCCCTGCGCGACCGCGACGTGGTCGACGCCATAGCCGCCGACCTCCGGCGCGTTGATGTTCTCGAACGAGAGCTGCACCTGATAGTCCATCGAGAAGCCGCGTTGCGCCTGACGTATGAGGCCGAGATAGGCATTGTTCACGACGACGTGGATGTAAGGCAGGTTGAACTGCGCGCCGACCGCGAGCTCCTCGATCAGGAACTGGAAGTCGTAGTCGCCGGAGAGCGCGACGATCTCGCGCCTGGGATCGGCGGCGCGGACGCCGAGCGCGGCCGGCAGGGTCCAGCCGAGCGGCCCCGCCTGCCCCGCATTGATCCAGTGGCGCGGATGGTTGACGCTGAGGAACTGCGCGCCGCCGATCTGCGACAGGCCGATGACGCTGACATAGCAGGTGTCGCGGCCGAACGCCTTGTTCATCTCATGATAGACGCGCTGCGGCTTGATCGGCACCTGATCGAAATCGCTGCGCCGGAGCATCGTGCGCTTGCGATCCTGGCACGCCGCCGGCCACGCCTGCCGTTCGCGCAGTCTGCCCGCCTTGCGCCACTCGCGCGCGACGGTGATGAACAGCTCGAGCGCCGCCTTGGCGTCCGAGACGATGCCGAGATCGGGATTGAACACGCGGCCGATCTGGGTCGGCTCGATGTCGACATGCACGAAGCTGCGCCCCTTGGTGTAGGTCTCGAGCGATCCGGTGTGGCGGTTGGCCCAGCGGTTGCCGATGCCGAGCACGAAATCGCTCTCCAGGAAGTTGGCGTTGCCGTAGCGGTGGCTGGTCTGCAGGCCGACCATGCCGGCCATCAGCACATGATCGTCGGGGATGGCGCCCCAGCCCATCAGGGTCGGCACCACAGGCACGTTGACGGTCTCGGCGAAGGTGACGAGCAGATCACTGGCATCGGCGTTGATGATGCCGCCGCCGGCGACGATCAGCGGCCGCTCGGCGGCATTGAGCATTTCCAGCGCCTTCTCGATCTGCTTGCGGCTCGCCGCGGGCTTGTAGACCGGCAGCAGCGTGTAGGTCTCGTCGTCGAACTCGATCTCGGCGAGCTGCACGTCGAGCGGCAGGTCGATCAGCACCGGGCCCGGACGGCCCGAGCGCATGATGTGGAACGCCTGGCTGAACACCCGCGGCACGAGCCCGGGCTCGCGCACCGTGACCGCCCACTTGGTCACGGGCTTGGCGATCTGCTCGATGTCGACGGCCTGGAAATCCTCCTTGTGGAGCCGCGCGCGCGGCGCCTGGCCGGTGATGCAGAGGATCGGAATGGAGTCTGCGATCGCCGAATAGAGCCCGGTGATCATGTCGGTGCCGGCTGGGCCCGAGGTGCCGATGCACACGCCGATGTTGCCGGCCTTGGCGCGGGTGTAGCCCTCGGCCATGTGCGAGGCGCCCTCGACGTGGCGGGCGAGAATGTGGCGGATCGAGCCGCGCCGTTGCAGCGCGGAATACAGCGGATTGATCGCCGCGCCGGGAACGCCGAAGGCGCAGGTGACGCCTTCCTTCTCCAAGATTCGCACCGCAGCATCGATCGCCCGCATCTTCGCCATCTCGCGCTTCCTCTTTTGGTTGATGCGCGAGGATCGCTGCTGACGGCTGCGATCTCAATTCAGTCGTCGATTTTTCCCACGATGCGGCACGCCCGGCAAAACACGGGTGGCCTCAGTTAGTTAGGACGACAAACAGATGACATGTCCTAACAGCATGACGGTTCGATGGTGCTATTCGAACAGCGGCGCAAGCTCCATCTGCGGCACCAGCACGAGGCCCTTGTCGGTGATACGAATTTCCGGAATGACCGATAGAGGAATCAAATTGAAGCCCATGTAGGGAATGGTGCAGCCGGCTTCCGCCCATTCCTTCTTGAGCAGCTTCACCTCCTCGGCGACCTCGGTGACGCGCTTGTCCGACAACAGGCCGGCGATCGGCAATGGAACCATCGCCCGCACCTTGCCGTCGGCCACGACACAGACGCCGCCCTGCTGCGCGCCGATCGCGGCGACGGCGGCCTGCATGTCGGCCTCGTTGGTGCCGGCGACGATGATGTTGTGGCTGTCATGGCCGACGCTGGAGGCGACGGCGCCGCGCTTGAGGCCAAAATCCTTGAGGAGGCCATGCGCGACATTGCCGGCCGACTTGCCGTGGCGCTCGATCACGGCGACGAAGCAGAGACCGTAGCGCGCAAACAGCGTCTCCCAATCGTTGGCCGGCTCGATCGCGACCTTTTCGTGGATCAGCGTGATGCCGGGCAGCGCCGTCTTGATCGCATTGACGGTGCAGGCCTTGGTGGGCAGCTCCGGCGTCAGCGTCATCTGTCTTGGCAGCTTCACCGTGGCATAGGCGGCCTTCGGGTACTGATAGCGCTGCGACAGCGCCTGATCGAGACGCGGCGTGATCTTGCCTTTGTCCACCACCAGCTCGCCGCCATACCAGGTCGATTGCGGCTTCAGGCCGTCGTCGAGCAGCACCAGATCGGCGCGGCGGCCACCGCCGAGACCGCCGATCTCGCCATCCATCGCAAAGCGCGTCGCGCCGTGCAGCGAGCCCATCGACCACGCCTGCTCCGGCGACATCCCCGCCTTCACCGCCTCGCGCACCACCCAGTCGAGGCCGAACAGCATGAGATCATCGGCATCGCGATCGTCGGTGCACACGGCGGTGCGCTTGTGCGAGGCGCCGAGCTCGGTGACGGTGCGGATCGCCTGCGGCAGGCTGTGCCACGGCGTCGTCGGCGGACCACCGCGCAGAAAAATCCAGACGCCGGCATCGAGCAGGTCGTCGGCGATGTCGCGGTCGATCGCCTCATGCGTATCGGTGACGCCGCTCGCGGCATAGGCCGCGACGAACTCGCGGCCATAGACATGCCCGGACACCGGCCGTCCGCGCTGCAAAGCCGCCGCAAGGATGGCATGGCTGCGCTCGTCGCCCATGCAGACCGGCACGAAATCCATCTTCTCGCCGAGCGCGACCGCCTCCGGCCAGCGATCGAACAGGCCGGCGATCTTGTCCGGCGTGAGATCGCCGCCCGCCGTCTCCAGCGCCGCCGAGGTCGCCGGCACGGTCGAGGGCACGGTGAGGAAGATCGACAGCGGCGCCTGCCGCGCATCCTCCAGCATCGCCTCAACGCCGGCGACGTCCATGACGTTGCCGATCTCGTGGCTGTCGCAGAAGATCGTCGTGGTGCCGTTGAGCAGCGCAGCCTCGGCATAGGCGCAGGCCGTCACCATCGAGGATTCGATGTGGATGTGCGGATCGACGAGGCCGGGCGCGATGATGCCGCCGGCCGCGTCGTAGATCGCGAACCCGCTCGGTATCGCCTTGTGCGCCCCGGCCGGCTTCACCGCCGCGACGCGCCCGCCGGTGATCCACAGCTCGCGGTTCGGGAGAATGCGCTCCGAATAGGTCGACAGCACGCGGGCGCCGGTGATGACGAGATCGGATGCGGCGCGACCCGATGCGACGTCGGCGAGCCGCCGCGTCATGGTGTGCAGGGAGGCGACCGAGAAGCGGGTGAGTTTGGTCATGGCACGAACTCGCTGGACGTGTTGGGCGATGCACGGCGATGGTTGCGCGATGCACGCGTCCCGACAAGCCCAAATAGATCGGCAGCCCTGACCACGGCTTGAGCAGCGGGTGAATAGCCCCCTCCTCCCTCCCCTCGAAATGCCCGTTGTCGTCGGAGACGGACCGCAACATCGGATTGCCCAACGCTCGAGCCGACGACCAAGGGAGCTCGACAGCAACTCAGGCGGTGCCGAAGCGTCCTTATGGACGCTCCTTCATAACGCGGCAATGCTCACTGCTGCTACGGCGCGCAGACGCAGTTGCAGCCTGCTGCCGTGAGCATCATGTGCGGCTTGTTGGGTTTGATGCAATGGTTTTGCGTGAGGACGCAATGAGGTCCCTTCGGGTGCGCACGCTTGACGGCTGTGCAAGTGCCCGGGCCTGGGGCCTGGGCCTGGGCGAATGCTGATTCGGAGGCAAATAACAGGCCCAGGGCCAAGGCACCGATGATCGGAATGCTCCCGCCCCTCCTTCGTCGATGCCACGCAGTCAAGTCGTCGCCGTGGTTGGTTGATCGCGATTTCGTCCGCACATGAGTGACCATATCGAGCTCCCTTCGTTTGCAAGGCCTTCACAATGAGGCCGCGGCTTCAGAACGTTGGCCGGCTTCAGGGCGAACAACATTTGTCATCGCCCGACGCTCCAGTTTTGCGGGACGGTCGGCGCACCGACTCCGCTTAGCTTAGCAAGCGCCGCAACAACTTTAAATTATATCTATCAGCCGAGTATCATAGAGATTGCATGTCGGCAACGAGCAGAAGCGCGAAATCGCTCAACGGCACGCGAGGAAAGGGTTGAGCTGAATTCGGGACAGAAGCCGCCCCGAACGACAAACGAGGGACGAACGAGGGAATCATTCCGGCTAGGGTGCACTCACCCCTCCGCCCGTGCATTGGAGTTAGATGCACCGTCATCGAAACGTTGCACGTTGCCGAAACGTCCTGTTACCGAAACGTTCCGGCCGGTGGCGTCACGCCGCCGAGCGCCGCAGTCAGCTCCGCCGCGATATCCCGCACCATCCCTCCGACCACGGGCACCCGATCCTCCGTCAACCGGCTCGCCAGGCCCGAGACCGAGATGGCGGCCACCGGCTCGCGGCAGGAATCGTGGACGACGGCGGCGATGCAGCGCAGGCCGAGGCGTGCCTCTTCGTCGTCGACGGCGTAGCCCTGGCGGCGGATGGTCTCGAGCTCGCGGAACAGGTCGCTGGCGCGGATGATCGATTTCTCGGTCAGGCGCGGCATGCCCTGGCGGTGGATGATGCCGTTGACGTCGTCATCGGAATAGGTCGCGAGCACCGCCTTGCCCATGCCGGAGGCGACCATGGCGAGGCGGCCCCCGACCTTGGTCAGCGAGCGCATGATCTCGCGGCTGTCCAGCCGCAGCAGAACCATCAGCGATTCATCGTCGACGACGGCGAGATTGGCGGTCTCGCGCGACTGGTCGCGCAGCCTTCGCAGATAGGGAATCGCCAACGCGACGAAATTGCGCCGACGCGTGAAGGTCGCGCCGACGGCAAAGCTCTGCGCGCCGACGTGCCATTTCGATTCCATGCGGTCGAACTGGACGAAGCGGCGCTTCTCGAGCGTGGTCAGCAGGCGATGAACGGTCGAGGTCGAAAGCCCGGCACGGACGGCGAGATCGCTGAGGCGATAACCTTCGTCGTCTTCGGCGAGAATCTCCAGGATCTGGAGCGCGCGGCCGACGGATTGCACGCCGCCGTCGCGGGGTTCGGCCGCAGCATCCGCGCGTGGCTCGATCGTCTTGCGACGGATCACGTGGCGCCTCTCTGCACCGCCCTCACAGGCGGCGCCGTTGCCGGACGGACGGATCTTGCTTCGTCACGCTATCAAAGAAAGTGCCGCCCCGGCGAGACGCCGGAGCGGCATTCGCATCGATTTGACTTAGAGCAGGCCCGCGCCGCGCGCCCACTTGTACTTGGCGCCGAGCACCTCGACCGGCAGCTCGGTCGAATAGGCATAGGCCGGGATGCCGTTCTGGTAGAGATATTCGGCGGCCTCCTCGACCTCGACGTCGCCGGCGAGCGAGGCGACGATCGGCTTGACGAAGCCCTTGGCCTCCATCTCCTTCTTCACCTCGACCATGTTGCGCGCGAACACCATCGGCGGGGTCACGATCGTGTGCCAGTAGCCGAGGATCAGCGCGTGGATGCGCTCGTCCGACAGGCCGAGCTTGACCGTGTTCACATAGGTGATCGGCGGCTCGCCGCCGGTGATGTCGACCGGGTTGCCGGCGGCACCGAACGGCGGGATGAACTTGCGGAAGGCGGCATCGAGATCCGGCGGCATGGTCATCAGCGACAGGCCGTTGTCGACGACGGCATCGGACAGCAGCACGCCCGAGCCGCCGGCGCCGGTGATGATGAGGACGTTCTCACCCTTCGGCGTCGGCAGCACCGGCACGCCACGGGCAAACTCGAGCAGCTGGCGCAGCGAGCGGGCACGGATGACGCCCGACTGCTTCAGCACGTCCTCATAGATCTTGTCGTTGCCGGCGAGCGCGCCGGTGTGCGACGAGGCCGCCTTGGCGCCAGCCGAGGTGCGGCCGGCCTTGAGCACGATGACCGGCTTCTTCTTGGAGACGCGCTTGGCGGCTTCCGCAAAGGCGCGGCCGTCCTTGAGGTCCTCGCAGTGCTGCGCGATCAGGTTGGTGTTGGGGTCCTGCTCGAAGAAGGCGAGCAGATCGTCCTCGTCGATATCGGACTTGTTGCCGAGGCCGACGATGGCAGACACACCCATTTTCGCCGAGCGCGAAAAACCGATGATCGCCATGCCGATGCCGCCCGACTGCGACGACAGCGCCGCGTGGCCCTTGACGTCGTAGGCGGTGCAGAAGGTCGCGCAGAGATTGGCCGGCGTGTAGTAGAAGCCGTAGATGTTCGGCCCCATCAGGCGGACATTGTACTTCTTGCCGATCTCGACGATCTCAGCCTGCAGCTCCGGCTCGTTGGCTTCGGCAAAGCCCGAGGGAATCAGCACCGCGCCGGGGATCTGCTTCTCGCCGCATTCGGTCAGCGCGCCGGCGACGAACTTGGCGGGGATCGCGAACACCGCCGTGTCGATCACGCCGGGCACGTCCTTGACGCTCTTGTAGGCCTTGTAGCCGAGGATCTCGGAGGCCTTCGGGTGGATCGGGTAGATCTGGCCCTTGTAGCCGCCGTTGATCAGGTTCTTCATCACGGAGTTGCCGATCTTGCCGTCCTCGGCGGAGGCGCCGATCACGGCGACCGCCTGGGGCTTCATGATGCGGTTCATCGCGGTGACGATTTCCTCGTTCGAGCGCGGCGCCGGACGGGGCTTGTAGTCGAAATCGACGACGATGCGGACGTCGGCCGCAATCGCGCCGGTCTTGGTCGCGAACACCGGATTGAGGTCGAGCTCGACGATTTCAGGGAAATCGCTGACCAGCTTCGACACCTTGACGATGACGTCCGCCAGCGCCTCGCGGCTCACGGCATCGCCGCCGCGCACGCCCTTCAACATTTCGTGGGCTTGGATGCCGTCGAGCATCGACAGGGCATCGTCCTTGGTCGCGGGGGCGAGGCGGAATGTCACATCCTTCAGCACCTCGACCAGCACGCCGCCGAGGCCGAAGGCCACCAGCTTGCCGAACGAACCGTCGGTGATCGAACCGACGATCACCTCGGTACCGCCGGTCAGCATCTGCTGCACCTGGATGCCTTCGATCTTGGCGTCGGCCTTGTACTTCTTCGCATTCGCGAGAATGGTCTCATACGCTGTCTTCGCATCGTCGGCAGTCTTGACGCCGACAATGACGCCGCCGGCTTCCGTCTTATGCAGAATGTCCGGCGAGACGATCTTCATCACGACCGGAAAACCCATGTCGCCCGCGAGCTTGGCCGCCTCGGCCGCAGACTTCGCCAGGCCCTCCTTCGGCACCGGAATGCCGTAGGCGTCGCACACGATCTTGCCTTCGGGCGCGGTGAGGCTGGTGCGTTTATCCGCCTTCACACGATCGAGAACGTCTCGGATCGTGGCCTTGGCATTCGGGATGGCGTCAGACATCGGGGCTTCCTCCTGGAGATTGCTGGTCGTTTATGGCATTTGGTATGCCAGACGCAAACTTTGTCAAGCGCGACGAAGATGTGGACACGCTGAAAAAGCTCGCAGCTTGACATCCTGGCATCTGGTATGCCAAAAAACTTGGACGCAAAATGCTGTAAACAAGCATCTCCCAAGGAGAGGAGACGGTCTTGTCTACAGAAAAAACGAACAAGGCATTGCCCATCATGGCCGAGGCCGACATCGCGATCGCTCGCATCGCCCCGGAGACGAGCTTCAAGAATAAGGCCTATGAGGCCTTGAAAGAAGCCATTCTGAAGATGGACATCTACGCCTCGCCCGAGCCTGTCATGCTCGACGAGCGCGCTCTCTCCGAGCGCCTCGGTGTCAGCCGCACGCCCATTCGCGAAGCGATCGCGATGCTGGAGCAGGACGGCTTCGTGAAGACCGTGCCGCGCCGTGGCATCGTCGTGGTGCGCCGGACCAAGAGCGAGATCGTCGACATGATCCGCGCCTGGGCGGCGCTTGAGAGCATGGCGGCGCGGCTGATCACGACGATCGCGCGCAAGAAGGACATCTCGGCGCTGCGCGACTACTTCAAGGACTTCGGCAAGGACCGCCCGCCGCAGGAGCACGTCGAGGAGTATTCCAAGGCGAACATCGCGTTTCATCAGGCGCTGATCTCGCTGTCGGAATCGCCCGTGTTGGTCGACATGACCAACGACATCCTGCTGCACGTGCGCGGCTATCGCCAGCTCACGATCGGGCGCACCGATCGTATCGCGGCCTCCCTGCCCGAGCATCTCGCGATCATCGAGGCGCTGGAGGAACGCAACACCGAGCTCGCCGAGAAGCGCGCCCGTGATCACACGCTGGGCCTCGCGACCTATGTCGAGACGCACGGCCAGGAATTATTCAGCTGACAGGTTCAAACAGAAGAAGACGCCGCAAAGCGCCTTCGTAGACGACCAGGGAGAGAGGCGCATGGCGCAGACTGCTGTTAAGACCGAGGCACCCGACACGCACGAGGAGCTCACGGACGGTTTTCATCTCGTCATCGACGCGATGAAGCTGAACGGGATCGACACGATCTACAACGTGCCGGGCATTCCGATCACCGATCTCGGTCGCATGGCGCAGGCTGAAGGCATCCGCGTGCTCTCCTTCCGTCACGAGCAGAACGCCGGCTACGCCGCCGCGATCGCCGGCTTCCTCACCAAGAAGCCGGGCGTCTGCCTCACCGTCTCCGCTCCCGGCTTTCTCAACGGACTCACTGCGCTCGCGCATGCGACGACGAACTGCTTCCCGATGATCCTGGTCTCGGGCTCCTCGGAGCGAGAGATCGTCGACCTTCAGCAGGGCGACTATGAAGAGATGGATCAGCTCGCGATCGCCAAGCCGCTGTGCAAGGCGGCGTTCCGCGTGCTGCACGCCCAGGACATCGGCATCGGCTTCGCCCGCGCGATCCGCGCCGCCGTCTCGGGACGTCCGGGCGGCGTCTATCTCGACCTGCCGGCAAAGCTGTTCGGCCAGGTGATGAACGCGCAAGCCGGCGCGGCCTCACTGGTCAAGGTGATCGATCCGGCCCCGGCGCAGATCCCCTCGCCCGACTCGGTGAAGCGCGCGCTCGATCTGTTGAAGAACGCGAAACGTCCGCTGATCATCCTCGGCAAGGGCGCGGCCTACGCGCAGGCCGACGAGGCGATCAAGACCTTCGTCGAGAAGAGCGGCGTGCCGTTCCTGCCGATGAGCATGGCCAAGGGCCTGCTGCCCGACCTGCATCCGCAGTGCGCCGGCGCGGCGCGCTCGACCGTGCTGAAGGACTCCGACGTCGTCATGCTGATCGGCGCCCGCCTCAACTGGCTGTTGTCGCACGGCAAGGGCAAGAGCTGGGGCGAACAGCCGAAGAAGTTCATCCAGGTCGACATCGAGCCGAAGGAGATGGACTCCAACGTCGAGATCGCGGCCCCCGTGGTCGGCGACATCGGCTCGGTCGTCACGGCTTTCAGCGAGGCGATGGGCAGCAACTGGCCCAAGGCTTCGGTCGAGTGGCTGAGCGCGGTGCAGAAGAAGCGCGAGGACAACGTCGCCAAGATGGCGCCGCGGCTGATGAACAACAACTCACCGATGGACTATCACGGCGCGCTCGGCGTGCTCCGCACCATCATCAAGGAGCGTCCGGACGCGATCCTGGTCAACGAGGGCGCCAACACGCTCGACCTCGCCCGCGGCGTCATCGACATGTACCAGCCGCGCAAGCGCCTCGACGTCGGCACCTGGGGTGTCATGGGCATCGGCATGGGCTCGGCGATCGCCGCCGCCGTCGAGACCGGTAAGCCGGTGCTGGCGATCGAGGGCGACAGCGCCTTCGGCTTCTCCGGCATGGAGGTCGAGACGATCTGTCGCTACAATCTTCCGATCTGCGTCGTTATCTTCAACAACGACGGCATCTATCGCGGCACCGACCAGAACTCGGCGGGCGACGACCCGGCGACCACCGTGTTCGTCAAGGGCGCGCGCTATGACAAGATGATGGAGGCCTTCGGCGGCGTTGGCGTCAACGCGACCTCGCCAGACGAGCTGAAGCGCGCCGTCAACGAAGCGATGGATTCCGGCAAGCCGACCTTGATCAACGCCGTGATCGATCCTGCTGCGGGATCCGAGAGCGGCCGTATCGGCAACCTCAATCCGCAGAGCGTGCTGACGAAGAAGAAGTAAAGGCCACCCGCAAGGACATCAGATGCCCGCTGTCGCGGGATGACCAATCGTTACGGAGAGCAAGACATGACCAAGGCGCTCGAGGGCGTTCGCATTCTCGATTTCACCCACGTCCAGTCCGGACCGACCTGCACGCAGCTGCTGGCCTGGTTCGGCGCCGACGTGATCAAGGTCGAGCGGCCGGGCGTGGGTGACATCACCCGCGGCCAGCTTCAGGACATTCCCAACGTGGACAGCCTCTATTTCACGATGCTGAACCACAACAAGCGGTCGATCACGCTCGACACCAAGAACCCCAAGGGCAAGGAGGTTCTGACCGAGCTGATCAAGAAGTGCGACGTGCTGGTCGAGAATTTCGGCCCCGGCGTGCTCGATCGCATGGGCTTCCCCTGGGAGAAGATCCAGGCGATCAACCCGAAGATGATCGTCGCCTCGATCAAGGGCTTCGGCCCTGGTCCCTACGAGGACTGCAAGGTCTATGAGAACGTCGCGCAGTGCACCGGCGGCGCCGCCTCGACCACCGGCTTCCGTGACGGCCTGCCGCTGGTCACCGGCGCGCAGATCGGCGATTCCGGCACCGGCCTGCACCTGGCGCTCGGCATCGTCACCGCGCTCTATCAGCGCACCCACACCGGCCGTGGCCAGCGCGTCACCGCCGCGATGCAGGACGGCGTCTTGAACCTCTGCCGCGTCAAGCTGCGCGACCAGCAGCGCCTCGAGCACGGCCCGCTGAAGGAATACAGCCAGTTCGGCGAGGGCGTGCCGTTCGGCGACGCCGTGCCGCGCGCCGGCAATGATTCCGGCGGCGGCCAGCCCGGCCGCATCCTGAAGTGCAAGGGCTGGGAAACCGACCCGAACGCCTACATCTACTTCATCACCCAGGCCCCGGTCTGGGAGAAGATCTGCGACGTAATCGGCGAGCCGACCTGGAAGACCGACCCGAACTACGCCAAGCCCGCTGCCCGCCTGCCGCGCCTGAACGAGATCTTCGGCCGCATCGAGCAGTGGACCATGACCAAGACCAAGTTCGAGGCCATGGACATCTTGAACGAGTTCGACATCCCCTGCGGCCCGATCCTGTCGATGAAGGAGATCGCCGAGGACGAGTCGCTGCGCAAGACCGGCACCCTGGTCGAGGTCGACCACCCGACCCGCGGCAAGTATCTCTCGGTCGGCAACCCGATCAAGCTGTCGGACAGCCCGGCCGACGTCACGCGCTCGCCGCTGCTCGGCGAGCACACCGACGAGATCCTGCGCCAGGTGCTGGGCTTCAGCGACCACCAGGTCGCCGAGATCCACGACTCCGGTGCACTCGATCCGCCGCGCAAGGAAGCTGCTGAGTAAGCGGCAACGCAGCACCAAGGCAGGAGCGGCGCGAGCGCCGCAGCACCTACCTCCCACCGACATCAAGCCGCCGGCATCGCCCGGCGGCTTTTTGATTCCCGCCCACCGAGACTTGACGTCTCCTTGGCACGCTTCTGCGAAGGATATCGCCCGCTGCCCTACTTGTCGCGCTGAGATCCACCCAAATCCCAGTCGGGCCGAACCTTTTGGTCTCTTGCGCGGCGATAAGCTGGCACCGGGTCGCGTCACCGCCAGCGCCGATAGTCGCTTGAGAGCTTTCTCGCGCACGCGCGCTGACAAATCAGACTGCGATAAACGTTGGAGTTTCTCGGCTGCCTCGGGCGTACCGATATCATGCAGCGCCCAGATGCACTTGATTGCCAGGGATTCGTTGTCGTTGTAGGCGAGATAATCATGCTTGCGCAACGCCGTCCGATACAGGCAGTCAATGGTGACCGGCAAACGCAAATCTGAGGTTATCGGTCGACCTCTCTGTCAAACTCTCCTCAAGCTCGACGCGAACGATCTCGGGCGTAGTTCGCGGATTTGCGCCGAATTGCGCGATGAAGGATTCCTCCGAGAGGCCTCCTTGCACAAGGTCCCAAATGAGGCGCCTTTTCGGGACGTCCATATCCGGCTCCAACGTCCAACGCTTCCAGTTCGATCGACCAGCTGAGGACAACAATAGTTGTCGATCTTAGCTAGATAAATTTGCAATGTCGACGCGAGCGTCTGGATGACGCCTGTCCCAGTCGTAGAGAATTCGACGGCTTAGGACCCTGGCTGTGTGAAAACGCTGCGCGGCTGTTATGATTCTCCAGTGATTCTTTTGGGGGAATCGATGAGGCGCTTCGTTGAAGAGGCGGATCGTGGGCAATGGACGCTGTTGCCTGAATGCCTCGATGATTTCATTGACGAGAGCAACCCCGTTCGCGTGATCGACGCATTTGTCGAAGCGCTCGATTTGTCTGAGATGGGTTTTGAAGGGGTGGAGCCGACAGCCACCGGTCGGCCGTCGTACCCCCCCTCGGTTCTCCTGAAGCTTTACATCTACGGCTATCTGAACCGGGTGCAGTCGAGCCGGCGGCTCGAACGGGAGGCCGGCCGCAATCTCGAGGTGATGTGGCTGCTGGGTCGGCTCGCGCCTGATCACAAGACCATCGCCGACTTCCGTAAAGACAACGGCCTGGCGCTTCGCATGGTCTGTGCGCGCTTTGTCGAACTCTGCCGTGGGATGGGCCTTCTGGCGACGGCGAGCGTCGCCATCGATGGCAGCAAGTTCAAAGCCGTGAACAACCGAGACAAGAACTTCACACGGGCAAAGGTCCAACGGCGGCGTGCTCAGCTGGAGGAGAGCGTCGCGCGTTATCTGAGCCAACTTGACACGGCCGACCGCCAGGAGCCGACAGAGGCGCTGGCTGCGAAGGTGACGAGACTTGCCGAGAAGCTCACGAAGCTGAAGGAGGAAATGGGCAAGCTTGCCGCGTATGAGAAGCAGATGCTTGCGTCGTCCGATCAGCAAATCTCTCTGACCGATCCCGACAGCCGCTCGATGGCAACGAGCGGCCGCGGCTCCGGCGTTGTCGGCTACAATGTACAGGTCGCCGTGGACACCGAGCACCATCTGATTGTGACGCACGAGGTCACGAACAGCGGTTCAGATCGCGCCCAACTTGCTAACATGGCCAAACAGGCAAAGGCCGTTCTCAAGAGCGAGACGCTCGACGCTGTAGCCGATCGCGGCTACTTCAATAGCCCAGAGATCCTCGCGTGCCACGAGGCCGGAATCACGGTGACGCTGCCCAAGCCGCAGACGTCAAATGCTAAGTCGGAGGGACGCTTCGGTAAGCAGGACTTTGTCTATTTGCCAGAACAGGATGCCTATCGCTGCCCAGCTGGAGAGCGATTACCGTATCGCTATACAAACGAAGAAGACGGCAAGGTGTTGCGGCGCTACTGGACCACAGCCTGTCAAACCTGTTCGCTCAAATCCCAGTGCACGCCGGGGCCGGAGCGGCGGATTACACGGTGGGAGCACGAGCATCTGCTTGAGGCAGTGCAGCAGCGCCTTGACGCAAACCCGGAAGCGATGCGCCAGCGGCGCGAGACGGTCGAACATCCGTTCGGCACGATGAAGGCCCGTATGGGAGCGACGCACTTCCTCACTAAATCGCTCCCAAAAGTAGCCGCCGAGAAGGCCCTATCGGTTCTGGCCTACAACCTCACACGGGTCATGAACATCGTCGGGGTCAAGCCGTTGATCGCGGCAATCACAGCCTGAGAAACGCCCGCGTCCTCGTGGTCAGGACGGACGTCCGCAAGGCCGTTTTTACACGACCAAGACCCGGAGCGGACATCCTGAGGCAGTTGCGCGAGGTTGCCCAGATGAACGCGTACGATCCGAGTTTCACGACGATCTTGGAGATTTCTTCATCCAGATCGAATGGTCGGACATTACGGTCAACGAAACGATTGAAGCGTTGCAGACGATCGGGGCCGACGAGCATGGGCGTTTGCTCGCACCTATAGTCTGAACCCAGATTGTTCATCTGTACTCAGCGCCCCTGAAAAAACCCGTCATTATGGGTACGCCACTTTTTATCCGACAGCCACAAGTAGTCCTGATCAGGCATGAGGGGCACGGCTTTCACGATCTCTCTGGAAATCGGAAGAAAGAAGCTCGACCGATCCTGCGTCACCTTGAGCGATTTGATCGGCACGACGATGCTTTCCTTTCCCGTTGTAAAAAAGCCGCCAGAAGCGACGATCGCGTAATCTCGGCCATCTTTCGTGCCAAAAACGATATTTCTAACCTCGCCTACGATCTTGTCGTCGGAACTGCGGACTTCCGCGCCGATCATTTCGTCCGTCCTCAAGCCGGGGGTGAGTTCATCAATCCTTGAAAGCGGCTTTGCGTCCTTTTTGTCACGACTGCCCAGCGCCGCTCCGCGTTTAGCTCTCGGCTCCCGCGCTGCGTTTTGTTTATCGGCATCTTCCTCGTCATTATCGCCCAACGAGCCCATTGGCGGCCCGGCTATCAATTCACGGATATTTGCTAGAAGACGCTCACAGTCCTCCTGACGCCCGTAGGACCGGAGCGTGAATGCAGCATCCCGCAAACTTCTTAGATCGCGTACCGACTGACTATTGGCGGGACCACGCAGCTTGGGATTCTGTTGTATAGCTTCTTCCAGCTTGGCGTCGGCGATCTCACACTCTGCCTCAGCGCCTGTGGCTCCAATGGCTGCCAGAAAGATGGTCACTATCAGCGCTTGCAACTTCATCATTTTGTTGATCCGATTATCGGTAATATTCTTATGCGCTCAGTTCTCGAATCTGTTCAACAGTCTTGCGAACCGGATCGACGGAATGGCTCAAGCTTTCGCGATGATTGAGCTTAGCGGCACATCCAGCGAGTAGATCAAGCCGGCTGGCTCGTAAGAAAGCTGCACCTGGCCATGGAGCTGCTGACCGAGGGATTGCATCATGCGCGTCCCAAAGCTGCTGCGCGTGGGCGGCCGAACGGGCGGACCTCCTCGTTCCGTCCAAGTCAGGCAAAGCCGCTGCTTTTCCTCATCTATCTTCCAGGCGACCTCCACGCTGCCAGCGGAGGTCGACAGTGCGCCAAATTTTATGGTGTTGGTGCAAAGTTCATTGAGCGTCATTGCGAGGGCAATAACGGCACTTGAGGCCACCTTGATATCTGGCCCATTGAAATGGAAACGTCTGTTTCCTTGACTGTCAAAGGGCTCGGTTGCGCCGCTCACGGTGCGGGTAAGGCTGGCATTCGACCAACTGACTTGCATCAGCAAATCATGGGCGCGCGATAGCGCCAGCAACCGGCCTTCCATAGCCTTCTGCCCGTGCTCGATACTGGTTGTGGTCCGAAAGCTTTGCGACGCGATGGCACTGACGGTTGCGAGGTTGTTCTTTATGCGATGATGGAGTTCGCCCACGATCAGCTTCTGCAACTTGTCTGCTGCATCGCGCTGCTCTGCGTCGATAGAAGACTGCATGAGCAAGGCCTTGGCATCGATGTTGGCCTGCTCAAGTAATAAGCGAAGGCTATCATTCTCTGCGGAGAGCGCGGCCTCTTGTGCGGATATTCGCTTAAGTTCGATTGCTTCCGGGCTGTAACCGTTCTTATCTGTCGGCAACAGGGACGCGTCTGGAATCGTCGTCAGTGCGCCCGCACCGACCATCGCCTGCAGTTCGGTGATCATCTGGCCATTGCTTAGCGGCTTGCCAAAGAAGCGGCTGTCCTGAGGCCTATCTGCGTCGGAAGGCTCAACTTGGCCGGAAACCAAAATGATCTTGATGGCCGGCCAGCGGTCGTGGACCGCGTGAGCAAGCTTGAGCCCATCCATGCTGCCGGGCATCTGAATATCGGTAAAGAGGAGCGATATGTCAGAGCGTGATTCGAGAATAGAGAGCGCCTCGTCGGCATCGACGGCCTGCACAGGAGAGAACCCGGCATCTTCCACAATATCCACCGCCCGCATACGCAGCATCATTTCGTCCTCGACAACGAGGACTTTTGGTACTTCAGGTAAATCGGAGGTCATGCAAACCCTGGAAAAGAGGAGGATAAGTGCGTTTCACGGCGTCGCCATGATTCGCGTCGGCCGGGCCGACACTTCTGCGAAGCCCAGTTCGCAAGCTGGCACTTTTCTGGCCATTGTCTTCAGGCGCGGGGCGAACCATCGTATGCTGGACGATGATAGCTTTCGGCGCCTTAGCGGCCGGCCGTTACCAGACGAGCTTGCACGATTGTTTGGCTTGAACTCGTATTTTGCAGACAGGATGTAGTGAAGTGAGGCCACGTCTGCGCTGAGCAGTTTGCGGACGCCGTTCTCACTGCCAGCCGGTCTCCCTTGGCTAACGCGGCGACCTCGCTCGCTTCGAGCTTTGGTGCAAAGCCAAGCAAGGCAACTGTCAGCGCTCCCAGAAGCGCGAAAATGCCGAGGGCTGTGAATGATCTTTTCATTGTGGTTTGCTGCCCCAGGTCGTCTCGATCTATCCACTCCGGAGATCATGGATGACAACAGCCATAACGAGAAATTGTTCCAGTTCCGCAATCCTCGCGTCGACGACTGGATTGCCTATAATTTGCCGATTGGCGCGCGTGAGGCCGTCAATTGGGGAGGCCCGGAGTCGCGGACGCGGTGCTCACTTCCGAAAAGCCCCTCGGCGTGGCAGAACAGATGCGAAGGGCGGCTAAAGCTAGCAACGCGGACGAGGCGATTGCCATCCTAGAAACGCGCCCGGATATTCATGTCGTCTTTACCGATATCCAGATGGCCGGATCGATGGATGGGCTCAAGCTCGCGCACTTTGTGCGTGGTCGCTGGCCCGATCAAGATCATCGCGACTTCAGGACATCATGCGTTCAAAGAAGCCGATTACCGGAGGGAAGCAGATTTCTGCCTAAGCCTTATGGCTCTGACAGCATCTCCTCGATACTCCGGGAGCTAACCTCTCAAGCTTTGTAGTTTCCATTTAAGGAATTGTCTTGTTCCAGAGTCGAGTTGTGTATTTGGAACACGCTACGCTCGGAGCTCTGCACCGGCGCTCCCAATTCACCGCGCAACCAGCCCTCTACCGTTCGAGATTTCATTGGATCGACGAATCCGATTACCCGCTGATGAATTTCCTCACACGCGGGGCATTTGAACGTTCGGATACCAAGACCAGACGAACCGGGCGTGATACGCGCCAAGATTGTGGGTCTCCGGCACTTAGGACATGGTGGCTCGTAAAACAGGCTCATGACGTACTCCCTCGCATCAGACGTGAACGCGATGCTCCCAGTCACCGGATAGATGCCCGCGACTGACCGGTGGGAATAGCTTTTACCCTCGCACTCCAACATGCTGATCAATACAGATCACCTCTCAGAAAAGTTAACCGGTGGAAATCCGCCAAGAGGGGGACAAACGGCCAGCCGCGCGATCACCGCCTACGGCTGACGATCGGGCCTGTATCGGCATGTCCGGTATTAGGGACGCAGCGGACGTGACACAGTCGCCGGAGGTTCGACCGCTTGTGACCGATCTGAGACATTTCGCTAGCATCCCACATTGTAGTAGCGAAGGCCCATTCCAGAGTTCTGCTTTGAACCGACACGATGGTCTTCCCTCAGCTTGAGGGCAGGCATGAGGCTGCGAAAATTCCCGATCCCATACCTGGAGGCGGGGCGTTGGCCCGGGTTCTCATCGTAGGCGTTTGACTCAAATCAAATAGAACCCGCCTTAGGCTCATAGGGTTTTGCATGGTGGGCTGTCGCGAGGTTCTTTCCAAAACTCTATCGGTGAAGAGTTCATGTCCAGGCGCGTACCTCCTGTCGAAAACCGTGGTCGATCCATTCGGTTCTGGTTGGGGTTGCTCCTCGTGGTCTGCACGGTTCCGGCAATGCTGGTCGCCGGCTACCTGATCACCGACTCGTATATTGCGGCACGCGACAATGCAGAACGCAATACCGTGGCCACAACACGCGCGCTGATGCAGGCGGTCGACCGCGAGCTGCTCAGCGTCCAGTCGAGCTTGCGGGTGCTTGCAAAGTCACCCTACCTGCAGTCCGGTGATCTTGCCGCCTTTCACGAGCACTCGCGCGAACTGCTGCAGTGGCTGACAGGCAATGTAATTGTCATCGCGGACGCGGCCGGACAACTCCTGGTCAGCACGATGGTCCCCTACGGTCAGCCGTTGCCCAGAACCAGCATCCCAGGCCTGGTCCGCACCATCTTCGAGTCCGGCCGACCTGCGATTTCCGATTTTTATATCGGAGCCACATCGAGACAGCCTCAAATCGCCGTCGGTGTGCCCGTGTTTCGGGACGGGAAGGGGTCGCGTATGCGCTTGTGATGGGCATTCTTCCCGCGAATGTTGCCGTAATCTTGGAGCGGCAGAAGATACCGGAGGGCTGGATCGTGGCGATCCTCGACACCGGCGGGACTATCGTCGCCCGGACCAAAGATCCGGAACTGTTCATCGGCCAGCAGGGAACGCCTGAATTCCAACGCCAGACGTCGAGGGCGCAGGAGGGCATCTACGAGACCCCGACGCTGGAAGGTATCGCAGTCATCGGCGGATACCACCGGTCGTCGATCACGGGCTGGATGATCGCATTCGGCGTTCCCAAGAGCGTCTATACGACGAATCTGCGATGGGCACTGATGATCCAGAGCGCTACCGCGGTCCTCGTGCTGTTGCTCGGTGCGTTGTTGGCGGCAAGTATCAGCAGGCGAATCGTCCGCTCGATCCGCGCGATGACGACCCCGGCGCTTGCGCTGGGACTGTCCAGGAAGATTGATGTCCCGACGGTCGAAATTCGGGAGGTGAACGAGCTAGGTCACGCTCTGACAACGGCTTCCCAATTGATCAACCAGCGCGAGGTCGAGCGCGACGAGGCGCAGCACCAAAAAGCGCAAATCGAGGAGTCGCTCCGGCGATCACAGAAGCTGGAAGCGATTGGCCAGATGGCCGCCACCATCGCCCACGATTTCGGAAATCTGCTCACCCCGATCCTAGGAAACTTGGATATGCTCGAGGAGCGGATCGATGATCCCCGCTCGCGATTGCGTATCAATAATGCCCTGGCTAGTGCCAAACGGGGCCAGCAGCTCGTCCGCTCCCTTATGGCCTTCGCACGCCAAGAGCCGTCGGCAGTGACGATCATCGACATCAATCAGGCGATCCTTGCCATGGAGGGAGTGCTGGAGCAGTCGCTGGGCACAATCGGCAAGCTGATCTTCAACCTCGCATCGGAGGCTTGGCCCGTACGCGGCGACGCAACCCAACTGGAGATGGCGATCATCAACCTGGTCGTCAATGCGCGCGATGCCATGACCGCGGAAGGCACCGTGCAAATATCGACGATGAATAGGACGCTGCACAGCGAGCACGACAATCTCTCGGGCGATTACGTGGCAGTCGCGGTTTCCGACACGGGCTCGGGCATGCCGCCTGAAATCCTCGCGGTTGCATTCGAGCCCTTGTTCACGACCAAAGAGCCGGGCAAAGGCACCGGGCTCGGTCTCGCCAGCGTTTATAGATTTGCCAAACAATGCGGCGGTGTCGCGGTGATCGAGAGTGAGCTCCGCAAGGGAACCACGGTCACGATCTATCTGCCGCGTGCGCGCAACGACGCAACGACTGATAGCGGTGACTCTCGGCTCGGCCGGGCCGCCGACCTGGGCGACGTGAAGTGACGTGCTTGGCCCATTTCGGGCCCAGAGGTCATTGATTGCGACGGTGTCGTTGAGAGCCACAGCAGACATCTGCCGAAGATGCGACAGCCTCTTCGTATCCGGCGGCCGGCCAGGCCGCATCCCGCAAGGGGTGGGAGGACTCGTAGTGGTCAAAGCAAGTTGATCCGATCTGCTTCATCCCCCGACATCCACGCCGCCATGCGCATGCTCTGGTAACATGAGTTCGCCCGGCGAATCGTGGTCACAACCGTCCTACAACGTGCCAGGTTGCGATGGCCGTCCTCCAGCTCTTTCGAGGTTGAACGCTTACCTGCCGAAAATTCCGCCCACCACGCGGTGCATCGCACCGCCGATCGCGCCGATGGGACCTCCGACATTGCGCTGATGTCGCGCGCGTCCCGTGCTGCGACGGGCTTGGCGGTCGGATTTGGCAGCCTCGGCGGCCGCGTCCATCAGGACCTTGTGCTGGGCGGCATTGAGGAAGCCGGTCGTGGGGTAGCCGCGCTCCTCCTGCCAATGGGCGAGGGCGGCGCGGGTCTGTTCGTCGAACGTCCCGTTGATCTTGGTGCCGAACCCGAGCCTGGTCAGCCCTCGTTGCACCGCGCGACGCTTCGCCTTGGTGAGGCCGATCTGGTTCTCGGCCTGCTGATTGGCGTCCTGGGCAGCGATCACGGTATCGGCGGGTGCCGACGCTTCACGAGGTGTGCTGCTCAGACCAGCGTGAGCGACCTGCGCGCTTCCGGCGATCGCTAGGAGGGACAGTGCCAGGATCAAGGCGCGCATGGCCTTTCCTTCGCCGATGATACGTTTCTAGAAGAGATACAGCGCGCCGAACTGAACGATCAACATCCGGTCATGCCGCTCCGTGCGATTGCAGGGTAACTGCGGCCCGGGCGGCACGGTTCCCTGGCCCCGCGCCATTGTTCCCTCGCGTTGCACGCGGAGCACGCGATCAGAGCGCACCTGGGAGGTGTCCAGCAGTGGCCGCGATCCCCGGATCGTCGTGGGCGAGCCAGCCGCGGCAGGCAAGCCGTCGCATAGCCGCGAATGCGTATCTAATTACCCTTCAACTGCTCAGAGCTCCCCATTGGGCGGCTCTTTCTGCATGCGAAGTCAAATTTCGATTGAAAATCCAAATCGTCACATTCCTGCTGCATCGCAAAACGCTCATACCGCCATGCAATATAATCCGTTGTATCTGGCATCTGGTATACGTAAATTCTCCTCAGTCAGAACGTCATACCGCCTCACTGAAGGAGACAAACCATGGCCAAGACCGTCGCCCTCCCCCTCGTCCAGCCCGTGTCGCTGTTCGGCCGCCTGCTGGCGACCCTCGACCGCGTGCTGATGACCAGCGCCCGCGCCGCCAACCGCAACGGCGACCTGCCCTATTTCGGCCTCTGAGGCTCGGCGCGCTTCGCGCGCGCAGGCAACCCTCGAAGCCCAACCAAGAGCCCCGGATCTCCGGGGCTTTTGCTTTTGCGACCCCCACGCGACCTGCGACATATTGGCCCCGTGGGCGTCCCACCCGATCTCCTCAATTGCGGTCGGTCACCTCTTCATACCAAAATCAAATCGGTCGATTTGCTGCGGATGCTCCTCTTGCTGCCTGATCCCGGCTGCCAACACAACTTTTGGCTGCATGGGCATGGCAAGGAAGTCCGGGGCTGGCGACGGCCTGAAGCTGGTCACGGTGGGGATGACACCGGCGGGCTCGACAGGTCGGTGGTTCGATTGGGCACAGCGGCCGGAAGAAGCCGTGCGCTCTCGGGAATGAAGGGGAGAAAGCGTCGATGAAGCGTTCCGTGCGCGTGGCCGTTATGGCTGGCATCGCCCTGATGGCAGGGCATATCCCGGCTCTGGCGGGATGGGAGCCTGTCCGGCCGGTCGAGTTCATCGTTCCGGCTGGCACCGGCGGCGGTGCCGATCAGATGGCCCGGACGATCCAGGGCATCGTCACCAAGCACAACCTGATGAAGCAGCCGCTGGTCGTGATCAACAAGTCCGGTGGCGCCGGCGGCGAAGGCTTCCTCGACGTCAAGGCGTCGGCCGGCAATCCCCACAAGATCATCATCACGCTGTCGAACCTGTTCACGACGCCGCTCGCGACCGGCATTCCGTTCAACTGGAAGGACCTCACTCCCGTCGCGATGCTGGCGCTCGACGAGTTCGTGCTCTGGGTCAATGCCGAGAAGCCCTACACCACCGCCAAGGACTACGTCGATGCGGTCAAGCAGGCCGGCGGCACCCTCAAGATGGGCGGCACCGGCTCGAAGCAGGAAGACCAGATCATCACGGTAGCCATGGAGAAGGCGACCGGCGCGAAGTTCACCTACATCCCCTACAAGGGCGGCGGCGAAGTGGCCGTGCAACTGGTGGGCAACCACATCGATTCCACCGTCAACAATCCGATCGAGGCGGTGGCGCAGTGGCGCGGCGGCAAGGTCAGGCCGCTCTGCGTGTTCGACGACAAGCCGATGGGCTTTGACGAGCCGATCACCGACGGCAAGGCCTGGAAGGACATCCCGACCTGCAAGTCTCAGGGGCTCGACATCGAATATCTGATGCTGCGCGGCATCTTCATGTCGCCACGGGCCACCAAGGACCAGATCGAATACTACGTCGACCTGTTCAAGAAGGTGCGAGAGACGCCGGAATGGCAGGACTTCATGAAGACCGGCGCCTTCAACACCACCTTCATGACCGGTGCGGACTACGCGAAGTGGGTCGAGACCGAAGAGAAGCGGCACGAGCTCCTGATGAAGGAAGCCGGCTTCCTGGCCTCGAACTGAGCGGCTCGCATGAGAAGTCACGGTGGATCGGCCGGCCCCAGCCATAAGGCGGTCGAGGCCGGCGTCACGCTCGCCATCGCGCTGTTCGGGATCATCGTGATCATCGGCAGCGTGAAGGCTGGGATCAATTGGGGCGCCGAGGGACCGCGGGCGGGGTTCTTCCCGTTCTACGTCGGCCTGCTCATCGTCGCGGCCAGCGCGATGAATGTCCGCAACACGCTGCGCGAGAACGACGGCCGTGTCTTCGCCGAATGGGGCCAGCTCCGCCAGGTCATGAGCGTGGTGGTGCCGACGGCGATCTATGTCGGCGCCCTTCCCTTCATTGGCCTCTACCTCGCGTCCATGATCTTCATCGCCTGGTTCATGCGGTGGCTCGGCAAATATGGCTGGCTCACGGTGGCAGCGGTCGCGGTCGGCACGCCGGTCGTGACCTATCTGATCTTCGAGCGCTGGTTCATGGTCCCCCTCCCCAAGGGGCCGATCGAGGATTGGCTCGGGCTCTAACAAGAAAACTCATCCGCTGAGGGTTGCAGGACCAAGCTGGTATGGAAGAACTCGCCAATCTGTTTCACGGCTTCGCAGTCGCCCTCCAACCGTTCAACATCATGGTGATGATCCTCGGCATCGTGCTCGGGGTGATCATCGGCGTGCTGCCGGGACTGGGCGGCGCCAACGGCGTCGCGATCCTGCTGCCGCTGACCTTCAGCATGCCGCCGACCTCGGCGATCATCATGCTGTCCTGCATCTATTGGGGCGCGCTGTTCGGCGGCGCCATCACCTCGATCCTGTTCAACATCCCCGGCGAACCATGGTCGGTCGCCACCACCTTCGACGGCTACCCGATGGCGCAGCAGGGCAAGGCGGGCGAGGCGCTCACGGCAGCGTTCACCTCGTCCTTCGTCGGCGCGCTGTTCGCGGTCATCATGATCACGCTGATCGCGCCGCTGGTCGCTGGCTTCGCGCTTCAGTTCGGCCCGGCCGAGAAATTCGCCGTCTATTTTCTCGCCTTCTGCAGCTTCGTCGGCCTGAGCAAGGAGCCACCCTTCAAGACGATTGCGGCGATGATGATCGGCTTCGCACTCGCGGCTGTCGGCCTGGATTCCATCACCGGCCAGCTCCGCCTCACCTTCGGCGTCACTGAACTGCTCAACGGCTTCGACTTCCTGATCGCCGTGATCGGGCTGTTCGGCATCGGCGAGATCCTGCTCACGATGGAGGAAGGCCTGAGTTTCCGCGGCGGCAATGCGCAGATCAATCTGCGTGTCGTGCTGCACACCTGGAAGGAGATGCCGGCCTATTGGGTCACGTCGCTGCGCTCCTGCCTGATCGGCTGCTGGATGGGCATCACCCCCGCCGGCGCCACGCCGGCCTCGTTCATGAGCTACGGCATCGCCAAGCGCCTTTCCAAGCGCGGCAAGAATTTCGGCCATGGCGAGATCGAAGGCGTCGTCGCTCCGGAGACGGCAGCCCATGCGGCAGGCACGGCGGCGCTGCTGCCGATGCTGTCGCTCGGCGTGCCCGGCTCCCCCACGGCGGCGGTGCTGCTCGGCGGCCTCTTGATCTGGGGCCTGCAGCCCGGCCCGATGCTGTTCGTCGAGCAGAAGGAATTCGTCTGGGGCCTGATCGCCTCGATGTATCTCGGCAACCTCGCCGGCCTGCTCGTCGTGCTGACCTGCGTTCCGGTCTTCGCGGCGATCCTGCGCATTCCCTTCAGCATCATCGCACCGCTCATCCTCGTGCTCTGTGCCATCGGCGCCTATTCGGTGCACTCGAGCACGTTCGACGTGGTGCTGATGCTGGTGTTCGGCGTGCTCGGCTATCTGTTCAAGAAGTGCGGCTATCCGCTCGCGCCGCTGGTGCTCGCCATCGTGCTCGGCGACAAGGCCGAGGAGGCCTTCCGGCAGTCACTGCTGGGATCCCAGGGATCGCTCGCGATCTTCTTCTCCAACGGGCTGGTCGGCACCATCATGGCACTCGGGTTGATCGCGCTGTTCTGGTCGGCGATCCAGCAGGGCTACAACCGGTTGCGGGCGCTCGCCACATAAACTCGCCCTTGCTCCGATAGTTGAACTACAAATATCCTCTGCTGCGTCGTATTGTCGCTGCAACGATTTGCCTTGCTTCTGCAGGCTTTTTTCATCGATCGCTGGCCTAGCAGCGGGCACGGGCTCGATGAATCCGCTTGTTTATTGGCATATCATATACCAAACTCCGCATAGCTGTTAGGACAAGAATAGACAGCCTGGAGGAAACATGACGGACTTGGCTCACGCGGGGGCGCCCGCATCTGCAAGAGTAAGCGACGCCTATCGCTGGACGCAGCTCGCGGTTGGCGTCCTGGCGATGGTGATGATCGCCAACTATCAATATGGCTGGACCTTCTTCGTCCCAGATATCGCCAAGACCTTCGGCTGGGATCGCGCGTCGATCCAGTGGGCCTTCACCCTGTTCGTGCTGTTCGAAACCTGGCTCGTGCCGGTCGAGGGCTGGTTCGTCGACAAATACGGCCCGCGCATCGTCGTGCTCGTCGGCGGCGTGCTCTGCGCGATCGGCTGGATGATCAACGCCTACGCCACCTCGCTCAACGGCTACTATCTCGGCATGATCATCGCGGGCATCGGCGCCGGCGGCGTCTACGGCACCTGCGTCGGCAACGCGCTGAAATGGTTTCCCGACAAGCGCGGCCTCGCGGCCGGCATCACCGCGGCCGGCTTCGGCGCCGGCTCGGCGCTCACCGTCGCGCCGATCCAGGCCATGATCCGCGACTCCGGCTTCCAGACCACCTTCCTGTATTTCGGTCTCGGCCAGGGCATCATCATCGTCATCCTCGCCTTCTTCCTGTTCGCGCCCAAGGAAGGCCAGGTGCCCGCGGTCACTCAGAACACCAACCTCGTCCAGAGCCGCCGCAACTACAACCCGACCGAAGTGATCCGTCAGCCGATCTTCTGGCTGATGTACTTCATGTTCGTGATCGTCGGCGCCGGCGGCCTGATGGTGACGGCCAACCTCAAGCCGATCGCCGGCGACTGGAAGGTCGACAACATTCCGGTGACGCTGATCGGCATGACCATGACGGCGGTGACGTTCGCAGCGACCATCGACCGCGTTCTGAACGGCCTGACGCGTCCGTTCTTCGGCTGGATCTCGGACATGATCGGCCGCGAGAACACGATGTTCATCGCCTTCGGCATGGAAGGCATCGGCATCTGGGCGCTGTACATGCTCGGCCACGATCCGGTGTGGTTCGTGATCCTGTCCGGCTTCGTGTTCTTCGCCTGGGGCGAGATCTACTCGCTGTTCCCCTCAACCTGCACCGACACGTTCGGCACCAAGTTCGCCACCACCAATGCCGGCCTGCTGTACACAGCCAAGGGCACGGCAGCGCTGCTGGTGCCGATCGCGAACTACATGCAGCAGTCATCAGGCAATTGGGACCGCGTCTTCATCATCGCGGCCGGCGCCAACATCCTGGCATCGATCCTCGCGATCGCGGTGCTCAAGCCCTGGCGGAGGGTCGTGGTGCAGAAATCGACGCTCTGACGCGCCCCTTCGCGCTGCAACAAAAATAAAAAAGGACGCTTCCAGATTGACGACGCTCGGCATTTTGCCGAGCGTTTTCTTTTGCTTGGCGGACGATTTCGCTCTCGTTGCAAAGCAACATGTCGCACCCTGTGTCGCAGGCCATATTGCAGACTGGAATATATTATACCAGAATGACTTCGTGCGCAGACGAGGAGCGCGCTCGCAGCGGCATCCTCCAAGAGAGCGCGTTAGGGAGGACACATGGTTTCCAGCACAGAGGCGACACCGCCTGTTCAGGCACAGTCCAGCGGCTTCCGCTGGCTCCAGCTCGCGATGGGCATCATCTGCATGGCGATGATCGCCAACCTGCAATATGGCTGGACACTGTTCGTCGATCCGATCGACGCGAAGTTTCACTGGGGTCGCACGGCGATCCAGCTGGCCTTCACGATCTTCGTCGTCACCGAAACCTGGCTCGTGCCGGTCGAGGCCTGGTTCGTCGACAAATACGGCCCGCGCCTCGTCATCATGTTCGGTGCCGTCATGATCTCGCTGGCATGGGTGCTGAACTCCTACGCCGACTCGCTCACCCTGCTCTACGCCGGCGCCGTCATCGGCGGCATCGGCGCCGGTGCGGTCTACGGCACCTGCGTCGGCAATGCGCTGAAATGGTTTCCCGACCGCCGCGGCCTCGCCGCCGGCGCCACCGCGGCCGGCTTCGGCGCGGGCGCCGCGCTCACCGTCGTGCCGATCGCCAGCATGATCGCCTCAAGCGGCTATCAGAGCGCCTTCTTCACCTTCGGCATCGGCCAGGGCCTGATCGTGTTCGTGCTCGCGATCTTCCTGCGGCCGCCGACCCACGCCGCACCTGCGCGCAAGAAGCAGCTCAACCTGCCGCAGAGCAAGATCGACTACACGCCGCCGCAGGTGCTGCGCACGCCGATCTTCTGGATCATGTATCTGGTGTTCGTGATGGTGGCCTCCGGCGGCCTGATGACCGCCGCCCAGATCGCCCCGATCGCGCACGACTTCAAGATCGCCAACGAGCCGGTGTCGCTCGCCGGCTTCCAGATGGCAGCGCTGACGTTTGCGATCTCGCTCGACCGCATCTTCGACGGCTTCGGCCGTCCGGTGTTCGGCTGGATCTCGGATACGATCGGCCGCGAGCACACCATGTTCATCGCCTTTGGCACCGCCGCTTTGATGCTGCTGACGCTGGCGAATTACGGCCACAACCCGATCGTGTTCGTGCTCGCGACCGCGGTCTATTTCGGCGTGTTCGGCGAGATCTACAGCCTGTTCCCGGCGACCTCGGGCGATACGTTCGGCAGCAAATATGCCGCGACCAACAACGGCATGCTCTACACCGCGAAGGGCACCGCCTCGCTCCTGGTCCCGCTCGCGAGCCTCGTCTCCGCCAAGTATGGCTGGCAGGCCGTGTTCGTGATCGGCGTTGCGCTGAACGCGACGGCGGCGCTGATGGCGCTGTTCGTGATCAAGCCGCTGCGCCGCGCCTTCATCCTCGGCAAGGAGGCGGCGGTCACCCAGCCTGCGGCGCAGGACGTTCGCACCACGGCGTAAATCACCCGCTTCTTCCCGCGACTGCAGGAGGCGCATCCCGATGCGCCTCCTTTTCTTTTTTCTTTTGGCGCGCCGTGCATGCCAGATGCCAATCCGAGCATACATTTGACAGCATCGCTGACCTTATTTTCCAGGCATCTGCCCAGAAAACATCAAGATCCCAATTGACTTCTGGCATAACGTATACCAGACTTCCTTCTGTTCAAGACAACAAACGGGAGGGTGCCATGAAAGTTGGAGACATCCTGCGCAACAAGACGGCGCGCGTGATCACGGTGCGAATGAATGAGACCGTCGGCGTCGCGGCGCAGTTGATGCGCGCCAGCAATGTCAGCGCCCTCGTCGTGAAGGACGTCGTCCGCACGGAAGGCAACACCGCCGCCGGCATGTTCACCGAGCGCGACGTGGTGCGCGCCATCGCCGAGCACGGCGCCGCCGGCGTCACCATGAAGGTCTCGCAGTTGATCTCGCCGCAGCGGCTGATCTCCTGCAGCACTGAGGACACGCTCGAGCACGTGCGGCATCTGATGAACGTGCATCACATCCGCCACCTCCCGGTCATCGTCGACTTCGCGCTCGCCGGCGTCATCAGCATGCGCGACGTCTCCAGCGCCTTCGACGAAGCGGAAGCTCCGGTCGCCGCCTGACGCGTCCAGCCCGGTCAGCGGAACCGGTTCATCCCCCAGGGAGTCTTGTCGGAGCAGCGCGCCGCCTGTTAGGCGGTGCGCTGAGAACAGCGGCACAGTAAGGTCGCCGCTCATTCTGACCGACAGGATTCCTCGCGATGAAAGCCTATGTCTACGGCGCCCAGGGCGCCGCGATCACCGATATCGCCAAGCCCACGCCGAAGGGCACGCAGGTCCTGGTCCGCGTGCGCGCCTGCGGCCTCAATCGCGCCGATCTCGGCATGACCAAGGGGCATGTGCATGGCGCCGCCGGCGGCGTCGGAACGGTGCTCGGCATGGAATGGGCCGGCGAGGTCGCCGAGCTCGGTCCCGACGCCAAGGGCGTGAAGATCGGCGCCAAGGTGATGGGCTCGGGCAGCGCCGCGTTCGCCGAATACACCCTCGCCGACCACGGCCGTCTGTTCCACGCGCCGTCGAACATGAATTTCGACGAGGCCGCCACGCTGCCGATCGCGTTGACCACGATGCACAACGCCGTCGTTACCAACGGCGCTTTGCAGCCGGGCCAGCGCGTGCTGGTGCAGGGTGCGAGCTCCGGCGTCGGCCTGATGGCGATGCAGATCGCCAAGCTCAAGGGCGCCTCGCTGGTGGTGGGCTCCTCGACCGATGCGATGCGCCGCGGACGGCTCAACGAGTTCGGCGCCGATCTCGCCATCGACTCCAGCGATCCCGCCTGGGTCGATCAGGTGCTGCAGGCGACCAACGGCGAGGGCGTCGATCTGATCATCGACCAGGTGTCCGGCAAGGTCGCCAATCAGAACCTCGCCGCGACCAAGGTCCTCGGCCGCATCGTCAATGTCGGCCGGCTCGGCGGCACCCATGCCGACTTCAACTTCGACCTGCACGCGGCGCGCCGCATCACCTACGTCGGCGTCACCTTCCGCACCCGTTCGATCGAGGAGATCCGTACGATCTTCGACGAGGTGAAAAAGGACATCTGGAGTGCGGTCGAGCAGCGCACGCTGCGGCTGCCGATCGACCGCGTCTTCGCCTTCGACGACATTGGCGCGGCGTTCGCGCACATGGAGGCGAACAAGCATCTCGGCAAGATCGTGGTGACCTTGTGAACGCAACCTTCTGAGATTTAGAAGCACTCGAAACAGCGCGCGGTCCGCGCCCATGGACCGCGCGATCCCGGCTTTCATGGTGCGGCCTCGGCTGCTACATCCGCCGCCATGAGAGACGCCGCCTCCCATGTCGATTCCGGGAAAACCCGTGTCGCCGCGATCTCGATCGCGGCGAGCGCCAGCATGGCCGCGGCGAAGTTCATCGTCGGCATCCTGATCGGCAGCCTCGCGCTCGTCTCCGAGGCCCTGCACAGCGCCGTCGACGTCGTCGCCACCGTGATCACCTGGATGGTGGTTCGGGTATCGGACCGGCCGGCCGACGACGAGCATCATTACGGCCATGGCAAGCTGGAGAGCCTGTCGGCGCTCGGCGTCATCGCCCTGCTCTACGTGCTGGCCGGCGGCGTGCTGGTGGAATCCGTCAGCCGGCTGCGCGAGGCGGCGCCGCCGCCGTCGCTGTCGGCGATTCCGTTCGTGGTGCTGCTGGTCGACATCGCCGTCAACTTCTGGCGCGCCCGCGCGCTGCACCGCGCCGCGCACGAGACCCACAGCCAGGCGCTCGCCGCCGACGCACTGCATTTCGCCTCCGACGTGCTCGGCTCGATTGCCGTCATCGGCGGCCTGGTCCTCACCGCGTTCGGGTTCTGGTGGGGGGATTCCGCCGCCGCGGTCGCGGTCGCCCTGATGATCTCGGTGCTCGGCCTGCGGCTGGCGCGCTCCACCGTAGAAACACTGCTCGACCGTGCACCAGAGGGCGCGGCCGAAAAGGCGCGCGCCGCGATCCGTTCGATCAACGGCGTCGTCGATGTCGAGCGGCTGCGGGTCCGGCTCGTCGGCGCAACGCATTTTGTCGACGCCACGGTGCAGGTGCCGCGCACCTACCCGATCGACCGTGTGCACGAGATCAAGCGCGATGCGCAGGCCGCGGTCGATGCCAGCCTGTCCGGCGCCGACGTCACCTTCACGACGGTGCCGGTCGCGCTCAGCAACGAGAGCGTGCGCGAGCGCATCATGGTGATCGCGCGCAATTCCGGCCTCGCGATCCATCACGTCACCGTCCACGACGTCGGCGGCCGCCTGATCGTCGCGATCGACCTCGAGGTCGACGGCGACATGAGCCTGTTCGCGGCGCATGCGATCGCGCACGAGCTGGAACGCAGCATCCGCGACGAATTCGGCGCCGACGTCGAGGTCGACACCCATATCGAGCCGCTCGAACCCGAGCTGCCATTCGGCGTCGACGCGCCGGCGCAGCGGATCGCCGAGATCGCCGCCGCCCTGCAGCGTCTCGCCGCCGAGACCGACATGTACGACGTGCACAATGTCCGCGTCCGCAACACCGAGGCCGGCGAGATCGTCAACTTCCACTGCCGCGCGGCGCCGTCGATGAGCGTGCTGAAGGTGCACGACAATGTCGACCACATCGAGCGCGGGGTGCGTCGCGCCTTCCCGAGCGTCAAGCGCGTCATCAGTCACGCCGAGCCGCCGCACGGCTGAAGCCTGAACGTCATGCTGCGTTCCCGCTTCGGACTCACTCTGCCGGCTTTTCGCCATGGCAATTCCGCATTGGATAAGATTTATTAGCTTTTGCCAAATCGTTGACTCTCGACAGCCCGAGAAATCTGGATTCAAATCAACTTGATTCGGAAGCGGCTGGGGCTCTTTCGAAATTCGGGTATCCAAGAAGTTTCGGGGGTCTACAGCATGGCGCGTGCGCATGCCGCGAACGCGTGCGTCCAATCTTCTGATTCCATCAAGGGGTTGGCGCAATCGATCGCGAAACCGGCCTATCAAAGGCTGCTGACTGCTGAGCCGGTATTGCGTCGTGCTGTCCCTACTTTGATCATCGCCTTTCTCGTCACCATCTGTCTCGGCGCCTTCGTCCAGGTGCTCGACCAGAGCCGTCAGAAGCGCGGCGCGACCAAGCGCGACCTGGCCGCGATCTCCGACCTGCTCGCCGACCGTATCGGTCATCTGGCGACGCGCCCGGACCGCATCGCCCACATCGAGCATCTGCAGAGCCTGCTGCCCGACCTGATCCCCGCCTGGGGAGCGGCGGCCGGACGCCACGTGATCGTCACCGGCGCCGACCACCGCATCCTGGCCCGGGTTCCGGTCGACGCCGCGCTCGGCGAGAACGACCGCATCCTCGATCTGATCTCGACCGCGCAGCTCTTGGCCACGCCCGGCCTGCAGGGCGCGGTCACCGAGATCACCTTGCCGAACGGCCGTCCGGCCTTCGCAGTGTCGCAGTTGATCAAGGCGCTGCCCGGCCGCGTCGTCGTGATCCAGGAGAAGCTCGAGCCGATCTGGGGCTCGGACGCCGCGCTCTCGGTGACCCTGTCGGCGACGACGGGCTTCGTCGTGCTGATCCTGGGCTTCGCCTTCCACTGGCAGTCGACCCGCGCCCGCGAGGGCGACCTGATCAACGACGCCGTGCGCGGCCGCATCGACACCGCGCTCAATCGCGGCCGCTGCGGGCTGTGGGACTGGGACCTGTCGCGCGGGCGCATCTTCTGGTCGAACTCGATGTTCGCGATGCTCGGCCTGGAGAACCGCACCGACCTCCTCACCTTCGGCGAGGTCAACGCGCTGGTGAACTCGGACGACATCGACCTGTTCGAGATCGCCGACCAGCTCGTCGCCGGCGACATCCACCAGATCGACCAGAGCTTCCGGATGCGCCACACCGAGGGCCACTGGATCTGGCTGCGGGTTCGCTGCGAGCTCAGCCAGGGCACCTCAGATTCCGGCCTGCACCTGATCGGCATCGCGGTCGACGTCACCGAGCAGAAGAGCCTGGTCGAGAAGACCGTCGAGGCCGACCTGCGCCTGCGCGACGCGATCGAGACGATCTCGGAAGCCTTCGTGCTGTGGGACGCCAACAACCGGCTGGTGCTGTGCAACTCGCACTTCCAGAAGCTGCACAAGCTGCCGGACTCCGCCGTGATCCCCGGCACCTCCTATGAGACCGTCATCGAGGTCGGCAAGATGCCGGAGATCCGCACCCGGCTGCACGACCACAGCCAGCAGGCGCCGGGCGGCCGTACCTTCGAGGCGCAGCTCGACGACGGCAGCTGGCTGCACATCTCCGAGCGCCGCACCAAGGACGGCGGCTACGTCTCGGTCGGCACCGACATCACCCGCATCAAGGAGCACGAGCAGAAGCTCGTCGACAACGACCTGCGCCTGCGCGCCACGGTCATCGACTTGCAGCGCTCGCAGAGCGCGCTGGAACGCCAGGCGATCGAGCTCGCCGACCTCGCCGAGAAGTACTCGCAGGAAAAGACCCGCGCCGAGGAAGCCAACCAGACCAAGTCGAAATTCCTCGCCAATATGAGCCACGAGCTGCGCACTCCGCTCAACGCCATCATCGGCTTCTCCGAGATCATGGGCAGCGGCATGTTCGGCTCGCTCGGCTCGGAAAAGTACCAGGAGTACTGCCACGACATCCTGACCTCGGGTCAATATCTGCTCGAGGTGATCAACGACATCCTCGACATGTCGAAGATCGAGGCCGGCCGCATGAAGCTCGACATGGAGCCGCTCGACCTCGCCAAGACGCTGGCGGAATCGCTGCGCGTCGTCTCCGGTCGCGCCTTGGACAAGAGCCTCGTGCTCGACGCCGACATCGGAGGCAGCATCCCGGTCGTCGCCGACCGTCGCGCCACCAAGCAGATCATGGTCAACCTGCTGTCGAACGCGGTGAAGTTCACCCCGGAGGGCGGCCGTGTCACGATGCGGAGCCGCGTGTTCGAGGACAAGGTCGTGCTCATCATCGCCGACACGGGCATCGGCATCCCTGCGCATTCGCTGGCGCGCCTCGGCCGCCCGTTCGAGCAGGTCGAGAGCCAGATGACCAAGACTTATCACGGCTCCGGGCTCGGCCTCGCCATCGCCCGCTCGCTGGCCCAGTTGCACGGCGGCTCGATGCGGCTGCGCTCGCGGCTGGAGCACGGCACCGTCGTGCGCGTGACCCTGCCCCGCGACGCGTACAAGGCCACGGCGAGCATCTCGGTCGCGGCGTGAGCGCGGCGGCCGTACTGCCGTAGCGTGGGCACTTTGCCCACCCTACGGCAACATCATCAAATCGGACTCACATCTCAAAGAGATTGCACTTCAGGATCAGGCCCCACAGGCATGACAGCGCTCTCGCGTGACGGATGATGCCCGAGGCATGCGATCGGCTTGCCCTTCGGACATGCAACGCCGACGCAGGCGGATGACGGCATCATGACGTCGCTTCGTGCCTAGTCAGCAACATCGGCGGAACGTGGTATTGACGCACCTGCACGTCAGCAACTAAGGCAGTTGCTCCAAGATCTGGAGTACCGCGCGTGATCATTGCCTTCATCGTTGCCGCCTTCGCCTATCGCTTTGCCATGCTGGGCGTCTCGATCCGCAACGAAAAACGGCTGCGCGCCGACGGCGCAACCGAATACGGCGCATCCGTGTCGCGCTGGTTGGCCATCGCACATGTCGCTTTCTATCTCGCCGCGACGGCCGAGGGCCTCGTCCGGGATGCGCCGCTCGACGCCGTCAGCATCATCGGGTTCGTGATCTATCTGTTCGGCGCGGTGATGCTGCTTGTGGTGTCGCAATTGCTCGGCCGCCTCTGGACCGTCAAGCTGATGCTCGCGCGCGACCACGCGCTGGTGACCCATCCGCTGTTCCGGATCGTGCGCCACCCGAACTACTTCCTCAACATCCTGCCCGAGCTGATCGGCTACGCGCTGACCCTGCACGCCTATCTCACGCTCGTGGCCGGCCTGATCATCTATGCCGTGCCACTGACCTTGCGGATCCGGCAGGAGGAGAAGATCATGCGGGAGCAATTTGCGGCGTACTGAGCGGAGCTAGCCGCTCCGCGAGTTCGCCGCGCGGACCGCAACTTTCACCAAGTCCGACGCTCGACGCCCGTGCAAGGGTTCGGTGACCATCATCGTACCCAAGGGAGCATCGCGATGCTGAAGCGGATCTGGCACGGCTGGACCAGGGCGGCGGATGCCGATGCCTATGAGGACCTGCTGCGGTCAACGATCTTTCCAGGGATCATCGATCGGGAAATCGAGGGATTTCTGAGCATCGAGCTGCTGCGCAGGCCGCTCGAAGACGAGGTCGAATTCGTGACGATCATGACCTTCGCCGATCAGACGGCGGTGGTTCGCTTTGCGGGTCCGGCGCATGACACGGCGGTGGTGCCGCCCGCGGCGCGGAAGCTGCTCAGCCGCTATGACGGCCATGCCGGGCATTATGAGCTGAAGACCACGCGCCACGCGCAAGGTCAGGGTTCCGCGACCGCATGAGAGCCCGAAGTCTGCCGATGATGCCAGCAAGGTCGGTGACGACGCCGACCGTCGCCACGGCAGCAACCTGGATGGCGACGCTGCGCTCGCAATGACGAGAGGAGACAGTGTACGCCATCATGGCGAGCGCAGCGGAGCAAGCCTGGGCCATTGTTCACCGCCGGTGCTGAGGCGCTGGGCCAGCGGCAACTCCGCGGACGCGCGCCTCACGCCTGCAGGCTGGGCGCGACCTCGCGGGCGATCTGGACCAGCGCCGCGATCAGCGGGGTCATCGGGTCACGCTGCGGGATGACCAGGCCGATCTGGTAGTTGATGACGGGATCGACGATCGGGATCGAGCGCACCTTGTCGGCGAGGCCGAGCGTTTCGGCGAGCTTGGCCGGCATCACGCTGGCCCAGCGGCCGGTCTTGACATGGGTGTACAGCACCAGCAGCGAGTTCGACGTCAGCGTCGGCGTCACCTCGTTGCCGGCGGCCTTCAGAGCGCGGTCGATGATGCGGCGGTTCTGCATGTCCGGGGTCAGGAGGCACAGCGGCACCTGCCCGACCTCCTGCCAGGTGACCTGATCGCGATCGCCGAACATCGCGTCGGGCGCGGTCAGCAGCCGGTAGCTCTCGTTGTAGAGCGGGATGGTGCGGACGCGGCCGATCGGCTCGTTCTCGATGTAGGTCAGCCCGGCATCGACCTCCAGGTTCTCCAGCAGCCCCAGCACGTCGGCCGACGTGCACGACATGATGCGGAACCGGACCTCCGGATGCTTGGCGCGGAACGGCGTCGTCAGCGACGCCACCATGCCGAGCACCGTCGGCACCGCCGCGATCCGGATCTCGCCCGATAGCTTGTCCTTGAGGCCGTTGATCTCCTGGCGCATCGCACGGAAGTCGCCGACGATCCGGCGCGCCCAGTCGAGCGTGCGCTCACCCTCCGGCGTAAAGCCCTGGAACCTGGAACCGCGCTGCACCAGCATAACGCCGAGGATCTCCTCGAGCTGCTTGATGCTGGTCGACATCGTCGGCTGGGTCACGCCGCAGGCCTCGGCCGCGCGGCCGAAATGACGCTCCTTGGCCAGCGCCAGCAGCAGTTCGAGCTTGTCAATCAAGAGGTCGGCCTTCCAGCGGTTGAAGGGCCCAGTTCCGCACGTTTTCGGCGGTGCGGGCCACGGAGAAACCTATCACGGCGCGGCGGGCCCGGACACGGTAAAACGCGGCCGCAAGCCGGTCGCGCGAAGGCCTGTTTTTCGTCAACTTCTAGCTATCTCTCGATTGCGTTTCGCTATCGCAGCACGGGACTGCTTTATTGATATCTTGAGCAATTCCAATTTGGATGTGCGAAACGCTTGCAACGCAGAATCGGGATCAGGATGACGCCGGTGTACGAGACGTGGGACGCGGCGCGCGGCGCCGAAATCATCGCCCAACATAGCGGGATGGAGGGAGCAACCTTGCCCATCCTCCATGCGTTGCAGGAGACGTTCGGCCATGTGCCGGAGGATGCCATTCCGATGATCGCATCCGCTCTGAACCTCTCGCGCGCCGAGGTTTACGGCGTGTTCACGTTCTACCATGATTTCCGGGCCAAGAAGGCCGGTCGTCACGTGCTGAAGCTGTGCCGCGCCGAGGCCTGCCAGGCCGCCGGCGGCGATGCGCTCGCGGCGCGCGCCGAAGCGAAGCTCGGCATCTCCATCGGCAACACCACGGCCGATGAGCGCGTCACGCTCGAGCCGATCTACTGTCTCGGCCTGTGCGCAACCGCGCCGTCGGCCATGCTCGATGGCCGCCTGGTCGGCCGGCTCGACGAAGCCCGGATCGATGCTCTCGTCTCGGAGGCCCAGCGATGAGCGTGCGTCTTTTTGTCCCGTGTGATGCCGGCGCCCTCGCCGTCGGCGCCGATGAGGTTGCCCACGCGCTGCACAAGGCGGCGCTGGAGCGGAAGGTCGATATTGAAGTCGTACGCAACGGCTCGCGTGGGTTGTACTGGCTCGAGCCGCTGGTCGAACTGGAGACGGCGCAGGGCCGGTTCGGCTTCGGACCGGTGACGGCAGACGACGTGCCGTCCCTGCTCGATGCGATCGTCGCCGACAAGCCGCACAAGCTCTCGCTCGGCCTGACCGAGGAGATCCCGTGGCTGAAGCGGCAGACCCGCCTCACCTTCGCCCGCTGCGGCATCATCGATCCGCTGTCGCTCGACGACTACCGCGCCCATGGCGGCTACAAGGGCCTGACCCGCGCTCTGACGCTGACGCCCGATGCTGTGATCTCCGAGGTCACGACCTCGGGCCTGCGCGGCCGCGGCGGCGCAGGCTTCCCGACCGGCATCAAATGGAAGACGGTGGCGCAGACCGCGGCCGACCGCAAATACGTCATCTGCAACGCCGACGAGGGCGACAGCGGCACCTTCGCCGACCGCATGCTGATGGAAGGCGATCCCTTCGTCCTGATCGAAGGCATGACCATCTGCGGCATCGCGGTGGGCGCCACCAAGGGCTACATCTACACGCGCTCGGAATATCCGCACGCGATCGCGACCATGACCAAGGCGATCGACATCGCCAGGAAGGCCGGCCTGCTCGGCAGCAACGTCGCGGGCTCGAACTACAATTTCGAGCTGGAGGTGCGCACCGGCGCCGGCGCCTATGTCTGCGGCGAAGAGACCGCGCTGATGGAGAGCCTCGAGGGCAAGCGCGGCATCGTCCGCGCCAAGCCGCCGCTGCCCGCCCATCATGGCCTGTTCGGCAAGCCGACCGTCGTCAACAACCTGTTGTCGTTCGCCGCCATCCCCTTCATCCTCGACGAGGGCGCCAAGGCCTATGCCGATTTCGGCATGGGCCGCTCGCGCGGCACGATGCCGATCCAGATCGCCGGCAACGTCAAGTTCGGCGGCCTGTTCGAGACCGCGTTCGGCATCACGCTGGGCGAGCTGGTCGACGACATCGGCGGCGGCACCTTCACCGGCCGCCCGGTCCGTGCGGTGCAGGTCGGAGGCCCGCTCGGCGCCTACTTCCCCCGCGCCCTGTTCGACACGCCGTTCGACTACGAGGCGTTCGCCGCCAAGGACGGCCTGATCGGCCATGGCGGCATCGTCGTGTTCGACGACAGCGTCGACATGTCGAAGCAGGCCCGCTTCGCGATGGAGTTCTGCGCCATCGAATCCTGCGGCAAGTGCACGCCGTGCCGTATCGGCTCGACGCGCGGCGCCGAGACCATCGACAAGATCCGCCGCGGCGAGCGCGTCGCCGAGAACATCGCCCTGGTCGAAGACCTCTGCGGCACTATGAAGCTCGGATCGCTCTGTGCACTCGGCGGCTTCACGCCCTACCCTGTGCTCTCGGCGCTGAAGCACTTCCGCGAAGATTTTGGCCCCCAGCAGCCGCGCTTGCAGGCTGCGGAATAAGATATCGGGAACAAGGACACCGACCATGTCGCTCATCCACGAAACCGATTACGGCACACCGCTCTCCAAGTCCGAAAAGATGGTCACGCTCACCATCGACGGCCAGAGCATCACCGTTCCCGAGGGCACCTCGATCATGCGCGCGGCCATGGAGGCCGGAACGCAGATCCCGAAGCTGTGCGCGACCGACATGGTCGACGCGTTCGGCTCGTGTCGCCTCTGCCTCGTCGAGGTCGAAGGCCGCGCCGGCACCCCGGCCTCCTGCACCACGCCGGTGGCCGCGGGCCTCGTCGTTCACACCCAGACCGAGCGGCTGAAGAAGCTGCGCAAGGGCGTGATGGAGCTCTACATCTCCGACCATCCGCTCGACTGTCTGACCTGCGCTGCCAATGGCGATTGCGAGCTGCAGGACATGGCCGGCGCGGTTGGCCTGCGCGACGTGCGCTACGGCAACCAGGGTGAGAACCACGTGTTTGCCGACGCCTGCGGCGAGGCCAATCCGGCCTGGCTGCCGAAGGACGAGTCGAACCCCTATTTCACCTACGATCCCTCCAAGTGCATCGTCTGCTCGCGCTGCGTCCGCGCCTGCGAGGAAGTGCAAGGCACGTTCGCGCTGACCATCTCCGGCCGCGGCTTCGACAGCCGGGTGTCGCCGGGCATGAGCGAGAGCTTCCTCGGTTCGGAATGCGTGTCGTGCGGCGCTTGCGTACAGGCCTGCCCGACTGCGACCCTGACCGAGAAGAGCGTGATCGAGATCGGCCAGCCGGAGCATTCGGCGGTCACCACCTGCGCCTATTGCGGCGTCGGCTGCGCCTTCAAGGCGGAGATGCGCGGCGAGGAAGTCGTGCGCATGGTGCCGTACAAGGATGGCAAGGCCAATCGCGGCCATTCCTGCGTCAAGGGCCGCTTCGCCTATGGCTATGCGACCCACAAGGAACGCATCCTCAAGCCGATGATCCGCGAGACCATCGACCAGCCCTGGCGCGAGGTCTCCTATGACGAGGCCTTCAAGTTCGCCGCCGACAAGCTGCGCGGCATCCAGGCCAAATACGGCCGCGACTCGATCGGCGGCATCACCTCGTCCCGCTGCACCAACGAAGAAACCTATCTGGTGCAGAAGCTGATCCGCGCCGGCTTCGGCAACAACAATGTCGACACCTGCGCCCGCGTCTGCCACTCGCCGACCGGCTACGGCCTTGCCACCACCTTCGGCACCTCCGCCGGCACGCAGGACTTCGACTCGGTCGAGGACAGCGACGTCATCATGGTGATCGGCGCCAACCCGACCGATGCGCATCCGGTGTTCGGCTCGCGCATGAAGAAGCGGCTGCGCCAGGGCGCCAAGCTGATCGTCGTCGATCCGCGCAAGATCGACCTCGTGAAGTCGGCGCACGTCAAGGCCGACTATCATCTGCCGCTGCTGCCCGGCACCAATGTCGCGATCCTGACTGCGCTGGCCCATGTCATCGTCACCGAGGGCCTCGTCAACGAGACCTTCGTGCGCGAGCGCTGCGATTGGAGCGAGTTCCAGGACTGGGCCGAGTTCGTCGCGCTGGAGAAGAACAGCCCCGAGGCGATCGCCAGCATTTCCGGCGTGGACCCGGAAGCGATCCGCGGCGCGGCCCGGCTCTACGCCAAGGGCGGCAACGGCGCGATCTATTACGGCCTCGGCGTGACCGAGCACAGCCAGGGCTCGACCACGGTGATCGCGATCGCCAACCTCGCGATGGCGACCGGCAATATCGGCCGCCGCGGCGTCGGCGTGAACCCGCTGCGCGGCCAGAACAACGTGCAGGGCTCGTGCGACATGGGCTCGTTCCCGCATGAGCTGCCGGGCTACCGCCACATCTCGGGCGACGCGGTGCGCGACCAGTTCGAGGCGATGTGGAACGTCAAGCTCAACCCTGAGCCGGGCCTGCGCATCCCGAACATGTTCGACTCCGCGATCGAAGGCACCTTCATGGGCCTCTACGTGCAGGGCGAGGACATCCTGCAGTCGGATCCCAACACCACGCATGTGGTGCAGGCGCTGTCGTCGATGGAATGCGTCATCGTGCAGGACCTGTTCCTGAACGAGACCGCCAACTACGCCCACGTGTTCCTGCCGGGCTCGACCTTCCTCGAGAAGGACGGCACCTTCACCAACGCCGAGCGCCGCATCCAGCGGGTGCGCAAGGTGATGACCCCGCTCAACGGCATGGCCGACTGGGAGGTGACGATCGGTCTCGCCAAGGCGATGGGCTTCGAGATGAAGTACAACCACCCGTCCGAGATCATGGACGAGATCGCGGCGCTGACGCCGACCTTCGCCGGCGTCTCCTATCAGAAGCTCGAGGAGATGGGCTCGGTGCAGTGGCCCTGCAACGAGAAGAATCCCGAGGGTTCGCCGATCATGCATGTCGACGGCTTCGTCCGCGGCAAGGGCAAGTTCGTGGTCACGGAGTATGTCGCGACCGACGAGCGCACCGGCCCGCGCTTCCCGCTCCTGCTCACCACGGGCCGCATCCTGTCGCAGTACAATGTCGGCGCCCAGACGCGGCGCACCGAGAACGTGGTGTGGCATGGCGAGGACGTGCTGGAGATCCATCCGCACGATGCCGAGCAGCGCGGCATCCGCGACGGCGACTGGGTGCGGCTGACCAGCCGCGCCGGCGAGACCACGCTGCACGCGCTGATCTCCGAGCGCGTCGCCCCCGGCGTGGTCTACACCACCTTCCACCATCCGCTGACCCAGGCCAACGTCATCACCACGGACTATTCGGACTGGGCCACCAACTGTCCGGAGTACAAGGTCACGGCAGTGCAGGTGTCGCAGTCCAACGGACCGTCGGACTGGCAGAAAGCCTATGACGAGCAGGCCCGCAACTCGCGCCGCATCGCCCCGGTCGTGGAGGCAGCGGAGTAGCATGACCGATGCAGTGCGCATCGCGGATCGTCTGGTCTGGCGCGACGGAGCCCTCACCGAGGGCCACCGCCGCGTGCCGGAGGAGACCGCGGTCGCACTGACCTACAATGGCGGCACCCAGGCCGTCATGATGGCGACGCCGCAAGACCTCCGCGACTTCGCCATCGGCTTCAGCCTGAACGAAGGTCTCGTCACGAGCCGCGACGACATCATCTCGCTCGACGTCGTCGAGCTGGATGACGGCATCGAGCTCAGGATGTGGCTGCCCGACGCGCAGGCCGAACGCTTGGCCGAGCGCCGCCGCAACATCGCCGGCCCCACCGGCTGCGGCCTGTGCGGCATCGATTCGATCAGCGAAGCGGTGCGGCCGCCGGCGCATGTCCCGGACGGCCGGCGTTTCGCTCCGCGCGACGTCATGGCGGCGCTTGAGGCCATCGAGCCGCTGCAGAAGCTCAATCACGAGACCCGCGCGGTGCATGCCGCGGCGTTCTGGACTCCCGCGCGCGGCATCGTCGGCTTGCGCGAGGATGTCGGCCGCCACAACGCGCTCGACAAGCTCGCTGGCCACCTCGCGCAAACGCGCTGTGCGGCGAGCGAGGGCATCGTGATCCTGACGAGCCGCGTCTCGGTCGAACTGGTGCAGAAGGCTGCTGCCATGGGCGCACCCATCATGGTCGCGGTCTCCGCCCCGACCGCACTCGCCATTCGCATGGCCGAGGCCGCCGGCATCACGCTGATTGCGGTGGCCCGCAACGACGGCTTCGAAATCTTCACCCATCCCGAACGGATCGTCGCGAGCGCCGAGACCGGCGCGCGATCAACACAGACGGACAACACCCATGTCGCATAACCCCTCCGAGCGCCTCGTCTACATGGCCAACCAGATCGGCAAGTTCTTCCAGAGCCAGGGACAGGAGAAGGAGGTCGCCGGCGTCGCCGAGCACATCAAGAAGTTCTGGGATCCGCGCATGCTCAAGACGATCTATGCGCACCACGACGCCGGCGGCGCGGGCCTCGACCCGGCGGTGAAGGAAGCGATCGGCCGGCTGAAAGATGCCGCGGTCGCCAAGGAAAAGGCATAGGCGGCCGGCCGTCCTACCGCGCGGCTGGTCGGGTCATCCCTCCACGAGTGCGGTGAACACGCGCCGCACCTCGGTCTGCGTTTCGCGCAGCCGCGCCTCGAGCGCCGAGAAATCCGGCGCGTCGCCCGCCCGGGCCATCACCCGCAGCAGGTCCTCGCCGGCCTGATCCGGCTTGAACTTGTCGCTGACGCACAGCCGCACGATCTGCGTCAGATCGTGATAGAGCCGCGCAGCCTGACGCAGGATCACGGCTTCAGCGCGCGGCAGCACGCCGAGCCGCTCGGCATTGTCGAGCACCGCAAGCGTGCTGACATCGAGAATCTCCGGCGTCGTCGCGGCGTGGACGAGCTGCAGATATTGCGCGACGAAGTCGATGTCGACCATGCCGCCGGCGGCGTGCTTGAGGTCCCACAGATCGGCCTCGCCCTTCTCGGCCGCGATCGCGCGGCGCATGTCGGCGACGTCGCGCGCGATCGCGCTCCTGTCGCGCGGACGCTGCAGCGCGGCCTGGATGATCTCCTCGATCCGGGCCCGAAACGCCGGCGACGCCGAGATCACCCGTGCCCGCGTCAGCGCCATGTGCTCCCAGGTCCACGCCTCCTGCTCCTGGTAATGCGCAAAGGAGTCGATGTGCGAGGCCAGCGGGCCGGCGCGGCCCGACGGCCGCAGCCGCATGTCGATATCGTAGAGCACGCCGTAATTGGTGCGCGAGGTGAAGGCCGAGATCAGCCGCTGGGTGAAGCGCGCGAAGTAGTGCGCGCCCTGCAGCGAGCGCTCGCCGTCGGAATCCGGCGCATCGCCGTCGAAGTCGTAGAGCAGGATCAGGTCGAGATCGGACGAAGCCGTCATTTCGCGCGCGCCGAGCCGCCCCATCGCGACGATCGCGGTCTCCTGGCCCTTGATGCGGCCGTGCTGGGCGGCGAAGCGCTCCGTCACGAGATCATGCACGGTGTGCACGATGCCCTCGGCGACGTCGGCGAACGCGGTGCCGGCCTGCTGCGCCGACACCGTGCCGGAGAGGATGCGCGTGCCGATCAGGAACAGGCTCTCCTGGCCGAACAGCCTGAGACGATCGAGAAACTCCTCATAGGTCCCGGCATCCTTTAGCGTCGACGCCAGCCGCTCTGACAATTCGCGCCGGTCGGGGATCGCGCCGAAGAAGCGCGGATCGATCAGGCCGTCCATCAGCCGCGGCTGCCGCGCCAGCATGTCGCCGAGCCGGGGCGCCGCCCCGAGCACGAGCGCGACGAGCGCCACGAGATCGCGGTTCTGCCCGAGCAGGGTGATCAGGCGGCCGCCGAGTTGCAGCGCCTGCAGGAAGCGGTCGAAGGCCACGACGGCGCGATCCGGCTCGTCGGCATGCGCGAGGCCATCGATCAGCGCGGGCAGGAAATCGGTGAACGCGGTGCGCGTCGCATCCGTGCGGAACACACGGTACTCGCCCGCCAGCCATTGCTGCAGGGTCTTGGCGACCATCACCGGATCGCGGAAGCCCAATCCGGCAAGATGCTCCATCAGGCGCGGCTCGTCGGGACCGGCGCCGTAGTCCACCGCCGGCAGGCTGACGGTGCCGGTGGGATCGCCCTCGAACAGCCTGGCGTAATGTCCCTGCACGACGTCCAGATGGAACAGCAGATCGGTCGCGAACCGCTCGCGGCTGTCGTAGCCGAAGAAGCTTGCGAAGCGGCTCACGCCCTCGACATCGTCGGGCAGGCTGTGGATCTGCTCGTCCGCCATCATCTGCAGCCGGTGCTCGACCCTGCGCAGGAACTCATAAGCCGTGGTGAGTTCGTCGCGCGCCTGCTCCGTGATCCACTTGCTGGCGGTGAGCACGTCGAGCGCCTGCAAAGTCGGACGGACGCGCAGCTCGGGATGACGGCCGCCGGCGATCAACTGCTGAGTCTGGGCAAAGAACTCGATCTCGCGGATGCCGCCGCGCCCGACCTTGACGTTGTGGCCTTCGACCGCGATCTCGCTGTGGCCGCGATAGACCTGCATCTGCCGCTTCATGTCGTGGACGTCGGTCAGCGCCTGGAAGTCGAGATGCTTGCGCCATACGAACGGCGACAGCTCCGCCAGCATCGCCTCGCCCGCGACGACGTCGCCGGCACAGACCCGCGCCTTGATCATCGCGGCGCGTTCCCAGGTGCGGCCCTCGCGCTCGTAGTAATGCAGCGCTGCCTCGGTCGACATCGCCACCTGCGTCGAGGCCGGATCCGGCCGCAGCCGGAGATCGACGCGGAATACATAGCCGTCCGCGGTGCGGCTCTGCAGCAGCCGCGCCATCGCTTGCGTCACGCGGACGAAGAACGGCTGCGGCTCGATGTCGCGCGCCAGCGAGTTGATCTCGGGATCGAAGAACACGATCAGGTCGATGTCGCTCGAATAGTTGAGCTCGCCCGCCCCCATCTTGCCCATCGCGAGCACGAACAGGCCGCTGCCCTGCTCCGGATCGTCGGCATCGACGGGCGCGAGCCGGCCGCGCACCGTCTCCAGGCGCAGCAGATACCGCAGCGCCATCTGCACCGAGGACACCGCGACGTCGGTCAGCCCCGCCGTCACCTGCATCACCGGCCACACGCCGCCGATGTCGCACAGCGCGATCAAGAGCGCCGCCTCGGATTTCAGCCGGCGCAGCAGGCTCATCACCTCGGCTTCGCTGGAAGCGGCAAACACCTCGCGGCCGGTGCGGGCGATCAGCTCGGCGAGATGCGCCTGCGGCTCGCAGCGCAAGAGACGGTCGAGGCGATGGCCGTCGGCGCGGACGAGATCGAACAGATAGGGCGAGCACTCGGCAATCCCGAGCAGGATGGTTCGCGGCCAGCCGTCGGCGAGCAGCTGGTGGAGCGAGGCGGCCAAGGACGGCTCGAGCTCGGCGAGCCACTCGTTGAGGCGCTGTTCGGCTTTGTCGGGCGCACGGACATGTGGGCCGGCAACGAAACGTTCGGCCAGCGTCTGCCCGTCCGCGTTTCCCGGCGCGGATGAGATCATGCGGCCTTCTGTGGCACATCCTGCGCCGGCGCCGCAAGCTTCGCGGGCACGCCGGCACCAGCCGGCAGCACCAGCGTCGCGATCAGCCCCGGCCTGGCATCGCCGAGCCGGAGCTCGCCGCCATGCAGGGTCGCGACGGCGGACGCCAAGCTGAGACCGAGGCCGGAACCGGGCAAAGTGCGGCTCGCCTCCAGCCGCACGAAACGCTCCACGGCGCGCTTGCGCTCGGCCTCGGGAATGCCCTCGCCATGATCGGTCACGCTGAGCAGCACCTGTCCGCCCTCGCGCCGCGCCTCGATCAGGATTTCGCGGCTATCAGCGGCGGCGGCGGCATCGAGCGGCAGCGCCGCCGGCTTGCCGTATTTGATCGCGTTCTCGACGAGATTGGCGAGCGCCTGGCTGATCAGCTCGCGATTGCCATGCACCGGCGCCGCCGCGGCCTTGACCCGCAAGGTCATCTCATTGTCCTCGGCCAGCGGCTCGTACAATTCGTGGATGCCGCCGGCGACCTCGGCCGCATCGAACTCGACCATGTCGCCGCGCGCCTGCCCGGACTCCGCCCGCGCGATCATCAAGAGCGCGTTGAAGGTGCGGATCAGGCCGTCGGATTCCTCGATCGTGCGCTCCAGCGCGGCGCGATATTCGTCCTCGGAGCGCGACTTCGCCAGCGCCTCCTCGGCGCGGTTGCGCAACCGCGTCAGCGGCGTCTTGAGATCGTGCGCGATGTTGTCGGAGACCTCCTTGAGGCCGGTCATCAGCGCCTCGATGCGCTCCAGCATCGCGTTGAGATTTTCCGCCAGGCGATCGAGCTCGTCGCCGCTGCGCCCGACCGGCAGACGGCCGGAGAGATCGCCATCCATGATCCGCCGCGTGGTGCCGGTCATGGCATCGATCCGGTGCAGCACGCGCCGCGCGACAAAGATGCCGCCGCCGATGCCGAGCACCACCACCACCAGCACCGACCACTGCGCCGCCTTGGCGACGATGCCGAACAGGCGGCGGCGCTCCTCGAGATCGCGGCCGATCAAAAGCCGAAAACCGCTGGAGAGCTGCGTGACATAGACCAGCGCGCGATGGCTGTGCTCGGTGCTGTCGTCGAGCCGCCGGTAGAACGTCTCCGACCAGCCGGACGAGCCCATCACGCCCGGCGCCAGCGAGCCGACATTGCCGGCGATCGCCTGCCCGGTCGGCGTGGTGATGAGATAGAGATTGGCGCCCGGCCGCAGCGCGCGGCTCTCGATCGCACCGACGATTCCGCGCAGGCCCCAGCGGGCGAAGATGTCGGTCATCTCGCTGATCTCGGAGGTGACCGTGGTCGAGATCTGCTCGGTGATGAGCCGGCGGGTGTTCCAGGCGAAATAGCCGAGCAGCGAGGCGGCGAACAGCGCAAACAACAGCAGATAGACCAGCGTCAGCCGGAACGCCGTGGTGCGGATCAGCTTACCGAAGGCCGTCACGGATCATGTACCCCGCGCCGCGGATGGTGTGGAGCAGCGGGCGGTCGAACCCCTTGTCGATCTTGGAGCGCAGCCGCGAGATGTGGACGTCGATCACGTTGGTCTGCGGATCGAAATGATAGTCCCAGACGTTCTCCAGCAGCATGGTGCGCGTCACCACCTGCCCGGCATGCTTCATGAGATATTCGAGCAGGCGGAACTCGCGCGGCTGCAGGGTCAGCTCATCCTTGCCACGCGCGACCCGGTGCGACAGGCGATCGAGCTCGAGATCGCCGACCTTGTAGGTGGTCTCCTCGGCCGGGCCGCCGTGGCGGCGCGACAGCACCTCGACGCGGGCGAGCAGCTCGGCGAAGGCATAGGGCTTCGGCAGATAATCGTCGCCGCCGGCGCGCAGGCCCTTGATGCGGTCATCGACCTGGCCGAGCGCCGACAGAATGAGCACCGGCGTCCGGTTGCCCTTGTCGCGCAGCGCGCCGATCAGCGACAGGCCGTCGCGCTTGGGCAGCATGCGGTCGACCACCAGCACGTCGTAATCCCCGCTGTCGGCCATGGCGAGCCCCTCCTCGCCGTCGCTGGCGAGGTCTGCGACATGTCCGACCTCGCGGAACGCCTTGACCAGATAGTCGGCGGACTCGCGGTCGTCTTCGATGATCAGGAGGCGCATTGCGGAAACGGGGGCGGCGGTCACGGTTCGATGTCCATCTACATGGACCGGCCGCCGTTTCCGTGCAAGGCGGCATGGGCCCGGGGTTGATCGGCAGCAAAGTGGGCGGTGAGGCTGGGGGACCTCACCGCCCGAGTTCCTTCCGACGGAGGGGGGCGTTGTCCAACGGAAGGTTTGCGGGAGCGGAACTTTAAGCCCGCCCCCAGGAAGAGCCACCGGCGCGGGGGCACATGCCGGCGGTCTCCCATCTCGTAAGGGCCTTCTCGTGAGGGCCTTGGCCCTCGCTCAGCCCTTGGCCAGCGGCACCGCGACGAAGCGCGACTGCCCGCCGCTCTTCACACGCATCAGCACGCTGTTCTTGTTGTCGGCCTTGGCGGCGTTGATCGCTTCGCGCACGTCACCGGCCGAGGTCACCGACTTGCCCGCGACCTCCAGGATGACGTCGCCTTCCTTGAAGCCGCGATCGGCGGCCGCGCTCTTCGGATCGACCTCGGTGACGACGACGCCGTCCTTGCCGGCGCCGGCGACGCTCGACGCGGGCGCCACGGTCATGCCGAGCTTCGGCACGTCGGCGCCGCGGGTCGGGCTCGCATTGTCGCCGCCGGTGTCGGCCTTGGCCTCGATCGTGTTCGGCAGCTTGCCGAGCGTCAGGTTGATGGTCTTGTCCTCGCCCTTGTGCAGGACGTTGAGCTTGACCGAGGCGCCCGGCGCGATGCCGCCGATGGTGCGGGCGAGCTCACGCGCGTCCTTCACCGGCTCGCCGTTGACCGCGGTGATGACGTCGCCGGACTGGATGCCCGCCTTCGCCGCCGGACCGTTGGCCTGGGGCTCGGCGACCAGCGCGCCCTCTGCCTTCTTCATGCCGAGGCTGTCGGCGATGTCCTGCGTCACCGGCTGGATCTGCACGCCGATCCAGCCGCGGCTGACCGAGCCGTTGTCCTTGAGCTGCGCCACCACGCTCTTCACCGTCGAGGCGGGAATCGAGAACGCGATGCCGACGCTGCCGCCGGAGGGCGAGTAGATCGCGGTGTTGACGCCGACGACGTTGCCGTCGACATCGAACGCCGGACCGCCGGAGTTGCCCTTGTTCACGGGCGCGTCGATCTGGATGAAATCGTCATACGGGCCGTTGCCGATGTCGCGGCCGACCGCCGAGACGATGCCGGCCGTCACCGTGCCGCCGAGGCCGAACGGGTTGCCGACCGCCAGCACCCAGTCGCCGATCCGCGGCTTGCCGTCGGCGAGCTTGGCGAACGGGAAGTTCGTGCTGCCCTCGACCTTGATCAGCGCCAGATCCGTGCGCGGGTCGGTGCCGATCACCTTGGCGCTGTAGGTCTTGCCGTCGTCGGTCGTCACCTCGACCTTGTTGGCGCCGTCGACCACGTGGTTGTTGGTCACGGCGTAGCCGTCGGCGGAGATGAAGAAGCCGGAGCCCTGCCCGGTCACGGCACGACCGCCACCGCGGCCGCCGCGACCCGGCATGCCGGGAATGCCGTTCTCACCGCCGAAGCGGCGGAAGAAGCGCTCCATCGGCGAGCCCGGCTGGAACGGCGTATCGTCGTCGCTGTCGTCCTTGGCGACCTTCTCGGCGATGTTGACCTTGACCGAAATCACCGACGGCTTCACCCGCTCCACGATGTCGGCAAAGCCGACCGGGCGCGCGACCTTGCTGACCTCGTTGGCGACCTGCGCATGCGCCGAGGTCGAGAACAGATCGACGGGCGCCCCTTGCGGCGACAGGCCATAGGCGGCGACGCCGAGGCCCGCGACGACGGAGGCCATCAGCGCGAACTTGCGCGCCGAGAACAGGCCGCGCCGGGGCTGGCGATAGGACGGAAGGGAGGACAGGTCGGTCGGACGGTCAGTCATACGGTTTTCTCCGCAAGCGATTTTGGTCAAGGTCTAAAACTTGGGTCCCGGGCTGTGCGCCCCGTTCGCCAGTGAAGATGGGGGCTGCCGCCTTACGGCGTGCTGGCTGCGGCGTTAAACTTCTGTAATGGATGGACACGAACACTGCGGCGGAATGGCGCAGATGGTGGAGCGAGGCGGAAAAGCCTTGCGAGACCAAGCGCTTGCCCACGTCCCGGCCGCCCCGTAGCGGCCATCATTTTGGCCGGTCCGACCAAAGTCGTAACCCCCGTAGCGCGGGTTGGCCGCAGGCGTAACCCGCCGTTTCCAACAGCCCCCGATCCAGCCGCCGCCCATCCGCCCGCACCGGAGCCAGCCCCCGGCGGATGACGCTTTCGCTCATCCGCCCTACCCGTCCGGCGCGCTCGCAATGACGCCCGGAGCAACTATCCTGATCCACACTATCAAACAGCATGTGGAGAAAACTAACCGCGAGTCGAGCCTCCACATCCTCGCGACGCATCCCGCGCCCGAGTCATGCCCTTCAAACTCGCACCCTCACGTCGAGGGCACAGGGAAGGCCGGGCGCTGGCCGCGCCCGTGGCCCGCCTGCGTCAAAAAATGCAGGCGGCAGGTACCACAGGTCTGGCCGAACACGCCCGGCCCTCCCTGCGCGATGGTGTTAACATTTATACGTGGTCTCCCCGGGGACCGGCTCATTGACCCCGTCGCCGGCGGATCATCACCACCAGCTTGGCCTCGGCACCGGGAGGCCAGGACGACACGATTTCCTGTCCGCAGTCCGCCGTTCGTCGGCGAGGCCAATGCCCCGCTGCGGCCGACCGCATCCATCGCATTCCATCCCGACGTCCGTGACGATCGCGATACGCCCCCTCGGCGGAACGGAACGGGCGGAGGATAAGGGTGATTTGGGGCGAGAGGCAAACTATTTATGTTTTTCGGAATTACTTGACGAATTTCCAGAAGTCGCGGGTGATTTGGGCGACGGGCAGCGGTTAGGCTCGTCCTGCCCGGTCGGGTACGCATACGACCGGTCCTCGTCCTTTATCGCGCTACTTTTGGTCTGGAGCGATCCCCTACTACACCGCTCTGCACCAGCGGCAGAAAATCGGGTATCAAGCACGCGAAAGCTGTTCCTAGGACGCCAAGCTACCCGAAATAGGTATATAACATTTTCAAAAATCTACTTTGCCCGCAACCAGACACATTTCGCTAGCAGGTCCGATATGAGAGAAATTAAAGCGTTCGTCGGTCATAGCTTCACCGAAGGTGACGCAGACGTCATCCGAAAATTCACCGATTACTTCGATTCTGTGGCTCGCTCACACCCGCAATTCAGCTGGGAGAGTGCTGAGAATGCTGAACCACGAATACTCACTGACAAGGTACTGAGGCTCATCCAGGACAAGAACACGTTCATCGGAATTTGTACACGCAAAGAGCAGATTGCACCGGCGAATCAGCTGCGCCCACTAATCGGCCAACGGGCCTCGTGGAAAATCAATAAGACAGATTTGATCTGGAAGACGTCAGATTGGATCATCCAGGAGATTGGGCTGGCAATTGGGAGGCGCTTGAACGTGATCCTCCTTATCGAAGAGGGCGTTCGCGACCCAGGAGGATTGCAAGGCGATATCGAGTACATTCCCTTTAATCGGACTGCACCCGAAAGGTCGTACGGCAAGATACTGGAAATGCTAAGCGCAATCTCGCCCCCAATCGCGAGCAACCTGCCTGCTACAATGGCTGACACGAAGTCTGTGGAGCCAGCACCACCCGATGCCGTGCCCGTCGAGCGCAGCGGTATGGTTCCCGCGAAGCCCGATGCCAGCTGGACAAAGGAGACATACGAGAGAGCTGCTTTCAAAGCAATTTTGAATGGAAATGACGCCTACCTATCTGACCTGACAGGTTCGTATAAGGGTACAGCGGACGGAAGCCTTCGCGAAAAGGCGTCCGCTTGGGATGCATTTGTCGAATATGTTCGATTCAGCACAGGAAAGGGAGGCAAACTTCAGCGCCTCAAAGAGATTGCAGAAGGGTGCCCAACTAGCGCTACGCTAGGCTATTTGGCACAAGCGTACGCCGTCTACGACCAACACAATCTGAGCGCCGAAACCCTAGTCCGCGCACATGCCCTTGCGAAGGATGTAAAGCACAAAGCTAGGAGCTTGCGTCTTGCGATCGAGCAATTCGCGTTAGGTGGACAACCAAAAAAATCGTACGAAATGTTGAACGCCCTTCGTTCACTAGCGGCCGAAAACCCTGAGATTGAGGTTCAAGTGCTGCAGGCTCTGGCAAACCTTGCCAAACGTGAGGAAGATAAAGCTACGGAACTTGTAGTTCTTGAGCGCCTACTCGAACTTGACCCGGACAATAGTAAATTGAGGTTTGACATAGCCTATAAGTATGGGGAGCAGGAAAAAAATGACTTATCAATCTATCACTACGAGATGATACCTGCTGACGAAAGGACGCCCGGAGCATGGAACAATATAGGCGCCACTCTCGATCAACTCGGATTGCCCGCAAAGTCTGTTGAAGCGTACAAATTAGCGGCGGATCGCGGAGAAACTCTCGCAATGAGCAATCTTGGTTACAAGCTCATGCGAGCCGGCTTCATTGACCTGGCACTTTTGGAACACAAGCGCGCCATAGCCCTCGAAAATCCACACAAAAACGTAGGTCAGATGTTCAGCGCTTTGCAGTCCGTACCCGAGCAGGAAGAAAAAAGACAAACTCACCTGATTGAAGGAGCGAAAAAGCGAGTAGTCTTCCTACAGAAATTGGGCGCCGCGACGGTGCTCACTGAGATGGCATCAGTGGGCGGAAGCTGGCAGGGACCTGAATGTGTGCTTACAGGCTCACTTACCGACGGCACCATCAACTTTGAAGGCTTTTTCGAGCGAGCGAACCCCTTTGGGATGGGTATTTTTGGTGCAATCGGCGGACCATCCAAAACTGAAACCAACGTAAGACACAAGATCGTCTATTCCGGGAAAGCGCGGGGGCGAGCGGTTTTCGGAGAAATCACGTCAGGACGCGATGGCGCAGCCTCGGATTTGGGACTCAATACGTCCGCTGCATATATGTTCTTCGGCGACGATGGGACCGAGGTTTTCATCATGATTGATCCCGATTCAGACAAGCCGAGCTATCAACGATTGAAGAAGATCAAACCGGCTAAAAGTTTCGGCAAAGACCCTTCTGAGCAGGCCTAGTTACCTGCTCACATCGTTCTCGCAAGCCAACTTGCCTCAGTGACCGCGGTATACGGGGCTGATAGGCGGAATTCGTATACCGCGTCGTGCGGTGGTTTCGGTGGACGATGGCGGATTGTGCTACGCTAATTTGCCCTATGCATCGCTGATTGGGCAACCCCTCGCCCCATCACGCCGCCTGCAACGACCCCAGGAACCTACTCACCTCGCGCTTCAACCGTCCGCTCTCCGCCGACAGCGACCTCGCCGCGGTCAGCACCTGGGCCGACGCGGAGCCCGTCTCCGAGGCCCCCCGCTGCACGTCGTCGATGTTCCGCGACACGCGCTGGGTGCCGTTGGCGGCGTGCTGGACGTTGCGGGAGATTTCTTGCGTCGCGGCGCCCTGCTCTTCGACGGCGGCGGAGACGGCCGCTGCGATCTCCGACAGGCGGCCGATGGTGCTGCCGATCTCCTTGATCGAGCCGACCGACTCCGCGGTGGCGGCCTGGATGCCGGAGACCTGCTGGGCGATTTCGCCGGTGGCTTTCGCAGTCTGCTCGGCCAGCGCCTTGACCTCGGCGGCGACGACCGCGAAGCCGCGGCCGGCTTCGCCCGCGCGCGCCGCCTCGATGGTGGCGTTGAGCGCCAGCAGATTGGTCTGGCCGGCGATGCTACTGATCAGCTCGAGCACGTCGCCGATGCGGGTGGCGGCCTTCGACAGGGTGCCGACGCGCTCATTGGTGCGGTTGGCCTGCGCCACCGCTTCGCTCGCGATGCGCGCGGATTCCTGCACCTGGCGGGAGATCTCGCTGACCGAGGACGACAGCTCCTCGGCGGCGGAGGCCACCGTCTGCACGTTGGATGAGGCCTCCTGTGAGGCAGCCGCGACCTCCGTCGACAGGTCCTGGGCGCGCGAGGCCGTGCTGGTCAAGGTGCCGGCGGAGGCCTCGAGCTCGCTGGAGGCATGCGACACCGCATCGACGATCTCGCCGACCGCCTGCTCGAACTGGCGCGCGAGCTTCGCCATGTCGTCCCGGCGCTGCTGCTCCTGCCGCGCTTCGGCGTCCGCATGCTCGGCGCGCAGACGCTCGGTCTCGGCCATGCTGTCCTTGAACACCTGGATCGCCGTCGCCATGGCGCCGATCTCGTCGCTGGCGCCGCGGCCGGGAATTTCGACGGCGACGTCGCCGCTCGCGAGCCGTCCCATCGCCCGCGTCATCGACGCCAGCGGGCCGACGATGCTGCGCGCGATCAGGACAGCGACGAGGCAGCCGAACAGGATGGCGGCGGCGCCGACCAGCATCTGCAGCGAGATGGTGCTGTCGATGGCGCCCTCGGCGCGCGCGCGAGAAGCGTGATAGTCGGCATTCACGCCCGTTTCGGCGGCCTTGAGCGTGTCGATGCTCCGGGCGATCAGCGGCTCGATCGCGGTGGCGTAGATGTCCTCGGACTTCAGTGCGGCGGCGGCGGTGGCCTCGAACGCGGTCTTGTTCAGCTCCAGCGAGGCCTTCACCGGCGCGATCGCGGCCAGCACGCCCGCCGGCGGCGACGCGCCCTCCAGCGTGGCGAGCCGCTGCTCGACATTGTCGACGCCGGCGCGGAAGGCGGAGGCGGACTTGGTGTCGCGCAGCGCCAGGAAGCGCCAGGTCGCGATACGGACGAGCTGCAGGCGGGCGTCGATGTCCGCGACCGCGGTCATGACCTCCGGCTCTTTCGAGATGCGCGCCGCGATCGACAGCTTGGCGGCCTTGGCGGCGAGGTCCTCGCCGCCCGGCAGCAGCGCGGCGCGGCCGGTCTTCATCTGCTTGACGGCGTCGCTAAGCGCATCGCGCTGGGTCTGCATCTGCGCGATCTCGCTCGTGAGATCGCCATAGAGCCTGCTCCGCTCCGCGGACAGCGGGCCGGTGGTGGCCGCCTGCAGCAGCGCGGTCGCCGCCGCCTCGCGCTCGGCCGCCTCCTTGAGCGCCGGCTCGTTGGCGTCGTGGATGTAGCGCAGGTTGGCGCGCTGGATCGCCTGCAAATGGTCGGAGATCTGCAGGATGCGCGCGGTCGCGTCCGACAGCGCCGACATGCTTGCGACCTGGTCGCGCACCGCCCACAGATTCCACACCGCCACAGCCGCCATCACAGCACCGGCGACGATGAGCGCCGCAAAGCCGGCGTAGAGACGCCCCCTGATCTTCAAGCTCATCATGTCCTCGTCCGCTCCCCCAAGAGCGGCAGGCGGGCGAACTGACGTCGCCACGCGCCTGCCGCGCAGCATCGGCCGCCTGTCCGGCGACTCAGAGCTATGCATGTGCACGATGGGGGATATTTACTAATAGCGGGTTAGACGGCCGCGGCTCGCAGCTGCCGGTGTGACGCGAGCGGCCTCCACCAACTCCGATGTCGTCCCTGCGAACGCAGGGACCCATACTCCGCGGCGGTTGTCGTGAAACAAGACTGGTCCGACATCCCGCACAACAGCATCTCCCTGTGGCTATGGGTCCCTGCGTTCGCAGGGACGACAGCGGAGGGCTGGGCGACGGCTTCGCGTCATGGCGGGGACGACGCTCTCGCCGCCGTCATTCCGGGGCGCGCGTGAGCGCGAGCCCGGAATCCATAGCCACGACTCGCAGTTGGTGGAGCAATACGCCGAAACGGCCCGTCGCCACCACAACCGCTCGTGGTTATGGATTCCGGGCTCATTCGCGTGCCGCGAATGCCCCGGAATGACGGCGGAGATGATGGCTGGCTGTTGTCGTGCGGCGCTAGCCGCCCGATCAGCTTGCCTTCACGCTCACGATGAACGCATCCACCTCGCGCTTCAGCGTCTCGGCCTGTTGCGACAGCTCGCCGGCGGCGTCGCGGGCCTCAGAGGCGAGGCGGCCGGTTTCGGCTGAGGTGGAGCTGATCTGGGCGATGTGGTTGGAGACGTCGAGGGTGCCGCGGGCGGCTTCCTGGACGCTCCGGGAGATGTCCTGGGTGGCGTTGCGCTGCTGCGAGGTGTCGACCTCGATGCCGGACATGATGGCGCTGATCTCGCTGAGCGTGGTCGAGATGCCGTCGATGGCGCCGCGGGTCTCGGCGGTGATGCCCTGGATGCTGGCGACGTGGGCGGAGATCTCGTCGGTCGCCTTGCTGGTCTGGTTGGCGAGGTTCTTCACCTCCGACGCGACGACCGAAAAGCCTCGGCCGGCCTCGCCGGCGCGGGCGGCCTCGATGGTGGCGTTCAGCGCCAGCAAATTGGTCTGCGAGGCGATCGCCTGCACGAGCTGGACCACGGCGCCGATCTTCTCGGCGGCGTCCGACAGCGCGTGGATGGTGTTCTTGCTCTTCTCGGCCTGCGAGGCCGCGCCCTCGGCGCGCTGGGTGGCGTCGGAGACGCGGCGGCTGATGGTGCCGATCGAGCTCGTCATCTCCTCGGTCGAGCCGGCCACGGTCTGGACGCTGCGATTGGCGTGGTTGGCGGCGGCCTCGACCGCATTCGCCTTGGCCGAGGTGTCGTTGGCGGCGCGCGACAGGGTCTCGGCATTGCTCTTCAGCCGGATGGCCGAGGACGCCACGCTGCTGACGACGCTGGCGACGAGGTCGTTGAAGGAATGGATGCGGCCGTCGAGAAAGCGCGAGCGCTCGCCCTGGCGCTGCGCCTCCTGCAGCTCGCGCGCGGTGAGGCGCTGGCGCTCGATGCCGTTGGTCTTGAACACCTCGAGCGCGCCGGCGAGCTGGCCGATCTCGTTGCTGAGGCCGAGGCCGGGAATCGACGTGTCGTATTTCTGGTCGGCGACGTCGCGCATGGCCGAGACCATCGCGGCGAGCGGGCGCAGGATGCCGTTCTGCACGGCGGCATAGGTCATCAGGCAGACGGCGCTGGCGAACACGGCGATGGCCGCGCAGGCCATCAGGAAGTAGGAGAACGCCGACTGCGCCTGGTGATAGATCAGCATCGCATGATCACGGGCGGGACCGCTGAGATTGGCGAAGTCCGACGACAGGCTGGTGATCTGGTTGTTGAGATAGAGCACCGCGATGAAGCCGGTGCCGCCGCCGATCGCCAACAGCATGAGGAGAGAGGCGACGACGCCTCCCACGAGGAAGCGGATCGTCAGATTGCTGTTGGAGAACATCGGCTTTGCCCGGGTACGTCAGACGGAATGTCAACGCACACTTCCAGACAAAGGTAAAATAAGCTGAAAGCGCGGGTAGGTGCGGAGCACGGGAAAGCACGGGGGTTTTGCGGATCGACGGCGCGTTCTCATTTGCTGCGCACGCTTCTTACTCGCGACAGCCGGCCTTCGCACCACGCGCGCTTTCAACCCGCCTCTCTCCGTCGTCATGGCCGGGCTTGACCCGGCCATCCACGTCGTCCGGCACTCTGGGATCCACGCGGATGCCCGGGTCAAGCCCGGGCATGACGGAGTAACTAACTGGCAGGGGATCGTGGCGTTAGCGGATCATCACGTCGCCGGCGGCTGCTCGGCCATCAGCGCGGCGAGCCGCGCCTCCTCCTCGGCCGTCAGCTTCGGCGTGGCCTCCGGGCCGCGCTGGCCGCGACGGCGGACCTGCCACCACAGCGCCAGCCCGCCGCCGAGCAGCAGCACCGGCGGCAGCAGCCACAGCAGGAGGGTCTGGCGCTCGAACCGCGGCTTCAGCAGCACGAACTGGCCGTAGCGCGCGACCAGGAAGTCCAGCACCTGATTGTCACTGTCACCGGCGGCGAGGCGCTCGCGCACCAGCAGGCGCAGGTCGCGCGCCAGCGGCGCATCGGAATCGTCGATCGACTGGTTCTGGCAGACCATGCAGCGCAGCTCGCGCGACAGCGCGCGGGCGCGCTGCTCCTTGGCGGTGTCCGACATGACCTCGTCGGGCTGCACGGCATGCGCGACCGGTGCGGCAAGCAGCAGCAGCGCGAGCGCGAGGAAGCCGAGACTGCGTCGCATCCGCCCTACTCCGCCGGCTGCAGCGCGCGCGCGGCGCGCGCCGGCCGCGGGGCGCCGACGCGCAGGCGCCGGTCGGACAGCGACAGCAGGCCGCCGAACGCCATCAGCACCGGACCGAACCAGATCAAGAGCACCAGCGGCTTGTGATAGATGCGCACGGCGAGGCCGCCGTCGGCGGTGGCATCGCCGAGCGAGACGTAGAGCTGGCTGACGCCGCGGGTCATCAGCGCGGCTTCCGTCGTCGACATGCCGCGGGTGGCGAAGCTGCGCTTGCTCGGCGTCAGGACGCTGAGCTGCCTGCCGTCCTCGCTGATGACGAAGGTGCTGACGACCTCGCTGAAATTCGGGCCCTGGCGCTGGCTCATGCCGTCGAACTTGATCTGGTAGCCGGCGAGATTGCGGACGTCGCCCGGACGCAGCGTACTGATCAGCTCGCTGTTCCAGGTGGTCTCGCAGACGATGCCGAGCAGCGCTATGCCGAGGCCGGCATGCGCGAACGCCGTGCCCCACACCGAGCGCGGCAGGCCGGCCGTCCGGTGCAGCGCGGTCCTGAACGGCACGCGGGCCACGCCGCTGCGCTCGACCAGATCGACGACCGAGCCGGTGATGACGAACACGCCGAGACCGATGCCGAGCGGCGCCAGCGCGCTGCCGCCGCGCGCCCAGGCCCAGACGATCGCGATCGTCACCAGCGCCGTGACGCCGGCCGCGAGCAGCCGTTGGGTCGCCGCGACGAGGTCGCCGCGCTTCCACGCCAGCATCGGGCCGAACGGCACCATCAGCAGCAACAGCGCGAACAAGGGGCCGAAGGTGATGTTGTAGAACGGCGCGCCGACCGAGAGCTTGAAGTCGAGCGCCTCCATGATCACCGGATAGAGCGTGCCGAACAGCACGGTGGCGCAGGACACGGTGAGCAGCAGATTGTTCAAGACCAGCGCGCCCTCGCGCGAGATCGGCGCGAACAGGCCGCCCTGCTTCAGCGCGGTGGCGCGGCCGGCGAACAGCGTCAGGCTGCCGCCGATGAACAGCACGAGGATGCCGAGGATGAACACGCCGCGCGTCGGATCGCTGGCGAAGGCGTGCACCGAGGTGATGACGCCGGAGCGCACCAGGAAGGTGCCGAGCAGGGACAGCGAGAAGGTCAGGATCGACAGCAGGATGGTCCAGACCTTGAGCGCGTTGCGCTTCTCCATGACGACAGCGGAGTGCAACAGCGCGGTGCCGGCGAGCCAGGGCATCAGCGAGGCGTTCTCGACCGGGTCCCAGAACCACCAGCCGCCCCAGCCGAGCTCGTAATAGGCCCAGTACGAGCCCATGGCGATGCCGAGCGTCAGGAAGATCCAGGCCATCAGGGTCCACGGCCGCACCCAGCGCGCCCAGGCGGCATCGATGCGGCCTTCGAGCAGGGCTGCGATTGCGAACGAGAACGAGATCGAGAAGCCGACATAGCCGAGATAGAGCATCGGCGGATGCACGGCGAGGCCGATGTCCTGCAGCACCGGATTGAGATCGCGGCCCTCGATCGGCGGGTTGGCGAGCCGCGCGAACGGATTCGATGTGGTCAGGATGAACAGATAGAACGCGGTCGCCACCCAGGCCTGCACCGCGAGCACGCGGGCGCGCAAGGACAGCGGCAGGTTGTTGCCGAAGGCCGCGACCATGGCGCCGAACAGCGCCAGGATCGACACCCACAGCAGCATCGAGCCTTCGTGGTTGCCCCACACGCCGGTGATCTTGTAGAGCAGCGGCTTCATCGAGTGCGAGTTCTCGAACACGTTGGCGACGGAGAAATCCGAGGTCACGTGCAACGTGATCAGCGCGATGAAGGAGAGACCGGCGAACAGCAATTGCGCCAGCGCGGCCGAGCGGCCGACATTCATCAGGGCGACGTCACGCTGATACGCGCCGAGCATCGGCACGGTGGACTGAATCAGCGCCAGCGCAAGCGCCAGCACCAGGGCGTAATGTCCGCTCTCTGCAATCACTGCGTCGCTCCTGCCGCGCTCTTGTCAGTGCCCTCGCGCATCGACACCGGGCCCGGTTTGGCGCCGCCTTTCGGCTTGCCGTAATCGTCCTTCCAATGGCCCTGCTTCTTCAGGGCATCGGCGACTTCCTTCGGCATGTAGGTCTCGTCGTGCTTGGCGAGCACGGTGTCGGCCTTGAACACGCCGTCGGCATCGAGCGCGCCCTCGGCGACGACGCCCTGCCCTTCGCGGAACAGATCCGGCAGGATGCCCTTGTAGGCGACCGGCAGCTTGGCGCCGCCATCGGCGACCTCGAAGCTGACGGCGAGATCGTCGCCGCGCTTCAGCGAGCCCGGCTGCACCAGGCCGCCGAGCCGGAAGCGCTTGCCCGGGCCGATATGCTTCTCCGCGACCATGGTCGGGGTCGAGAAGAACACGATGGAGTCGCGCAGCGCGTTGAGCACCAGCCCTGCGGCGACCGCGAGCACGAACAGCGCCCCGCCGATGATCGTCAAACGCCTCTGCTTGCGTGTCATCCCTTGATCCCGTTGGCGGCGGAAGCGCCGCTCATCCATCCAAGCCGAAAGTCTTCACGCCCTCGTTGAGCTGCCGCAACCGCTCGGCATCGCCGGACACCGCCTGCCGCGCATCCGACAACGCCCCCTTGGCCTTGTCGAGATCGCCCATCACGACATAGGCGCGCACCAGGCGCAGCCAGCCCTCGACGTCGTCGCCATTCTGCTTCAGCCGCGCCGCCAGCCGGTCGACCATGCCGCGGATTATCGTCTCGCGGTCACCGTCGCTCATGCTCTTGGCCGCGGCCACCGCCTCGCTCGGCAGCGCCGGCACCTCTCCGCCGCCGACCCGGCCGAGCGCCGCCGTCACCAGCGGCCGCCACGGCGCATCCGCCGGCGCCTTGCCCAGCATCGCCCGCCAGATGTTGGCCGCATCGTCCTTGCGGCCGTCCTGCTCGGCGGCGAGACCGAGATAGTAGTTCGACTTCGGCTCGTCGGCCTCGAGCGCATGGGCGCGCTCGAACTCCGCCTTGGCCTCGGCGGTAACGACGCCGCCAGCGGCGGCCGTGATCATCTCGCCGAGATCGGCGCGCTTGGCCGCGCCGTCGCCAGCATAGGTGATCATGTTGCGATAGGCCCGAATCGCGTCATCGGTGCGGCCGAGCCGCGCCAGCACCGGGGCGAGCACGGTCCAGCCGCGGCCGTCGGTCGGGTTCTTCTGCAGGTGCTGCTCGACCTGCGCCACCAGCGTTTCCAGCGGCTGCGTCCCGTTGGGCGGCGCCGCGCGTGCGGTGAGCGGGAAATCCGGCAGTTGCGGCGAGCCGAGCGGCAGGTAGACCGCGAGCGCCACGATCGGCACGCCGATCAGCGCCAGCACGGCCGCCGCGCGGCGCAGGCCGAGGCTCGGTTTCCCCGCGGCCTCGCCCTCCTGGTCCGCGGCAGCCAGAAGGCGGCGGCCGATCTCGACCCGTGCGGCTTCCGCCTCGACCTTGCCGATCAGCCCGGTTTCGACGTCGCGCTCGATCTCGGCCAGCTGATCCTTGTAGACGACGACCTCGCGACCGCCAGACGCGGCCCGCGCGCCCAGGCCGAGCGGCAGCAGGACGGCGAAGATCGCCGCGGCCGTCATCACGGCGAACACGAACCAGAGAGTCATCGGACAGAGTTCCAGTCAGCGCCCACCGGCAGGCGCGCCTCGCGCCGCTTTTAACCAGCACCGTTCCCGGCGGCAATTCACATTTGCCGCCGTGGTAGCGCAGCCGTCCGCGCCAAAAAACTCAGGAGGATTACGTAATTAGGGGACCTCGAACTCAGCGCTCTTGGCGAGATAGCTGCCGTGCCCGTTCAGGGCCATAAGGAAATAGGTGCCCGGCCGGACATGGTCGGTGAGCCTGATCCGCAGCGACCCGACCGGGACCGGAGAGGCGATGGTGGTGACGGGATCGGGAAGTGGCGCCCCGCTCGTCTTGTCGACGAGCACGACCTTGGCCTTGATCATGAGGTTGCGATAGGTCGCGCGGACGACGCGGTTCTCGACCTCGACGAAGTTGATGACGGAAATCATGGTCTTGATGAAAATGGATGGAACTTGGCGGAACCTATGCGTGGCCCCGGGGCGAGGTCAACCTGAAATTGCAAAATCAAAAACGTCGACAGACTAGCAGAAAATCTCAACCGGCGCGCGAGGATTTTCGCTCGCCGTTCATCGCGTTCTCGGCCGACCTGCTCATCAATTGGGCGTAGTCGTTGCCGAACAGGACGTGACAGAAGCGAATCGCCGCCGACACCTGCGACTGCCGATAGGCGCGCGCCCGCGCGTCGCCCGAGCGCAGCGACTGCACCAGCGCTTCGGTGGCCTTCTCGACATATTGCTGCAGATCGGAATAGGTCCGCAGCGTCACCTCGTTGATCGCGAGCTCGCTGGCATAGTTGCGGCAGACGGCGACGAACTCGATCAGTGCCGCCACCTCCTCGACCTCGCTGCCATCGACGCCGGCGCCGGCCGGAATGTCCTTGTCGGCGCGCTGGCGCAGGATGCGGCGGACGCGGCCAGGCACGCTGTCGATCTCCGATTGCAGGGCATTGGAGATGTCGGCGCGGATCGCGGTGAGCTGCTTGCCCCAGTTCGAATCCGAGCGCAGGTCGAGCTCGGTGCGCAGGCCGCGAACGCCGTCATGCAGCGTCTTCAGCGTATCGCCGAGATCGGAGAAATGACCGCGCCGGATGTCGGCGCGCAGCACCGAGGCGAGACCGGCGAGATCGTTGAGCGCGATGGTGACGGCGACGCCGAACGGGGTCGCGGCGACCCTGATCTCGTCGTCGGAGGCGGCGATCTTGGTGGCGAGACGGATGATCTGCCAGGGCGCGGCGAGCCGCTGCATCACCAGCGACAGTGCGAACGGCAGCATCGAGGGCGTCTGCAGCGACGGCACGTTGATGGCTTCGGTGACGGAGGCAATCTGCGAATCGCCGAGCACGCGGATGATGCCGGGCAGCCGGCCGTTGAGGCCGTCGAGCGCCTCGCGGTTCTGCAGCACCAGCGCGATCGGCAGCAGATCCTCGATCACGCTGGGGGCGCCGATGCGGGCCAGCGCGCGCTGGCGGTCGCCGGTCGCGTTGGGGCCGACGAGGTTCATCAGCGCCTCGGCGGCGGCGCGCTGCAGCTTGCGTGCGGTCATCTCGACCTCGCGCGAACTGTCGCCGGAGACCGACATCGCGGCCTCGAATTCGGCGTAGCGCTCCGGCGCGCCTTCGCGACCGAGCCACTGCCAGACCGGCAGCAGCGAGGCACGGCGGATCTGGCCGGGACGGAGAGGACCGGTGGAATCGGTGAGGAACGGGTCGAGCGGCCGGAACAGCCGACGCGGGCCATCGCCGCTCTGGCGGCGCTCGTCGCGGCCTTGCGGACGGGCGACCTCGATGGCGGGTTGGGGCCGCGCCGGGTCGGCTGCTGGAGCGGGAGCCGCCGGCGCGACGGGCCGCACCACCTTGCGCAGCTGCTCGAGCACCAGGGTCGCCACGGCGACGTCCTGGCCGCGCTCGATGGCGCGCTCGAATTCGCGCATCAGGAGCGACTGCGCGTTCGGCGGCAGCTGCCCGAGATATTCCCTTAACCGCTCGTGAGCTGTCTGACCCATGCGCCGGCGTGCAAATTTCCACGGCGAGAGCGCACATCGCGCACCCCTGCCCGAACCATAGCGTCCGCGGTATTAAGAACACCTTTAGGATGGCGAAATTCGCCGCCCCGTCAAACGCCGGGAAGTCTCAGCTCCGCCCGCAGTCCCCCGGTCGGGGCATCGCCCAGGGTCAGGCGGCCGCCATAGAGCGCAGCCAGATCGGTGACGATCGACAGCCCGAGCCCCGATCCCGGCTTGGATTCGTCCAACCGCTGGCCGCGCCGCAGCACCTGGGCGCGCTCGGCCGCCGAGAGGCCGCGGCCATCGTCATCGACCACGATCCGCAGCATCGGCGAGGCCCCGGACTGGGCCGGCGGCTCCACGGTGAGCTCGACCGAGACCCGCGAAGCCGCCCATTTGCAGGCATTGTCGACCAGATTGCCGACCATCTCCTCGAGATCCTGGCGCTCGCCGCGAAACCGCGCGGCGGGATCGGCGGTCGCCTCGACCACGATGCTGCGGTCGCGGTAGATCTTTTCCATGGTGCGGCGCAGCGCCTCGATGGCCGGCGCCACCTCCGTCACGGTGGACACGATGGTGACGCGCGCGGCGATCCGCGCCCGCTCGAGGTGGTGAGCGACCTGGTCGCGCATGACGTCCGCCTGCTCCATCACCTTGGCCGCGAACGGGTCCGCCGCATGGGTCGCCGCTTCGTTCACGATGACCGAGAGCGGCGTCTTGATGGCATGGGCGAGATTGCCGACATGCGTGCGCGCCCGCTCGACGATCTCGCGATTGGCGTCGATCAGGGCATTGGTCTCGCGGGCCAGCGGCGCGATCTCCACCGGAAACTCCCCTTCCAGCCGCTCGGCGCGCCCCGACCGGATGTCGGCGATCGATTCGGAGATGCGTTTCAGCGGCGCGAGGCCATAGCGGACCTGGAAGATGGTCGTGAGCAGCAGCACGATCCCGAGCGCGGTGAAGGTGCCGCCGAGGTAGTAGTCGAAGCTGCGGGTCTCGTCGAAGATCTCCGAGGCATCGCCGGCGACGCTGACCAGGAACTTGCCGTCGGAGCCGAGATCCACCGGACGCTCGACCATGCGCAGGTCCTGGTTCTCCGGCCCTTCGACATATCCGATCCGGATCCCGGCCGCCGTCAGCTCGATCCCCTGCTCCTCCAGCTTGGGCAGCTTCTTGTCCCACAGCGAGCGCGAGGCCCGTACCTCCGGCTTCTCGGCGTCGGTACGGGTGATCTGCCAGTACCAGCCGGACAGCGGCAGCTCGAACAGCGGCTCGCCCAAGGACTGGAATTGGCGGTCCGGCGGATCGTCGGGGGTGGCGACCTCGGCGATCAGGGTGCGGAGATAGAGGTTGAGCCGGCGATCGAAGGCGCGCTCGGTCGCATTGCGATACACCGAGGACAGCACGATGCCGGTGATGGCGAGAATGACCACGAGCCACGCGGTCGCGGACAGGAACAACCGGGTGGCAAGTGAACTCTGGCGCATGACCGCAAACTAGCGAAACGGCCGGCGCCCGGCCACCTCGAATGGCTGGCTCCGGAAACGGATCAGGCGCCTGCGGCCGGCGGCGGGGTCAGCAGGTAGCCGAGGCCGCGCACGGTCTGGATGACGTCGCAGTCGAGCTTCTTCCTGATGCGGCCGACGAACACCTCGATGGTGTTCGAGTCGCGGTCGAAGTCCTGGTCGTAGAGATGCTCGACCAGCTCGCTGCGCGAGACGACGCGGCCGGAATGATGCATCAGATAGGACAGCAGGCGGTATTCGTGTGAGGTCATCTTGACGGGGTTGCCCGACACGCTGACCTTGCCAGTGCGGGTGTCGAGGGTGACCGGCCCGCAGGTCAGCTCGCTCTGGGCGTGGCCGGCCGAGCGGCGCAGCAGCGCGCGGATGCGCGCCAGAACCTCTTCCAGGTGGAAGGGCTTGGCCACGTAGTCGTCGGCACCGGCGTCGAAGCCCTGGACCTTGTCGCTCCAGCGGTCGCGCGCGGTGAGAATCAAGACCGGCATCGCCCGGCCATTGCGCCGCCACGCCTCCAGCACCGAAATGCCGTCCATCTTGGGCAGGCCGATGTCCAGCACGACAGCGTCGTAGGGCTCGCTGTCGCCCAGATAGTGCCCTTCCTCCCCATCGAACGCACGGTCCACGACGTAGCCGGCGTCGCTCAGGGCCGTGGTGAGCTGACGGTTGAGATCCGGATCGTCCTCGACAACGAGCAGACGCACGCTTGCCTCCAAAGCTGAACTGCACGATTTCCGCCCTCAAGATGAACCGGAAGGCCGTGAACCGTGCATGAACGGAACCCGAGCGACCAGGTTACTTTTTGGTCATCTCGATCGGGACCGCCGGCAGGGGCCGACAGAATTGGGGCGGATATAAGCTCTGAAAGACGGGCATGAGAAGACCCGCCGCACGGATGGCGGGGCTCGAACGCGGATCTGAGGGACGCGGACGGACGTTACCCGGCCACGCAATGGAGCGGATCGAACGGTCCTCGCGTCAGGTGCGGAAGAACACGAACCAGATCAGGCCAAGGACGAGCAGCGCCAGTCCGGTGGAGATGGCCAGGATCGCCAGGACGGACGGTCCAGGCTCGCCCTGCCGCGCTTCGGTGGGGGTCTCGACGATCTGCGTCGGTCGTCTGGCTGCCATGGTGCCCTCAGCTCACTGTTATTCGCATTCCGAGCGGTGAAGCGCTCTGTCACGCACTCCCGTTGGCAACGTCGGCAGCCAGATGATGTTCCGGGCGGCGCCCCCTGCGACGGGTTAACGCCGATCCGAGAATCTGCCGGCCAGCTTGTTGAATCCGCAGCCTCGGGTGTTATCCTCGCGGCTGCCGCGAGAACGACGCCCGCAGCAGTCCGGTTCGGAGCAAGCCGTTAGTTCGGAGTTAAGTGGAGTAGGTCATGGCCCCGCGCGCCAATTGGAAGGGTTTTCTGCGCCTGTCGCTCGTGACCTGTCCGGTCGCGCTCTATCCGGCGACGTCGGAGTCCGAGAAGGTCTCCTTCAACCAGATCAACCGCAAGACCGGCCACCGCATCAAATACAGCAGGGTCGATGCCGAGACCGGCGAGGAAGTCGCCAATGACGACATCGTCAAGGGCTACAAGGTCGACACCGACACCTACATCGAGGTCACCAAGGACGAGCTCGAGGACATCGCGCTGGAATCGACGCACACGATCGAGATCGACGAGTTCGTGCCGCGCACCGACATCGACAGCCGCTATCTGATCCGTCCCTATTATCTCGTCCCCGACGGCAAGGTCGGCCACGACGCCTTCGCGGTCATTCGCGAGACCATCCGCAGCATGGACAAGGTCGCGATCGGCCGGGTCGTGCTCACCAATCGCGAGCACATCATCGCGCTGGAGCCGCTCGGCAAGGGCCTGACGGGAACGCTGCTGCGCTACCCTTACGAGGTGCGCAACGAGGAAGAATATTTCGACGACATCCAGGATGTGAAGATCACCAGCGACATGCTGGATCTCGCCAAGCACATCGTCGAGAAGAAATCTGCCGACTTCCAGCCGGAGAACTTCGAGGATCACTACGAGGCCGCGCTGATCGAGCTCATCAACAAGAAGCGCAGCGGCGTGACCATCGCCGCCAAGGCTGCACCGAAGTCGAGCGGCAACGTCATCAACCTGATGGACGCCCTGAAGCGCAGCCTTGCCAGCGAGGGTGACAAGGCGCCCGCCGCTGTCGCCCCCGCGCCGAAGGCCAAGGCCAAGAAGCCGAAGAAGCGCGTCGAAGGCCAGCGCGAGATGCTGCTGCCGATCAGCGGCAAGAAGGCCAAGGACGAGCCGAAGAAGGCCGAGGAGCCGAAGAAGTCGGAGAAGCCGGCACGAACCACTGCACGCTCACGCAAGGCCAGTTGAGGCGTCGATACGGCGAACGACCTCCGAAGCTTCGCGCGGCGCACGGGTCCTGTGCATAACGGTCGCTCGACCGCGACTCCCTCGAGTTCCAGCTGTTGCCGTGGGCACGCCATCGCGCGTGGTGTTGCGGGTCATCCACCAAGGACACCGCATCGATCGCCCGCCCCAATTGGTGGAAAAAATATCTGCCTTGGTCAGGTAAGTCGGTCCTGCGATGGTGATCCGGCGATCAGGCGCGGATTTGTGATCGTTTCGACATCACTTCGATGCTTGCGGAATGATCACGTCGCACCTAGCTCTGCGGCGCGGGATGGTGATCCGGGCGTAAGCTTCCTGATGGAAGGTTGATGTGCCTGATCGGTCGGGACGACGCTGGCGAAGTCGTCCCAGCCGCACGACGCGGCGTATCAGGGGGATGTGGATGTTTCAGCACGATGCGGACCAACGCCGGGCGCAGTACGCCTAGCGATGGCACGGGTTCAGCTGTCCGAGCTTTCCGCTTTCGCAGCCGTCGCGGATTCGTTGAGCTTCACCAAGGCGGCCGCTCATCTCGGCTGCTCCTTGCCGACCATCAGCCAGACCATCAAGAGCCTCGAGGAGCGGCTGGACGTCAGGCTGTTCAACCGGACGACGCGCAGCGTGGCCCTCACCGAGGCCGGCGAGCGCCTGCTGGCGGAGATCCAGCCGATTCTCGAACGGGTCGACCAGGCCATCGAGAGCATCAACGCGTTCCGCGACAAGCCGATGGGCACCCTGCGCCTGACCGTATCCCGTGTGTTCGCCGTGAGAGGGCTCGGGCCCCTGATCAGGTCATTCCTGGCCGAATACCCGGACATCCATATCGAACTGGCTGTCGACGACACCAACAGTGACATCGTGCGCAATCGCTTTGATGCCGGCATCAGATCCGGCCACCGGGTGGAGCGCGACATGAAGGTCATCCGCGTCTTCGACGAGTGCAGCTTCGTTGCGGTTGCCGCCCCCGGCTATCTCGCGGCGCATCCCGCGCCGGCCGTGCCCGAGGATCTCCAGGCCCATAATTGCATCCGACATCGGGTCCCTGCCGACGATACGCTGCAGCCCTGGATCTTCGAAAAGGGCGGCGAGCGCACCGAGATTGCCGTGGACGGCTCCCTTATCGTCAACGACTTCGATCTGGCGCTGAATGCCGCGCTCGACGGCATCGGCGTCGCGTATCTCGTCGAGCCGATGATCGAGTCGCATCTGGCCGACGGACGGCTAATGCGGCTGCTGCCCGGCTGGCGCTATGCGACGCCCGGACTGTTCCTGTACCATCCGAGCCGCCGGCAACCGCCGATGCCGCTGCAGGTCTTTCTCGACTTCGTCAAGCGCTGGCGCAGCGGCGTCACGCTCGAAGCAATGTCGCGCGCGGCGGATTACGACGCACGCGGGTTGGTAGCAGCGACGTCACATCGAACGTCGATTCACGTCGAGCCCAACCGTCGCTGAGATCGCGTTGCGAGGCTGGAGAGGTCAATCGCGCGTCGGCAGCGGCGCTGCGAACGCGCCATGATGTGCGCAGCTTGCGATGTGCACCGGGATTGTTCGGGATTCCCATCTAACCTATTCACGATTATCACCATTAACAAATCGACACCGCGAGGCCAAAACGCGGCGTGACTGCGTCGATGCTGGTGCGTGCGAGCAGCGTGTTAACGACGATCGAGTGGGCTTCGAACAAAGCAGAGCGCATTCATCAAATTGAAATTGGCTCATGCACACTTCATTCAACCATTCCGCCGGCCGCGCTGATCGAGCCGTCGTCGGAATCAGAGGTGTGGGAGCGGCAATCTGGCGAAGCCAGAGGCGACACGCGGGGGGCCGTGTGCATCGCCGTCAACCGGAGAAACGGGAAATGAAGACGTTGAGGGGCCTGCTACTCGGAACGGGAGCAGTGATATTGTCCGCCGCGGCGGCGCAGGCTGCGGATCTTCCACTGAAGGCCAAAGCCGTCGAATATGTGAAGGTGTGCTCGCTGTACGGCACGGGCTTCTACTACATTCCCGGTACCGACACCTGCATCAAGCTCGGCGGCTATCTGCGCGCCGAGACCGCGCTGTGGACCAACAGCAACTATGGTGGCGCCTATTCAGGCCAGGCCGGCGCCGATAACCGCCTGAGCAACCGCTATCAGACCCGTTCGCGCCAGGATCTGAACATCGATACGCGCACCGCGACCGAATATGGCGTGGTGCGTACCTATTTCGAGACCGTGCTGAACTGGACCTCGGGCTCCTATGGCGGTGCGGGCGCCGGCGCGACGTCCTACACCGGCGACGCCATCTCGGGCGGCATCGTCGGCGTCTACTACGCCTTCATCCAGTTCGCCGGATTCACGATGGGCAAGGCCGTGTCGACCTTCGACGCGCCCTGGACCAACTATCCTGGCAACAATTTCGACGGCCTGGTCGGCGGCAGCGGCTCCAACAACGGCGTCAACCAGTTCACCTACACCGCCGATTTCGGCCAGGGCATCACCGCCGCGGTCTCGCTGGAAGACCAGACGCAGTTCTTCACCACCAACATCTGGAACACCTCGGGCATCACCGCGGCCGGCGTGCTCGGCGGCAATTATGGCTCGAGCAGCTTCGGCGGGACGGTGTCTCCCGACATCATCGGCATGGTTCGCGTCGACCAGGCGTGGGGCATCTTCCAGGCGTCGTTCGCCGCGCATGACAATCATGCCGCCTATTACGGCGCGTCCGAGACCTCGGGTCATCCCTCCGACAAGTGGGGCTGGGCCGCGCAACTGGCGCTGTCGATCAAGAACATCCCGACCGGTCCGGGCGACGTCGTCAACCTGCAGGCGGTCTACACCGACGGCGCGAGCCGCTACAACTTCCAGAGCCTCGCCAACACGACCTATTCGATGTACGGCAGCACGGGCGTAGCCGGCGCCTATCAGAGCATCGGCTTCGCCGGCGTCGGCGACGCGGTGTTCGGCACCGGCACGGGCCTGTCGACCGTGCAGACCTGGGGCATGCGCGGCGCCTTCACCCACAATTGGGATCCGCGCTGGAATACGGCGCTGTACGGCGCCTATGCCCAGGTGCGCTATGGCCAGACGGGATCGAGCCTCATCTGTGCCGGCATCGCCGCCACCGGGATGCTGACCGCGGGCTCGACCTGCAATCCCGACTTCAATCTCGGACAGATCGGCCTCATCACCCGATGGACGCCGGTCAAGGGCCTCACCTTCTCGGCCGACGTGACCTACAGCCACCTCGACCAGAAATACTCGGGCACGGCGATTGCTCCGGCCGTGACGAGCACGGCGAAGCCGGCCGCGATCTACCAGCTCAAGGACCAGGACACGGTGAGCATGCTGCTGCGCGCCCAGCGCAACTTTTGAAGCTGGGCTGTTGAACCTCTGACTGCTCGACGAGCTTCCGGCGATGCCCCCGCCGGAAGCTTCGTTCGTGGAGACAGGCGGCGCGTCGCGAGGGATGGGGCGAAATGCGGCAGGCGTCGTGCGGATCACGACGCCTGTGACTTGTCTGACGGCGATGATCGCGCGGCGGCGTGACCGGCCGGCTACTTGATCGAGGTGTTGATCGCGGTGAACTTGCTGCTCAGTCCCGAGCCCAGGCCGTTGACGGCCGCCAGGATCACGATGCTCAATCCGCCGGCAATGATGGCGTATTCGATCGAGGTCGCGCCAGCCTGATTCTTCAGGAAGCTCGCAATCAACTGCCGCATCTACCTCTCCGGTCGGGCTCGATCATCTGACGCGCCGGAAGGGCGCGCCGAGGCCGGGATGGACGCCCCGCCGGAAACCCTCCGTCATCGGCTTGAACAATCGGTTAACCCGATGAGGTACCTGCGCGGCCCAGATTCGGAGCCGGCATTCCATGGCAGGCCCGCCCTCGCCCGACCTCCGAGATCCGAACCGGAGTGCAAGCAACTGAACTTGCTTCGCTTTATTCTCAGTCCGCAGCCCCCGGCCGGTTGGCGGCAAAGCCGAGCCGCTGAATCCTCGTCCGACACATTCAGAAAAAATTCGGCTTATCCGCCAGATGCCACGTCATGATCTGGGTCAACGGCGATGGCGTGGACCGCCTTAAAGGTTATCCTGATCGCTATGAGCACAACAGATTCCGCCCGTCCCCAGCTCAAGATCCGCAGCGTCGCGCTCGACACCGGCCGCGAGAACGTGGTCGTGATCTCCCGCCGCTCGAAGGCGTTGCGGCCCGAGGTGTTCCGCGGCTTCAGCCGCGTCGAGCTGCGCTGCAACTCGCGGACGCTGCTGGCGACCCTTCTGATCACCGACGACGACGCACTGGTCGGCCCCGACGAGATCGGCCTGTCGGAGCCGGCGATGCGGCGCTTCGCCGAGCCGGCCGGCACGCGGGCGACGGTGTCGCCGGCGACCCCGCCCGAGAGCATGGAAGCGGTGCGCGCCAAGATCCGGGGCGAGACCTTGAGCGACCAGGCGATCGCTGCCGTGATCGAGGACCTCACCCACTACCGCTACTCCGACATGGAGATCGCCGCTTTCCTGATCGGCTCAGCCAGCTTCATGAGCTCCGGCGAGCTGCTGGCGCTGACGCGCGCGATGGCCAATGCGGGCACGCAATTGAAATGGCCCGAGCCGGTGGTGGTCGACAAGCACTGCATCGGCGGCATTCCCGGCAACCGCACCTCGATGGTGGTGGTGCCGATCGTCGCCGCCCACGGCCTGACCATTCCAAAAACCTCCTCGCGCGCGATCACCTCGCCAGCCGGCACCGCCGATACGATGGAGGTGCTGGCGCGGGTGAATGTCGGCGCCGACGAGATGAAGTCGATCGTCGCGGCCTGCAATGGCTGCGTGATCTGGGGCGGCCACGTCAATCTGTCGCCGGCCGACGACGTCCTGATCTCGGTCGAGCGCCCGCTCAGCCTCGACACCCGCGAGCAGATGGTCGCCTCGATCCTGTCGAAGAAGCTGGCCGCCGGCTCGACGCATCTGCTGCTCGACCTGCCGGTCGGGCCGACCGCCAAGCTCACCAGCGGCGCGGAGGCGATGCGGCTGCGCAAGCTGTTCGAATTCGTCGGCGACCGTTTCGGGCTCAAGGTCGAGGTGATCACGACCGACGGCCGCCAGCCGATCGGCAACGGCATCGGTCCGGTGCTGGAGGCGCGCGACGTGATGGCGGTGCTGGGCAACGAGCCGTCGGCGCCTGCGGACCTGCGCGAGAAGTCGCTGCGGCTCGCCGCGCATCTGCTCGAATATGATCCGAAGCTGCGCGGCGGCGCCGGCTATAACAGGGCGCGCGAGCTGCTCGACAACGGCGCGGCGCTCAAGCAGATGCTGAAGATCATCGATGCGCAGGGCCCGCCGGAATGCCGCAGCGAGCTCGGCGATCTCGCCTTCGACGTCAAGGCGGAGCGCGACGGTGTCGTGTCCGCGATCGATTGCCTGCGGCTCAATCGCCTGGCGCGTACCGCCGGCGCGCCGGTGAACAAGGGCTCCGGGATCATGCTGTTCAAGAAGATCGGCGATCGTGTCGACCAGGGTGAACCACTCTATCGCGTGTTCACCTGCGATCCGTCGGAGCATGATCTGGCCGCAGCCGCAGCTGCCGCCAACCACGGCTATGGCTTCGCCGACGGCGCGAATGGTCGTTCGTGATGAACCGTCATCGAGCATCGATCCATCGTCCTCGGGAGACCACCGCATGAGTGTGACCGTTCGCTTCTGCGGTGCCGCGCATACCGTAACAGGGTCCTGCTATCTGGTGCGGAGCGGCAAGAGCCAGTTCCTGATCGATTGCGGCCTGTTCCAGGGCCAGAAGACGCTGAAGGAGCTCAACTACGGCGACTTCCCATTCCGTCCCGCCGACATCGACGCCGTGCTGCTGACGCATGCGCATATCGACCATAGCGGCCTGCTGCCGAAGCTGGTGCGCATGGGCTTCGACGGCAAGATCTTCGCCACGCGCGGCACCATCGATCTCTGCTCATGGATGCTGCCCGATGCCGGCAACATCCAGGAGCAGGAGGTGCTGGCGCTGAACCGCCGCAACATCGCGCGCGGCCGCGGCGAGGTCAGCCCGATTTACACCCAGGCCGACGCCATCGCGGCGCTGCAATACTTCCAAGCCGTCCCCTACGAGACCTGGACCGAGATCATTCCAGGCGTTCGCGCCCGCTACTGGAATGCCGGCCATCTGCTGGGCTCCGCCTCGATCGAGATCGAATTCGCAGGACAAGGCGCCGATGGCGGACCGCTGCGGCTGCTTGCCTCCGGCGATGTCGGGCCCGACGCCAAGCTCTTGCAGCCCGATCCGAAAGCGCCGGAGGGTTTCGACTACGTGATCTCGGAGGCGACCTATGGCGACCGGATTCGCGAGCCGACCACGCCGGAGCTGCGCCGCGGCCGTCTGGCCGGCGAGGTGCGCGACGCGGCGGCGGCCAAGGGCGCGCTATTGATCCCGGCCTTCGCGGTCGAGCGGACGCAGGAGCTGATCGTCGATCTGGTCGGCCTGATGGAGCGCGGCGAGATTCCGGCCGCGCCGGTGTTCCTGGACTCGCCGCTGGCGATCCACGCCACCGAGGTGTTTCGCGCGCACACCGAGAGCCTCGACGGCGGCAGCGATGTCGGCCGGCTGTTGTCGTCGTCGCATCTGCGCTTCACCGAGACGGTCGATGAAAGCAAGGCGATCGCCAAGCTGACCGGATTTCACATCGTCATCGCCGCCAGCGGCATGTGCGATGCCGGTCGCATCCGCCATCATCTCAAGCGCTGGCTGTGGAACAACCGCGCCACCGTGCTGCTGGTCGGCTATCAGGCCAACGGCACGCTGGGGCGCTTCCTGCAGGACGGCGTCAAGGCGGTGCGCATCCAGGGCGAGGAGATCAAGGTCGCGGCACGTATCCGCATGATCGACGACTATTCCGGCCACGCCGACGGCGCCGAGATCGCCCGCTGGATCGCGGCCCGCCGCCCGATCGCGCGCGGCCTGTTTCTGTCCCACGGCGAGGATGCCGCGATCGCGGCGCTTGCGGCGCGCGTCGCCGAGCGCATCGTGCCGACCGCGAAAGTGTTCTCCCCCCTGCTCGACGACGTCTACGAGCTGACGAGCGCGGTGCCGACGCCGCTCGACGTCGCGCGCCGGCGGCGGCTAGCGCCGGAGGCGGTCACCCGGCTGGACTGGCACAACGACATGTCGGGCCTGCTGCTCGACATCCACGAGCGGATCGAGCAAGCCGCCGACGATCGCGCCCGCGGCGTCATCATCCGCCGCCTGCGCCGGGCGCTCGAAGAGTGATGCGAGCGGCGTAGCCGCGAAGGCCGCGCCTGCGATGTTCGTCGTCGAACGGTCACACTTTGATCGCACCTTGAGGGACCATCAGGTGCGGTGCGAAGCTCGCAGACGGCGACGCTCTCGCAGCTTGTGCATATTGAAACACACAACGTGCCGACGGCTGGTCTCCGAGAGCTGTTCTGATAGGCTCGACACGTGGTTCATGACAACGGAACGATCCGGGTGAACCGGGCGCAGGTGGGGAAACGAGGGGCTCTCACATGCATCAACCATCGAAATGGTGGGCGGGACTGATCGCTGTTGCCGTGCTCTGGCTCGCGGCCGTGAGCTTCAAGACGGCTGATGTCGAGGACGACATTGCGCCGCGGGCACGCGCCGCCGTCGCGGCCGCCGTCCCCGACACAGCCGCGGCCCTCAAGGTCACGGTCGCGGGCCGCGACGTTCGCATCGCAGGGCCGGAGTTCAGTCCCGATCAGTCGACGAAACTGGCAGACGCCGCCACGGTCAATGGCGTCCGGCTCGTCGACGGCACCTACGACAAGCTGCCGACACCGAAGCCCTATGCCTTCCGCGCCACGCGAAACGGCGGCCAGCTCGTGCTCGAAGGCGCGGTGCCGACGCCCGCCGTTCGGAATGCCGTGCTCAATGCCGTCCGTTCGTCCGGTGGTGAAGTGGTCGATCGCCTCTCCTATGCGCTGGGAGCTCCGGCCGACTTCGCGGCCATCGCGAGCCATGGATCGGTCCAGGCCGCCAAGCTCAATGGCGGCACGTTCGCGCTCGCGGACAAGGCTTATTCGATCGCAGGTGCCGCCGCCTCATCGGACGTCTATGAGGCTGCCGTCGCGGCGACGCGGCAGCTGCCGGGCGGCGCCTTGCTCGACAAGGTGGCGATCCTACCGCCGGAGGCAAAGCCGTTCATCTGGAGCGCGGTTCGCGAGGACAACACGCTGGTGATGTCCGGCGTCGTTCCGAATGACGATATCAGGCGCGCGCTCGAGGCCGCCGCGATCAAGGCCTGGCCCGGCGCGTCGGTGATGCATCACATGCAGATCGCGCGTGGCGCGCCTGCTGGCGATTTTGGCGCCTACACGTCCTATGCGCTGGCGGAGCTTACCAGGCTGAGCACGGGCCGCGTCGTCATCTCCGACGCCACCTACGCGATTTCGGGCGAGGCCCCCTCCACCGCCGCCTACGATGAAACGATGGCCGGGATCGGCAAGCTGCCGACCGGGCTGAGCTTGGCGAAAGCCGAGATTCTGCCGCCGGAAATCAAGCCCTATCGCTGGTCGGCGGAGTTCGACGGCACCAGCTTGAGCCTCACAGGTCTCGCGCCGAGCGGAGCGGCCCGCGATGCGATGCTGGGCTCCGCCAGTGGACAGTTCGACGGCAAGCCGATCAAGAGCCAGATCGGCATCGCCCGCGGCGCCCCGGATGGCGACCTTGCCAAAGCGAGCGCGAGCCTGCTGCAGCAGCTCGCCAGGCTGTCGCAGGGGCGCGCCGAGATCAACGACACCCAGGTCTCGCTCAGGGGCGTCGGACTCGCCAACGTCACCGGCGCAGCCGTGCGCGAGCAACTGGCCGACGCCCTGCCCGCGCCGTTCGCGCTCGCGTCCATCGACGTCCGCGACGGCCCGGTCTCGCCTTACGCGTTCGGACTGCAGAAGCAGGACGGCCGTGTCATGATGAGCGGCTACGTGCCTGATGACGCCGCCCGCCGCGATCTCGTCGACGCCGCCACAACGACCTTCATCACCGAGACGGTCGAGGACGGTCTGAAGATCGGCGACGGTGCGCCAAAGGATTACGTGCAGTCGCTGAAGGCGACGTTCCCGGCGCTGGCGCGGCTGTGGTCCGGCGCGCTGACGGCGAAGGACGCGGCGATCACGGTCGACGGGCTCGCCATCTACGACAAGTCGGCCGAGCAGGTCCGCAAGGAGCTCGCCGAGGCGGTCGGCAGCGGCTTCAAGCTCGACGACGTCAAGATCGGCGTCAAGCCGGAAAGCCCGCCGCTCGCGGTCGCGGAGTGCCAGCCGGCGTTCAACGGGCTGCTCGCCAAGGGCCGCATCCGCTTCAGCACCGGCAGCGCCGAGCTGAGCCGCGCCTCGCTGGCGCTGCTCGATCACCTGATCGAGGTTGCGCAGCGCTGCAAGGACGCCGAGATCGCGATCGAAGGCCACACCGACAATGTCGGCGACGAAGCTGACAACATGGACCTCTCCAAGCGCCGGGCGGCGGCGGTGGTCGGCTATATCGGCGACGCCGGCATCGACACCTCGCGCATGACCTCGGAGGGTTACGGGCAGACCAAGCCGGTCGCTTCCAACGACACGGCCGAAGGCCGCGCGCAGAACCGCCGCATCGAATTCGTCGTCAAGTGAGGCGCTGACATCATGATGTACGACCTTGCGACATTTCCGTTCTGGATCATCCTCGCCGTCGGCATCGGCGGCTTTGTCGGCTGGCGCACCTGGTCGGACGAGCCGCGGCCGGACTGGCTGAGAAGCTGGCTGCTGCCGGCGACGCTCGCCCTCGTCATCGGGATCCTGATGGCGCTGCTGACAGTGCTGCCCGGACGTGCCGGCCTGTGGCTCGAGGTCGGCCTGCTGATGGTCGGCGCCTATGTTCTCGGCTGCCTGATCGGCGGACAGCTCAGGGAATATGTCGGGTTGGGTGACACCAGTGCGATGTCGCCGGGCGGGCCTGGAAGCAGCGTCGCGTTCGCCGGCGCAACCGCGGCGGCTCGTCCTTGGGCGGACAGCCCATCCCCGGCTGCGCAAGCCGCAGCCAGCGTCGAGGCCGATCGCCTTGCCACTGAAGCTGCCGCAAACGCTGAAGCCGAACGTGTTGCGGCCGAAGCCGCTGCAAGGGCGGAGGCCGAGCGTCTAGCCGCCGAAACGGCCGCAAAGGCCGAGGCTGAGCGGCTCGCCGCGGAAGCCGCGGCAAGGGCCGAGGCTGATCGCCTGGCGGCTGAAGCCGCAGCGAAGGCCGAAGCCGAACGTCTCGCTGCCGAGGCGGCGGCGAACGCCGAGTCCGAGCGCCGTGCTGCGGAGGCCGCCGCGAAAGCCGAAGCCGACCGCCTCGCTGCGGAAGCAGCCGCGAAAGCAGAGGCCGATCGCGTTGCGGCTGAAAAGGCCGAAGCCGAACGCTTGGCCGCCGAAGCAGCGGCGAAAGCCGAAGCAGACCGTCTTGCGGCAGAGGCCGTTGCGAAAGCCGAGGCGGAAGCCCGGCGTCTCGCGGCCGAAGCGACCGCCAAGGCCGAGGCCGAGGCCGATCGCCTCGCCGCCGAAGCGGCCGCACGCGCGGAAGCCGATCGCCTAGCCGCCGACGCCGAGGCGGAACGGCTTGCCGCCGAGGTCGCCGCATCATCGGCCCCGGAGAGCCCGGCCTCGGCCGACGACAGACCGCCGGCCCTGTCCGCCCCCGAGGGCGCCGCCGACGATCTCAAGCTGATCAAGGGCATCGGACCCAAGAATGAGCGCGTCCTCAACGACATCGGCGTGCATCATTTCAGCCAGATCGCGGCGTGGACGCCTGACCATGCGAGCTGGGTCGGCCATCACATGGCCTTTCCCGGCCGGATCGAGCGCGAGCACTGGATCGCGCAGGCCAAGCTGCTCGCGGCCGGCCTCGACACCGCGCATTCCAGCGCGGTGAAGTCCGGCGCGATCACCATCGACGAACACGCCGACGCGCCGCTGAGCGAGGACGAGGCGAGCTACCTCCTGGCCCACCTGCCGGCGCTGATGCCGCCCGTCGAGAACGAGGACGTCCACGGCGGCGCCCGCCCGCTCGGGCTCGTCGCGCCGCGCGGCGGCCAGGCCGACGATCTCAAGCTGATCAAGGGCATCGGCAAGCAGAACGAGGCGCGGCTGCACGGCCTCGGCATCTGGCATTTCGCGCAGATCGCGGCCTGGACCGCCGAGCACGCCAAATGGGTCGGCTCGTATCTGGCGTTCGCAGGACGGATCGAGCGCGAGCAATGGGTCGCGCAGGCCAAGGAGCTCGCAAGCGGCGGGACCACGGAATTCGCCCGCCGCGTCGAGGCTGGTCTGGTCAAGTCATCCGCCGACGACGGCTCCCGCGGGCAGGACAACGTCGAGATCGTGCAACCACGCGAGTAGCGGCGCCAACTGGAGCATGATCCGGAAAAGTGGATCATGATGCGATTCCGTGGAATCGCATCATGATCTCAACGAATCGTCGGGTGTGCAAAGGCGCTGACTTGCCCTCTCGTCACGCGCGATGGTGATGGCGCCGTGCCCACCCTGCTTTCCTTACTCGGCGAGCTCGACCGCCTCGCTGCGCGACGGGCCGGCCAGCGGCCGCTCCTCCATCAGCATCATGCAGACGGAGGCGCAGGCCAGCATCGCGGTGGCCGCGGCATAGACGAAGCGGAAGGCATGGATCATGTCGGCTTCCGCGATGCCGCTGACCGCGCCATGGGCGCCCTCCGCCAGCGAAATGTCGGCGCCCAGCGCCATCAGCAGGATGGCGCTGAAGGCCGCGACCGTGAACGAGGACATCATCGAGCGGAAGAAGTTCATGGCGCCGGTGATGGTGCCGATCTGGGAGCGGTCCACCGCGTTCTGCAGCGACACCACCGAGATCGGGAACGCCGTGCCGAGCCCGATGCCGTAGATCGACAGCAGCGCCATCAGCACCCAGAGCGAGGGCGTCGTCACCGTCATGACCGCGGCGGCGATGGTGCCGATGATCGTGCCCACGATGGCGACGCGCTTGTAGTGCTTGACCCGGGCCATGGTGCGGCCGGCAACCGCGGCGCCGAGGGTCGAGATCGCCGCGATCGGAATCAGGCCGAGACCGGCCTGGCTCGGGGTCAAATGATAGACCAGCTCGTAATAGAGCGGCAGATGGACCGTGAGCCCGATCAGGGCGCCGAGTGCGCAGCCGCTCGCCAGCATGCCGTAGGGCACCACCGTTCCGCCCATCAGCGACAGCGGCAGGAACGGCTCATCGGCCCGCTTGGCGTGCCAGACGAAGGCCAAGCCGAGCGCCACCGCGCTGCCGATCATCGCCAGCAGGGTCGGCGACAGCCAGGCCAGCTTGTGGCCACCCCAGGTCAGCACCAGCATGAACACGACGGCCGAGGCCATCAGCAGCAGGCCGCCGGCCCAGTCGACCTTGCGCAGCCGGTGATAGACCGGCAGCCGGCCCATCTTGGGCAGCAGCAATGCGAGCGCCGCGATCGCGAGCGGGACATTGATCCAGAAGATCATCGACCAGTGCAGATGGTCGGCGAAGAAGCCGCCGATCACCGGCCCGAGCAGGCCGGCGAGCAGCCAGACCCCGCTGAAATAGGCCTGGTACTGGCCGCGCTCGCGCGGGCTGACGACGTCGGAGATCACGGTCTGGACCACCGGCATGATGCCGCCGCCGCCGAGCCCCTGCAGGCCGCGGGCGAGGATCAGCACCGGCATGTTCGGCGCCAGCGCGCAGACCACCGAGCCGACCACGAACAGGCTGAGCGCGGTGATGATCATCGAGCGGCGGCCATAGATGTCGCAGAGCGTGCCGAACACCGGCGCCACCGCGGTCGACGCCAGCAGGTAGGCGGTGATCACCCAGGAGAGATTGGTGACGTCCTGAAACTCGCGGCCGATGGTCGGCAGCGCGGTCGCCACGATGGTCTGGTCGAGCGCGGCCAGGAACATCGTCAGCAGCAGGCTCATCAGGATGGTGCGCACCTCGGCCTGGGTCAGCGGCACCGGCGGCGCAAGCGACGGCGCATCCTCGATCGCCTGAACCTGCGGCGGAATGGCCGGCAGCTCGGCGGCGATCTCTTCGGGCAGGGATTGGGACGCGGCAGGGTAATGCGTCTGCCGATCAAACTTGTTCATGGGATGAATGCCGTGCCCGGGCGCGACGACGCCGCGCGGATTCGCTGTCTGGCGAACTACTTAAGGCATAATTTTCCCGTGCGGCAGCGGGTCGGGTGCATGGGTGCATTCCGACAGCACGGGAACGGTCGCATCATCGTGACTTGCTGCGGGTGCGAGGTGATCGCGCTATTTCGGCCGTCGCTTCAACTTGGCCCGCTTCGGCAGCAGCACCGGCCACTGCACGATGTGGTCCTCGAGCTGGTCGTCCGGAACGTCGTCCTCGGTGCCCTCGACCCGGCCGCGCACCGAGACGCCGGCTTCATGGACCGTCTGAGGATCGCCCGAGATCAGGGGATGCCACCAGTAGAGATCGCGCCCCTCAGCCACGAGGCGGTAGCCGCAGCTCGGTGGCAGCCAGGTCAGCGTGCGGACGTTCTCAGGTGTCAGGCGAACGCAATCCGACACCTGTTCGGAACGATTCGGGTAGTCCTTGCAGGCACATAGCCCGGCATCCAAGAGCTTGCAGGAAATGTGGGTGAAGTAGATGTCGCCGGTATCCTCGTCTTCCAGCTTCTCCAGGCAGCAGCGCCCGCAGCCATCGCAGAGGCTCTCCCATTCCACCTCGGACATCTCTTCCAAGATCTTGGTTTTCCAGAACATTCCCTCCTGGCCCGAGGGACGTTTGAGCGGTGCGGTCATCGGGCGATTCTCAAAGAGGGCGTGAGGTGGCCGCCATCTAGGTGCCCGGCCCCGAGCCGCGCAAGGGGCTTTGCCGATTACGGCGGCACGTTAGCTTTGTGCATCAAATTATGAGCGGAACCATTGGTTTGTGACCCCCGCTCGGCTAGATAGATGATTGAGTCACTCCGGCGGCGGCGCCGGCAATGCGGCTTGGGGTCAGGTGCTCGGGTTCGGGCGGCTGACTGTGCAGTGCCATGGGTTTGCCGCAACAATCGCGCAAGACCCTTCGATGGCCCCCAGCCCCACTTGCTGAGTGCTTTCGAAGCCAGCTGACACGCTTTCGAAACGACCAGGGTTCCCGTGCGGCAGATCATTCCAGACGATTGGAAGAAGCGGATCAACAATTTCCGCCTGGATCTCGACGCCCGCTTCGATTCGGCGCTGTTCTCCTCCCTGCGCGGCACCCGCGAGCTGTATGAGCGCTATTCGGCGTTCATGGACCGCTTCTATGTCGGCGGCTGGAAGCGCTGGGTGTTCGTCGAGCCGTTCTCGGAGGCGGCCACGATCGGGCTCGGCGGCCTGGTGCTGATGCTGGCGCTCGCGATCCCCGCCTTCCGGGAAACTGCCGATGAGGACTGGCTGAAGAAGTCCGACCTCGCCGTGACCTTCCTCGACCGCTATGGCAACCCGATCGGCAGCCGCGGCATCAAGCACAATGATTCGATTCCGCTGGAGGACTTCCCGGACAATCTGATCAAGGCGACGCTCGCCACCGAGGACCGCCGCTTCTACGACCATTTCGGCATCGACATTGCCGGCACGGCGCGCGCCCTCGTCACCAACGCCCAGGCCGGCGGCGTCCGCCAGGGCGGCTCCTCGATCAGCCAGCAGCTCGCCAAGAACCTGTTCCTGTCCAACGAGCGCACCATCGAGCGCAAGGTCAACGAGGCGTTCCTGGCGATCTGGCTGGAAACCCGGCTGACCAAGAACGAGATCCTCAAGCTCTATCTCGACCGCGCCTATATGGGCGGCGGCACCTTCGGCGTCGACGGCGCGGCACACTTCTATTTCAACAAGTCGGTGCGCGACATCAACCTCGCCGAAGCCGCGATGCTGGCCGGGCTGTTCAAGGCGCCGACCAAGTTCGCCCCCCACATCAACCTGCCCGCCGCCCGCGCCCGCGCCAACGTCGTGCTCGACAATCTGGTCGATGCCGGGTTCATGACCGAGGGCCAAGTGTTCGGCGCCCGCCGCAACCCGGCCTTCGCAGTCGACCGCCGCGACGAAAGCTCGCCGAACTACTTCCTCGACTATGCCTTCGACGAGATGCGCAAGCTGGTCGACACGTTCCCGAAGTCTTACACCGAGCGCGTCTTCGTGGTGCGGACCTCGATCGACATGACCGTGCAGCATGCGGCCGACGAGGCGATCGAGAACCAGTTGCGCCAGTTCGGCCGCGACTATCACGCGACCCAGGCGGCAACCGTCGTCTCCGACCTCGACGGCGGCATCCGCGCCATGGTCGGCGGCCGCGACTATGGTGCCAGCCAGTTCAACCGCGCAGTCGACGCCTACCGGCAGCCGGGATCGTCGTTCAAGCCTTACGTCTACACCACCGCGCTGCTGAACGGCTTCAAGCCGACCTCGATCGTGGTCGACGGCCCGGTCTGCATCGGCAACTGGTGCCCGCAGAATTATGGCCATTCCTATTCCGGCTCGGTGACGCTGACGCAGGCGATCACCCGCTCGATCAACGTCGTCCCGGTCAAGCTGTCGATCGCGCTCGGCGGCAAGGAGGGTCCGAAGGCCGGCCGCGCCAAGATCATCGAGGTCGCGCGGCGCTTCGGGCTCAAGGCGCCGCTGCCCGACACGCCGTCGATGCCGATCGGCTCCGACGAGGTCACGGTGCTGGAGCATGCGGTCGCCTATGCGACCTTCCCGAACAAGGGCAAGGCGGTGACGCCGCATTCCGTGCTGGAGGTCCGCACCGGCGCCGGCGACCTGGTCTGGCGCTGGGACCGTGACGGGCCGAAGCCGAAGCAGGCAATCCCGGCCTCGGTTGCTGCCGACATGGCGGGCATGATGAGCCACGTGGTCAGCGAAGGCACCGCACGCCGCGCCGCACTCGACGGCATTCCAACCGCCGGCAAGACCGGCACCACCAACGCCTATCGGGACGCCTGGTTCGTCGGCTACACCGGCAACTTCACCTGCGCGGTCTGGTACGGCAATGACGACTATTCGCCGACCAACCGTATGACCGGCGGCTCGCTGCCGGCGCAGACGTGGCACGACATCATGGTCGCCGCGCATCAGGGCGTCGAGGTCAAGGAGCTGCCCGGCGTCGGCATGGGCGAAAAGCTGCCGCAGTCGGCGTCCGCCGCGATGGCACAGGCCGGCCAGCCGAAGACGCTGGAGATCAAGCCCGGTCCGCCGCCGATCCTGACCCGCCGCGGCGCCGAGGTGCTGGTTCAGGTCGAGAAGATGCTGGACGATGCGGCGCGCCTCGCCGAGAAGGCCGCGCCTGCCGATCCGCGCAAGCCCGGCAAGCCGGTCTCGTCGAGCGCGCTGGCCTTCCCTGAGAACTACGCCGCGGCAACGGCCGACGGCGTGACCATCCCTGCCCTGCGCAAGAACTGACGTCAGCGATCCCCGTGCGGCTGCTCTTCATCACCTTGGTTACGCTCCTGATCGCCACCGGCGTCGGCATCGGCGCGACGTGGATGACGACGACCCGCGGCACCGAGTTTGGTACGCTGACGATCGGCGCCTGGACGGCGCGTCCGAAAACCGGCACGGCCGATGTCGACCCCTATGCGCGCGCGACCATCACCCGCAATGGCGAATTGCCGATCGGCACCGGCGACGGCGTGGCCTTCACCGCCACCACGGACGACAAGAGGAAGCCGCTCGACGGGCGCTGCGACATCCTGGTCAGCGGCGTCACGCCACCCGCCCGCTTCTGGACGCTCACGCTCTACGACCGCAAGGGCCACCTCGTCGCCAACACGCTGCAGCGCTACGGCTTCACCAGCCAGGAGCTGGTGCGAGGTGCCGATGGCTCCTTCGAGATTCGTGTCGCCGCGCGCTCGCGCTCCGGCAACTGGCTGCCGACCGGCGGCATCGAGCGCTACGCGCTGATGCTGCGGCTCTACGACACGCCGGTCGGCGTCGCGACCCGCACGCAGCGCGACGCGCCGATGCCGTCGATCACGACAGTAGGTTGCCCATCATGATCCGGCTGCTGTTCACGGTCGTGGTCGGCGTGCTGCTCGGCGGCGTGGTCCATCTCGTCAGCGTGCTGGCGCTGCCGCGGATCTCGACCCAGGACGCCTACTCCCGGCTGACGCCGATGACCAAGCTGAACGCCGTGACGCAGTTGCCATTGGCCGATCCCGGCAATTCACCGATGCCGTTCATGGATCCGGCGTTCGCCATGGCGATCTGCCGCTATGATCTGTCCGACGGACCGCTCAAGCTCACGGTTCCGGTGAGCCAGGCCTATACGTCGGTGTCGTTCTACACGCGCAACGAGATCGCCTACTACGCCATCAACGACCGCTCCGCCGGCAAGCGCGTGATCGAGCTCAACCTGATGACCGAGGCGCAGCACGAAGACCTGCCCGAGGACGAGGAGATCACGGCCGCCGACCGGCTGATCATCGATTCGCCGACGACGACCGGGTTGATCGTGCTGAAGGCCCTGGCCGCCGAGCCCGGTCTCATGCCGCAGGCGCAGGCCTCCCTTGCAGCGGCAAGCTGCGGCGTACAGACCGAGGCACCGGCCAAGGCCGAGAAGCCGCGCGGCAAACGATAAGTCAATACGACGTCCTGGATGAATTCGACAACACTCTCTTCATCCTTGGTGGCATAGTCGTTGTCGCGCGCCGCTGCTATGATGGATCAGGACGGCGGCGCTTCGCTCAACATCAGGTCATGCCTCTCGAAATCGAACGGAAGTTTCTCGTCAAGTCCGATGCTTGGCGGGATCAGGCGACGCACAGTGAACGCCTTCGCGACGGCCTTGTCGCACGTCAGGACGGCCTCAAGGTCCGCGTTCGCTGCTATGGCAACCGGACGACGCTGTGCGTGAAGAGCGGCCGCCGCGGCCTGACCCGAGATGAATTCGAGTACGATATTCCCGCGGACCACGCCGCGATGCTGTTCGCGCATTGCGACGGACGCATCCTCGAGAAGACGCGTCACTATGTGCCGGCCGAAAGCGGCGTCTGGGAAGTCGACGTCTACCACGACGCGCTCGAAGGCGTCGTCATCGCCGAGATCGAGCTGCCGACCGAGACGACCATCGTGACCCTTCCCGACTGGGTCGGCGACGAGGTCACCGGCGACCCGCGCTACAGCAAGGCCAACATGCTGACGGAGCGCTCGCGGGCGGCGAAAGTCCGGGAGCTGCGGCGCGCGCGCCTTGCAGGGCTGTGATGCACGCACGGGCCGTTGCGGCTTGACCCCTGTCAAATCACCCGTCGAGGGCACACCTTAAACAGCGCGGACTTGGCGGTCTGAACGATCGCGCATGGAGTTTGCACGATGAGTTCATCGCAGGTGATGTCACAGGCGCTGCGCGCCAAGATCATGTCGGCCGACGAGGCGGCCGCGCTGGTCGAGCCCGGCAACCATGTCGGCATGAGCGGCTTCACCGGGTCGGGCTACCCGAAGGCGGTGCCGCTCGCGCTGGCGCGCCGGATCGAAGCCGCGCATGCGCGCGGCGAGCCGTTCCGCGTCGGCGTGTGGACCGGGGCGAGCACCGCGCCCGAGCTCGACGGCGCGCTCGCCCGGGCTGATGGCATCGACCTGCGCCTGCCCTATCAGTCCGATCCAGCGACACGACAGCGCATCAACGCCGGCAGCATCGACTATATCGATCTGCATCTCAGCCATGTCGCACAGTTCGTGTGGTTCGGTTTTCTCGGCCATCTCGACGTCGCCGTGATCGAATGCGCCGGCATCCTGCCAGACGGGCGGCTGATCCCCTCGACCTCGATCGGCAACAACAAGACCTGGCTCGATCTGGCTGACCGCGTCATCATCGAAGTCAATTCGTGGATGAACCCGGCGCTGCTCGGCATGCACGACGTCTATTACGGCACCCGCCTGCCACCGCATCGCAAGCCGATCCCGATCCTGGCGCCCGGCGACCGCATCGGCGAGACCACCTATCGCTGCAATCCGGACAAGGTCATCGCGGTCGTCGAGACCCACGCGCCCGACCGCAACACGAGCTTCGCCGCCCCCGACGACGTCTCCGGCGCGATCGCCGGGCACATCCTGGAGTTCTTCGCGCACGAGGTGAAGCAGGGCCGCCTGCCCCGCAACCTGCTGCCGCTGCAATCGGGCGTCGGCAACGTCGCGAACGCCGTGATGGCCGGGCTCGACGACGGGCCGTTCCCGCATCTCACCGCCTACACCGAGGTGCTGCAGGACGGCATGCTGAACCTGATCCGCTCGGGGCGGATGGATCTCGCCTCCGCGACGGCATTGTCGCTGAGCTCGGAAGCTGCGATCGAATTCAACCGCGAGATCGAGTTCCTGCGCGACCGTATCGTGCTGCGGCCGCAGGAGATCTCCAACCACCCCGAGGTGATCCGCCGGCTCGGCGTCATCGCCATGAACGGCATGATCGAGGCCGACATCTACGGCAACGTCAACTCGACCCACGTGCGCGGCAGCAGCATCATGAACGGCATCGGCGGCTCCGGGGACTTCGCCCGCAACGCCTATCTGTCGATCTTCATGACGCCCTCGACGGCGAAGAATGGGACGATCTCCTGCATCGTGCCGATGGTCACCCATGTCGACCACACCGAGCACGACGTGCAGGTTCTGGTGACCGAGCGCGGCCTCGCCGATCTGCGCGGCCTGTCGCCCAAACAGCGCGCCCGCACCATCATCGATCAGGCGGCGCATCCAAAATTCCGGCCGGCGCTGGCGGATTATTTCGAACGCGCCTGCCGCGATTCGACCGGCAAGCACACGCCGCATCTGCTCGAGGAGGCGTTCCGCCTGCTCAGGCCGGAATGAGCGCTGCGGCCCGATCACCGCAGCGGCACGCCTCGTAGGCGACGGGATCGTGGCTGTTCACGATCGTGACCCGGTCGCCATGGTCGCATTTCAAGCGCCGCAGCCGCTCCTGGTTGGCGACACGCATCGTGCGATCCTGATCGCCCTTGCGCTGGAACAGCCCGAGTAGCAGCGGCATGCGTGGCCGCGCGTCGAGCTGGCCGTGGAAGAAATAGGCATCGCCGGCGTGCAGCAGCCATTTGTCGCCGCGTCGCACGGCGACGCCGCAATGGCCGCGCGTATGGCCCGGCAGAGGAACGATCAGGATGTCGCCGCTGCGATCCACGGCAGCGCGGACACCGCGAAAGCCGAACCAGTCCTCGCCGTCGTCGCCGTAGAACTGCCAGTCGGGACGATGCCGCCATTGGCCGGCGACATAGCGACCGCGCGGCGGCGCCGGCGACCCCTCGACGGCCATCGCATGCTCCCCGCGATGAACGTGCACCTTGGCCTTCGGGAAATCGCCGATGCCGCCGGCGTGGTCCCGGTCGAGATGCGTGAGCAGGATGTGCCTGACGTCGTCGGGCGAGAAGCCCAATGCCTTTACCTGCTGCAGCGCCGTCTCCGACGCATCGAGAAGCGGCGCAGCCTGCCTCACCCAGCGTGCCCCCAATCGTGCGGGCGCGGCGATGTCACCGGTGCCGATGCCGGTGTCGACGAGGACCAGGCCGTCATCGCTTTCGATCAGCAGGCAGTGGCAGACGAGGCGGGCGCGCGCGAACAGGCCGCCGCTGCCGCTCACCAGCCGACCGCCGCGTGGACACATCGTGCCGGTGTTGAGGTGGTGGACGCGCATCGATCTTCTCCTTCATTGCCGATATCGGGCGCATCCTTGCGGGCCGGGCAGAGATAAGTAAAATATTGATCAGTGATACGCATCATAGGCTGCTCCTATGGATATCCGCGAGCTCCGCTATTTCTCCGCCGTGTTCGAGGAACGCAGCCTGACCAGGGCAGCGGCGCGCTGCTTCGTCTCGCAGCCATCGATTTCGCTGGCGATCGCCAACCTCGAGGCCGAGCTCGGCACCGAGCTGTTCCTCCGCCACCGCAAGGGTGTCGTGCCGCTGGAGGCGGCCGAGCGCCTGCAGCCGATCGCGCGCCGGATCGTCGGCGAAGCCGATGCCGCCCGCAACCTGTTCCGGCACGGCGCGCCGAAGCAGGCGCTCAAGCTCGGGCTCATGCGCACCCTCGACGGCCGGCGCGTGACCGCGCTGCTCAAGCCGCTCACGGCGCGCGAGGATCTCAGGCTTCACATCGTCGGTCCGACCGAGCGGGCCGACGGACGCATCGTCTCAAAAAGCCTGGTCGACGACGGCGAGCATTTCCTGCCGCTGTGGAGCGAGCGCTATGTCGCGGCTTTGCCGCTTGCGCATCCGCTCACGCTGAAGCCGCGCCTGCGCGCGGCCGACCTCGCCGACGTCGCCATGATCGACCGCTGCCATTGCGAGCACAGCGCGCTGGCGCGACGCAGCGGCGGGCCGCGCGAGATCGCCGCCATCGCCGAAACCGAGGATTGGGCCCTGGCGCTGGTCGCTGCCGGCGTCGGCGTCGCGATCGTTCCCGAAGGCGTCGTGCACGGCCGAAGCGACGTTGCGGTCCGCGAGATCGAGATGACGTTGAAGCGCCAGGTCGGCCTCGCCTACTCCGCCGCGCGCGCTCCATCCGAGGCGCTGAAGATCTTGATCGCGACGCTGCGCGCGGCAGCGCCGCAGAAGCTCCGTGCGACAGCAGGGCGGCAAAAGGGAGCACCGGCCAAGCCAGGCCGGCGCCGGAGCAAGATCGCGCCGGGCTAGCCCCGCGTCGTCAGCGGCCGTTCGATCAGGGGCCGCGCGGCGACCGGCGGATTGGCGGTCTGAGCCGCCAGTTCGTGGATCAGGCGATCGGCCTCGGCGGCCATGCCGTCGGGCGCCTGCAGCACCAGGCGCTCCAAGGCCCAGCGGTAGGACGAGACGCGCTGCTCCAGGCTGATCTGCACCCATTGCACGATCAGCGAGTTCTCCTGCATGCGCGCGACGGCATCGGCTTGCTCGCGCGGCGAGAGCTCGGTCATGTATTTCATGCTGGCATCGCGCTTGCGATCGAGATCGATGACGCGGATGGCCGACGCGAAGAACGGCTCGAAGCGGGTGATGTCGTCGCGCACGTCGTCGATCAGCTGGGTGTAGCGCGAGGCGTGCGAGCGGTGCGGCTCGTCGATCAAGGCCCGCCCATAGGCTGTGCGGTCGAACACGACCTTCTGGCGCCACGGCGAGGCCGACGGCTGATAGTCGCCGAACACGCTCTTCCAGGCAGGGCGCGAATGCGGTGGCTCGATCAGCGGATAAGCGAGATCGCGCAGCTGGCGCTCATTGTCGGTCAGTTGGAACTGCGACGGCCTGACGCCGACGCTGGCGGTGGCTTCCGCCCCGATCCATTTGTGCATGTCGTCATTGCGCATGTCGGCGCGGGTGCGGCCGAAATCGCCGCCGCTGCAGGCGCCGAGCAGTCCGCCGACGAGAACGAGTACGAACACCGGCAGCGCGCGCCGGACCGGATTCACGATGGCCGGCATTCCCGTTTCCCCCGACCTGTCAGCGGCGACGGCGACGGCGGCTTGGCGCTGTGCCCTCGCGGGGTCCGCTATCGTCGGTCGTGGTCTCGCGCTCGATCCGAACGACGGGAAGAATCAGGATCGTTCCCATGCCCTCCTGCGGCGCGCCGGTCACGGCAGGCCGCGCGCGACGCGCAACGTCCGCCGGGAATTCAATGATGGTCGCCATGTCCACTCTCTTTCGTGCCCGAAGTTCTTACCCCCTGAAAACTCCCCGTCGCCCGAACTTCGCAGGCAAGAGGGCACGCAGAACTGACGATCACGAATGCCGGCGCATGAAGCTGCACGTTGGCATTCGGCGCGGCGAAGATCAGGCTGGCCGCGTGACGCGGCCAAGGCGAGATCATCGAACGGATCGATTAAGATCAGGACGTGGTTAAGAGGATATTAATGCGCGGGCCGCCCGACACGGATCGCGTGCACCGGCGGGAGAGAAGGCAAGCCAGCGTTGCGCCTTTGTCTCACCGGGTCATTTCGGCCCATCTTCACCGATTGTTTTCCTTAACGCCGTATTAAAACAACTCCGCTCTAATCGGCGCAACGATTGCCGAAGTTGCGTACCCCGACATGACAAGATCATCGCTGTTCCCCGGCTTCGACGGGTTGCTCACGCTCTCGCGCCGCGAGGGCGTCGACATCAAGCCCACTCTGCTGCGCGTGCTGACCGACCTCTATGTCCAGGCGAGCGCGCATTCCGCCGACGAGGAGCGGCAGTTCGTCGAATTGGCCTCCCGTCTGGTCGACGACGTCGACGATGCGACCCGTGCGGCGGTGCGTGCCCGGCTGGCGATCTATCCGGCGACGCCGATCGAGATCCTGAACAAGCTGGGCTTGCGCCCGGTGCAGAGCGAGCCGGCGCCGCCGCTCGCCGGCCCCATTCCCGCATCGCTTCGCTCGTCGCCTCCGATCCCGCCGCGCGACGACGCGGCGTCCGGATTGTCGATGCAGCCGAAGGATGCCGCCGAGCTCAGCGAGATGTTCATGCGCGCCGCCTCGCACGAACGCATCGCCATCCTGCAGAACCTCGCCACCACGCCGCTGAGGCCCGCCGCGCCGACGCCGTTGCACCGCGCGGTGCATGCGATCGAGGCGCTGGAGATGGCCGCGTTCAACGCCGACGTCGAGACGTTCACGATCGAGCTCGGCGAGAGCCTGATCCTGCCCTCACGCATGACCCACGAGGTTGTCAACGATCCCCATGGCGAGCCGCTGGCCTGCGCCGCAAAGGCGCTCGGCATGCCGGCGCCGGTGTTCGAGCGCGTACTGCTGTTCCTCAAGCCCGAGATGGGCCAGTCCGTCCAGACCGTGTTTCGGCTGTCACGCTTCTACGAGCGGCTCAGCGAGCGCGCGGCGCTGATCATGCTGGCGGCCTGGCGCGGCTCCGGGATGGCCGCGATCAGGGCCAAGCATCGCACGGCGCTCTATGACGACGAACGTCAGCACGTCCGTGGCAGCACGGCGCGGGCCGGCACCGCGACGAGGCCGATCGTGCGCACGGGGACCGATGGCTTCAAGCGCTGACGCGCGATCGCTGTCCCGACTCTTAGCGATGATCAGGGACGCTCGCGCACGAGATCGAGAAAATGACGGCCCTGCCTGTCCTCGGTCTCGATGATCCAGGCGTCGGGATCGAAGCGCAGCTCCTTGACGAGCCGCTCCTCGATCTGCGCTTCCGCGATCGGTTGCGGCGATATCGGTACGAAGAAGCGGTCGATCGGCTGGCTGTCGTCATAGACGGTCTGCGGAGCGGGGACATAGAGCTGGGCCGTGCCATCCATCATTGCGACCTTGACGAAGACCGCGCCGGCTTCCTCCGCGCCACGGTGGCGGATCGCGCTGAACGCGCCGGCCGACTGGCAACGCCGCAGATAGGCGCTCACCCAGATGCTGCTCTTCAATCGCATGATGGTTCGATGCAGGTGCAAGCGCGCTGCACGTCGCAGCCGCCCCTGCTCTATTCGATCGGATGACCGATGACAATCGCAAGCTCGCGCACCAGGCGGTCCGACACCTGGCCCGTTACCGGCAGCTTGCGCTCGCGCTCGAACTTCTGGATCGCGGCCAGGGTGTCGGAGCCGACCATCCCCGTCGGCTTCAACTGGCCGTAGCCGTATTCGGTCAGCGCACGCTGGACCGCGGCGACACGACGGACATTGCCGCCCTGCTGCGTCGGCTGCGGACGCGGCACGTTGCCCTGACCGCCGCTGACCGAGCGGACGAGATCGGCCAGAGGATCGGCATATTTCTGATCCGGACGCGGCTCGGTGGCGCGCTGCTCGACCGCCCTCTGCTCCGCCGCCCTGGTTTCGGCGGGCCGCGTCTCGATCACCTTCGGATCCAAAGGCGAGATGTCCATCGGCCGGGGCCGCGGCAGCGGATTGGAGCTCGTCAGATGGGGCGGAATGGTCACAATCGACCCGAACATCGGCGCCGGATGCGGTCCCGATTGCAGGAACACGGCATTGACGATGATGGCGCTGCCAGCCGCGCAGGCCAGCAGGCCCGCAAACAGATCCTTCGGGCTGTAGAGCATGGCCCGCAGCAGCCAGCCGCGCCCCTCCGCCACGTCGACGACGGCCGCAGCGGCGCGCTTGCGACGGCGCGGCGGCGCCGGATCATCCTCTGCAGCTCGTCTAGGCACTCTTCTTCACCTGCATGACCTGCCCTGGCTGGGCGGAGCGCGAGGGTGACAGCGGCGTGACGGTGGCGCCCGCAGCGGCCTCGGCCACGAAGTTGATCGGCAGCGCGATCGTGACCGTGGTCCCCTCGTCGATCTTGCTTTCTATCGACATTTCGCCGCCGTGCAAGGTCACGAGGCTCTTGACGATCGAGAGCCCGAGGCCGGTTCCCTCGTGACGGCGCTGGTAGGTCTTGCCGGCCTGGAAGAACGGATCGCCGATGCGCTTGAGATCATCGGCGGCGATGCCGACGCCGGTGTCGGTGATTCGCAGCAGCAGGCGCGCGCCGTCGACGCCAGCCGAGACTGTGACATGGCCGCCGCGCTCGGTGAACTTGATGGCATTGGAGACGAGGTTGAGCACGATCTGCTTGAAGGCGCGCGGATCACCGGTGACCATCGGCAGGTCCTGCGGCACGTCGGCCGACAGATCGACACCGTTCTCGCGCGCCCGCAGCGCCAGCAGGTTGCAGCAATTGATAAGCGCCACTCGCGGCGCAAACGGCTCCGGCGTCAGCTCGAAATTGCCGGACTCCATCTTCGACATGTCGAGGATGCCGTTCACGACCGACAGCAGATGCTGGCCGGAATCATTGATGAGCTGCGCATATTCGCGGCGCCGCGCCGCGTTCAGCACCAGCACCTGCTCCTGCATCAGCATCTCGGAGAAGCCGATGATGGCGTTCAAGGGCGTACGCAGCTCGTGGCTCATGGTGGCGAGGAATCGCGTCTTCGCGGCGTCGGCGCGCTCGGCGGCGCTGCGCGCCAATTCGAGCGCCTGCTCCTGCAGCTTGCGATCGGTGACGTCGCGCATGACCGCGACCACCTCCTGCTCCGACCCGCCCGGCGCCACGCCGATGCGGTCGAGCGGGCGGCAACGCATTTCGACCCAGATGAAATCGACCGGATGATGAAAGCCGCGGCCCTCGCCCGGCGCATCGCGACGCAGGCGGAACTCGACACTCGAGGCTTCGCTGCCGCCCGCCGCTTCCGACAGCGCCGTGAGATAGGCCGGCCGGTCGGCGACATGGACCCGTTCGAACAGGCCGTGGCCGTGCAGCTGCGCGACCGGCGCGCCGAGCAGCGTCTCGGCCGCCGGCGAGATGAACATGACCGCGCCGTTGCGGCGGTGACGGGAGATCACGTCGCTCATATTGCGCGCGAGCAGGCGATAGCGCTCCTCCTCCATCGACAGCAGCGTCACGCTGGTGCGCGCGAGCGTGTCGGCGGCAAACGCGAGCACGGCCGCATAGAGCGTGGCTGAGGCGACGCCGAACGCGAGCAGCCCGGTGCGCAAGGCGGGGTTGGTCTCGGGCTTCGGCAGCCAGCCGAATTGACCGATGAGGATCAGCAGCAGCGCGCAGCACAGTGCGAGCCCCGCGGAGAACACGACGACGCGGCGCGAGGCCGAGAACGAGGCTTCCAGGGGGACGACGATCAGCCACACCGCGGCAAAGGATTCGATGCCGCCGGTCTCGATCGACACCGCCATGATCAGCGCCGACAGTGCCAGCGACGACAGCGCGCAGGCGCTCTCGTAGCGGCCGGTGCGCGACAGATACCAGGACAGCAGAATGGGCGCGATCAGCCAGGACAGCGCGCCGACCTCGAGCGCGCTCGGCGCACCGCGCATCGCGAGAAAGGCAGGAAACACGGCGAAGGCGGCGAGGCTGCCCAGCAGGCGCGGCGCGATGAAGGCGCGATGGCGCGCACGCGTCATCGCATCAGTTCGAGCCGATGGATGCAATAACGCATCGAGACAATCGCGGATGATACTCAACACACTCACGGCTCTCGCGCCTCGGCCTGTCGGTGGTTCTCACAAAGAGAACGCGCCGGGACGCCCCCTGTCGTCGGAAGTCACCGTGTCAGACTCGCATTAAGCGAACGCTAAGGGCCAGACTGCGGTGAGCCCGCCATTCGGCCGGGATGGTGAATGCATCGTTTCCGGCCGGGCCTGCGGTTGCGAAAGCGGCGCGATCTACAGCCGGTTGCACGGTGCGTGCGCCCGGCGCCAATGAAAAATTTACTCCGAAAAAAATCCAGCGCCCGACTTCGCGAAATCTCAACCAATTAAGCCCAATGCAAGCAGTCGCGACATAGAACAATCAGCTGCGATCCCGTTGCGCGACTTGAGCACGCGAGATCAGCAGCACGGTCGGGGTTGCGTGATGTTCTTTCTGCTTCGGATGGCATTCTGGCTCGGACTCGTGCTGGTGCTGCTGCCGCGCGAGAAGAGCCCGGACGCCGACAAGCTGCCGCAGATCAATGCGCACGAAGCCGTGCAGGCCGCGACCGCGGCCGTCTCCGACATGAGCCAGTTCTGCAAGCGCCAGCCGCAGGCCTGCGAGGTCGGCGGCCAGGCCGCGACCGTAATCGGCCACCGTGCCCAGGAAGGCGCGCGCAAGATCTACCAGATCATCACCGACAAGTCCGACGCCGCGGAGAAGCCGGCCGGCGCCGACAAGTTCATCGGCCCGGTGAAGCCGGCCAGTCTCGACAAGCGCGGCAACGATCACACCGGCTCGATCGACGCCCCCGTGCTCGAGGAGATTCCGCTGGGTGACGCGCCGGCCGATACGCTCTCGGCCGACGATCTCGCCGCCGAATGGCATCTGCCGCCGACGCCCTGAAGCGGCGGAACCGACTGTCGCTTTCGTCCTCCCGAACGCCTATATGAAGGCCGACATCGGGACCGAAGAGCATCATGACGATCGACGACATCCGCGACAATTTCGCCCTGCTCGACGACTGGGACGACCGCTACCGCTACGTGATCGAGCTCGGCCGCACCCTGGCGCCGATGCCCGAGGACGAGCACTCCGCCGCGAACAAGGTGCAGGGCTGCGCCAGCCAGGTCTGGCTGTCGAAGCACGTCGATCACAGCGGCGCCGTGCCCGTGCTGAACTATCTCGGCGACAGCGACGCCCACATCGTTCGCGGTCTGATCGCAATTCTGCTGACGCTGTATTCCGGGCGGACGCCGCAGGAGATCATGACCATCGATGCGGCCGCGGTGTTCGACGAACTCGGGTTCCGCGAGCACCTGACGCCGCAGCGCTCCAACGGCCTGCGCTCGATGGTCGAGCGCATCCGCGCCGACGCCCGCGAGGCGCTCGCCACGGCGTCCTGATCGGTTCGGCTACTTCTCCCGCTCGGGCCGCTGCTGGCCCAGGCCCATCTTCTTGGCGAGCTGCGAGCGGGTGACCGCGTAGTTCGGCGCCACCATCGGATAGTCCGGCGGCAGGTTCCATTTGTCGCGGTATTGTTCCGGCGTCATGTTGTACTGCGTGCGCAGATGTCGCCGCAGCGACTTGAAGCGCTTGCCGTCCTCGAGACAGACCAGATAGTCCGGGTGAATCGATTTCTTCACCGGGACCGCTGGCCGCGCCGGCTCCGGCGCGGGCTCGCTTCGTCCCGCTGCGACCCGCGTCAGCGCCGCATGCACCTGGCTGATCAGAGAGGGAATCTCCGCCGCCGGGGTCGGGTTGTTGCTGAGATAGGCCGACACGATGTCGGCCGTCAGATCGATAAAGCTCTTGCCGACCGCTTCGGTCATCGAACCCTCATCCCGCTCCGCCCTGCGACCGTCGATCGCAAAGTATCCCTCGATCGCAAGTATCACTCGCGCCGAGTGGCAGCGTTGTCTCGCGATTCTGCAAGCAATATGGGCAAATGACTGGCAAAATAACAAGATAGTGAGGACTTCTTCTTGAGAAGTCTGTCACCCGCCAAGTACTGCGTACCGTACGCCAGCCGAATTCAACCTGACCGTGTGATCCGGCCGCGTCAGGTCCGGCCTTCGAGATGGGTGCGCAGCTCGTCGATCGACGCAAAGCGCATCATCCCTTCGGGCATCTGCGCCTCGATCGAGCCGTCGGAATAGAGCGAATAGGCCATCCCATCCACCACACCCGACTTGACGATGCTGACGGCCGGCGCGTCCAGGTCCTTCGGCTCAGGCAGCGGCGGGGTTGGCTCGGGTTCGACGAAGGCCGGCGCGGCCCGCGCCAAGCGCCGCGGGAACGGCGGGCGCAGAGGCTCCGGCGTCCGCTCCGGTCGAGACCAGCCGTCCGACGGGCCCGACTCGGTCGCGGCAGGCTCGTCCAGCGGCACGGGCGGCGGTGCGCTGAGGGGCGGTGACCGGAAATCCGTCGGCAACGGCTCGGCGCCGCGCTTCTCCGCGCGCTCCCGTTCCCGCCGCGACGACGACGCAAACAGCAGGTTGCGCTTGGGCCGCTCGGCGGGTTCGGCTGGCGGCTCGTCCGGCGCCGGCAAGGGCTCGGAGGCGCGCAGCGAGCCTGACAAAGGAGACGAGGACAGAGGCGACGACGACAACCCCGAGGACAGGGGAGACGACAGGTCCGGCATGCGGGGACGCGGACGTGGCGAGCCCCCCTCGCGCCAGACGTCCTCCGTCGGCGGCACCGGGGCGGTCTCGAAGTCGGTCTTGCTGGCGCCGAGCGGGAGCTGCAGAGGCTTGGCCTCGGACTCGGCGTCCGGACGCGACCTCAGCCGGCTCGAAATCACCTTCAGCTCGCTGAGGACGGCCGCCAGTCCGAACAGGATCAGCCCGCTGCAGACGCCAAGGGTCCCCGACAGGATCAGCGTATTGCCGACGCTGAACTCCTTGACCGGAATTCCCCAGGCGATCGCCCCGAGCCCGGCCAACACGGCGAGGGCTCCGGCGGCCAACATTGCACTCATCATCGAACTCATCCCCTAATGCGCCGGTTCCGGACGGTGTCCCGACCGAAATCACATTAGATAGCTGCGGTTGCGCGCGTCCTTGAATCCGGTTTCTAGTCCAAATCCGCGACAATTTGCAGCGGAAGTTCGGCCAATCCTGCTGAAGTTCTCGTCCGCCGTGCAGCCATCGTCATGATGCCGCCACAATATACATCGGCCAACCCTCGGCATTCATTGAGGTTCCTCCCGGGTTCTTCCGGCCCCTGTGGTTCAGCGGGCGTTCATTTGACTGTGCCAATATGGCGCTCAGCAGCCGAAATTCGGGTCCCCGCTGCGCTGCGAGAAGCATACCTTCCCATAATTCCGACACCTCGGAAGCCGGGACGCGCTATACGGAGGCGGGGAACACAGGCCTGAAACGCGGAAGCGGGGTCGCCAGGGGACGCCGGGTCACACTCAGCCATGACAACGATAACCACTTCGGTTCTTGAGACCCCGACGCGGCGGTCCCTCGAGCGGACGTATGACGATCTTGCACTGTTCGTGCTTGCCGCGGTCGCGGTGGTGGCCGGACTGACCTTCCGGGATTACGGCCTCGGCTGGGACGATTACACCCATGCCGAATATGCCGATCTGTTGCTGCGCATGTACGGCTCCGGTTTCAGGGACCAGGCGGCGCTGTCGTTCGCCAACCTGTATATGTACGGTGGCGGCTTCGACATGGTTGCAGCCCTGCTGCACAAGATCCTGCCGCTGGAATTGTTCGAGACGCGCCGGCTGGTCGGGGCCGTCGTCGGGCTGATCGGCCTTGGCGTGACCTGGCGCCTGGCGCGTCGCATCGGCGGTCCGGTGGCCGGCCTCGCCGCGCTGCTGCTGCTGGCGCTGTGCCCGATCTTCTACGGCCACATGTTCATGAACCCGAAGGACGCCCCCTTCGCGGTCGCCATGGTGGTGCTGCTGATGGGTCTCGTGCGCCTTGCCGAGGAGTACCCCTACCCCTCGCCGCGCACCATCCTGATCCTCGGCCTCGGCTCCGGCTTTTCGATCGGCTCCCGCATCCTGGGCGGCATGGCTGTCGTCTATGCGATGGTCGGCTTCATGCCGCTGTTCTTGGAGGAGTACCGCACGCAAGGGCCGCGCGAGACGATCCGCCGCTTCGCCCACGTGCTCTATGTGCTGATCCCCGGCCTGATCCTGGGCTACCTGATCATGGGGCTGATCTGGCCCTGGTCGATCATCGAGCCGGCCAACCCGTTCCGGGCCCTGACCTATTTCTCACACTTCTTCGAGAAGCCGTGGAAGGAGATGTTCGACGGGGCGCTGGTCTCGGTGCCGGACATGCCCTGGTCGTATTTGCCGACGCTGTTCGCGCTGCAGCTGCCCGAACTGATGATCGCGCTGTTCGTCGCCGGCGTCGTGGCCTCGATCATGTCGCTGTCGCGGCCCGACGTGCCGGCGCGCCGGAAGAGCATCCTGCTGATGCTGACGCTGGCGGCGACGCTGCCGATCCTGATCGCGATCGTCAAACGCCCGGCGCTCTACAACGGCATCCGCCACTTCGTGTTCGTGATCCCCCCGATGGCGCTGCTCGGCGGCATCGCGTTCTCCTGGCTGCTGTCGTGGCTCAACGCCGACGAGCGTCGCAGCTGGCAGCCGGTGGCGATCGCCGCGTTCTGCTTCGGCCTGCTGCTGCCGCTGGCGGAGATGATCCGGCTGCATCCCTATCAGTACACCCACTTCAACTTCATCGCCGGCACGGTGCGCGAGGCCGACACCCGCTTCATGCTCGACTATTGGGGGCTGGCGCTGAAGCAGGCCTCCGACGGGCTGAAGGAGCAGCTCGACGAGCGCCAGGAGGTGCCGCCGATCGGGCACAAATGGAAGGTCGCGGTCTGCGGCCCGCAGCGGCCGGCCCAGGTCGCACTCGGCCCCGATTTCACCATCGGCTGGGACAGCCACGCGGCCGACTTCGCCATGACGCTCGGCGAGTTCTACTGCAAGGGACTGACTGCCCCTGTGATGGTCGAGATCAAGCGCGACGACGTCGTGTTCGCCCGGGTCTACGACATCCGCGGCCGCAGCATCTCCAGCCTGCTGTCGATCCCGGCGCCCTGAGCGGCCTGCTCAGCCAAACGACATGACTGCTCCCCCTGCCCCGCGCCTTGTCGCGCGGCGGCGGGCCGCCTAGGCTCGGGTCAGCCCTGGAAATCGGAGAATGCCATGTCGCCCGCCGAAGCGCGCCTCAAGGAAGTGCCGTCGAACATGTCCGAGGCCGAATGGTCGCAGCGGGTCAATCTCGCCGCCGCCTATCGCCTGGTGGCACTGTTCGGCTGGGACGACCTGGTGGACACTCATATCTCGGCCCGCGTGCCCGGCCCCGAGCATCACTTCCTGATCAACCCCTACGGCCTGCTGTTCGAGGAGATCACCGCCTCCAGCCTGATCAAGGTCGACCTCTACGGCAATCAGTTGTCCGAGAGCGAGTACAGCATCAATCCCGCCGGCTTCACCATCCATTCCGCGATCCATGAGGTCCGCGAGGATGCCGGCTGCGTGATCCATCTGCACACGCTCGACGGCGTCGCGGTGTCGAGCTGCGCCGACGGCCTGCTGCCGCTCAACCAGATCGCGCAATACGTGACCCACGACCTCGCCTATCACGACTACGAGGGCGTGGCGCTGGACCATGACGAGCGGCCGCGGCTGCAGCGCGACCTCGGCAGCAAGAACCACATGCTTTTGCGCAATCACGGCACCCTGACGGTCGGCCGCTCGGTCGCCTCCGCCTTCGAGCGCATGTATCACTTGGAGCGTGCCTGCTCGATCCAGGTCCGCACGCGCACGCTCGGTCCCTCGGCCTATCCCGTGCGCGACGAGGTCATCGACAAGAATGCGAAGCTGTTCGACAACGAGGATCGCGTCGAGCTGCGCTCCACCCAGCTGGTCTGGCCGCCGCTGCTGCGCCGGCTCGATCGCCTCAATCCGGGCTACCGCAATTGATTGTCGCCCGCTGATCGGCTAGTCTGAACCCATCACCCTCTACGCTTTTCGGAATGAAACGCCGCCCAATTCCGGGCGGCGTTTTTATTCGTGCGATGACGTGCCCCGTCAGCAGCATCCTGCCCGAGCCATGCCCTGCCGCTCGGACGGGCCATGCAGTTGCTGCAATTCCTCGGCCAGCCGCCGCTCGACGAAGCGCCGCTCGTGCTCGGCAAGGCGGGTGGCGAGCAGCTTGCGATAGCGCCGCACATTGGCCTCGCGCGAGAACCGCAGGCGGGCGGCGGGCCGCATCCTGCCGCTCGCGGCGCTCTCCATCGCGGCGCCATCGGCTTCGACATCGACGCGCGGAACGATGCGCATGGCTGCCCCGCCGCGTGGGCGCGGCGGCTGATCCTCGCGGTCGAGCTGACGCAGCGCGCCGAGCACGTCGGCCAGATAAAGCGGCCTGGCGATGCCCGGGATCTTGCGCAGGCCCGGCTGCGACTCGACGGCATACATGTCCGACGCCCAGGACGACAGGATCAGCCGCTTCTCGGCCAGTGACAGCTTGCGGTCATTCAGCAGGTCCGCCGGCGACTCGTAGTGCGAGACCGAATGGAATCCGGCACTGCCCGCGGTGATCGAAAAACGGTGCTCGCTCATGGCGTCTCTCCTCTTCCACTCCTTTCACCAGAGACAGATGCTGCAACGGCGCGGGCGACACGCCGCCCGCGCCGTAGCTCGAACAAGGCGTCAGGCCGCCTTCTGCTGCGCGATCTTCTCGACCGGCGCCGTGCCGATGGCGATGCGGCGCGGCTTCATCGCCTCGGGAATCTCGCGCACGAGCTCGATCCGCAGCAGGCCGTTGTCGAACGCCGCGTTGGTCACCTGCACGTAGTCGGCGAGATTGAACTGCCGCTTGAACGGCCGCGACGAGATGCCCTGATAGAGGTATTCGCGGGTCTCCTTGTCGCCCTTGCGTCCTTCCACCGTGAGCACGTTGTGCTCGGCGGTGATGGACAGTTCGTCCGGAGCGAAGCCCGCCAGCGCCAGCGAAATCTGGTAGCGGTCGTCGCCGATCCGCTCGATGTTGTACGGGGGATAGTGGTCCTCGACCGCGCGCTGGGTCTCGTCGAGCAGGTCGAACAGACGGTCGAAGCCGATGGTCGAACGCCACAGCGGAGAGAAGTCGTAGGTCCTCATAGCCAAGTCCTCCTAGGAGCAAGATGGATACGAAGGAGCGCCGAGCCGATGCGGACTTCAAAGTCCCGGAGATGTCCGAGTACCAAGAGACTTCTGAGTACCAGACAACCGGTCAGCGCCCAGATTTCGACCGGGCCCTGATGGCACCCGGCGCCGCCGAAGCGGCAGCAGACGAATTAGAAAAGCCGGCATCCATTTCAAGAGGAACGGATCGATTTTTTTCGCAGCCTTTTTCGCAGCGCAAAACCCGTCAGGCGGCCACGGCGGACAGCCGCTGCAGCCGCATCGTCGCCTCCCGCAGCACGCTGACCAGCCGGTCGCGCTCGCGCTGATCGATGTCGCCACGCGACAACACGGCCTGGCAGTGCGCCACCACGCGTTGCTCGCTCTCGATCAAGAACCGCGTCAAGCGACGGGGATCGCCCATGCTCATGACGGAGGTCGGGTTGGGCGGCGGATGATCGTATTGCCAGGCTGGCATGATCGGGCCTGCGAGCTCGCGCTGCTGATGAGACCGGGCGGCGCGGCAGCGCTCAACCACACCTCCCGTCGACCGTCGGTCCGATCACAGCCGGCTCACTGAACGCAATTGTGGCCGGTTCTGGACGAACTGCGATCGCCAACCTGATTGATAGCTGCCCGTTGTGGCCGATCCACGACCGCACAGGGCAGCGATCAGTTGTTTGTAGATATTTCCTTCAGGCAGCCGAGGCTGGCTGCGGCCAGCCCCGGCTTCATCAGATCAGAAGTCCATCGACGGCGCGGCCGCGGCGGCGTCCGCCTTCTTCGGCTTGTCAGCCACCAGCGCCTCGGTGGTGATCAGCAGCGAGGCGACCGAGGCCGCATCCTGCAGCGCGGTACGGACCACCTTGGCGGGGTCGATCACGCCGGCCTGCACCAGATCCTGGTACTCGCCGGTCGCGGCGTTGAAGCCCCAGCTGTAGGTATCCTTCTCCAGCAGCTTGCCGACCACCAGCGAGCCGTCGTCACCGGCGTTCTGCACGATCTGCCGCACCGGCACCTGGATGGCGCGCCGGACGATGTCGACGCCGGCCTTCTGGTCGGCGTTAACAGTCTTGACGCCGTCGAGCACCTTGGTGGCGCGCAGCAGCGCGACGCCGCCGCCGGGCAGGATGCCCTCCTCCACCGCGGCGCGGGTGGCGTGCAGCGCATCGTCGACGCGGTCCTTGCGCTCCTTGACCTCGACCTCGGTGGCGCCGCCGACCCGGATCACCGCGACGCCGCCGGCGAGCTTGGCGAGCCGCTCCTGCAGCTTCTCGCGGTCGTAGTCGGATGTGGTCTCCTCGATCTGCAGCCTGATCTGCTGGGTGCGCGCCTCGATGTCCTTCCTGGCGCCGGCGCCGTCGACGATCGTGGTGTTCTCCTTGTCGACCACGACCTTCTTGGCGCGGCCGAGCATCGACAAGGTGACGTTCTCCAGCTTGATGCCGAGATCCTCGGAGATGGTCGTGCCGCCGGTGAGGATCGCGATGTCCTCCAGCATGGCCTTGCGGCGATCGCCGAAGCCCGGCGCCTTGACGGCAGCGATCTTCAGGCCGCCGCGCAGCTTGTTGACGACCAGGGTCGCCAGCGCCTCGCCTTCGACATCCTCGGCGACGATCAGCAGCGGCTTGCCGGACTGCACCACGGCTTCGAGCAGCGGCAGCATGGTCTGCAGACCCGACAGTTTCTTCTCGTGGATCAGGATGTAGGGATCCTCGAGCTCGACCCGCATCTTCTCGGAATTGGTGACGAAGTACGGCGAGACGTAGCCGCGGTCGAACTGCATGCCCTCGACCACCTCGAGCTCGGTGTCGAGGCTCTTGGCCTCCTCGACCGTGATCACGCCCTCATTGCCGACCTTCTGCATGGCCTCGGCGAGGAAGCGGCCGATCTCGTTGTCGCCATTGGCCGAGATGGTGCCGACCTGCGCGATCTCGTCATTGCTGGTGATCTTCTTGGCGTGCGACTTGAGATCCTTGACGATCGCGTCGACGGCGAGATCAATGCCGCGCTTCAGATCCATCGGGTTCATGCCGGCGGCGACCGACTTCGCGCCTTCCTTGACGATGGCCTGGGCGAGCACGGTGGCGGTGGTGGTGCCGTCGCCGGCGAGATCGGCGGTCTTCGAGGCCACCTCGCGCACCATCTGCGCGCCCATGTTCTCGAACTTGTCCTCCAGCTCGATCTCCTTGGCGACCGTCACGCCGTCCTTGGTGATGCGCGGCGCGCCGAACGATTTCTCGATCACGACGTTGCGGCCCTTGGGACCGAGCGTGACCTTCACGGCATTGGCGAGGATGTCGACGCCGCGCAGCATGCGGTCGCGCGCGTCGGTCGAAAACTTCACGTCCTTGGCAGCCATGTTCGTCGTCTCCTTTCTCTCGATGACTGTCAGTTGAGGGACTCAAGCGGCCTTCTTCGCCGCCACGGGAGCTTCGATGATGCCGAGCAGATCGCTCTCCTTCATGATCAGGAGATCCTTGCCGTCGATCTTGACCTCGGTGCCCGACCATTTCCCGAACAGCACGCGGTCGCCGGGCTTGACCTCGAGCGGCACCAATTGCCCCTGCTCATTCCGCGCGCCAGGACCCGCGGCAACGATCTCGCCCTCCTGCGGCTTCTCCTTGGCGGTGTCGGGAATGATGATGCCGCCCTTGGTCTTCTCCTCGGCATCGATACGGCGCACGAGCACGCGGTCGTGCAATGGACGGAAATGCATGCACATCCTCCTTTACAGATCAGCGATGTCATAAGCCTCGGGTCCCATCAGGCCCCCGAGCGAGCAACGACCTAGGAAAGCCGAACTTTTCGTTCAAGAGGGTCACGTAAATTTTTTGGCACTCTCGGGGAACGATTGCCAGTGCGGCTCTTGAACCGGGCCGGCCGCTTTCCCAGTTCTGTCGTCGCCAAAAAATCCTGATCGCGCTTGTTGGGGATCACGATGCAGCTTCCGCCTTTTCTCCGGGCCGTCCTGGCGCCTGCCATTCTGCTTTGCCTGATGACCGGGCCTGCCTTGGCCCAAATTCCCGATCTCAAGCTCGGCCGGGTGCCGACGCTGGCCCCGCTGGTCAAGGAAGTGACGCCCGCCGTCGTCAACATCTCGGTCGAAGGCAAGGTCCGCCAGGACAATCCGCTCTACCAGGACCCGCTGTTTCGCGAGTTCTTTGACGTCCCCAAGCAGGTCGAGAAGCAGATCAGCGCCACCGGCTCGGGCGTCATCGTCGATGCGCAGCGCGGCTACGTCATGACCGCCAATCACGTCGTCGAGCACGTCACGACAGCGCAGATCCGCACCAAGGATGGCCGCAAATTCGCCGCCCGCCTGGTCGGGCGCGATCCCGCCACTGATATCGCGCTGCTGCAGATCAGGGACCCCATCGACCTCAAGGCCATCGCGCTTGGCGACAGTGATGCGCTCGAGGTCGGCGACTTCGTGATCGCCGTCGGCAACCCGTTCGGTCTTGGCCAGACCGTCACCTCGGGTCTCGTGAGCGCGCTCGGGCGAACCGGCCTCGGCAAGCAGGGCTACGAGGACTTCATCCAGACCGACGCGGCGATCAATCCCGGAAATTCCGGCGGCGCGCTGATCAATCTGCGCGGCGAGCTGGTCGGCATCAACACCGCGATTATCTCGCCCGGCGGCGGCAATGTCGGCATCGGTTTCGCCGTGCCCATCAACATGGCGCGGCGGGTGATGGAGCAACTGGTCGCCAACGGCCGCGTCGACCGCGGGCGTATCGGCGTGACCCTGCTCGACCTGGATGCGCCGGCCGATGGCCGGATTCAGGGCGCGCGCGTCGCCGACGTCACCGTGGGCTCGCCGGCCGAACGCGCGGGACTGCGCAAGGGTGACATCATCGTGAAGGCGAACGACATGCCGGTGCGCAGCGCCACGCAGGTTCGCAACCTGATCGGCCTCACACCGGTCGGGCAGCGCGTCCGTCTCGTGTTCGAGCGCGACCGCGCGCTCGGCAACGCGACGGTGGAGGTCGCGCCAGTCACCGAAGAACGTGCGCGCGCGAGAACCTCGGGCTGAGAATTCAACTTCTGTTCGCTGTTAGCTGCACATACCACGTGGAGTAAATTTTTACCGTGCATCAAGCATGCAGCGAGACGCCGATACCTCTCTAAACGCCTGTTAAGTGCCATCGCGCTTATTGCAACCCCGCGGAGGTATTGAAATGCGGGGTGATGGTTTGGCGTTCAGTTTGCCACGCTGGCGCGTGACGCGCTGGCTGGCCGACCCGGGATATCCGGTGTCATCAGATATCCGCCGCGCATTGACACGTGAGCTCTACGGCTGCTGGTCGGTGTTCGCCGGCGGCGCCATCAACACCGTTGCTGTCGCCGCAGCGCTCGCACTGCGTACGCCGAGCCCGCTCTTCATCACCTGGTTCGTGCTCGAAGTCGCGATCTGCCTGTCGCGGCTGATCGTGATGATCATTGCCTACCGCCGCGCCCGCGAGCGGCTGGCGACGCCGACCGACATCCACATCCTGCTGTCGGTGGCCTGGAGCGCCAGCGTCGGTTTCGGCGTCGGCATCAGCCTCGCGTCCGGCGACTGGGTGGCCGCGTCACTGACCTGCATCTCCTCGGCCGCCATGGTGGGCGGCATCTGCTTTCGCAATTTCAGCGCGCCGCGCCTGGTCGGCACGATGATCCTGTTCAGCATCGGCCCCGTCATCCCCGGCGTCGCGACGTCGCATGAGCCGTTGTTGTTCGCGATGTATCTGCAGATGCCGGTCTACTTCCTCGCCATGACCGGCGCGGCGTTCCGGCTCAACAAGATGCTGGTGGCGGTCATGCAGGCCAAGCGCGAGAGCGACGAGCGGGCGCGGCTCGATCCACTCACGGGCCTGTCCAACCGCGCCGGCCTGGTCGATGCGCTGCAGAGCAGGCTCGACGCCGGCGGCGATCGGAGCTTCGCCGTCCTGTATCTCGATCTCGATGGCTTCAAGCCGGTCAACGACACCTTCGGTCACGCCGCAGGCGACGAGCTGCTGAAGATCGTCGGCCGGACGCTGCGGCAGACCGCCTCTCGCGGCGACGTCATCGCCCGGATCGGCGGCGACGAGTTCGTGGTGCTCGCCGGCGATGATGCGCTCGACCACGCGCTGGCGCTCGGCGAGCGCATCATCGAGGTGATGACCTCGCCGATGGCCCTGCCGGGCGGCGCGCATGTCCAGATCGGCATCAGCATCGGCATCGCCGTCGCGCCCGAGCACGGCACCGATCCGGAAGCCCTGCTGTTCGCGGCGGACGCCGCATTGTATGAAGCCAAGTCGAGCGGGAAATCCTGCTGGCGATTGGCTTCGGCCGAAGCCAATCTCGCAGCGCTGCGCAAGATCGCCGGCGGCGATCTTGCGGCGAAGTCGGTCGCCAGCGCGGCGTGAGTTCAGCCTCGTGCAAACAATCAGCGCCGTCGCGGTCGTAGCCCGGACGAGCGCCTGCACTACCGTGGCATCTCCGCGAGCGCGGCGAGGATGCGGGCCCAGGAGCGGATGCCCTTGTGATAGCTCTTGAGGTCGTATTTCTCATTCGGCGAATGGATGTTGTCGTCGTCGAGACCGAAGCCGACCAGCAGTGAATCGAGACCGAGCGTCTTCTTGAAGTCCGTGACGATCGGGATCGAGGCGCCCGAGCCCATCAGGACGGTCTCCTTGCCCCACTCCTCGGTCAACGCCTGCCTGGCAGCCGCCAACGGCTTCATGGTCCAGTCGAGCGCGATCGCAGCGCCCGCCGAATGATCGCCGAACTCGACCGAGCAGTCGCCGGGGATGCGCGCCGACACGTAGTCGCGGAAGGCCTTGCGGATCTTCAGCGGGTCCTGGCCCTCGACGAGGCGGAACGAGATCTTCGCATGCGCCAGCGACGGAATCACGGTCTTGGAGCCCTCGCCGATATAGCCGCCCCAGATGCCGTTGATGTCGCAGGTCGGCCGCGACGAGATTTGCTCGATCAGCAGACGATCCTTCTCGCCGGCGGGGATCGACAGGCCGATCGGCTTGAGGAAGCTCTCGGGCGTCAGGTTGAGCTTCTTCCACTGCTCCAGGACCTCCGGCGGCACATCCTTCACGCCGTCATAGAAGCCGGGGATGGTGATGCGCCCGTCGGCGTCGAACAGGCCGCCGAGGATCTCGGTCAGCACGCGGATCGGATTGCGCGCGCCGCCGCCGAACACGCCGGAATGCAGATCGCGATTGGCGGCCTTGATCTTCACCTCTTCATAGAGCAGCCCGCGAAGCGAGGTCGTGATCGCCGGGGTGTTCGGGTCCCACATGCCGGTGTCACAGACCAGCGCGAAGTCGGCCTTGAACTCGTCCTTGTTGGCTTCGAGGAACGGCACGAAGTTCTTGGAGCCGACCTCCTCCTCGCCTTCGATCAGCATCGTGATGTCGAGCGGCAGCGCGCCCGTCACCTTCTTCCAGGCGCGGCAGGCCTCGACGAAGGTCATCAGCTGGCCCTTGTCGTCCTCGGCGCCGCGCGCGACGATGATCTTGCGGCCGTCGGCATGGTCGGCGACCACGGGCTCGAACGGCGGCCGATGCCACAGCTCGAGCGGATCGACCGGCTGCACGTCGTAATGGCCGTAGAACAGGACATGTGGCTTGGCCGCGCCATGGCCGTTGCTCTTGCCGACCACGGCCGGATGGCCGGCGGTCGGCCGCACTTCGGCGGCGAAACCGAGCGTCGCAAGATCCTTGGCAAGATGGTCGGCTGCTGCCTTGCAATCCCCAGCGAAGGCCGGATCGGCCGAGATCGACTTGATCCGGATCAGCGCAAACAGCCGCTCCAGGCTATTGTCGAAGTCGGCGTCGATGTGGTCGAGAACGGATTGAAGCTGCGCATTGGCCATGGCCACCGGATCCTTCGCATGTAACGGCTATCGGCCCGCTTGTAGCTCCGTTGCGCGGTCCGGGCCAGCCTCATGCAAAGGCAGCAAATGCCGCCTGCCCCCCAATCGGCGCAGATGACATGACAAGGCCATCACGCCGACCGGGAACACGACACCATATCAACGCCGCAGCAGTCCACCTAGCGCGCCACGCACGAGGGAGCGGCCGATCGAACTGCCCAAGGAGCCGCCGACCTGCTTGCCGAGATCGGCCGCGATCCCGCCCACCACCTTGTCGGAGACCGAGCGGGCGACGTTGCGCGCGATCACCTGCGTGGTCGAGAGCTGGCCGCGCTTGACGTTGGTGCCGAAAATCGTCGCGGCGATGTCGCCGATCTTGCCGAGCACGCTGCCGGAGGAGGCTTCCGTCGTCGCGGCGGTTCCGCTGATCCGCTTCTGCAGCAGCTCGTAGGCGGACTCGGCGTCGATCGCGGTGTCGTATTTGCCCTTGACCGGGCTCGCGGCGATGATCGCCTTGCGCTCCTCGGGCGTGACGGGTCCGATGCGCGCCGACGGCGGCCGGATCAGGACGCGCTCCACCATCGCCGGCGTGCCGTTGCCCTCCAGGAACGACACCAGCGCCTCGCCCTTGCCGAGCTCGGTGATCACCTTGGCGGTGTCCAGCTTGGGATTGGGGCGGAAGGTGTCGGCGGCCGCGGCCACCGCCTTCTGATCGCGCGGCGTGAAGGCGCGCAGCGCGTGCTGCACGCGATTGCCCAATTGCCCGAGCACCCGGTCAGGAACATCGAGCGGATTCTGCGTGACGAAATAGACGCCGACACCCTTCGACCGGATCAGCCGCACCACCTGCTCGATCTTGTCCATCAGCGCCTTCGGCGCATCGTTGAACAACAGATGCGCCTCGTCGAAGAAGAAGACCAGCTTGGGCTTGGCGAGATCGCCGACCTCCGGCAGCTCCTCGAACAGCTCGGACAGCATCCACAGCAGGAACGTCGCGTAGAGCCGCGGGCTCTCCAGCAGCCTATCGGCGACGAGGATGTTGATCATGCCGCGGCCGTCGCGGTCGGTCTTCATGAAGTCGGTGAGCATCAGCGCCGGCTCGCCGAAGAACTTCGTGCCGCCCTGGTTCTCGAGCACGAGCAACTGCCGCTGGATCGTGCCAACGGTCGCGCGCGTGACATTGCCGAACGACTGCGCCGCCTTCCGGATCGGCGCCAGCGGATCGGCCTCCGCATCCGCACCCTTCTTGCCGGCCTCCGGAATGATCGCGTCGAGCAGCGCGCGCAGATCCTTCATGTCGATCAGGGCGAGGCCGTTCTCGTCGGCCACGCGGAACGCGACGTTGAGCACGCCTTCCTGGACATCGTTGAGGTCGAGCATCCGCGCCAGCAGCAGCGGTCCCATCTCGGTAACGGTGGCGCGCACCGGATGGCCCTGCTCCCCGAACACATCCCAAAATACCGTCGAGAACTGATCGGGCTGATAGGTGAGGCCGAGCTCGGTGGCGCGCTTGAGGATGAAGTCCTTCGCTTCGCCGGTCTGCGAGATGCCCGAGAGATCACCCTTGATGTCGGAGGCGAAGACCGGAACACCGGCACGGGCAAAACCTTCGGCCATCACCTGTAGCGAGACTGTCTTGCCGGTGCCGGTCGCGCCGGTGACCAGTCCATGGCGATTGGCAAGCGCAAGCGTCAACCAGGCCGGCTGCTCGCCGGCACCCACGAAGATCTTGTCGTCGGTATCAGCCACGGGTTTTCCGGATGGTGCCATGATGATCCATCTTTCGAGAGAGAATGTTTCGCATCACACGTGGTGCGGAGCATCGCGCGCGATAACATAGTTGAGTTTCGCGAATTGGAACCAGCGTCAGGGTGCTCACCTCTTCGCACGGCACGCACTCTTCTTAGCATTGGTGCTGCGCGATGCGCACGTTTGATCCGTGGATTCAACATCCGGTCTTGCATCGCTGCAACAGTTCATCGTCGATCGCGAATCGATTCGCGCACCGAGCCGGCTCCTCGCTTGTAATTCACGGATCGTCCGATCAAGATGAATTCAGCGAGAGGACATCCGGTCGTGGGGGACCGGATGAGACGGGGTTCACATGAACGAGTTGATTGAGCCGCTGGCCAGAACGGCCGGCGTCAGTAAAGTCGTGGCTGAAATCATCGGCATCGGGCCTGACTTCCTCAGCGGCAATGGACGGCAATGGCAGGCGCCGCAGCCGTCAGCCGGTGAACTTTTTGCGTTCGGCCGCGACCAAATCGAAGCCGATCAGTTGGCACGATCGCGACAGGCACACCCGGCCTGAGCCCGGTTGCCCCAAGCCCGACCGCCCGGGCCATATCACCTGAAGCACCTTCGCGCGCGCCGAGTATCATGACATATCCGATCACCGAACTCGAAGGCATGACGACCTTCTATGCCGCCAAGCTGAAAGCTTTGGGCATCCGGACCACCGACACATTTCTCGAAGCCGCCCGGACCGTGAAAGGGCGTAAGGCGCTCGCCGCCAAGACCGGCATCAGCGAGCAGCAACTGCTCGATTGGGCAAACGCCGCCGATTACATGCGCATTCCCGGCATGGGCAAGGCCAAGGTCTGCCTCGTCCGCGCAGCCGGGGTGACCACCGTGCGCGAGCTGGCGCACCGCAATCCCGCCCGGCTGGCGCAGAACATCAAGGAGGTGAACACCCGGCGGAAACTGGTTCGCATCCTGCCATCGGAGAAGTCGGTCGGCCAGCTCATCGAAAGGGCACGCCGGCTGGAGCCGAAGATCAGCTATTGACCAGCCTCTAGATTGACCGCGCTTGTGCAGTGCGACACCTTGACTTGAGGGTGGCAACCGCGCAAAGCGGCGCCCATGAGCGCCATTTCGCTGCACTCCGCCCCGGACCTCGCGTCGAGCCACCCGCTGCTGCGGAGCTGGCTTTCGCGTCCATTCCCGGCGGTGATGGGCATTCTCAACGTCACACCGGATTCGTTCTCGGACGGCGGCCGTTTCGATGCACCGGAACGCGCCATTGCGCAGGCTGAGCGCTTGATCGCGGCCGGCGCCGACATCATCGACATCGGTGCCGAGTCCACCCGGCCCTACAAGGGCGCGGTGCCGGTCACGGCCGAGGAGGAACTGGCGCGCCTGCAGCCGATCCTGCCCGCGGTCGTCGCACTCGGCGTGCCCGTGTCGATCGACAGCATGAAATCTCAAGTTGCAGGCTACGCGCTGGACCATGGTGCTGCGATCGCCAATGATGTGTGGGGTCTGCAGCGCGATCCCGCGATGGCCGATGTCGTCGCCGCGCATGGCGCGCCGATCGTGGTGATGCACAACCGTGCTGCCGTCGATCCGGAGATCGACATCGTCGCCGACATGATCGGCTTCTTCACGCGCTCGCTCGACATCGCGGCCAAGGCCGGCATTCCCCGTGGGAACATCGTGCTCGATCCAGGCATCGGCTTCGGCAAGACGGCGGAGCAGAGCATGATTGCGCTGGCCCGGCTCGATGCATTCGCATGCTTCGGGCTGCCGCTGCTGGTCGGCGCGTCGCGAAAACGTTTCATCAGCACCGTGGTGGCGTCGGAGCCGCAGGAGCGGCTCGGCGGCTCGATCGCGGCGCATCTGATTGCGGCTCGGCGCGGTGCTGCAATCATCCGGGCGCATGACGTCGCCGAAACGGTTCAGGCCGTACGCGTGGCTGCGGCAATCGAGGCACTGCGATGACCGATACGATCTTCATCAAGGGCGTTCTCATCCACGCGCGTCATGGCGTGATGGAGCATGAGAGCGAGGTCGGCCAGCGCTTCGTGATCGACCTCGAGCTCTACACCGACCTTTCGGACTCCTCGCGCAGCGACCGCCTCGCCGACACCGTGTCCTATTCCGACGTGGTGGAGACGGCGACGGCGGCGTTCAAGGACTCCAACTACCGCCTGCTCGAACGCGCGGCCGGCGCGGTGGCCGATGCGATCCTGTCGACCTTCGCCCGCATTCGCGCCGTCAAGGTCACGGTGCACAAGCCGCATGCGCCGATCGCCGCCATCTTCGAGGATGTCGGCGTGGTGCTGATGCGCTCGCGGCATCCATGACGGCGATGGCGAGCGCGCTGGTTGCTCTCGGCGGCAATGTCGGCGACGTCAGGGCGACGTTCCGGCGCGCCATTCCGGAGATCTGTGCGCGCGCGTCGGCGGCGCTTATCGCGCGCTCGTCCGACTACATCACGCCGCCATGGGGCGAGGAGCAGCAGCCGCCCTTCATCAATGCCTGCATCGAGATCGCGACCGCGATGCCTCCACGGCCGCTGCTCGGCGTTCTGCACGCGGTCGAGCGCATGTTCGGCCGCAATCGCGCGCAGGAGACGCGGTGGGGTCCGCGGACGCTCGACCTCGATCTGATCGCCTATGACGATTTCGCGATCGACACCCCCGATCTCACGCTGCCGCACCCTCGCCTGTTCGAACGCGGCTTCGTGCTGGTACCCCTGGCCGAGATCGTGCCGGCGCGACAGATTGCCGGCCGCCGCGTCGATGAGGCCATGCTCGCCGTTTCGCGCGACGGAATCCGGCCGTTGCCGTCAGCCGAATAGCTGACATCTCCGGCCAAACAACCGTTTGGCTTGGCCGTCCTGACGTGGCATTTTGCACCACAACAATCGCGATAACAGACGCCCGGGAGACGCGATCCGCATGACGACCGAGACCGACGATCTGCGACTGGCCGCCGATTTTGCGCCGGCCGGCGAGGCGGACTGGCGCAAGCTGGTCGATGGCGTGCTGAAGGGCGCGGCCTTCGAGAAGCTGGTCGGCAAGACCTATGACGGGCTCGAGATCCAGCCGATCTATCCGCGCGCCAAGCATGCCGCGCCGGTCGCCGGCCGCGCGCCATCGGCGCCTTGGCAGATCATGCAGCGCGTCGATCATCCCGATCCGACCAAGGCCAATGCGCAGGCGCTGATCGACCTCGAGAATGGCGCGACCGGCTTGTCGCTGGTGTTTGCCGGGTCGAATGCCGCGCACGGCTTCGGCCTCGCCGCCAGCCCCGACGCAGTGGCGCGCGCGCTCGATGGCGTGCATCTCGATGCTGCGATTGCAATTGAATTGCACCTCGGCGACTCGCTCTCGCCCGCCTCGCTTCTCGCCGACACCGTCAAGCAGCGCGGCATCAAGGCCGCGGCCTGCGACATCCGGTTCGGCCTCGATCCGATCGGGCATGCGGCCGCTCGCGGCGCAAGCTCGCATGACGCATCGACGCTCGGCGGCAACTCGGGCGCGCTGGTCAAGCAACTGCACGAGGCCGGCTTCAAGGGCCCGTTCTTCGCCGCGGACGGCCGGGTCGTGCACGACGCCGGCGGGTCGGAGGCGCAGGAGCTCGCTTTCGTGCTCGCCTCCGCCGTCGCCTATCTGCGGGCGCTCGAAGCCGAAGGCATCGCGCTCGAGACCGCGCGCGGCATGATCTATGGCCGGCTCGCCGCCGACACCGATCAGTTTCTCACGCTGGCGAAATTCCGCAGCCTGCGGCGGCTGTGGGCGCGCATCGAGGAGGCCTGCGGCCTGGCGCCAAAGCCGCTTTTCATCTCGGGCGAGACGGCTTGGCGCATGCTCACCCGGCGCGATCCTTACGTGAACATGCTGCGCGCCACCATCGCGACGTTCGCGGCCGGATTGGGCGGCGCCAATGCCGTGACGGTGCTGCCGCACACGGCCGCACTCGGCCTGCCCGACGCGTTCGCGCGCCGTGTCGCCCGCAACACGCAATTGGTGCTGCTGGAGGAAAGCAATCTCGCCCGCGTCGCCGATCCCGCCGCCGGTGCCGGCGGCATCGAGGCGCTGACCAGCGAGTTGTGCAGCGCCGCCTGGGCACTGTTCCAGGAGATCGAGAAGGCCGGCGGCGTCGTTGCGGCGTTGCAGGCGGGCCTCATCCAGACCAAGGTCGCCGCGGTGAAGCAGGCGCGCGATGCGAACATCGCCAAGCGGCGCGACGTGCTGACCGGCGCCAGCGAGTTTCCGAATCTCAACGAGGCCGAAGTCGCCGTGGAAGCGGTCGCCCCTCTGGCCGCGCCGCTGGCGGCCAAGGCTGCGCTCAGCTTCGCACCGCTCACGCCGATCCGCCTCGCTGAAGGATTTGAGCGGCTGCGTGACCGCTCCGACAGCCTGCTGAAGAGCCAGGGACAGCGCCCCTCGGTCTTCCTCGCCAATATCGGCACCGCCGCCGACTTCACCGCGCGCGCGACCTTCGTCCGCAGCTTCTTCGAGGCCGGCGGCATCGCCGCGATCGACGGCCAGGGCGGCGCGGATCCGGCCGCGCTCGCAGATGCATACCGCGCCTCCGGCGCCGCGGTCGCCTGCCTCTGCTCGTCCGACAAGGTCTATGCCGACGCCGCGGTTCCGGCGGCCAAGGCCCTTCAGGCCGCGGGCGCACGACATATCTATCTGGCAGGCCGGGGCGGCGAGCGGGAAGCTGCGTTGCGCGAAGCAGGCATCGGCAGCTTCGTGTTCGCCGGCGGCGACGCGCTGAAGACGCTCGAGGACGCCTATACGCATCTGGAGTGAGCATGACCGACGACACCAAGCCTCTCCTGACCGGCGGCTGCCAATGCGGTGCCGTCCGCTTCGCGTTCAAGACCACGCCGAACAAGGTCAGCATCTGTCATTGCCGGATGTGCCAGAAAGCCTCCGGCGCGCCGTTCGCCTCGTTCGCTGAGATCGACCGCGAGCACTTCGCCTGGACGCGCGGTCAGCCCGCCGCGTTCCGTTCATCCACGATCGCCGAGCGCTTCTTCTGCCCCGCCTGCGGCACGCCGCTCGGCTTCGGGCGTATTGATGGGCCGCGGATCGAGATCATGACCGGCAGCTTCGACCGGCCGGACCGGGTGGTGCCGACGCGACAATATGGCTCGGAGTCGCGACTTGGCTGGGTGGTCGCGATCGCCAATCTGCCGAGCCAGACGACACAACAGAACTATGGACCGGAGAAGATGGCGTCCATCGTCAGTCATCAGCATCCGGATCATGACTGAGCGCGCGACATGCGAGCGTCCGAGGACCACCTCATGATCAACTGGCTGGCCGCGCTCATCGAAACTGCGGTCCACGGCCTCTGGACGCGCAGCATGACAACGGATCCACGCAATGATCCGGTCTACAAGAAGAACATCCAAGAGCTGATCGAGAGAAACCGCAGGTTTGAGGACGCCAGGGAATGACCCGGATTCCGAATTTCGCCGACATCGCGTTCGCGCCGATCGCAGCCCCCGCGCCCGCAGGCGCTGCCGAGCCGTGGCTGACGCCGGAAGGCATCCCGGTAAAATCAGCCTACGGCGAGGCCGATCTCGCCGGCATCGACTTCCTCGACACCTGGCCCGGCATCGCGCCCTATCTGCGCGGCCCCTACCCGACCATGTATGTCAACCAGCCATGGACCGTCCGGCAATATGCCGGCTTCTCCACGGCCGAGGATTCCAACGCCTTCTACCGGCGCAACCTCGCCGCCGGCCAGAAGGGCCTCTCGGTCGCCTTCGATCTCGCCACCCATCGCGGCTATGATTCCGATCATCCGCGCGTCGGCGGCGACGTCGGCATGGCCGGCGTCGCAATCGACTCGATCTACGACATGCGCACCCTGTTCGCCGGCATTCCGCTCGACCAGATGAGCGTGTCGATGACCATGAACGGCGCCGTGCTGCCGATCCTGGCGCTGTTCGTCGTCGCCGCCGAAGAGCAGGGCGTGCCGCCGGAGAAGCTGTCGGGCACCATTCAGAACGACATTCTGAAAGAGTTCATGGTGCGCAACACCTACATCTATCCGCCCTCGCCCTCGATGCGGATCATCTCCGACATTTTCGCCTTCACCTCGCAGAAGATGCCGAAGTTCAATTCCATTTCCATCTCCGGCTATCACATGCAGGAAGCCGGCGCGACGCAGGATCTCGAGCTCGCTTATACGCTCGCCGACGGCGTCGAATATCTGCGCGCCGGCATCGCCGCCGGACTCGACGTCGACCGCTTCGCGCCGCGGCTGTCGTTCTTCTGGGCGATCGGCATGAACTTCTTCATGGAGGTCGCCAAGCTCCGCGCGGCGCGCCTGCTGTGGGCGAAGCTCTTGAAGCCCTTCAATCCGAAAGACCCGCGCTCGCTGTCCTTGCGCACACACAGCCAGACCTCGGGCTGGTCGCTGACCGCGCAGGACGTCTACAACAACGTCGTGCGCACCGCGGTCGAGGCGATGGCGGCGACGCAAGGCCATACGCAGTCGCTGCACACCAACGCGCTCGACGAGGCGCTGGCGCTGCCGACCGACTTCTCCGCCCGCATTGCCCGCAACACCCAACTGTTCCTGCAGCAGGAGAGCGGCACCACCCGGATCATCGATCCCTGGGGCGGCTCGTATTATGTCGAGCGCCTCACCCGTGACCTCGCCGCCAAGGCCTGGGGCCACATCCAGGAGATCGAGGAGCTCGGCGGCATGGCCAAGGCGATCGAGGCCGGCGTGCCGAAGCTGCGCATCGAGGAAGCCTCGGCCAAGACCCAGGCCCGCATCGACACCGGCCGCCAGTCGGTGATCGGCGTCAACAAATACAAGCCGACCGACGAGCCGCCGCTCGACGTGCTCAAGGTCGACAATTCCACCGTGCGCCGGCTGCAGATCGACAAGCTGTCGCGGCTCAAATCCGAGCGCAGGCAGGCCGAGGTCGATGCGGCGCTGGCGGCGCTCACGCGCTCGGCCGGCGACGGCAACGGCAACCTGCTGGCGCTCGCGATCGACGCGGCGCGCGCCAAGGCCACCGTCGGCGAGATCTCCGACGCGCTGGAGAAGGTGTTCGGCCGCCATCGCGCCGAGATCAAGTCCATCACCGGCGTCTACAAGCGGGAGATCGCCGCCATGTCCGGCAAAGCCGAGAAGCTGCAGGCGCTGATCGAGGCGTTCGAGGAGGCCGAGGGCCGCCGGCCACGCATCCTGGTCGCCAAGATCGGCCAGGACGGCCACGACCGCGGCCAGAAGGTGATCGCGTCGGCCTTCGCCGACATCGGTTTCGACGTCGACATCGGACCTTTGTTCGCCACCGCCGACGAGGCGGCGCGGCAGGCGGTGGAGAACGACGTGCACATTCTCGGCGTCTCATCGCTGGCGGCCGCGCATCTCACCGCGGTGCCTGAGCTGAAGGCCGCGCTCAAGAAGCAGGGCCGCGAGGACATCATGATCATCGTCGGCGGTGTCGTGCCGCCGCAGGATTATGATGCGCTGTACAAGGCCGGCGCCGAGGCGATCTTCCCGCCGGGCACCGTCATCGCCGACGCCGCCGAGGAGCTGATCCAAAAGCTCAATGCGCGGCTGGGGCACAGCGAGGCGGCGGAATAGTCCGACTGCGTCACACCCCACCGTCATTCCGGGGCAAGGCCAAAGGCCTTGAGCCCGGAATCTCGACATTGTCTTGCGTCCATTCCCGAGAGCGTCGAGCTATTGACGCGCTGTAATCAATGGCCGCGCGTTCGATCTGGGCACGATCGAACCTTTGCGGTACGTGCGCGCACAGACAACCAAACCCGGATCACAAGCCTCATGTATTCTACCAAACTGCTTGTCGCCGCCCTGTTCGGCCTGCTCACCCTCTCGCCGGCGATCGCCGCCGAAGCCAAGCCCGATGCGTCGATCAAGACCAAGGCCGCCGAGGCCAGCGTCACGCTGAGTGCCGACATCAAGGCCGATCCGGCGCTCGCCGCGAATTGCCTCGCCGAAGGCCGCAAGTGGATGGACAAGCAGGCCGCGGACGCCGCCAAGGACTACAAGGCGGACAAGGAACTGTTCCGCGACGGCCCTTACACCTATGGCCGCGACTATTCGGTGCGTTCGATGGTCGCCGATCGCTATGTCAGCGTGCTGCGCAACGACTACATGGACACGCATGGCGCCCATCCCAACCGGACGGTCGACACCATCCTCTGGGACAAGGCCGCCGCCAAGCGCATCTCGATCCGCCCGTTCTTCAACGAGACCGCCGACAACGGTCCGACCATGACCGCGATCAGCAAGGCGATCATCGCCTCGCTGCGAGCAGAGAAGAAGGCGCGCGACGCCGGCGACACTGACGAGTGGTGGTTGAAGAGCGTCGAGCCGAAGCTGCTCGGCAATGGCGCCGTCACGCTCGCGCCCTCGACGCTGGCCGGCAAGAGCTCGGGCCTCACCTTCCACTATCCGCCCTACGCCGTTGGCGCCTACGCGGAAGGCGACTATGTCGCCTTCGTGCCCTGGGAAACGCTGAAGCCCTATCTCAGCGCGGAGGGGCAGGCGATCTTCGGCGGCGCGAGGCCGAAGGGGGATGCGGAGGAGAACTAGCTGGCCGGGCCGCTCGCATCCGCTATAACGGGCGCATGTCCTCTCGTTCTCCTTCGCCAAATACCACGACCTTGGCCGACGATATCAGCGCCGGCAGCCGCGCGGCGCTGGCGCGCGCGATCACGCTGGTCGAGAGCCGCCGCGCCGACCATCAGGCCGCCGCGCGCGAACTGGTGCAGGCGCTGCTGCCACGGACGGGGCACGCGATCCGCGTCGGCATCACCGGCTCGCCCGGCGTCGGCAAGTCCACCACGATCGATGCTCTCGGCATGTTCCTGATCGGACAGGGCCACAAGGTCGCGGTGCTCGCGGTCGATCCGTCCTCGGCGCGCACCGGCGGTTCGATCCTCGGCGACAAGACGCGGATGGCGCGATTGTCCCATCACGAGCACGCCTTCATCCGCCCCTCGCCATCGTCGGGCACGCTCGGCGGCGTCGCCGCCAAGACGCGCGAAGCGATGCTGCTGTGCGAGGCCGCAGGCTTCGACGTGATCCTGGTCGAGACGGTCGGCATCGGCCAGTCCGAAACCGCGGTCTGCGACATGACCGATTTCTTCCTCGCCCTGATGCTGCCGGGCGGCGGCGACGAGCTGCAGGGCATCAAGAAGGGCCTGGTCGAGCTCGCCGACATGATCGCGATCAACAAGGCCGATGGCGACAACGTCAAGCGCGCCAACATCACCGCCGCCGACTATCGCGGCGCGCTGCATCTGCTCAGCCCCCGCTCCGAGCACTGGCATCCGCCGGTCGTGACCTATTCGGCGATATCAGGCACGGGCATCGCCGAGCTGTGGCAGAAGGTCCTGGATCATCGCAAGGCGATGATCGCCTCCGGGGAGTTCGCCGCGCGGCGGCGCGACCAGCAGGTGAAATGGATGTGGACCATGCTGGAGCAGCGCCTGATGGCGCGGCTGCGCACCGATCCATCCATCCGCGCGAAGGTGAAGAAGCTGGAGAGCGACGTCGCCGAGGGCCGCGTCGCGCCGGCGCTCGCCGCCGAGCAGCTCGCGGAGATGCTGACATGAGCGAGCGGCCGCGCATCCTGATCACCGGATTCGGTCCGTTTCCCGGCGCGCCGTCCAATCCGACCATGCCGCTGGTGAAGCGGTTGTCCGAGCTGCGGCGGCCAGCGCTGGACGACGTCGCCATCAGCAGCCACATCTTTCACGTGACCTATGCGACCGTGGATCGCGAGCTGCCCGCGCTGATCGCCGAGCGGCGCCCGCATGCGCTAATGATGTTCGGCCTCGCCGGGCGAACGTCCTATCTGCGGATCGAGACGCGCGCCCGCAACGCGATCACCACGACCTTCCCGGATGCCGACCGCCACGTCGCGCGCAAGGGCGTGATCGTCCCGGGTGCACATCCGATGCCGTTCGGCCCGCACATGGCGCGGCTGCTGCGCGCGGCGCGCGCCACCGGCATCGATGCCCGGGCCTCGCGCGATGCCGGCAGCTATCTCTGCAACTATCTGAGCTGGCGCGCGATCGAGGCGACCAAGGCCGCCGAAGGGCCGCGGCTCGCCGCCTTCATCCACATTCCTCCCTTGCCGCGTGCCGGCACGGCGTTGCCGCACGGCAGTTCGCGCATCACGCTGGAGGGGCTCGTCGATGCCGGCGAAGCGATGCTGACGGAGCTGGTCAAGCTCGTGCGACAGGCGTCCTGTCGCACGAGCTGACGCTGATGGTGGTATGACCGCTGACGGTCAGCGCGGGATATCAGATGCTCCAGCGGCGCCGACCGCCAAATCCCCCACCGATCAAGCGCAGCAGGAGCAACAGGACCACGGCGCCGATGAAGGCGTTGATGATCGCGGCGACCAGTCCGACACCCAGATGAATGCCGAGCTGCGGCAACAGCCAGTTGCCGATGAAGGCACCGAGGAGGCCGACGATCAGGTCGCCGATCAGGCCGAAGCCGCCGCCTTCCATGACGCGGCCTGCGAGCCAGCCCGCGACAATGCCCACGAACAGAATAACCAGTAGACTCTCATTTGACAGATGCATGACCCTCTCCTCGCCGATCCATTGCGGGAACAATGTCCCCGAGTCCCATTGGTTCCCTCGGGAGAGGCTCACCGGTTCGACGGGCAACCCACGCCGGCGGGCGATCTGACGTGAAGATTTAACCCTACCGCCAACAATCCCGGGCGCAGGCGCTCATCCTCGGCATCAGCATTGAGACTTTCAGCTTAAGTCGTGGCCGCACATCATCTTTTGCGCGAGACGCTGACCATGGATGTCAATCGCCGCCGCATTCTGGCTGGATCGGCTGCCGGCGTCGCCGGGGCATTGGCCCTGCCGGCGGATGCCGCGCAGGCCACCCTCCTGATCTCCACACTCGGCCGCGACGCCACGCAATATGGCGTCAAGCCCAACAGTCCCGACGACCAGACCCGCGCGCTGCAGCGTGCGATCGACGAGGCCGCCCGCGCCCAGGTGCCGCTGGCGCTGCCGCCGGGCACCTACAGGACCTCGATGCTGCGGCTTGCCAGGGGCAGCCAGATGGTCGGCGTCCGGAGTGCCACCAAGCTCGTGTTCACCGGTGGCGGCCCGTCGATGCTGTCAGCAGAAGGCGCTGACGGCCTCGGCGTCAGCGGCGTCGCGCTCGACGGCGGTGGCATTGCCCTGCCCCAGCGGCGCGGCCTGCTTCACGTTGCAGCCGGCAACGATGTCAGAATCCTGGATTGCGAGATCACCCGCTCCGGCGGCAGCGGCATCTGGCTCGAGCAGGTTTCCGGCGACGTCAGCGGCAACGTCCTCACCGACATCGCGGTCACCGCGATCGTGTCGTTCGATGCCCTCGGGCTGATCGTGTCGCGCAATACCATCAAGGGGACGCGCGACAACGGCATCGAGATCCTGCGCACCGCGATCGGCGACGACGGCACGATGGTGCTCGACAACAGCATCACGGACATCAAGGCCGGCCCCGGCGGCTCGGGCCAGTACGGCAACGCCATCAACGCCTTTCGCGCCGGCAACGTGATCGTGCGCGGCAACCGCATCAGGAACTGCGACTACTCGGCAGTGCGGGGCAACTCGGCCTCGAACATCCAGATCGTCGGCAACAGCGTCAGCGACGTGCGCGAGGTCGCGCTCTACTCTGAGTTCGCATTCGAGGGCGCCGTCATCTCAGGCAATACGGTGGATGGTGCCGCCTTCGGCGTCTCCGTATGCAACTTCAACGAAGGCGGCCGCATCGCGGTGGTCCAGGGCAACATCATCCGCAATCTGATCCCGAAGCGGCCGATCGGCACAGCACCCGACGACGATGCCGGCATCGGCATCTATGTCGAGGCGGACTCCGCGGTGACCGGGAACGTGGTCGAGAATGCCCCGTCCTACGGCATCGTCGCCGGCTGGGGTCGATATCTGCGCGACGTGGTGATCTCCGGCAACGTCGTCCGCAACGCTCTGGCCGGCGTCGGCCTCTCGGTCGTGCCGGGCGCGGGCACGGCGCTCGTCAGCAACAACGTCATCTCCGGCACGCCCTGTGGCGCGGTCATCGGGCTCGATCACATCAAGCCGGTGACATCGGACCTGACGCAGGACGGTGCGCAGCGATTTGCCCATCTGACTGTCAACGGCAACGCCGTCAGCCGGTAACAGACTAATAAGCGACCGCCAGCGCTGGATAGCGGCGCTCGATGGCATCGAGATCGACCACCGGCTCGTCATACTCGGCGTCGGATTGAATGCCGATGCTCAAGGCCTGCTCCAGGGCGAACATGTCGATGCGGGACGGCGCGACGGTCGGCTCGGGCGCGATGTCGTCTTCGGCCACATAGTCGGGTTCGATGACGTCGTCCAGTTCCAGATCATCCGCGGCCAGCTCGATCTCGGGCTCGACGATGATCTTGGACTCCGCAAGGATGGTTTCGAGCGAAGGCGGCAGCGCAATGGGGCGCCGCTCGATGGGATGATTTTCATGGAGACGGAGTTTGATCGGCTCAGGCTCGGCGGGGCGCGCGGGCGCCGGTGGCGCAGCCACAACGGCAGCCGGCGTCTGGCTGGGCACGATGCTCACCTGCTCGGGCTCGGCGCGGGATAGCGCCTGCCAGGTCTGCACCGCGGCCTTGGCCTGGCGGATATCGTCCAGGAGAGACTGCTCGGTGTAGTAGCGGCGCCAGCGGCCGCTCTGGAACAGCTCGGTGAGATGGTCCAGGCGCCTTTCGGCAAGCGCGCACCAGCGTGCAGCCAGTTCGCGGCTGCAAGCCACGTCCGGTCGATGTGTCATGGGGGAGCCCGTGAGATAAGGGGACGGACGCACTCGGCACGAATCAACGCAACGTGACGTGAATATTTTGTGGAAAAGGTTAACAAAGTCTAGCTAATGCCATGTTGTTTGGCGGCCAAACCGTAGTCGTGCGGAAATTTTGTCCGTGTTTTTTCGGGCTTTGGCCAGGCGCGGAGCGCTAACGCGACCAACGGCATCCCTAGACAACCCAAGGATGTTCGACTCGGGGTGCGCGAGACACTGCCGGATATCGACGTTGCCGGGCTTCGACCTCGCCTAAAATGAAAGACCCGTCCGGGGGGACAACCGGACGGGTCGAGCCATATGGGCGCTTGGGGTGGATGGGCGCTCGCGCCGTATATAGCCTTGGGGAGGGGATCACCGCTCCCACATGCTTTCTGTCGTGATCGCCCCGCTGCACGTTCAAGGCGAGCGGGAGATTTTCGGAACGTTCACGAAAACGTTGGCGTCATTGCTGCGCGGGCCGAAGCGCGTCGCCGGCTGGAGATGCCGCGGTCACCGCGGCCGACGCCGGGCGCAACTCACGGGCCGCCGTGGGCTCCGTTTGCAGCCCCGCGGAAGGCACAGCAGCAGCGGGCGCATCCTGCGGCGCGGCCACGGCCTGGACCGCCGCCAGGGCATCCGCCTCCCCTGCCCCGAACAGATCGTCGCGTCCGGGCGTCCCGAGATCGCGCGCGGTCCCGGTCAGCACGGTCCGCACCGTTTCCGGCTTCAGCGCCGGATTGCGCTCCAGCACCAACGCCGCAAGCCCGCTGACATAGGCCGCGGAAAACGAGGTGCCCGAGATGATCTGATATTTTCCGTCCGGCGCCGGCAGGAAGATCTCGGCGCCGGGCGCGGCCAGCGCGATGTAATTGCCGCGGTTCGACGCCGGCAGCAACTGGTCCCTGTCATCGGTCGCACTGACGGCGATGACGTTCGGATTGCCCGCAGGATACAGCGGCGGCGACTTGGCCCCGGCATTGCCGGCCGCGGCGACCATCACGACGCCCTTGGAAGCGACCGCCGCGATCGCGCGCTCGATCACCGCATCCTTCGGGCCGGCGAAGCTCATGTTGACGATCTGCGCGCCGTGCAGAACCGCGTAGTCCAGCGCCTTCAGGATCACATAGGAGCTGCTCTCCGGCCCGCCGCCTTTCTTGGCCATGCCGAAGGCGCGGATGGCGATGATGCGTGCATAGGGCGCGCTGCCCATCAACCGCTTGTGCGACACGATCACGCCGGCGATGCCCGTGCCGTGCACATGCGGCCCCTCGTCACCGCCGAGTGCGTCGAACGCGTCGAACGACGCGTCGGCGAATTCCGGGTGCTTGAGATCGACCGCGGAATCGATCACTGCGATGGTGACGTTGGAGCCCTGGGCCAGCCTGTGCGCTTCGGGCAGCCGCAGCTTCGCCAGCGCGTATTGCGCCGGGTCGCCCTCGACGGGCGGCGCGCTCTGCTGCTGCAGCGTGTAGCGGTAGTTCGGCTGCACCGAACGCACCCTGGCATCTGCCGCGAGCGCACGGCTGACCGCCTGCACCGAGCGGCGATCGGTGATCCGGAACAGACCGATTGTGGCGCCGATCAGCGGAAAGCGCTGCGAGCTGATGCGCTGCAGGCCATGGCGGCGCGCCAGCGCGTCGGCCTGGTCCGTCGAGAGACCGTCATCGATTTCGGCGACGATCTCGTTGGCGATGGTCCGCGGGTCGACCGCGGCCGCAGCTTTCGGCTCGCCCCGCTGCGTCACCTTGGCGGACTTGTCTTTGTCCAATCTTCCTTGGGACCGCCGGCCCTGCCCGTCCGTCGTCACCGGCCGGCGGTCGAGACATTCACCCGAGGCGCTGCGATCCGCCGGGTCGCAGGAGGTCTGCAGGTTCGGTGCAAATCGCGCATTGGGCAAGGTCGGGCGCACGGTCATCGCCGTCGGCGGCGGCGCACGCATCGCGGTGCCCGGGTTGATGCTCGGCACCCGGCTCGGGATGTTGATGTTGGGCGAACGCATCATCGCCTGGGCATGGGCACTGAGGTCGCCACCTGCGAAAGCAGGCATTGCGACGACAATCAGCATCGCGACCGATCTGGCGAACTGTAGCGGCGAAGTAGACGACATGGAGCCTCCGAATGACGTTCGGACGGCGCGGGCCTATTGCGCGGCCACCGCGAGGCTGACGATCTTCTCGCGCGCCAGACGGCCGATCAGGCTGTCGGCCTCGGCCTTCGACAACGGCCGGTCGCCGAGTTGCAGCTTGAACAGGCCGCCCTTGGCGCCCTCGACGATCGAGGCCTGGTAGCTGTCGAGCAGCGCCGAGATGTCGGCCATGCGCGCATCCGGCGCGAACCGCACCAGCGCATAGGCGGGCGCGGTCGATCCGGCGACCTGCGGTCCAAGGCCGCGGATCAGCGGTGCGGCCGGGGCCGGTGCTTCGGCCATCCGCGAACGCGTCATGCTCTCGGGCGCCCGCTCCGCCGGGGCCGGCGCAGCGGCGCTCGGCGGCGGCGGCGCGGCCATCGGCCTGCTCGCGGGCTCGGGCGCCGCGGTCTTGTCCTGGACCGAGGCGGTCTGATAGGTCGCAGTCTGCGAGCGCATCAGCACGGCGCCGATCACGCCGGCCTGCGTCAGCACCAGCAGCGCGCCGAGGCTGACGGTCCACGCCAGGGTCCGCGGCGACAGGCTGTCGAAGAAATCCATCAGCCGCGCGCTGAAGCCGCGCGGCGCGGCAGGCTTCTGCACCGGATCCGCCTCGATCGCCGCGAACAGCTTCTGCATCGCACGCATCGACGGCGCGCCGAGGCTTTCGTTCAGCGCGATGGTCTCGGCATACTCCTTCTGGATCTCCGCATACTGCCTGGCGAGATCGGCATCGTTGGCAAGAGCCTCCTCGACCCGGCGCATGTCGCGCGCGCTCAGCGTGCCGGCGGCGTACCACGGCAGCAGGAGTTCGATCTCTCCGGGCTCTTGCTCCAGCATCTTGCTCAAAGCCATCATGGCCAGCCTCTCTCAATGCCGGCCGCTTTCAGGAGTTCGGCCAATTTCTTGCGCGCATAGAACAGGCGCGTCTTGACGGTGTTTTCCGGAATTCCGACGATCTCGGCCACCTCCTCCACGGACTTCTCGTGGTAGTAGACGAGATCGACGATCTCCCGGTGATCAGGCGAAAGCGCCGTCAGGCACTTGCGCAATGCTTCGCCGGTATTCTTCTTCTGGACCGCGACCTCCGGATCGTCGGAGGTATCTTCGATCGCGTTCGCGGCCTCGTCTTCCAGCTCAACGTCCTTCCGGCGCCGAAGGGCCGACAGGGCCTTGAACCGCGTGATCGCCAGGAGCCAGGTGGAGACGGCAGAACGGCCTTCGAACTTGCCGGCCTGACGCCACACGTCGAGAAAGACCTCGCTGATGAGGTCTTCCGCGACCTGCTCGTCCCGCACGAGCCGGAGCCCGAAACGGTACACCCTGACATGGTGCCGTCCGTACAGCACCTGCATGGCGAGCCGGTCGCCTTGAGCGATCCGGGCAATCAGGGTTTCATCTGACGCCGCTGCTGTCACGCTCAATGGCCGTCTCGCAAGATTGGTCTGGAGGATTGACGTCGCGGTTCGAACACAACCGCAAAAATCTTCAAAATACCGGAAAGATACGTCCCGAAATGTGAGTTGGCGCACAGACTTGCAGATTTCGCTGCAGCGCCCAGGTCGATCGTGACCAGCGGGTTCCCGCCTACCATGTTCCGCCCGTTCCCGCCAACTGCACGCCCTGAAAGCCGTAGATTCCCCGTCGCAGCACGACGCCGGCGGCCTCTTCGTCCATGCCCATAGATACCAAAGTTAAATGCTTTCCCACGTAGATTTTAAGCCAACGACGAAGAATCGCGAGCACATGGGCACGACGGCACCGCCTATTCCCAGTCCGAATGTCGCTGAGGCCGGGGACGCGCAACCGTCTCCGGCCAGCGACCTGCGCGCGCGTCGTGCCGGGCGGCGCCGGCAGATGCTGGCGCTGGTCGCCGGATGCTACCTGATCGACGCCGTCATCCTGCTGATCTACGCAGAGGCGGGAACCGTCCCGGTCGCGATCGCGCCAGCCTACGCAGCGACCGGCATTCTGACCGTCGCGCTGTGGACCGCTTTGTCGGAGAGCGGCTTCAACGACCGTTTCCGCGACCACTACCTCGTGGTGCCGCAATCGCTCGCCAGCATGATGATCACGGTCGCGTTCTGCTACATCGCGCCCGAAGTCAGCATCCTCTTCCTGTGCACGCTGTACATCGTCGTCGCCTTTGCCTCGCTGCGGGCGACGCCGCGCCAGAGCGCGATCTGCTGGACGTTCCTCGCGATCGGGCTGGCGGGATTGTTCCTGCTCACCGACAAGCCGCTCGGCATGCCGCACGACAGCGGCCTCGAGCGGCTCGCGACGCTCCTGGTCTTCCTCCTCACCATCGCCGGCTGCATGTTCCTCGGCATCTTCTCCAGCGCGCTGCGCGAGACGCTGTACCAGCGCGGACAGAAGCTCAAGGAAGCCTATCGCCGCATCGAGGAGCTGGCCGAGATCGACGAGCTCACCGGCGCGCTGAACCGGCGCTCGATCATGGATGTGCTGGACGAGGAGATGGCGCAGGCGCGGCAGGGCGGCCAGCCCTGCTCGGTCGTGCTGATCGATCTCGACTGGTTCAAGCGCATCAACGACACGCATGGTCATCCGACCGGCGACGACGTGCTGCGCACCTTCGCCATCACCATCTTCGCCAACATTCGCGGCAGCGACCGCTTCGGCCGCTACGGCGGCGAGGAATTCCTGCTGGTGCTGCCGGGCGCACCGGCCGACGCCGCGGCGCGGCTCGCCGAACGATTGCGCCAGATCATCGCCGGCCTCGACTGGAGTGCGTTTTCGACCGGCCTGCAGGTCACGTTCTCGGCCGGCGTAGCCACCCCGCGTGGCGACGAGACCGCCGATTCGCTGCTCGCCCGGGCCGATCGTGCGCTCTACGACTCGAAGGCGCAGGGCCGCAATCGCGTCACCAGCGCCTGCGCCGTCCCGGCATGACCCCGAAACCCGCCCCGAACGAAAGCCTGCTCGATGAGCTCGAGGACACGCTCGCGCACGGCACCGTCGCCCGGCGGGTCGAGACCCTGCGCAAGGTGACGGACCTGTTCGTCGACGGCGCGACGGACTTCGCCGATGATCAGGTCGCGCTGTTCGACGACGTGTTCGAATGCCTGATCGAGCACATCGAGATCTCGGCCCGCGCGCTGCTCGCGCGGCGGCTGGCGCCGCTGGCGTCGGCGCCGCCGCGAACGCTCTACCGGCTGGCCGATGACGACGCCATCGATGTCGCAGGCCCGGTGCTGTCGAAGTCCGAACGGCTCGACGAGGCCGCGCTGATCCGCACAGCCGAGACCAAGAGCCAGGCGCATCTGCTCGCGATCTCGCTCCGGCGCGTGCTCAGCCGCGCCGTCACCGACATCCTGCTCAGGCGCGGCAACGACGAGGTCGTTCACAGCACCGTCAGCAATCCCGGCGCCGACGTCTCGGAGGCCAGCCTCGACACGCTGGCCGATCGCGCCGCGCTGGACGAAAACCTCGCCGCGTGCCTCGCCATGCGGCCCAATCTGCCGCGCCACCTCTATCTGAAGCTGGTCGCCAAGGCATCGGCCACGGTCCGCGCGCGGCTCGAGGCGGCAAACCCGAAGCTCGCGCAGGAGGTCTCCTCGGCGGTGCGGACGGCAGGGCGGCGGGCGCGATCGAGCGCGGTGGCGCTGACCAGCCAGACCGAGATCGCGCACGCGCTGGTGCGCTCGCTGCATGCCGAGGGCCGGCTCGACGACCGTCTCGTCGTGCAGTTCACCGAGCAGCGCAAGTTCGACGAGGCCAATGCCGCCGTGGCGGCCATGGCCAACGTGCCGGTCGCGGTCGCCGAGAGCATCATGATCGAAAGCCGCGCCGAGGGCGTCATGATCCTCGCCAAGGTCGCAGGCCTGTCATGGCCAACGGTGAAGTCGATCATCCTGATGCGCGATGGGCTCGCCACCACCGCGACGACCGATCTCGACGCCTGCAAGGCCACCTATGACCGGCTCCGGCGGTCCACCGCGCAGCAGGTGCTGCGCTTCCATCGCGTCCAGGACGCCGCGACGCCGGTGCAGGCGTAGCCGCCCCCCCGGTCAATAGCGCAGCACCCTCGCGCCGATGAGCGCGCCGAGCCCGGCCACGATCAGCGCGGCCACCGTGTACCAGGTGGCCACGAACAGCGGCGAATCGTCGGTGCAATGCGCGGCATAGAGCGTTGCCGCCATGCCCGCCGAGACCAGCCCGGCGATCGCGCCCGTCATCGCCGGACGCGACGGCGCGCCATGGCGCAGGCCGAACAGCGCGGCGGCCAGCAGCGGCAGCGACAGCACGGGAATGGCGCTCATGCAAACCATCGAATTGTGGCCGACCAGCCGCGCCATCATCGGCGTGCGCTGCGGCAGCATCATTTCCGCCACCATGCCGCCGACGAGGACGAGGATCGGCGCGATCAGGAGCCAGCTCCAGCCCTGCAGCGAAGCTTCAGGGCGCGACAGATGCAGGCTGATGATCAGCGCCGGGATCGCCAGCGCCGTGGTGACGACGAACTTCAGGTCGAAGAACGGATTGCGCACCGCGAGCCAGATGTCCGGCCGGACGCCGAGGCCGATGAGCAGCATTGCGGTCGAGACCGGCGTTGCCGCCATCAGGGCCAGCGCCAGCACGATGCCGACCGGCTGCGCGCGCTGCGCATTGTCGGCCGCGAGGGTGCGGATGAGCTGATCGGTGTCCATGGTCAGGTATCCCGTAGCTTGGCCGTGAGGCTTGCGAGCGCGCGGTGCAGCGCCACCCGCACCGCGCCCTCGCTCATGGAAAACTTCTCCGCGGTCTGCTTGATCGAGGCAGCCTCGACTGCGATCGACTGCAGCACGTCGCGCTGACGCTGCGGCAGGGTCTTCAGCTGCGCCTCGACCTCGCCGGCCGAGACGGTGGGCGCCGGCGGCTCGTCGGCCAGCGTCTCCGAGAAATCGTCGATGTCGACGAACACCCGCCGGCCGCGCCGGCGCAGCATGTCGATCAGCTTGTTGCGCGCGATCGCGAACAGCCAGGGCGCGAACGGCGCGTCGACGTCCCAGGTGTGCCGCTTGAGATGAACCGCCAACAGAATTTCCTGCACGATGTCCTCGGCCTGGTCGGGGGGCTGACCGGCGCGCGCCAGCCCGCGCCGTGATGCTGCGCGCAACACCGGCGTGATCGCCCTCAGCAGGCGATGATAGGCCTCGTCGTCACCGGCGACGGCCTGGCGCATCCAGCCCGTCCACTCGTCGTCACGCTCGCGCAACTCCGCTCCACCCCCAGCAATTCGCCCGAATCGTCAGCTTGTTACTCTCGCGACATCCTGATCACTAATTCGTGATGCGGACATTGGCCTCGGAACCATCCGAGTTACGCCACAACGAGAGCACGCCACCGGGCAAGTCTTGGAACCGCTCCATAGCACCGAATCGAAAGGTGCATGATCAGGTTTAATGGGCCGCGCCGCAAAGTGCGGCGCCGCCCAGCTTTTGCCGTGAGCGGCAGGAAGATACCCATTTTCTGCCCCGTTCTCGACATCTGTCGGGGTCTCACTCCGGCCTGGGCTGGCGGGATGGGGAGAGAGCCGACGATGACGATCCAAGCCAGTGGACGTTCAGCATTGATCATTGCCGCCGCGTTCGTTCTGGGCCTCGTTGGCACTGGATTCGCCCGCGCGGCCGAACAGCAGAGCTACAGTCCGTTCTTGCCGGTCGGCTCCGAGAGCGCTCCGGCGGCGAAGCAGGACGGATTCCCGGCGCCGATGCCGGTCGAAGCCCAGGCTCAGGCCGCACCCGCGGCGGAATCGGCCGACGCCGCGCCGAGCGATGCGCCAGCGGCCTCGGACGTCACCGTGAACATGGTCACGGTCAGCAATGACGACAGCTCCGGCTGGGACAAGGCCTCGATCATCGGCAAGATCTTCATCGCCTGCGGCACCCTGCTCACCCTGGGCTCGGCGGCACGGATGTTCATGATCTGAGGCGCCGCGCGGCGCCGCACCTACTTGATGCGCATCGATCCAGCGGGCACATTGCCCGCTGTTTTGATTTCTCGGGGTGGGATCATGAGCGTTTACGAGCACATCATCGTCGAAGGCAAAGGCGCGGTCGGAATCATCACCCTGAACCGGCCGAAGATGCTCAACGCGCTGTCGTTCGGCGTCTTCCGCGAGATCGCCGCCGCCGTGGATGACCTCGAGGCCGACGACGCCATCGGCTGCATCGTGATCACCGGCAGCGAGAAGGCGTTCGCCGCGGGCGCCGACATCAAGGAGATGCAGCCCAAGAGCTTCATCGACATGTTCTCGAGCGACTTCACCGCGATCGGCGGCGACCGCGTCGCGCGCTGCCGCAAGCCGACGATTGCAGCGGTCGCCGGCTACGCGCTCGGCGGCGGCTGCGAGCTCGCGATGATGTGCGACTTCATCATCGCTGCCGACACCGCGAAATTCGGCCAGCCCGAGATCACGCTCGGCACCATTCCGGGCATCGGCGGCACCCAGCGCCTGACGCGCGCGATCGGCAAGGCCAAGGCGATGGACCTCTGCCTCACCGGCCGCATGATGGATGCGGCCGAGGCCGAACGCTCCGGCCTCGTCAGCCGCATCGTGCCGGCCGACAGGCTGATGGATGAGGTGATGGCTGCGGCCGAGAAGATCGCATCGATGTCGCGCCCGGCAGCGGCGATGGCCAAGGAGGCCGTCAACCGCGCCTTCGAGACCCCGCTGTCCGAAGGCATGAATGTCGAGCGCAACCTGTTCCACGCCACCTTCGCGCTGGAAGACCGCGCCGAGGGCATGGCTGCGTTCATCGAGAAGCGCAAGCCGGTGAACAAGAACCGGTGAGATTGCTGCGGGTCACTCGCAGCTGAACGAATCGATCTGCCTCTCATGTCGACGGGTGCACCTCACCCGCTTACCAAGCGCGTATCCGCGCGCCGGGCCGCAGCACTGCGACAAACGGCCTGTGGCGAGCACGCCACAACAAACCATGGAAAAGCCCGCCGGATTCCACATCGGCGGTTTGTGTGTGGCCGCCATCCGCCCTAAACAGGTAAACAACTGGTTAAGACAGTGAGACGCGGCGGAGTCGGATGGTGGGTCGAGCCAAAGAATTTGGCGTCGGCAAGATGCGTGTGCGAAGGATCGGCCTCGGCCTGACCCTCGCGGGCAGCCTTGTCGTCGTGTGCTCGCCTGCGCGCGCCGAGGATCTCGCCGCCGCGCTCGCGAAAGCCTATCAGACCAATCCGGCGCTGAATGCGGAGCGCGCGCGCCAGCGCGCCACCGACGAGAACGTGCCGCAGGCGCTTGCCGGTTATCGTCCGCAACTGATCGCGAGCCTCGGCGCCGGCCTGCAGGCGGTGCGCAATCTGCTGCCCAACAACACGATCCAGACCGCGACATTGAAGCCCTGGACCATCGGCGTCACCGTTACGCAGACGCTGTTCAACGGCTTCCGGACCGCCAACAGCGTCCGCATGGCCGAGCTGCAGGTGCAGTCGGGCCGCGAGGCGCTGCGCAATGTCGGCCAGGGCGTGCTGCTCGACGCCGTCACCGCCTACACCAACGTGCTCGCCAACCAGTCGCTGGTCGAGGCACAGCGCTCCAACGTCGCCTTCCTGCGCGAGACGCTCTCGGTCACGCAGCGCCGTCTCAATGCCGGCGACGTCACGCCGACCGACGCCTCGCAGGCCGAGGCGCGGCTGTCGCGCGGGCTGTCCGATCTCAACGCCGCCGAGGTCAACCTCGCCATCAGCCAGGCGACCTATGCCCAGGTCATCGGCATGGCGCCGGGCCAGCTGCGCGCGGCCGACCCGATCGATCGCCTGCTGCCGCGCAGCCGCGAGGACGCGATTGCGCTCGGCAACAAGGAAAATCCGGCCGTGGCTGCGGCGAGCTTCGACGTCGACGTGGCCTCGACCTCGATCAAGGTCGCCGAGGGCGCGCTGCTGCCGAGCGTGACCCTGCAGGGCGGTGTCAGCCGCAGCCGCGATTCGGATCAGACGCTGGGTACCTTCGGCACCGACCAGGCCTCGATCGTCGGCAGCATCACCGCGCCGATCTATGACGGCGGCACGGCGGCGTCGCAGACCCGCCAGAGCAAGGAGCTCGCGGCGCAGAGCCGCCTCGTGCTCGACCAGGTCCGCAACCAGGCGCGAACTGCGGTGGTCAGCGCCTGGGTTGCCAACGAGGGTGCCAAGGTCGCCGTCAGCGCCTCCGAGGCCGAGGTGAAGGCCGCCACCATCGCGCTGCAAGGCGTGTCGCGCGAGGCCCAGGGCGGCCAGCGCACCACCGTCGACGTGCTCAACTCGCAGGCCGATCTGATCCAGGCCAAGGCACGGCTGATCGGCGCGCAGCGCGACCGCGTCATCGCCTCCTATACGCTGCTCAGCGCGATCGGCCGGCTCGACGTCAAGAACCTCAATCTGAATACGCCGGACTATCTGCCCGAGGTGCACTACCACCAGGTGCGCGACGCCTGGCACGGCCTGCGCACGCCCTCCGGACAGTAGTGCGAGCGGTCATCGCTCAAGGCCGACGACCTTGCTTTGCCGATATTGCCGGATAGTCTGACGCACGACCGACTCCGGGGCTGTCATGACGGCATTGCGTTACCTGTTGCTTGTTCTCGTTCTCATCAGTTCAGGCAGCACCGCCGCGCTGGCGGACAAGCGCGTCGCGCTGATCATCGGCAACTCCGCCTACAAGACTGTCGCCAGGCTATCGAACCCGGCCAACGATGCGAAGCTCGTCGGCGACATGTTCCGCAACGCCGGCTTCGAGCGCGTCGACGTCAGGCTCGATCTCGGCGTGCAGGAGATGCGCCGGGCCTTGCGCGAGTTCGGGGCGCGGGCGCGCGAGGCCGAGGTCGCGGTGATCTACTACGCCGGCCACGGCATCGAGCTCGACGGCACCAACTATCTGATCCCGACCGATGCCGCGCTGGAGGCGGACAGCGACGTTCTCGACGAGGCGATCGCGCTGGAGCGCGTGCTGTTCGCGATCGAGCCGGCCAAGCAGTTGCGCCTCGTCGTGCTCGACGCCTGCCGCGACAATCCGTTCGCCAAGACGATGAAGCGCAGCGTCGCCTCGCGCAGCATCGGACGCGGCCTCGCCAAGGTCGAGCCGTCGAGCCCGAACACGATGATCGCATTCTCGGCCAAGGCCGGGTCGACCGCCGCCGACGGCGACGCCAGCAACAGCCCGTTCGCAACGGCGCTGGTGGCGCATCTGCCAAAGCCCGGCCTCGATCTGCGCCGCGCGTTCGGCTTCGTCCGCGACGACGTGCTGAAGGCGACCGGCTATCGCCAGGAGCCCTATGTCTACGGATCGCTCGGCGGCAACGACGTGGCGCTGGTGCCGGTCGTGCAAGCTCCGAGCGCGGCGGCCGATTCCGACGCAGCGATGCGGCGCGACTACGAGCTCGCCGAGCGCATCGGCAGCGAGGCGGCGTTCGATGCCTTCATCGAGAAATATCCAAGCGGATTCTACGCCGCGCTCGCCAGGGCGCAGCGCGCCAAGCTCGCGCCGGCGGCAGCCAACGTCGCCGCGCCCGCCACGACCGACGTCACGCGCAGCCCGCCCGAAGCGTCAGGGCAACGTGCGGACAAGCCGCCCGCGGCGTCCGAGCCAGCCAAGCCCGCGATGGTCGCGGCGTTGCCGCCGCCCGCGGACAAGGTCGCGCCGCCGGACCCGGCACGCGAGCTTGCCAGCGAACTGCGGCGCGTCGGCTGCAGCACCTCCGACAGCGACGGCACCTGGGATCTCAACGCGCGCCGGGCGCTGGAGCGCTTCAACAAGCAGGCCGGCACCCGGTTCGATACCAAGCTCGCCAGCCTCGACGCGCTCGACGCCGTCAAGGCGAAGACGGCCCGTGTCTGCCCGCTGCTCTGCCCCAAGGGCCAGCGCGCCGACGGCGATGCTTGCGTCGCGATCGCCTGCCCCGCCGGTCAGGCGCGCGATGCCGACGGCGACTGCGTGAGGCGCAAGGACGAGCCGGTCGCGAAGAAGCCGGACGAGGCGCTCAGGCACGACGAGCCGGCGCGCAAGAAGGAGCCACCGGTGGCGGCGCGCTCCGAGCCGGAGCCGAAGCGCGTCAGCGGCGGCGGCCGCTGCACGAGCATCAGCCAGCGCTGCGCGATCGAGATCGGCGGCCGCTGCAATCCCGCCACCGGCCATTGGGAATACGGCCGCAACGGCGCCGGCGGCAACACGATGTCGTTCAACAACTGTATCGGCCGGATGATGGCCGGGCGGCGCTGAGCGGACGGCCGCGTCCGGAGACGAGACAACCGGGGCGATCTGGAACAGGCGCGCGAACTCGCCCACAATGGGCGGCAACCGGAGGCGCGCATGCTGTTCATGGTGATCGAACGTTTCAAGGACCGCGATCCGATTCCGGTCTACCGCCGCGTGCGCGATCCCGGCATCACGTTTCCCGAAGGGCTCAAATATCTCGGCAGCTGGATCGAGCCGAACTTCGACCGCTGCTTCCAGCTGATGGAATGCGACGACGCCCGCCTGCTGCAGCAATGGGTTCTCGCCAACGCCCGCGACACCGGCATGACCTTCGAGATCGTGCCGGTGGTGACCAGCGCGGAGACGCGCGAGGTGGTGGCGCCCTTTTTGGATGAGAATCCACTCGCGGGCGGACGATGCTCGACATCCTGACGCAGGTGCTCGCCGCATGCATCGTCTCCTACGCGATCGCTGTTCTAATGCCGTCGTGGCGGGCGTTGCTCGTGGCGACGCTGATCGTCGTGCTGCTGACTGCGTTCGACGGGATACGGCATTGGTGGTCGCCAGCGTCGGATCGTTGTCACAGCACCTGTACACTCAACGATCTGCTCGCCATTCCGCTGCTGCCGATTGCGAGAGCAGGCTTCTTGACCGGAGCAGCGATCCGCGCACTGACCTTCCTTCCGCATGCCCAAAGACTGTCGTCGCGGGCGATCATCATGATCTTGGTTGCCGGAGGGCCCATCGCCATCGCAATCGTCTTGTTCGCGCCGGATGTTGTTTTCTGGCACCCGCCCCGGCTGGGCTAGGCTCAGTCGATCGACACGGCCCTGCCCGAATTCGCTACCCCTCGAACGAAAACAGCTCGATCGGGTCGCTGAAGCCGCGTACCGGAAATTCGCCGACGCGCTCCAGCGCGAACGGGCCCTCGACGAGCTCGGCAAACGCACGCGACATCAGCACGGGACGGCCGACCTGCTTGGTCAGCGCCTCCATGCGCGAGGCCATGTTGACCGCGGGTCCGATCACCGTGAAATCCAGACGTGTCTGCGAGCCGATGTTGCCGTACATCACGTCACCGACATGGATGCCGATGCCGTAGCGGAGCGGCGCCCGGCCGCTCTCGGCGTGGCGTGCATTCAGCTCCGCCATCGCCTGCCTGGCGCCAGTCACGGCATGCAGCAGGTTGGCACAGGCTGCGGGCTCGGTGAGCGGAAAGATCGCGAGCAGGCCGTCGCCGATGAACTTCAGGATCTCGCCGCCGTGCTGCGTGATCGGTTCCACCATCGCGTCGAAATAGCCGTTGAGCAGATCGATGACATCGTCGCGCGGCCAGTTGTCGGAGATCCTGGTGAAGTCTCTGAGGTCGCAGATCATGATCGCCGCGCGCACCGTCGTGCCGCTGCCGCGCCGCGTCGCTCCCGCCAGGACCATCTCGGCCGCATGCGGCCCGACATAGGTCTCCAGCAACGTCCGCGCCAGGCGGTTCTTGATGCGAATCTCGCTCACCAGCGCCAGCACCGGCAGCAGCCGCTGCAGCGCGTCGATGTCGGCCTGGTCGAAGCCACCGTGGCGATCGGTCGCGAACGTCACGAAATGCCGCTTGCCGAGCGTGTGATATATCGGCCAGGCGACGTAGTCGGTCAGGCCCTGCGCCCGCATCTCGTCATAGATCGCATGCTGACGGCCGAGCCTGGGATCGCGCGCCAGATCTTCGCGAATCTCCTCGGCACCGCCGTAGATTTCGGCGCCGGGGCTGCCGATGAATTCGGACCGCTCGCGGACGTCGTAGTCGATGCGGGCGATCTCGGCCCCTTGCATGCCGTCGCTCCACAGCATCCGGGCGCCGAGCCATTGCGGATGGTTGATCTGAACGTGCAGCGAGGCGCGCTTGAGCGGAATGCCGGCGCGCTGCAGCCGGATGCACATCTGCGCGAAGATGTTGTCGATGAAGCGCTCGTGGCGGGTGCCGTTGGTGAGCCAGTCCACGACCTCGTCGCCCAGGCGCTGGCCAGGGGCGAGATGGACGTCTGTTGCGGTCATGGCGATCTCCTGGCGGCTCGGCGTCGCGGTCCAGGAGATGTCGTGCCGCAATGCGAAAGAGTCAATCGACGTCATCGCATCGCGGCCCACCCGGATGGGCAGGATACGCCAGCTCCTCATCGGATCGGCGAGCCGGGACAGCCGAGACGCCTCGCGCAGATGGGGCGGATGCTGCACATCCACCCCATCGGCTCACGTCGCAAGATCAGAAGTGGACGACCGTCCGCAGGCCGAGCACCACCGCATTGCCGGTCTTCAAGCCGGCGGCGTTGAAGCCGCGTCCGCCCGGATTGATGACATACTGGGCGTCGAACTTCAGGTTCATCCAGCCCGTCGCCTGCCAGCCATACCAGGCCTCGATCGGCACCTCGTTGCCGCCCGCATTCGGCGTCAGCGCCGCCGAGTTGACATGCGTGGTGCCGACCGCGAAGCCGACCTCGTCGTCGGGACGGAACGAGAAGGTGCCGGTGTGCTTGACGCCCCAGGAGATCTGGTAGTCCTGATACGCGGTGCGGTGATCGGCGACGCTGGTGTTGAGGAAGGTGTACCAGCCCTGCGCCTTGGGACCCTCGACCGTCAACCGCTGCAGGATCGATTCGTAGAAGCCGTAGCGGCCGCGCTGGCTGCTGAGGTTCTGATCGCCGACGCCGGGGCCGCCGGCATACACGCCGGTGATGCCGGGCAGACCGCCGTCGATGGTCGAGGCGCTGTCATACCAGCCGCCGACGCGCCAGGTGCCGTTGAGCGGACCGCTCGGTTCATACACCACCTCGACCGGCACCAAGACGCCTGCGGCCGGATTCGAGCGCGGAATGCCCGGCGCGAGATAGACGCCCGCGTCCGACGTCGTCAGATAGTTCGGATTGGCGTCGTAGACGCCGACCGACAGCTTCCACTCCTTGGTGAAGTTGTAGTGCACGACGCCGGCCCACTGGCTCACCGGCCAGTTGTAGATGTAGCCGCCCTGGATGTTGCCCGGCTGGCCGCCGCAGAAGGTCAGGTTGATGAACTCGCACTGGCCGAAGAAGAAGTCGGAGCCGACCGGCAGCCGGCCGCCCTTGAGCACGAGGCGATCGTCGAACAGCTTCTGCTGATAGTAGAACTCGGTCAGGCGCAGGATGTTGCCGCGGCCGAACACCTCGTTGGTCAGTTGCAGCGCCGGAATGCCGGCCTCGCTGTTGAGATTCTTGCCGAAGCGATCGACCAGCGTCACGCCGATCATGCCGCCCTGGATGCCGGCGAGCTTGGCCATGTCGAACTTGGCCTCGAACCACAATTGCCCGGCATTGGCCGCGGTGTTGCGCGAGCCACCCGACAGATTGGTGACGGCTTCGTCGCCGAGCGTGAGCGCGAGCGAGATGCCCTGCTCCTTCAGCCTGGTCCGGCCGAGATCGCCGAACAGATACGGCCGCGTCCAGAAATCATCGACACCCGCATAGGGAATCGGCGGCGCCTTCATCGGCAGATCGGCCGCGACCGCACCACCGCCACCCAACAAACAAGACAAAGCAACCCCTACGCCGCACATGCGCGCGGTCGTCGCAAACCCACTCATTTTTCCTGCTCCTCGCAGCGTCCCCAGGCTCTGGATGTTGTTCTGTCGCGGCCGGCCCAGAGCCTCCGTCCCGGCACGCGCTTCCCCACGGCTCATCCCCGGCAGCCGCCCATTCGAGGGGCGATTTCGTCAACCTGAGATTGGATGGCAATCCTAGCAAGCGCCGAGGCGCCTTTGAATAGTCATATTATATTTGGGAGTCGGTATAACCGTAACTGTGACATCAGCGTCACATGCCGCATTGCGGAATATCTGCTGTTCAGATCCGACCACGTGAAGCCGGCCGTATGTCGCTACGCTCACGAGCGGCTCGCCTGGAAGCACGATGTCTCCGCGCGTCATTGGAGAGGAGCTGCGAGTTCGAGAGCTCTCGGGCCGAGACAACTTCCTAGCGAGGCTGCGCATCTTGAACGAGGGCATTCCACTCATCGCGAACGGCGTCCCGAAGCAGACCAGGAGGGATCGCGCCCACGTTCTCTGGCGCAAGATGACTAGGCTGTGGGCTGCATGTCTCGATCAGGAAATTGACGGCATCGTCTGTTGTCTCAACCCCAGCGGCTTTGGCCGTCGGTGCATACGTGCGGACGCAGGCTTTGAGGTTAGAGACCACTTGACGCAGTCTGTCGTTCTCAGCCCGTGCTGATACTAACAGCGCAGCGGCAACAAGCAGCAATGCAATTGCCGTTCTCAAGGCATCGATCCCCATGACATCGAGCCCATCAGAATTGCATCGGCAGTTATGCGGTTTAAGTGTGTAAACACCAGTTACGCGTCAGCCGAGGGTCAGCCAGCTTCGGAGAAAAAAACTGCCTTGTGGCGTCACTGCAAGCTTACTTCCAGTTGCACCCTGATAGCGTAAACTTCCGCCGCGGACCGAAAGGCCCGAGACGGGCCAGAAGCGCCCTTGGTCTCCGGGTGAAGTCGAGGCATGATCCGGCCGTGAGGAACGCGTCGGACTTGCACTTGTCGTTGTGGAAACAGGCGCTCGGCGCCGTACCGGATCATGTCTGGGATCGGACGAACCTGCAATCGCTCGTGCTGGCCGACAATCGCCTGGTGGAGCTCTCGGACAGGGTCGGCGAGCTACACGCCCTGAGAACGCTGGACCTGGGCCATAACCTGTTGCGGCAGATTCCGGCTGCGCTAGGCGAACTCGTCGGCCTGAGCGACTTCCTGTACTTGCACGACAACGTGCTGAAAGAGCTTCCGCCGTCGTTGGGGCGACTTACCCGGTTGCGCTACCTCAACATCAGTGCAAACGAATTCGAGAGGCTGCCCGACGCGGTTACCGAGATGTCGGGACTTCTCGAACTTCGCGTGACCGACAATCGCCTGACGACTCTGCCGACGACCATTTCCAAGCTGACGCGGCTGCGTGAGCTGCATCTCAGGAACAACAGCTTGACCCATTTGCCGGAAGAGATCGGTTCAATGGTGGAGCTGCGGCAGATCGACTTGAGAGGGAACCCTGTCGCCGCATTGCCGGAAGCGCTGCTCAAGCTTCCACGCCTCGAAAAGCTCGATCTGCGCTGGGTGACGACGATTTCCCACCCGGACTGGTTCGCTGAGCTCAAGGAACGAGGTTGCGCGATTTACCTGTAACGCTTGCGTTTGCAACGTCCGCACAAGCCGCCGTCTCGAACGTTTGAGCGCCAGGGCCATTGTGCCGCAGACGGCCGCCGACTTGCTGCACCGGGCGGGTCGGAGCGATCGGGCCAAATTCGGTCGTGACCTGTCGTCGTTGATTTGCCCGACGAGCAGCGTCCCGGCCGTTCATGCAACGAAATTGGTCTCGGCCACCCCAAATCGGCCTTCGCCGGAAGGGCGCATTTCATCAGCGGCCTCAACGCCATCGCCCGTTTCAAGGGCTTCGCGCAAAAATAAATCACTTCCGAAAATCAGCAAATCATGTCTATTCTCTCCACGTTCCGGTCCGGATGAGGGGCGTACGCGTCGTCACGAAACGTTGGGCCGGCAATGCGGTGGACGTGAGGGCATCAGCGCGCTTCATGCGCGGACGATTGATGCGCTCGCGGACGTGAAGTCGCGTGGTCCTGACACCCCGAAGCTGGTGTCCCCGCGGCGGCGAGCGAGAAGCGCGTCGTCGCGCACGGTGGCCAACAAGCCCGGTGCACCGAGGAGATCGCGTATAAGCGTTAAAACCGCCGCGCAGGGAATGCCGGATGAACCGGCTTTGCCTGTGGTACCTGCCGCCTGCATTTTTTTCCGCAGGCGGGCCATGGGTGAGGCCCTCACCCGGCATTCCCTGCGCCCTCATCACTCTCGAGGGCGGACGTCTTCCGCATCTCCTGGGTGCAATCGCGCCGCGGGATGGTGCGCGCGCGCCCGGCTGTTTGACTCGTTGGAAGATGGAATGAGACGCGCGCCTGCCGTCGCCAACGACGTACGGAATCCGCGCGCAGCCCCTACTCGTCCGTCTGGTCGTCGTGCTCGGCCTGCGACAGCTCGGCAAGGGCGAGGTCGCCGGAATCGGCCATGCGCGCCTTGGCGATGGTCCGGACATGCGCGGCGAGCGCCGGCATCCGCGCGATCAGCGCATGGAAATCCTGCGCGTCGAGCACCAGCAGCCGGGTCTTGCGCGTCGCCGTCACGGTGCCCGAGCGCTTGGTCCGGTGCAGCAGCGCGATCTCGCCGAAGAACGTGCCGTCGGCGAGCTTGACGCATTGCGTCGGCAGCTCGATCTCGACCTCGCCGGCAGTGATGAAATACATCGAGGAGGCGGCATCGCCGCGCCGCACCAGCACCTCGCCGGATTCGATCGTGCGCGCGCGCAGCAGCCGCATGATGTCGGCGATTTCGGACGCCGAAAGATGCGAGAACAGCGGCACCCGCGCCAGCATGCCCCAGGTGACGACGAAGTCGCGCCGCTTGATCTCCTCGGCGAACGCGGTGGAGATGATCGCGACCGGCAGCGCGATCATGGCGAAGCCCCAGATGATCGCGAACACCGTGATGATGCGGCCGAGCGGCGTCACCGGCACGACATCGCCATAGCCGACGGTGCCGAGCGTCACGATCGCCCACCACATCGCGTGCGGGATGGTGCCGAACTTGTCGGGCTGGACGTCGCGCTCGACCGCATAGAGCAGCGAGGCGAACAGCAGCACCGCGCCGGCCAGGATGACGAGGCAGCCGATCAGGATGCGCCGCTCGGCCTGCACCGCCGACAGCAGCGAGCGCAGCGCCGGCGAATAGCGCACCAGCTTGAGGAACGGCAGCACGATGCACACCGCTTCCAGGCTGCGGTCGCCGAGCACGAGCGCAATCGCGGCCGGCACGAAGGACAGGAGATCGATCAGGCCGAGCGCTGACAAGGCGTAGGCGAGCCGCTCCCGGTGCGGCGACTGGCGCCGCGGCATGTGCCCCGCCACGCTCCAGAGCCGAGCGACATACTCCGCGGCAAACACGATCAGCGAACAGACCTTGATCGCTCGCAGCAATCCGCCAATGGCGGCCGCGATGTCCGGGTCGGAGGCCAGCACCACCGCCAGCACGTCGAGCGTGATGACGAGCACGATGAACTGGACGACGCGCGAGCCGTGCGTGCTCGGCAGATGGTCGTGCTCGAGCAGCTCGTACAGCCGGTCGCGCAGATTGGGATCGCGAACGCTCTCGCCCGGCCCGAGCGTCGGCACGGTCAGCCTGCCTTGCTGATCGCGCTCTCGATCGCGGCCAGCGCAGCCTCCGCCTTGGAGCCGTCGGGACCGCCGGCCTGGGCCATGTCGGGACGGCCGCCGCCGCCCTTGCCGCCGAGCGCCTCGGACGCAGCCCGCACGAGGTCGACCGCATTGAAACGCGAAGTGAGATCGGCGGTGACGCCGACCACGACCCCGGCCTTGCCGTCCTCCGAGGTTGCGACGAGCGCGACCACGCCGGAGCCGAGCTGCTTCTTGGCGTCGTCGGCCAGCGACTTCAGATCCTTCATCTCGATGCCGGTGACCGCGCGCGCCATCAGCTTCACGCCGCCGACGTCGCGGACGCCGGCAGCAGGCGAGCCATTGCCGATCGAGGTGCCGCTGCCCATCGCGAGCTTCTTGCGCGCGTCCGACAGCTCGCGCTCAAGCTTCTTGCGCTCCTCCATCAGCGCGGTGATGCGCGCCGGCACGTCCTCGACCGTGGTGCGCAGCTCGGCCGCCGCCGCCTTGGCGAGCGAGAGGTTGTGGTTGGCATGCGCACGGGCGCCGCGCGCCGTCAGCGCCTCGATGCGGCGGACACCGGACGCCACCGCACTCTCCGAGGTGACCGCGATCAGGCCGATGTCGCCGGTGCGCCTGACATGGGTGCCGCCGCACAGCTCGACCGACCAGCCCAATGTATTAGAACCTTGGGCGTTATTGCCGTGATCACGCGCGGCGTTGCCCATCGAGACGACGCGGACCTCGTCGCCATATTTCTCGCCGAACAGCGCGCGGGCGCCGGCCTCGCGGGCATCGTCGAGCCCCATCAGGCGGGTCGTAACCTCGGCATTCTCGAGCACGACGTCGTTGGCGATGTCCTCGACGCGGGCGAGCTCTTCCGGGGTGATCGGCTTCGGATGGACGAAGTCGAAGCGCAGGCGGTCCGGAGAAACCAGCGAGCCGCGCTGGGCGATGTGGTCGCCGAGCACCTGGCGCAGCGCCTCGTGCAGGATGTGGGTCGCCGAGTGGTTGGCGCGGATCGCCGAGCGCCTGGTGTGGTCGACGTCGAGCTGCAGCGCCGCGCCGAGCTTGAGCGTGCCCTGCTCCACGGTGCCGATGTGCGCGAACAGGTCGCCAGCCTTCTTCTGGGTGTCGGTGATGCGCACGCGGACGCCGTCGCCGGTCATGAGGCCGGTGTCGCCGACCTGGCCGCCGGACTCGCCGTAGAACGGGGTCTGGTTCAGGACGATGACGCCGCTCTCGCCGGCCTTGAGGCTGTCGACCTCGGCACCGTTCTTGACCAGCGCGGTGACCGCGCCTTCGGCGGTCTCGGTCTCATAGCCGAGGAACTCAGTGGCGCCGAGCTTCTCGCGCAGCGGGAACCAGACGGTCTCGGTCGCAGCCTCGCCGCTTCCGGCCCAGGCCGCACGCGCCTTGGCACGCTGGCGGTCCATGGCGTCGGTGAAGGAGGCCTGGTCGACGCTGATGCCGCGCGACTTCAGCGCGTCCTGGGTGAGATCGAGCGGGAAGCCGTAGGTGTCGTACAGGGTGAAGGCGACGTCGCCGTCGAACATGTCACCCTTCGAGAGCGAGGCCGACTTCTCGTCGAGGATGGCCAGCCCGCGCTCCAGCGTCTTGCGGAAGCGGGTCTCTTCGAGCCGCAGCGTCTCCTTGATGAGCGCCTCGGCACGGATCAGCTCCGGATAGGCCTGGCCCATCTCGCGCGAGAGCGTGCCGACCAGCTTGTGCATCAAGGGCTCGCGGGCACCGAGCAACTGCGCGTGGCGCATCGCGCGGCGCATGATCCGGCGCAGCACATAGCCGCGGCCCTCGTTCGAGGGCAGCACGCCGTCCGAGATCAGGAACGACGAGGCGCGCAAATGGTCGGCGATGACGCGGAGCGACGCCTTCTGCGGGCCCTGCGGGTCGGCATTGGTGAGGTCGGCGATGGCGCGGATCAGGGCGACGAACAGGTCGATGTCGTAATTGTCGTGCTTGCCCTGCAGCACCGCGGCAACGCGCTCCAGGCCGGCGCCGGTGTCGATCGACGGCTTCGGCAGCGGATTGCGCACCCCGCCTTCGAGCTGCTCGTATTGCATGAACACGAGGTTCCAGATCTCGATGAAGCGATCGCCATCGGCCTCCGGCGAGCCGGGCGGGCCGCCCCAGATCTTGTCGCCGTGGTCGTAGAAGATCTCCGAGCACGGGCCGCACGGGCCGGTGTCGCCCATCTGCCAGAAATTGTCCGAGCCGGCGATCCGGATGATGCGCGATTCCGGCAGGCCGGCAATCTTCTTCCAGAGCCCGAACGCTTCGTCGTCATCGATGTAGACGGTCGCGGTCAGCTTGTCCTTCGGGAGGCCGAACTCCTTGGTGACGAGCTTCCAGGCGAGCTCGATGGCGTTCTCCTTGAAATAGTCGCCGAAGGAGAAGTTGCCGAGCATCTCGAAGAAGGTGTGGTGCCGGGCGGTGTAGCCGACATTGTCGAGATCGTTGTGCTTGCCGCCGGCGCGCACGCATTTCTGCGACGTCGTGGCGCGGTTGTAGGGCCGCTTCTCGACGCCGGTGAAGACGTTCTTGAACTGCACCATGCCGGCGTTCGTGAACATCAGGGTCGGGTCGTTGCGCGGCACGAGCGGCGAGGACGGCACGATCTCATGGCCGTTCGCAGCGAAGAAATTGAGGAAGGTCGACCTGATCTCGTTGACGCCGCTCATAGCAATCCAATCGAAGAAGTCCGGGAATTCGGCGGCAATGCTTTTAGACAAGGCGACTTCGCGTGTCCAGAAACTGTGCAGAAACATCATGGGCTTGCTGCACGGCTCCTAAAGCTGGTTGAAAGCCGCCGTGACGCGTTGACAGCTTGCGCGGGCTGGTGTTTGGTCCCGGACATAGACGACAGTCGCGTCGGGAGAGACTGGCCTTTGAGGTTCTGGTTGAACGTCAAGGGTCGGCGCCGAAGGAGCAACCGCCCCGGAAACTCTCAGGCAAAAGGACCCTCGCGACTGCAACTGCATCTGGAAAGAGACGCTTGTCCGGTTTTGACCGGGACGCGTCCGCCGACGGGATAATACTCTCAGGCACAGCGACAGATGGGGCTTCGGTGGCGTTTTTCGGGACTGGTCCCGAGGAACCGCGCGAGGATCCCTGATCGATGGCTGAACCGGCTGCCCCCCCTTTTTTGAAGCGAACGCCGCTCCATGCGCTGCATGTCAGCCTTGGCGGCAAGATGGTGCCCTTCGCGGGCTATGAGATGCCGGTGCAGTACGCGCCCGGCGTGCTCAAGGAACACCTCCATACCCGCAGCGCGGCCGGGCTGTTCGACGTGTCCCACATGGGGCAGGTCGCGCTGGTGCCGAAATCCGGCAAGGTCGCCGACGCCGCAGCCGCGCTCGAGCGGCTGGTGCCTCAGGACGTCATCGGCATTCCCCCGGGCCGGCAGCGCTATGCCCAGTTCACCAATGCCGAGGGCGGCATTCTCGATGACCTGATGGTGGCGAATTTCGGCGAGCACCTGGTGCTGGTGGTCAACGCCGCCTGCAAGGACGCCGACATCGAGCTGCTGCGCGACGGGCTGTCCGACGTCTGCGAGGTGCAGCCGCTGACCGACCGGGCACTCCTGGCGTTGCAGGGGCCGAAGGCCGCGAGCGTGCTGGCGAAATTCTGCGCTGATGCCGAGGGCATGCGTTTCATGGATTCCGGCCCGCGTACGGTCGACGGGCTCGCCTGCTACGTCTCGCGCTCCGGCTACACCGGCGAGGACGGCTACGAGATCTCCGTTCCCGCCGCCAAGGCCGAGCAGCTCGCCGAAGCGCTGCTGTCGGACAAGGACGTGCTGCCGATCGGACTGGGCGCCCGCGACAGCCTGCGGCTCGAGGCCGGGCTCTGTCTCTATGGCCACGACATCGACACGGCGACGACCCCGGTCGAGGCCGCTCTGGAGTGGTCGGTGCAGAAGGTCCGCCGCAGCGGCGGCGCGCGCGCCGGCGGCTTCCCCGGCGCTGACAAGATCCTTGCCCAGTTCGATGGCGGTGCGACACGCCGCCGCGTCGGCCTGAGGCCCGAGGGCCGCGCGCCGGTGCGCGAGGGAGCTGCGCTGTTCGCGTCGGCCGATTCAGCCGAGCCGGTCGGCCAGGTCACCTCTGGTGGCTTCGGCCCGACGCTGAATGCTCCGGTCGCGATGGGTTACGTGCCGACCACTCTCTCTGCGCTCGACACCCCATTGTTCGCCGATGTGCGCGGCCAACGCCTGCCGCTGCGCGTCGCCGCCATGCCCTTCGTTCCCAACACCTACAAGCGCTGAAGGACGTCCATGACCACGCTCTACACCTCCGACCATGAATGGCTCAGCATCGATGGCGACACAGCCACCATTGGCATCACCGACTATGCGCAGGCCCAGCTCGGCGACGTCGTGTTCGTGGAGCTGCCGCAGGTCGGCCGCGCGCTGAAGAAGTCGGAAGCCGCCGCGGTGGTCGAATCGGTCAAGGCCGCCTCGGACGTCTACGCGCCGATCACCGGCGAGGTGGTCGAGGTCAACCAGGCGATCGTCGACGAACCTGCGCTCGTCAACACCGACGCCGGCGGCAAGGCCTGGTTCTTCAAGCTCAAGATCGCCGACCGGGGCGAACTCGGCGGCCTGATGGATGAGGCCGCCTACAAGGCGCATACGGCGTGAGACGTGCGGTGCGGCGACACTCACCACTGTCATCGCCCGGCTCGACGGGGCGATCCAGTACGCCGCGCTCTCTCCGCCTGATCTCACCATCGATGTTTACTGGATGCCCCGCCGTCGCGGGGCATGACGAGGCATAGAGGATTTGCTCATGACCACGCCGCTCAAGCCGCTCGATGATGCCGCCACCAGCTTCGCCCGCCGCCATATCGGCCCCTCGCCGCGCGACGTCGCGGCGATGCTGGAGACCGTGGGCGCCAAGAGCGTGTCGGAACTGATGGCGCAGACGCTGCCCGGCACGATCCGGCAGACGGCGCCGCTCACCCTGGAGCCGGCGCTGAGCGAGCCCGAAGCGTTGTCGCACATGCGAGCACTGGCGGCGCGGAATCAGGTCTTCACCTCGCTGATCGGCCAGGGATATTCCGGCACGCTCATGCCGGCGGTGATCCAGCGCAACATCCTGGAGAACCCGGCTTGGTACACGGCCTACACTCCCTATCAGCCGGAGATCAGCCAGGGCCGGCTGGAGGCGCTATTCAACTTCCAGACCATGATCTGCGATCTCACCGGGCTCGACGTCGCCAACGCCTCGCTGCTCGACGAGGCCACGGCGGCGGCGGAAGCGATGGCTCTGGCCGAGCGTTCGGCGCGGGCGAAGACCAAGGCGTTCTTCGTCGATCGGAACGTGCATCCGCAGACGCTGGCGGTGCTGCGCACCCGCGCGGAGCCGCTCGGCTGGCAGCTGATCGTCGGCGACCCCGCCGAGGATCTGGACGGCACCGAGGTGTTCGGCGGCCTGCTGCAATATCCGGACACGACGGGCGCGCTGCGCGATCCGCGCGCCGCGATTGCCAAGCTGCATGACAAGGGCGCGCTCGCGATCCTCGCCGCCGACCTGCTGGCGGTGACCGTGATTGCCTCGCCGGGGGAACTCGGCGCCGACATCGCGATCGGCTCGGCGCAGCGCTTCGGCGTGCCGATGGGCTATGGCGGACCGCATGCGGCCTACATGGCGGTGCGCGATGCGCTGAAGCGGTCGCTGCCCGGCCGCATCGTCGGCCTCTCCGTCGATTCACGCGGGGCTCCCGCCTATCGGCTGGCGCTGCAGACCCGCGAGCAGCACATCCGCCGCGAGAAGGCGACCTCGAACATCTGCACGGCGCAGGTGCTGCTGGCGGTGATTGCCGCGATGTACGCGGTCTATCATGGCCCCGACGGGCTGAAGGCGATCGCCCGCACCGCGCATCGGCGGACCGCGGTGCTGGCTGCAGGGCTGCGCAAGCTCGGCTTTGCGCCGGAAAGCGAGGCCTTCTTCGACACGGTCACCGTCGAGGCCGGCGCCAAGTCCGAGTCGATCATCGCCCGCGCGGAAGGCGAGCGGATCAATCTCGGGCGCGACGGCAGCAGGCTGCGGATCGCGCTCGATGAGACCACGACGGCCGATGTCGTCGAAGCCGTCTGGCGCGCTTTCGGCGGCGAGCTCTCCTACACGACGATCGAGGCGGAAGCGCGCGAGGCTCTGCCGGCCGAGCTCAAGCGGCAGCGGCCGTTCCTGACCCATCCGGTGTTCCACGCGCATCGCTCCGAGACCGAGATGCTGCGCTATCTGCGCAAGCTCGCGGACCGCGACCTCGCGCTCGATCGCGCGATGATTCCGCTCGGCTCCTGCACGATGAAGCTCAACGCGACGACCGAGATGATTCCACTGACGTGGCCGGAATTCGCCAGCCTGCACCCGTTCGTGCCGCGCGCGCAGGCCGCCGGCTATCATACGATGTTCGCCGATCTGACCGACTGGTTGTGCCGGATCTCCGGCTATGACGCGGTGTCGCTGCAGCCGAACTCGGGCGCGCAGGGCGAATATGCCGGCCTCCTGGCGATCCGCGGCTACTACGCCGCCCGCGGCGAGGGCCATCGCACCATCTGCCTGATTCCTTCCTCCGCCCACGGCACCAACCCGGCCTCCGCGCACATGGCCGGCATGGAGGTGGTCGTGGTCGGCTGCGATGCAGGCGGCAATGTCGATCTGGCCGATCTCAAGGCCAAGGCGGAAGCGCATAGCGCCAAGCTCGCCGCCATCATGATCACCTATCCCTCGACGCATGGCGTGTTCGAGGAGCACATCCGCGACATCTGCGACGTCGTCCATGCCCACGGCGGACAGGTCTATCTCGACGGCGCCAACCTCAATGCGCAGGTCGGCCTCGCCAGACCCGGCGATTACGGCGCCGATGTCAGCCATTTCAACCTGCACAAGACCTTCTGCATTCCGCATGGCGGCGGCGGCCCGGGCATGGGCCCGATCGGCGTTAAGGCGCATCTGGCGCCCTTCCTGCCCGGTCACCCCGCGACCGACGGCGCGAGCGCGCATCCGATCGGGCCGGTCTCGGCCGCACCCTACGGCTCGGCCTCGATCCTGACCATCTCCTACATCTACATGCTGCTGATGGGCGGCGACGGCCTGACCCGCGCCACCGAGATTGCGATCCTCAACGCCAACTACGTCGCGGCGCGGCTCGATGCGCATTTTCCGGTGCTCTACCGCAACGAGCGCGGCCGCGTCGCGCATGAATGCATCATCGACCCGCGGCCGCTCAAGCAGAGCAGCGGCGTCACCGTCGACGACATCGCCAAGCGGCTGATCGACTACGGCTTCCACGCGCCGACCATGAGCTTCCCGGTGGCGGGCACCTTGATGATCGAGCCGACGGAATCGGAGTCCAAGGCGGAGCTCGACCGCTTCTGCGACGCCATGATCGCGATCCGGAAGGAGATCGCCGAGGTCGAACAGGGCCGCTTTGGAATCGAGGCCTCGCCGCTGCGCCACGCGCCGCACACGGTGCACGACATCGCCGACGACGACTGGAACAGGGCCTACCGGCGCAGCGAGGGCTGCTTCCCCGCGGGCACCTCGCGCACCGACAAGTACTGGTGTCCGGTCGGCCGCGTCGACAACGTCTACGGCGACCGCAATCTGGTGTGCTCATGCCCGCCGGTGGCGGACTACGCCCAGGCGGCGGAGTAAGCCTCCTCACGCATGTTCCAGTGGATCGGGCGCCACGGCTCGCGACAATCAATGACGTGAGGCGTGCCGGGATCCGGAGCGATGAGCACCGCATGCCAACGCCAGAGATTGGCGTTGATCAATTCGGTGCCGCCCCACCAGCGCCGGATCGGATTATGGCTGCTGAAATCCTCCTCGCCGGCCAGGATCGCCTTGCCGAGCGGCGTCAGCGACAGCGTGCTCGCCTTGTAGCGCTCGAGGCGTTCACGGCTGTCGTGCATCTCGACCGAGAACGGCCGTTCGGCGAGGCCCGAAATTGCCGGCGCCGGCGCCAGTGCCAGACCGTCGAGCAACGCGCCTCCCTCCCAATAGTCATAGACGCGGCGTTGAAAGCGATCCCGATGATGCGGCAACAGGTCGAATGGGTGCTGATAGCCGGCTGACAGCAATTCGAGGATTCTCAGCTCCGATGCTCCCAGGCCCGTCGCAACACCGGGAAGCTCATCGAGCATCTCCTGCACGCAGCGGCGAAGCTGCGGCAGTGCACTGAGATCCTGCTTCAACAGATCGAGCCAGGCTTGCGGCGTGGGCGCCCGAAACGCCTGCCATGCCAGATGGCCCAAATCGAGATGCTCACGCGCAAGCTCTACGCCGGCAATGGCCCGACCGGCGAGTCGCCCGGCCGGGGCATCGGATAGCGGGACATCGACATGCCGCAATACGATCTTCGTCGCGATCTCCGCGTGATGGCGCAGATAGTCCAAGAGCCAGATCAGCACCAACTGGTCGTTCGGACGGGTCCCCATCCACAGCTCGACGCTATCGCAACGGTCGACAAGTTCGAGAAAACTCTGACTCCGCCCGCCGACCGCCATGAAGTCGCCACGCGAGGCGAAATCCAACCAATGCCCGCGCTTCGGTCGCGCGGTGCGCTGGACGAGATAAGCCGATAACTCGGCATCTGATGGCAACGGTCCCCATACGAAACGATGGAGAATTGGCACCACCAGGTCGGCAAAGCCGCCTCTCCGAAGCGCTCCGGCGCTGGGATCATCGGCCGCTAGAATCAAACGCGTCATGCTGTTGGCTCCGGCACGACCTGATTGGCTCAAGACGCTATCAACACGCTCGCGATCGGCTCCCGGCGCCCAGGGCTGGCGTCGGAAATGTCGGTGCCGCCGCGCGGATCCGGTCCGCTCGCCCGCGCACGCGCTTTCGACTATTCGCGCTGAAGATCGTATCCGGCGTTCGGAAACTCAGGCTCACTGCATTCGATCATGCAGCAACCGCAGATTTCGGCAGAACACCACACATCTGCAAACGGGCGCCGGAACGTCGGCAACGCAACGTCCACGGCACCCGCTGCCGTCTTGCCTCTACTCCTCCGCCGGCTCCTCGCCGTCGGCGTCGGCGTCGCGCTCGGCGTTGCCGGCCAGGATCTGCTCGGCGATCAGGCCGGAGTTCTGGCGGATCGCGGCTTCGATCTTGGCGGTCATGTCCGGATTGGCCTTGAGGAACGATTTCGAATTCTCACGTCCCTGCCCGAGACGCTGGCTATCGTAGGAGAACCAGGCGCCGGACTTCTCGACGATGCCGGCCTTGACGCCGAGATCGAGGATCTCGCCCATCTTGGAGACGCCCTCGCCATACATGATGTCGAACTCGACCTGCTTGAACGGCGGCGCCAGCTTGTTCTTCACCACCTTCACGCGGGTGGAATTGCCGATCACCTCGTCGCGCTCCTTGATCGCGCCGATGCGGCGGATGTCGAGGCGGACCGAAGCATAGAACTTCAGCGCATTGCCGCCGGTGGTGGTCTCCGGCGAGCCGTACATCACACCGATCTTCATGCGGATCTGGTTGATGAAGATCACCATCGTGTTGGACTTGTTGATCGAGGCCGTCAGCTTGCGCAGAGCCTGGCTCATCAGGCGGGCCTGCAGGCCCGGCAGCGACTCGCCCATCTCGCCTTCGAGTTCGGCCTTCGGCACCAGCGCCGCCACGGAGTCGACCACCAGCACGTCGACCGCACCGGAACGCACCAGGGTGTCGCAGATCTCCAGCGCCTGCTCACCCGTATCCGGCTGCGAAATCAGAAGCTCGTCGATGTTCACGCCGAGCTTGCGCGCATACACCGGATCGAGCGCATGCTCGGCATCGATGAAGGCGCAGATGCCGCCCTTCTTCTGCGCTTCCGCCACCGTGTGCAGCGCCAGCGTGGTCTTGCCCGAGGATTCCGGCCCGTAGATCTCGACGATGCGGCCCTTCGGCAGACCGCCGATGCCGAGCGCGATGTCGAGCCCGAGCGAGCCGCTGGACACCGTATCGACATCCATCGAACGGTCGTTCTTGCCCAGCTTCATCACCGAGCCCTTGCCGAACTGACGCTCGATCTGGGACAGCGCAGCGGAGAGCGCCTTACTCTTATCCATGGAGGAACCTTCGACGATACGCAGGGCGGTGGCGGACATTGGCGCTCCTTATGGCGGGGATTCGCGGGATGGACAAACGGTTAACGAGGTCGGCCAGCAATCTTGAGGCGAATGTACTCCATCCGTTCTTTGTTCGCAATATGTTCTTCTCGACATTCACACCTCTCTTTCACAAACCCCTGGCAACCCGCGGGAGACACGCCTGCCGCTCGAAGGCCGAGGGCCGGCGCGCAGTGCACCGAGCACCAGCGAGGGAGCGCTGCCCGATCAGCGCGCCCGGAAGCGAAGTACGGCATGCTGGATGCTGGATGACGGCGACTGCGAAGGGATCCCGATTCCAGCTGGAGGCGGAAGCCATGCGCGCGAGCGGCGCAGCCGCCGACCGGCGATCACGCGGATTAAAACCAAACTGTCCGAGCGCTCCAACCTCATCTCCCGCACCAGCGGCAGACGCCGACCCAACTATAAATTGTTATTGTCGTCTCGGCCGTGTCCCATCATCCTGCTGGTCCTTCTCTGTGAGCCTCGCAGACTGCTTCCAATTTTCGGAACCAGCATGACCGGATCCAACAACGAACAGACCCTCACGCTGTGGCGCCCTGTCGGCCCAAAGGAGCTTGCCTTGATCGAGGCGTCGGGCATGCGTGCGTTTCCGCCGCGCCTTCCGGAGCAGCCGATCTTCTACCCGGTGCTGACCGAGGACTATGCCGTGAAGATCGCACGGGACTGGAACGTGCCGGCGAGCGGCGCCGGCCACGTGCTGCGCTTTGCGATCCTGCGAGGCTTCATCGACACCTACGAGGTGCGCGAGGCCGGCGGCCGCAAGCATCGCGAGTACTGGATTCCCAGCGAAGACCTCGCCGACTTCAACGCCGCAATCGTTGGACCGATCGTGCTTGTCAGGTCTTTTCCTTGAAACTACCAACTCCTACACGCGTGCGTAGATCGCACATTCCGTGGTTCTCCTGAGAGGAACGAAGTTCCATCGCCTCTTCTGCTTTTGTTCGGCTCGTCGTGCGTGCAGGCGCACGATTTCGATGCAGACGCGCAGCCGCGCGCAAGCGGCGGCCGGCCATCAGGTTCCGCATCACGTGGCGTGCAAGCACTCGACGGCCACCATATGACGGACGACAGATGAAGCGACGAACCTCGGACGCCCCCGTGTCGGACCCTGCCCAAGGATGCGTTAGCGCGCCATTGGCGCGGCTCCTCATGCCGGCCCGAGGAATGGCCCGGAAAAAACCCGCGTGATCCGCATCACGCGCGCCGGCGCTCACGACATCTTCAAGCCACAAACCATTGTCATAAACTTTGGGTTGCGTTATAGAATCGTGGTTGTCGTACGTCTGAGCAGATTTTTGATCAGCCCCGGATTTGTTTGTTCGTTGCGATGATGGTCGCCGCACATCCTCTAGTGTATCGCCTTTGGTGTGCCGTCGACCGATCCCTTGCAGCCTGCCAGCTCCGACACTTGCAGGCTCCGTCACACGTAGGCGCACGGCCCTGAAACCATCCGCGCCGAAAGAAAGCCCCGGACGACGTCCGGGGCTTTCGACGTTGATAGCTCCGCTCGGGATGCATCTCCCTCCGTCATTGTCGTGATGTCGGGGAACGGATCGCGTGCGTTGCGCTTCATATTGGCGATGACAACAAATGACGTGACGTGCCCGTCCTGCAGGGCCGGCCTTCAAAGGATCGAGCTTCACTCGCAGCAAGACGCCGCGGGAGAGAGGCGTTGTCCGGCCTGCGATGAACTCTTGGAAATGGTCGACGGCGCGACGCAGATCGCCTACCGACTGACAGTCGTGCCGGAACGGATCTTCGACCACAGCCAGGTGCGCGTCCCACGGCGGCCGATCGAGATTGCAACCTTGATCTGACGCAAGGCACGCCTACAGATTTCGCACTAATTTAATCGTGTCACTGCCGAACTGCCCTCGCTGGGAAGCTACGACGTTGACGCCGAGCCTCGGACCGCAGCGGTCCGAGGCTCATTCGTTGGCCCGCGATTCGTCCGGTTGCGCCGCACATCACCAACGGCAATCAGCCTAACCGAAGCGATCAGCGCGACCGACCGTATTTTACCGGAATTGATCCGAGTGGGTTTTGCGCTTCCATTTGTGGTGCGTACATCAAACCCAGCGGCCTGGGGCGGTCAGGGCTCACCGGTTTTGGCAATGCCGCTCTATTTCTTTCGTATCCGCAACGGCCACTTCTCAGGCGCGTCCGAGTATGGGACCGAGTGCGCCGACCGCAATGCAGCCTGGAAAGAGATGACCACCGTCTGTGCCGACATGGCCAGCAGCATCTCGCGCAAGCTCGCCGAAAACTCCGAATGGCAGATGGAGCTGCTCGACGAGGCAAGGCAGCCGGTCTTCCGCATCCGGATCGTCGCCGAGTCGCTGGATCAGGCCTGACGGCTCGCCACACCTCTTGTGGATCGTCGCAGGCGAAAGACGCAACCTAAGATTGCAGTCAACGAGGTTGACTGCGCGTCATTTCGGCAGCCGAACTTGATCGAGATCAAAATGCCTGTCTGCATCTTGGCAGACATTTAAATTTGTATGGGTAATCTGATCTTCAAATGTCCGCGAACGGGGATGAACGTGCAGCATTGGCTGGAAGAGCCGAAGCCGGGCGATCCCACGTGCTCCTATGAAACCGTGGTCTGCAAGGCCTGCACGCGGCTTCATTTCATCAATCGCGATACACGCAAGCTTCTTGGCGAAAAGGAATGAGGCGCTCGCGGCAATCGTTCAATCGGCGCTGGGAAGCCGTCGCATCGTGAACTCGATGGCCCCATCGGGAAGCTCGCGCCAGCTTTCGACCGCGCTCATGTAGCCGGCCTTGGGATAGCGGGTCAGATAGTCACGGGCCTTGGCGCGCGCTTGCTCGCGCGGCAGCGTGAACGTGTCGCGAACGTAGCCGTCGCGAGCCCCCACGGCGCCCTTCTGGCGCCGGGCCGCCATCCGGCTGGCAATGTCCCGGGGGCGCATCCCCATCGACGAACTCCAACGCGCTGCCACACCGTCAATATAGACGGGGCCGCGAGGAATCCGAGTCCGCAATCGGCAAATGGGCCCCGAAGGGTCAGAGCCCGCCCGACCCGAGCGCGATAAATCTCAGTTGGTGCTGCCGACAGCCTTCGGCTTCTTGGCCGCGGTGGTCTTCATGGCAGGCGCCGCCTTGGGCTGCTCCGCCGCCCGGACGTTGCCCCAGGGATCGGTGCTCGTCTTGGCGTCCGGAATCTTGCGCATGGTGTCCCTGTAGGCCTGCTCCCGCGCCGCTTCGGCCTCTTTCTCCTCGGGCGACTTGGAGGGACCGTCGGCGAGAAGGTTGATGTTGGGCATCTGCGCCATTGCGGGCACCGCCCAGCCGGCCAGCACGGCGACCGCCATCGTCACGATCAGCTTCTTCATTGGTTACTCCCCGGTATAGGCGCCTTATACCATCGCTTCGCCATGCGCCAAGCCCGCGGCACTGTGCCGGAACGGTGGAGCGCAGGTCGGGATGTTCACGGCCGCATCGTCTGCGCGCACCTCCCGTCTGTTCCACGGCAGGCCATCATCATAGTTTTCCAACTCCGGCCTTTTCAAGCCGCCGCTCTGCGGCAACATTCCGGCAGCTCCGCCGATCGCGGCGAGGCAAGTCGATGCCAAGACACGTCGATGACACGATCATGGAAGGACCTCCGCGCGTGCCGAACGAGACCCTGAACTTCACCACCGACGACGCGAGGCGCATCCTCGATGACGTGTTCGCGCCCTGGATCAAGGATCTTGGCTTGATCGTCGAGGACATCGCGCCGTCTCCGCAGGGCGAAGCCGGCGCCATCCTGCGCATGCCGTTTTCGCCGCGGCTCTGCCGCGACAATGGCGTCGTCTGCGGCCAGGCGCTGATGGCTTTTGCCGATACCGCGATGGTGATCGGGATGGTCACCGCCAGCGGCGGCTACCGGCCGATGACCACTGTCGACCAGACCACGCATTTCATGCGCGCCATTGCCTCCGCCGACGTGATGGCCGATGCGCGCGTGGTGCGGATGGGCCGCACCATGAGCTTCGGCCGGGTCACACTGACCAGCGCCGGCGATGGCAAGCCAGTGGCCATGGTGTCGAGCGCCTTCGCGATGCTCTGATCCGCGGCCTGGCCGGGTTAACGAAACGTGAAGGCGAGGGCCCGGGCTTCGCACGCCGGATTCATCTGATCGAAACGCGAGCCTGATTTATTTTAGGTGCTTTTGACGCGAAAGGTGACGCCGTCCGGCACCGGAATACAGGCCATGAGCGAGACGAGTGACAAGCGCATTGCACCGAGGCATCGGGTGCTGAAGCAGGGCAGGCTGGCATTCGACGGCGGCGGCGCGGTCGATTGCATGGTCCGCAACATGTCCGACACCGGCGCCAGGGTCGAGGTGGTCAGTCCGGTCGGTCTGCCCGAAGCCTTCACGCTGGTGATCCCGGCCGACAAATTCACGCGGCGCTGCCACGCAGTCTGGAGCCACGACAAGCGGATCGGCGTGGCATTCGACTGATAGCGGCGCGGCGGGCTAGACCCACCGCAGGCGCCATCGCCACAACACCACCAACAGGCCGGCCAGCACCCCGGCCGCGAGCAGGGAGCCGGCGGCGAACCGTCCGCCCGGACGATCAATCGTCCGTGACCACAGCGAGGGCCCTTCGCCATCGCGCGCCAGCCGAAACGCCACGACGCTGTCGCCGAGCGACGTTCCCGCCTCCGAATGGCCGCCGGCTGCGGTCACCACGAATTGCTCGCCCTTCCATTCATAGGTCATCGGATTGGCGACGCCCGGCGCGGGCAACCGGCCCTGCCAGAGCTCCTGACCTGAGACAGCATCAAAGGCGCGCAGATAGGCGTCCATTGCGCCGGTGAAGACGAGGCCGCCGGCTGTGACCACGACGCCGTTGACGAGCGGCGTGCCCCATTTGAACGCCAGCCCGAGCGGTGCGCGATCCTCGGTGGTACCGACGGTCGAGCGCCACAGGATCTTGCCGGCCTTGAGATCGACCGCGACCATTTCGCCCCATGGCGGCCGGTTGCACAACAGGCCGAGCTTGGACATGGCGACCACCCGCGTCACCGCGAACGGCGACCCGCGCTGCAGCCCGACATCGACACCACGCGGCGGCGTCATCCCGTCAGCTTCCGCACGCGGGATCAGCCGGACGATGTGGATGGCACGGCTGACATTGGCGTAGAGGATCTGATGGACGGGATCGAACGCCGCCCCGCCCCAGTTCACGCCGCCGCCGGTCATCGGAAACAGCAACGTGCCCTGGATCGTGGGCGGCGTGTACAAACCCTCATTGCGCAATGGCGCGAGCTGATCGTCGCAGGAGGAATCCAGGACGCGCGGCACGGCCCTGAAAATATCATCCGCTGCGAAGCGCTGATCGAGCAGCGGCGGCACATGGGTCGGGAATGGCTGCGTCGGTGATAGAACCTCACCCTCGGCGGCGCCTTGCGGCACTGCGCGCTCCTCCACCGGCCAGACCGGCGCGCCGGTGTCGCGGTCGAGCACGAACACGAAGCCCTGCTTGGTCGGCTGTATGACGACGTCACGCGCCCCCTGCCCGGCATCGATTAGGGCCAACGTCGGCTGCGCCGGCAGATCGTAATCCCAGACGTCGTGGTGCGTGGTCTGAAACGACCAGGCCAGTTCGCCGCTTTCAATCCGCAAAGCGACCACGGAATCGGCATGCCGGTTGTCACCCGGACGCGCACCGCCGAAGAAATCCGGACTGGGCGACGAGGTCGGAAGGAAGACGAGGCCGCGCGTCTCGTCGACCGACATCGGCGCCCAGACGTTCGCATGTCCCGCCGCGATGCCGTCATGGATCAACGGATCGAAACTCCAACGCAGCGCGCCGGTGCGCGCATCGAAACCGCGGACCGTGCCTTTGGGCGCATCGACCCGCACATTGTCGCCGATCGATGAGCCGACCACCACGACACCCCCGCCCACCACCGGCGCCGAGGTGATCTGGAACTCGCCCGGCCATAGCAGATCCTTGGAAATGTCGATCCGCGCTTCGCCGTCCGATCCAAAGCCGGCGCAGGGCTGTCCCGTTTGCGCGTCGAGGGCGATCAGGCGAGCATCGACCGTGCCCATGAACAGCCTGCTGCGGCATGCCGCGCCGGCCGGCGCCCGCTCGTCCACCCAATGGGCAACGCCGCGGCAGGCATAGCGATTGGCCGGGCGCCGCCCGTCACCGACCTTGGGATCGAAACGCCAGCGCTGCACGCCGGTGCCGGGATCGAGCGCGACCACCTCATTGAACGGCGTGCAGAACACCAGGCTGTCCTCGACCAGGATCGGCGTCGCCTCGAACTTGGTCCGCAAGGCTGCCGCGGGCGGCCGGCGCTGCAGATCCGCGGTGTGATAGTCCCAGGCAGGCACCAGCCGATCGACATTGGAAGGCGTGATCTGCGCCAGCGGCGAGAACCGCGTTCCACCGGCATCGCCGCCCCAGTGCTGCCAGCCAAGGGCCGGCACGACCGTCAACTGGCTCCCGACGAGGACCGCGCAAACACCTGCTCGACGCAACGACATGACCCTTCCCTCCCGCAGACTGCATCCGAAGCGACGCACCGGGACGATGAAAGCAGCCTTCGCGGGCGGATCGAGCAGGATGGGACGGGCGGCGGCATCCGCGGGACGAGTGGTGAGGAGCGATGACGAATGGCAGAACCGAGAGGATGACCCGAACGGACGTCCCCCGCCAAACATCAGTGGCCGCCCTTGCGGGCGGCCACATCGATGCGCAGACGTCAGCCAGCTTCAGTAGCCATAGCCGCGCCGTGTCGGATAGTTCTGAGGTGCCCGCCCATAGCCACCGCCATAGCCGCCGCCGATGCCGATCCCGATACTGACCGGCGGCACCACGCGCACCGGCGGTCCATAATACGCGCGCGGCGGAGGCGGTGGCGCGTAGACGACGACATCGTCGTCAGGGTCGCGTCGGGGCGTGCGGCCGGCGCGCTTGGGAGGGTCCTCGTCGCGCTTCCTCGCCGGCTTCTCTTCGACCCGCTTCGGCGTCTCAGACTTCCGAGCCGGCGGAGGCGTCTGCGAGCATGGGCAGGTCGGGCCTGCCGCGGCAACGGCCGGCACGACCGGCAGGGTTGCCGAAGTGGCGGCCGGGGTCGCTGCATTGGCGGCCGCCACCACCGGCGTCACCACGGGCCGGTTGCGCAGGCGCTCGATCAGCTTGCGCGCGGTCGGGGTCAGGTCGCTGTTCGGATAGCGGTCGAGAAAGCCCTGATAGGACGCCACCGTATTGATCAGCACCGCCTCGTTCCAGGCTGCCATCCTGTTGTGGAGGTCGAGCCATTCGCGCGCCTGCGGGCCATAGGGCGGCGCGGTGTAGAGCGTCACGAAGGCCTCATACGCCTCGACGCTGCCGTCGCCGACGATGATTTCGTTGGCGGCCTCGATCGGCTTGCCCTCCAGGCTGCGCTTCCATTCGTCGACGCTGCGCTTGGCGACGACCGGCCGCGGGCCGGCATTGGCAGCGCCCCCATCCGCCGACCCGACGAAGCGAAAATCCTCCGTCAAGGACGACGAATCCCACGGCGTCTGCCGGCCCTCGGTGACCTTGTTCACCGCAACGCGCACGCGCTTGAACGCCTGCTCGATGGGAAGGTCCGGCTCCCGCGCCGCCTGCAGCAGTGCGGTGGTATAGGGGCTGTTGGCGCCGGTGCCATCCTCGGCTTCCGCGCCGGGCGAGGTCGAGTAGGACAGGAAGGTGCCCGGCGCTCCCGTCTTTGTGTCGACCAGCGCAAGGCCACGGCCCGCGTTCTGGCTGATGGCGGGAAACGGATTGTTGCGGCAGGCATCGAGCAGCAGGATTCGCATCCGGCTCGGCACCGAATTGAGCGTGTTCAGGAGATCGTTGAGACGCACGGCCTGCAGCGGAATGTCGGCTTCACGTCGCGGATCGACGTCCACGGGTACGAGATAGTTCTCGCCATCGATCTGCAGTCCGTGGCCGGCATAGAACACCAGCGCCACCGTGTCGGGTCCCTTGGCCGCGATCTTGGCGGCGAAGTCGCCGACCTCCCTGTTGAGGTCCCGCTGCGACAGATCGGCGGCGGTCGTCACGTCGAACCCCGCTTCACCCAGCATCTTCGCCATTGCCTTGGCGTCGTTGGCGGGATTCGGCAGCGGCGTCACCGAACGATAGGCCGACTGCCCGATCACCAGCGCCAGCCTGCTGCTTTCAGCCAATGCGGGAGCAAGGCCGGCAAACAGGCCGCCGGCGAGCAATGCAGCCCTGAGAGCGTGCCGAAACATGGGATCTCCAATCTGCTCATGGCGTGCCTGTTGGTCGAGCCGGTTCGCGGCCCGGTTCATCCCGACGAGCACAATCCGGTGAGCACGATGCCGGACGGCCGGCGCCGTTCGCGCGCGCATGACTGCCGCCGGCCGCGACCGGACATCGTTGCTGCACGAGTTTCCCGCAGCAATGCCGCGATCTCTCGCTAGCGTGCGCGCCGCAATGGGGGACGATGCGGCATGCGGCGGATTGCGTCACGCGTGGGGCTGCTCTCGGGGCTGCTCTCGGCCCTGCTCCTGATCGGCTGCGCCGCCGACAGCAATGCGCGCCTGCCGGCCTTCATGCGGGCCAAGGCGCCCGAGCCGCCGCAGCCCGAAGCCGCGCCAGATGTCGCGCTTCTCGTGCGCAAGAATCTCGACATGATCTTCGTCGCAACGACGCTGCCACGTGATGTCGAGGCAACATCCGCCCGACATGCCGATGCCGGCGATACATGGACCGCCTGCGTGCGGGCTCAGATCATATCCGCCAGTGGGACCGCGCTCCGGCGCCAGACCTATCGGCTCTTGATCAGGCACAACGAGATCATCGACCGGCGGCGCGCGGCGACCGGCGACGACTGTGTTTCTGAAGATTACAAAGCCGTCCTGCCGACGAAGTAATTCCCTCCGAAGACAAGCTGGATCGGCCACGTCGGCTGGAACTCGCCCTGTCGGTGGGCGTACAGGAACGGGCTACCGCACCGGTCGCAGATTGTTAGTTCTTAGCTAACGCAAATCCGCAACCGCACAGCGAACGAATGGCTCAAATTTAACAATTCCTGCGGAACATCGGGGCCTAAACGCGGAATGACCCTGGACCTGGTTTTCCATGAACGTTCACCTCGTCGGCGATGACACGGCCAAGCTCGCTATGCTTCGCGGCATGCTGGCCGAACGCTGCTCGCTCACATCTGAACTGATCGGTGATGCCGACTTCAAAGGCGGCGACATCGACGCGATCGTCGTGGCCGCCGATCTGCGCCACGTCGACAACATCACCGCATTGAAGGAGATCTCGGAGCGGCTCTCGCGTATTCCGCGGCGGATCTTCCTGACCAACAACAAATCCCGTCTGTCAACGGTCCAGGCCTATGCGCTCGGTGCGACAAGTGTATTGTCGAGCACGCCGAGCCGCAATCAGTTGCTCGGAAAGCTGCTCGATGTGCGTCCCGGTTCTGCGGCCAAGAGCATCGCGGTCGACGACCGACAGGCCGCATTTGCCGGCGCGTCCTGCATCGCCTCGATGTTTGCAGCCGTGCTGGGCGGTGCAGCGATCGACGTCGAGGAGACCCGGCGGGCGGGCAAGCGAATCGCCGACTGTATAGCGGAAAACGGTCTGTCCGATTGGCTTGCCACCGTTCGCCGCCATCACGAAGGCACCTATCAACACTGCCTGCTCGTGACCGGCATCACCGTGGATTTCGGCTTGAGCCTCGGCGTCCACAGTTCGGATCTGGAGCGTCTCTACATGGCCGCGATGTTCCACGACATCGGCAAGGCCAAGATCCCGCTCACCATTCTCGACAAGCCGGGCCGGCTCGACGTCAAGGAACGTACGCTGGTGGAAACCCATCCGGTGGCCGGTTACGATGCACTGAAGGACAACGCAGCGATCACCGACGAAGTGCTGAAGGCGGTGCGCAACCATCACGAATTTCTCGACGGCAGCGGCTATCCCGATGGGCTGATGGCCGACAGCATCCCGGACCTGACGCGCATCCTCACCATCTCCGACATCTTCTCGGCGCTGATCGAATACCGCAGCTACAAGCCGATGATGACGCGCGAGAAGGCCTACGAGATCCTCCGGGGGATGGAGGGCAAGCTCGAGAAGCCGCTGATCGGCGCCTTCCGCGAGGTGGCGCTGATCCGCTGACCGCATCAGGCGACGTGCTGAACCGGCCGTTAACGCATCGATTCGAATTGTCTGCCAACGGCAAGTGTCTCTTGTCAGCTTTGCGCTAGTGTCGCGCGCGGTGTGGGTTGTCCGCGCCGCGAGGGGACCATCGGGACGTGGCCGAGATCATCGATCGCGCGATTGCGACTGCTTCATCGACGGCAAGGAACCAGCAGGCCGGTCCGCTCGAACGCGTGCGCGCCGCTGACCTGGTGCCGCTCGATACCGTTTCACCGCAGGCGTGGCAGGATCTGGCGGAGCATGCGCGGGAGCCGAACGGCTATTACCTGCCCGGCTGGGAACGCGCGGTGAACGCCACGGCACGCGGCCGCACCGGAACATCGGCGCTGTGCGCATGGGATGACGATCAGCCCTCGCGTCTCATCGGCCTGATGCCCACGACCTCTCTATGGCATGCCTGCAAGCTTCCCCTGCCCGCGCTCGCCAGCGGCCATCCCTACGGCACGCTGTGCACGCCGCTGCTCGACAGAAGGAGCGCGGAGCGGGCTGCGGCGCAACTGCTCGACGCTGCGCGACGAACAGGCGCGCGCGCCCTGCTGCTGCGAGACATGTCGCTGGCAGGCTCCGTGATGCAGGCGTTCGAGGCGGCGCTTCGTCGCGTGGATCTGCGCCCGCGCGTGCTGCAATCCTATGACCGGGCCCTGCTCGATGCGAGCGGGGACGCCGACACGGTGCTGCATGATGCGCTCGGCGCCAAAAAGCTGAAGGAGTTGCGCCGCCTGCGTCATCGGCTGGCCGAGCATGGCGACGTCCGCTTCGAGGTCGCGCGCTCTCCCGGCGACGTTTCCACTGCGCTGGAGACTTTTCTGGTGTTGGAGGCGAGCGGTTGGAAGGGGCGTCGCGGCACTGCGCTGATCCAGCACGACGGCGACGCGGCGTTCATCCGACGCGCTGCACCGGCGCTGGCACAGCACGAGGCCTGCGAGATCATCAGCCTCATCGCGGGCGACACCACCGTCGCCGCAGGCGTCGTATTGCGGCATCAGGATCGCGCCTTTTTCTTCAAGCTCGGCGTCGACGAGCGCTTCGCGAAATACTCGCCCGGTGTCCAGCTGACGCTCGACCTGACGCGGCACCTTTGCGCGGATCCGAAGATCAACGCCGCCGACTCCACCGCCGGTCCCGACCATCCCATGATCAACCCGATCTGGCGCGAACGCCTTGCCATCGGCGACGTGATTATCCCGCTCTATACGCGCGATCCGGTCGTCGAGCTTATTCACGGCGCATTGACTGCGCGACGCGAAGGCCTCGCCGTGGCACGCCGCGCCGTGCACGCGGTCCGCGCCATCCGAAAGCGCCGGCCGACTACTCAGCCGCCTCGGCGTTGACCTCCGCCGACACCTGCCGGATGGCGCGCGCCAGCATCTGCGGATCCTGCGCGCCGGAGACGGCGTATTTCTGCGCGAAGACGTAGGTCGGCACTCCGGAGATGCCCTTCTCTGCGGCCTCCTGCGCCTGGGCCGAGACCAGCGCCACATCCTCGTCGGTCGCCAGCATCTTGCGGACCACCTCGGCATCGAGCCCGCACTCCGCTGCGGCCTGTACCAGCACCTCGACATCGGTCAGATCGCCGCCGTCGCGGAAATACAACTCCATCAGCCGCTGCTTCATCTCGGGCGCCTTGCCGATCTCGCCGGCCCAGCGGATCAGGCGATGACAATCGATCGTGTTGGGCTGACGGGCGACACGATCGGGATGATAGCTCAGCCCCTCCTGCTCCGCGGCCGCGACCACGCGGCCTGCGATGCCCTTGTAGGCTTCAACCGATCCGAACTTGGTCGTGAGGTACTGCTCGCGGCTGATGCCCTCGCGCGGCACCCAGGGATTGAGGAAGAACGGCCGAAAGTTCACCTCGACCGGCACGTCAGGCACGAGCTTCAGCGCCTCCTCGATGCGCTTCTTGCCGATGTAGCACCAGGGACAGACGACATCGGAGACGACATCGATGATCAGCGGCTTCAAGGTGCTCATGTGCGTGCCTCCGGGTTCCCATGGCTGCGCCCAAGATAAACCCGCGCACGGCCAACACAAGCGGGGTCACGGCGAGGTAACCATCTCCTTCAGCCTGAGCGCGGTGAGCTCATCGGCCGGAAAGAAGGTCTCCAACGCCAGCTCCGACAGCGTGATATCGACCGGCGTGCCGAACACCATCGTCGTCGAGAAGAAGCTCAGCACATCATCGCCGACCCGAAGCCGCAACGGGATCGCGACGCTGTCGGCCGCGAGCGGCGCCGATCGCGCGGGGATCGGATAGGACTTCAGCTCCTCATAAAGCTTGAGCAAGCCGGCATCGGCGGTTGCCTCGCATTGCCGGTGCAGTCTCTCCAGCAGATGGCCGGCCCATTCGGCAAGGTTCACCGTCCGCGCCGCCAACCCCTCCGGATGCAGCGCCACGCGCAGCACATTCAGGGGCGGCGCAAGCAGCCGCTCGGAGACACCGGACAGCAGCGGCGCGATCATCCGGTTCGCCGCGACCAGGTTCCAGTGCCGGTCGATCGCGAGCGCAGGGTTGGGCTCGTGGGCCTTGAGCACGAGGTTCATCGCCTCGCGCGCTTGCTTGAGCGCCGGATCATCCAGCGGGCGCTGCTGAAAGGCGGGCGCGTAGCCGGCCGCCACCAGCAGAACGTTGCGTTCGCGCAGGGGCACGTCCAGTCGCTCCGCCAGTTTGAGGACCATGTCGCGCGACGGCGCGGCGCGGCCGGTTTCCACGAAGCTCAGATGGCGCGCCGATATCTCGGCATCGAGCGCGAGATCGAGCTGGGACAGATGCCGGCGCTGCCGCCATTGCCGCAGGTGCTCGCCGACATGAACGGGTCTGGCGCGGTCGGCGCGCGCCGAAGCAAGCTGTGCATTCATGAGCCAAGACCTATCACGCTGACGTCAGCACCTCCATGACCTGCCAGGTAATCGAAATGCCTCCCGGCGCAGGTCATCGTCCTCACCACAGGAGATGACGATGAGCAGGCAGCGCAATCTCGAGACCCTTCCCTTCACCGCCGCCAGCCAATGGCTGGCGGGTCTCGCGACATCGCTGTTGGCGCGCTCGCTCAACATGCCGGAACCGCTGCTGTACGTCACGGGCAGCCTCGTCTTTGCACAGGTGTACGCGATCGAGACGAGAGCAGCGCGCTCGCTGCGCCCAGCGCGCCTGCGCCGTCAGCTCCTGGCCTGGTTCCGTTGAACCGCCCCCAACCGAAGGAGACCCGACATGATCACCTCGTCCGCCCTGCTCCGCCGCGCTCTGCTCGCCGATGCCGCCTTCAGCGGCGTTGCCGGGCTCGCGCTCACCTTCGGCGCCTCGCCGCTGGCGGCGCTGCTGCAACTGCCCGACGCGCTGCTGCGCGAGACCGGCCTGTTCCTGGTCGTCTACGCGAGCTTCGTCGGCTGGCTGGGCTGGCGGCCGGTGGCGCCGAGGCCGCTGATCGTCCTGGTCATCGGCGGCAATGCGGCGTGGACGGTCGGCAGCATCGCACTGCTGTTTTCGGGCCTGGTCGCACCGAACGTGCTCGGCGAGATCTTCGTCGCAGTGCAGGCGCTGGGCACTGGCCTATTCGCCGAATTGCAGTATATGGGCTTGCGCCGGAGCACCGCCGCGGTCACGGCCTGACCGGTGGTGAGCGCCGGGCTTCATGATCGAGCGGCCCGGCGCTCACGGCCAAACCGATATTTGGACATGCGCGGCGAACGCCTCTTCTGCATAATTGGAGATCGACGGGAGATCGTAGCGATGCAGCCTCAGGTGATCGGAACGGAGGGCTACGCTACCGAGGCCGAGGATCTCTTCCTGCGCTACGAGAGCATCCCGTCGGAACAGGTCCATGCCGCCGTGCTTCATCTGCTGCCCAACGCGCCCGCGCGCGTGCTCGACATCGGCGCGGGCACGGGCCGCGACGCCGCCTGGTTCGCGGGCCTTGGACATCAGGTGGTGGCCGTCGAGCCGACCGAAGCACTGCGCGTCGGCGCCATGCAACTGCATGCCTCGCCGGCGATCACCTGGATCGACGACAGCCTTCCGGAGCTCGCCGCACTGGCCGCTCGTGGCGAGCAGTTCGACCTCGTCATGCTGACCGCCGTCCTGATGCATCTCGATGAGGCACAGCGGCGACGCGCGCTTCCCAACATCGCGGTGCGGATTGCTCCCGGCGGACTGCTGATCATGACGTTGCGGCATGGTCCGGTGCCGCCGGGCCGCCGGATGTTCGAGATCGCGGCCGAGACGATCGTTGAGCCCGCGCGGCAGCTCGGGCTGACGCTCAAGCTCAACCGGCATGGCGAGTCGCTCGGCGCGGAGAACCGGGCGGCCGGCGTCACCTGGACGACGCTGGCCTTCGGGAAGCCGTCCTGAGAGATCCGGACACGAGCCGATCGGATCAGGCCGCCTTGGCGCGGCTGGTCTGCGTCTTCGCCGGGGTGGATTTGGTCCTGCCATGATTGCCGGCAGCCGGCCGCCGGGTTTTGGCTTTGCCGCGAGCCGCCTCGCCCGATTGGGCTCTGGCCTTGGGCCGCTGCTTGGCTTTGTCCTTGACGAGCTTCTCGGCCTTTTTCTTCGCCTTCTTCTCGGCCTTGCGCACGTCCTTCGCCTTCACCTGCGCCCGCTCGGCGCGCGCCTCGGCCTTCTTCTTGGCCCGCTTCTTCTCGCAGGCGTCGCATTTGCAGCCGATCGGCTTCAGATAGGCTTTGAAGTAGTCCGTGCCGTAGTCGTAGTTGATCTCCTCGCCGGGCTCGATGTTCTTGATGGCCCGGATGAAGATCTTCTTCTTGCGCGGCTTGACGTCGGACTCGGCGTTCGGCTTGCAGGAATGATTGATGTAGCGGGCGACGTTCTCTCGGATCGAGCCGTCGATGGTCCAGCGCTTGTCGAGCTCGAACAGATATTTGTTCTCGATCGCGTCCTCGTCCGCCTTCTTCGAATCCAAGAGCGGACCGAAATAGCGGATGATCTTGGTGCCCTTCTTGATCGGCTGGGTGGCGAACAGACCAAGCCCCGTCTTGGAGCGGCCGATGCGATAGGGTTTGGATTGCGGAATGACAGGCATGAGTGATGAGAAGACATGGACCTCGCGAGGCCGCCGTTCTAGGATAAATTCGCGACGATGTCAGGTGTTTCCCGCCGCCGTTTCGCGCCGTCCCCAGTTTGCAGCGTCCTGCGCAGGGACGAATTCCGGTCATCAGGGGCCCTCGCATGTCCGAATTCCTCCCACATCGCGTCGTGGCGCGACGAATCGGTGTCGCATTGATGCTCTGCACGGCGTGGATCGGACAGGCGGCTGCAGAGACCATCGCCAGCGCCTATACATCGGCCGCCGCCAAGGACTGCCGCACCATCGGCGGCAAGCAGGAGGATGACAGCTCGACTGAGACCTGCCCTGGCAAGGACGGCCTGATTCTGCTCGTCAACGAAGGCGATCTTCGCCAGACCGTGTCTGTGGGGCGCAATGTCCGCGCGGCCGCCAAGGAGCCGGCTGCTCAGACCTGGTTCGGACCGTTCAACTCCGCCGGCAACGCTGTCGAATGGAGGCTGGCTGACGGCAAGCCGTTCGCGATCATCCAGCGCTGGCAGATCGCCGACAACGACGATCAAGGCAGCAAGGGGCCGAAGGACAAGCCGATGCTGGTGGTGACCCGGCTGCCGCCCGGACCAGTGTGTCATGTCGCCTATGTCGACGCTGCCGCCAACTCCAATGCCAACGAGCTGGCGCGGCAGGCGGCTGACCAGACGGCGCGAGGCTTTGCCTGCGGCAAGGACAGGGTGAAGATCGTCGGCACGCGCGGCCGGGCCGTCGATCTGGCGTTGCCGCCCAATTAGCGCGCCGACTTCCGTCCGGACTTTGCGGTCTTGCGCACGGCGGATGTGCGCCTGCTCGCCGTCTTCGATGCGCCCTTCCCGGTCTTCGATTTCGCCGCCCGCTTGCGGCCGCTGGTCTTGGTCTTTGCCGCCTTCCTGGCCGCGACGCGCATATTGTCGACCAGGTTGGGATAGCGCCGCCCGGCCCGACGGGCGCGCGCCTTGGCCGCCGCCTTTTCGGCCGGGGTGAGACGGTGGAGGCCTTGCCGGCGCGCTTGCGCGGATTGGCCTTGCTCCAGGGAGCGCGTGGGGTTCGTGCCATGCGTTGCCAACGCATGATCCCCTACCCGGTTTCCGGTGCGTCGAACTACGCGCCCGGCGGCAGCTTCGGCACGGTGGCCCGGAGCATCGCCTCCAGCAGCGATTCGGCCGTGGTGCCCGGCGGCGAACGGCGCAGAATGTCGGCAAGGCGGCCGTCGAGCAGCAGCATCGTGTAGCCATGCACCAGCGACCAGGCGCGGGCGATCGCCGCCGACTGATCGAGCGACAATTCCTCGTCACCGACCGGGCCTTCGCTGCGCGCGGCGACCGATCCCGCGAGTCCGGCAAACGAGGCTTCCGCGGCCTCGTGCAGCGAAGGGCGCGAATAATCCAGACGCTCGGTGCGGAACATCAGTCCGTACATGCCGGGATTGGCCTGTGCGTAGGCGACATACGCGCGGGCCCGCGCCATCGCCCGCTCGATCGGCGTGCCGGGCTGCTCGCCGGCCGCTTTCATCGCCGCATTGAACCGCGTGAAGCCGATCGCCGCGAGCTCGCTGACCAGCCCGGTGAGATCGCCGAAATGATGCGTCGGCGCCGCATGCGACACGCCGGCCTCGCGCGCCACCGCGCGCAAGGTGAGTCCGGCCAGCCCGTCGCGCTCCAGCACGCGCTCGGCCGCTTCGAGCAGCGCATCGCGCAGCGCGCCGTGATGATAGGGCGCCGCCGGCTCGCCCGCGCTCACCGCGCGGCGCGACCGCGTCCGGGCCACCGCCGTAGCCGTCCGGTGCCTGCTCAGTCTTGCCTGTTCGATCTTCGTCATGCCTCTCCTTATACAAGCAATTTTGACATCGTAAAGATTAGCCTTGACCTGCAGGCGCTCGGCCGGTAGCCTTATCTTTACATCGTAAAGATAAGGCCGAATCCAAGGGGAAGGAAGCGCCATGAATGGACAGTCGATGAAGGGACCGTTGCACGACACAGCCCGCCAGCGCCCCACACCGCGCGACAACATCGCGCCGATCCCGTTCGAATGCGACGCGCCGTTCCTGAAAGTCACCGGCGAACTGCCACGTGAGCTGAACGGCACGCTCTATCGCAACGGCCCCAATCCGCAATTCGACTCGCCGGGTTCGCACTGGTTCGTCGGCGACGGCATGCTGCACGCGTTCCATCTGGAGAACGGCCGCGCGTCCTATCGCAACCGCTGGATCCGCACCCCGAAATTCGAGGCCGAGCGCCGCGCGGGGCGCGCGCTGTTCGGCGGCTTCGGCCGCAGGCTGCCGGACGCGCCAGCCGAGGTCACCGATGGCGGCGTTGCCAACACCAACATCATCGCCCATGCCGGCCGCCTGCTCGCGCTCGAAGAGGCGCACCTGCCGACCGAGATCGAGCCCGGCACGCTCGCCACCCGCGGCTATCACGATTTCGGCGGCCGCCTGCGCGGCGCCTTCACCGCGCATCCGAAGACCGATCCGGTCACCGGCGAATTGCTGTTCTTCGGCTACAACGCCGCCGGTCCGCTGACGCCGGCGCTGTCCTACGGCACGGTCGATGCGGCCGGCAAGCTGACGCGTCTCAATCGTTTCGAGGCGCCCTATGCCAGCATGGTGCACGACTTCATCGTCACGGCCAATCACGTGCTGTTTCCAATCCTGCCGCTCACCGGCAGCATCGAGCGCGCAATGTCCGGCAAGCCGCCTTATGCCTGGGAGCCCGACAAGGGCGCCTATGTCGGTGTGATGAAGCGCAGCGGCGACATCAAGGACATCGTCTGGTTTCGCGGTGACGCCTGCTACGTCTTCCACATCATGAATGCCTGGGAGGACGGCAGCCGGATCATTGCCGACGTCATGCAGTTCGAGGAAGCGCCGCTGTTTCCGCATCCCGACGGACGTCCGACCGATCCGGCCAAGTCGGTCGCGCGGCTGTGCCGCTGGAGCTTCGATCTCGCCGGCAACACCGACCGTTTCACGCAGAGCTATCTCGACGACCTCACCGGTGAATTCCCCCGCATCGACGACCGCCGCGCCGGGCTCAAGAACGGCCATGGCTGGTACGCCTGCGCCAATCCGGACGGCCCGCTGTTCGGGGCGCTGTCCGGCCTCGTCCATGTCGACGGCGCCGGCACGCGCCAGGCGACGCATCTGCTGCCCGCCGGCGACACCCTGTCCGAGCCGGTATTCGTGCCGCGCAGCCGCGATGCCGCCGAGGGCGACGGCTGGCTGCTGACCGTGGTCTGGCGTGCCGGCTCCAACACCAGCGACCTCGCCGTGTTCAACGCCACCGACATCGGCAGCGGTCCGGTGGCCCTGGTTCATCTCGGCCACCGCGTGCCCGATGGCTTCCACGGCAATTGGGTCGGCGCGGACGAAGCAAGCCATTGATAAAGCTTAGCTAAATATGTTGCTTCACAAAATTTTGACACTGTCAAGATTTGCTTGACCCGGTTCCGCCGGGATCCTACTAATCTTGGCAGTGTAAAGATTGGCCGGGCGAGTTTCTATGACGATCTTCCTCATCCTTGCGCCCTACGGCGTCTACGCGGCGCTGATGATGGTGGTCTCGGCCACGCTCAGCCTGGCCGTGGCCACGGCGATGTGCCTGGTCGTTGTCGCGGTCGACGTCGTCAAGGGACGCTCGATCAAGATTCTCGGCCTGGGCTCGGCGATCGTGTTCGCAAGCGTAGCCGCCTACCTCGGCCTCATCGATCCGACCCTCAGCGCATCCGCGGTGCGTCTTGCGGTCGACTGCGGCATTTTCGCGCTGTCGCTCGGCTCGATGCTGCTGCGCGCGCCGTTCACGCTGCAATATGCGCTCGAGGCCGTACCGCCGGAAACCGCGGCGATTCCGGGCTTCCTGCGCGCCAATTACGTCATCACCGGCGCCTGGACCGTGTCGGCGCTGCTGATGATCGTCGGCAACCTGATGACGCTCTACGTGCCGGGCCTGCCCTATTGGACCGGCCTCGCCATCGCCTTTGCCGCCCGCAATAGTGCACTTTATTTCACGCGCTGGTATCCTGACTACCGCCGAACAAAGGACGTGGCAGCGCAGACTGCCGCCGCAATGTCCGGCCAAGATTCGTGACCGGGGTCTGCTCCAGGAGACGTGCGTGAAAATCGTGTTTGCCAAGCTGATTGCCGACTTCCTGTCGGCCGCGGTGTTCTTCATCCTGTACATCGCAACCGATGATGTCGTGCTGGCCACCGCCGCCGCGGTCGCCGTCGCCGTGGTGCAGGTGGTCTGGGCGCGCATCAGGGGCGTGAACCTCAGCTTCATGGCCTATGCCAGCGTCGGCCTCGTCATCGTGCTCGGCGGCGTGACGCTGCTGACCAATGACCCGCGCTTCATGTTCGCCAAGCCCGCGATCGGCCATTTCGCCATCGGGCTGATCATGCTCAAGCGCGGCTGGATGCTGCGCTACGTGCCGCCGATCGTGTCGGAGACCATTCCGGAATACGTCACCATCGCCGGCTATGCCTGGGCGGCGCTGATGTTCGCGCTCGGTCTCGGCACGATCGCGGTCGCCATGACCGGCGACATCAAGCTGTGGGTGCTCTACATCACCGTGGTCGCGGGCGGCGCCAAGGTCGCGGCCTTCGCGCTGCAGTTCATGGCCTTCCGCTTCGTGGTCGCCAACCGCCTCAGGGCGGCGCGGGCCTGATCGCTGCATCCGATCGCCGCAATGGGCTTACGCGCAAAGATGCGCTATAGGGGCGGCCGAACGCATCCTCGAGGTCGTTGCCTCGAGGTCCGCAAAATCGCAATGCCAGGAGAACGATCGATGGCTGTGGACGGCAACTGGAATCTGACCTTGAACACGCCCATGGGCGAGCGCAGCGCGACCCTGAGCCTGAAGAGCTCGGGCGCGACGCTGACCGGCACCCAGGCCGCCGAGGGCGATTCCGCCGAGATCTTCGACGGCACCGTCAACGGCGACGACGTCGCCTGGAAGGTCTCCATCACCAGCCCGATGCCGCTGACGCTGGATTTCAAGGGCAAGGTCGCCGGCGACACCATCTCCGGCGAGATGGGCATCGGCTTCATGGGCAGCTTCCCGTTCACCGGCGCGCGGGCCTGAATCCGTAGGGTGGGCAAAGGCGCGCCCCGCCGCCGCTCCATCGCCCCGCCCTCTCGCGCGCCGCGCCCACCATTCGCACGGGAATGCGTAGACAGATGGCGGGCACGCAACCGCCCTGCGGGCGGCTGCCTTGCCCACCCTACGTCTGCTGGTGAGGCGACCGCCGGCGCGACAGCCGCTCCTGTCGTCCCGGCCTTGAGCCGGGACTCATACTCCCAGGGAGCAGTTCGAGGCAGGCGCGTCGTTAGACATTCCACACACATTCGCCGCGGCGCATGGGTCCCGGCGTTCGTCGGGACGACATCGCGGTTTGATCACCGAATTTCATCCGCTTCACATCTCAAACAGCATCGACAAGCGTGCGCGCACTCGCGGCGAACATCGCCCGAGGGATGGCATCGGCATGTCCCTCGCCAAATGCAGAGGGCGCAGGGAAGGCCAGGCGTCGGCTGACGCCTGCGGCCCGCCTGCGAAAGAAATGCAGGCGGCAGGTACCACAGGTGCAGCCGGAAACGCCCGGCCTTCCCTGCGCGATGGCTTCACGCTTATACGCAGTCTCCCTGGTGCGCCGGCTTGTTGGCCACCATGATCCGCGCGATGCGCTCAGCACCGCACGAACGTGACACCAGCTTCGGGGTGTCAGGACGCTGCGACTTCGCGTCCGCGCCAAGCCGTTCGTCCGCGTATCCGAAGACACGCTGCGGCTCCATCGCGGCCATCGCCTCCCCGCCTCGCGTGTCGTGACGATCGCGCGCAACGCCCCTCCGCAGTGAGGCGGGATGGCGAGATAAGATCACGATTTCGGAAAAATCACAAGTGATTTATTTTTTTTAGAACCTTCTCCTTGGAAATCGGATCGAACATTGGCCTATGGCCCGTCAGGGAAGCCGCGCCCCCCTCATTGAGGTCCGACCAGCGGAACGGTGCGCGCACTTGTTTGTATTTCGACCCCTGGCAGGCATCGAAGCCATCAACCGTGAGGCGGGGCCTTCCTATATCCATCGCTACGGCTGCCGCAATGGCTCAAGCAGTCATCGTTGCGGTCGCGATCGGAATCTGATTGGATCACCTAACTCACATTCGAGCTAGGAATTGGGTAATCATAGTCCAACCTGCTTCATTGGAACTACAATGAGATATCTCTTACTTCTTTCGGTACTACTTTCCGGCACCGCCGCGGCAGAGGCCGCTCCGCAATCGAGTTGCGCAGCCAAGTTTATCGGTGACTGGCGACACTCAGGCAGTGGCAACAGAGGTACGCTACTCCCTGACGGCAGAGCATTGTGCAGCGAACACCCGGCTTGTGTCCAGGGTACGTGGACCTGCTCGGGAAACGTGTTGACCTATACGAACAGCGCGGGGACATGGAACTACACGCTCGAGCCGGACGGAAAGTCCATGTCCACGAATGGCGGGGCCGCCACCGCTGTCCGCATCGGAGCGGTACCGGCAAACGCTCGTTCCCGGGATCTTGGCTCTGCAGCGAAGAATGTGACCGCTGACATTCTCGGCGTGGACAGAACGCAGCCGAATCCGGCAGTAACTCCCATTACCAAGCCCGTTGCCGAGCCACCATCAAGCGTAGTTCGACCGCCGCGGACCGTCAGTTCGGCCCCACAATCAGATCCAAGCCAGTGCGTGGTAGAGAAGGCGTGGCCGAAAGCTCCTGGGGTCAACTGGTACAGCCTGAAGAACAGCTGCAAGCGGCGGGTGACGTTGGATTATGACGACTGCGACCTGAATCTCAGCACGAACATGGTTCAGTGCTCAACAAAGACGCTCCCTCTTGCACCACGCAGCGAATTCGGCCCGGTGCCCAACCACAAGCACCCGCTCAACGCACGCGATTTCCGCTAGCAGCATCTCGAAACTCGACGGCCTAGCCCTATGCAGGGATAAGCGGAAACCCGTCCGTTGATCGCTTACCCCATGTACGCCAGCCCTCCGCGCTGAAGCAGATGTGGGAAAAACTTGGCCGGGCCGCCCCTCAAAACCAGACCTGCATCGGCACGCCATGCGCGTCGCGCGGCGCAGCTTCTTCCGGTACGCAGCCCGCGCAGTCGCGAGCGGCCAGCGCGACCGCGCAGGCGTCGAGGACGTCGTCGGGCTTGGCACCGGTACCGATGCGCGCGCGGGTCATCCAGTCGTCGATGGCGGCGAAGCCTGCAGAAACTAACAAGTCGCGCCGCAGCCTGGCGCCATGTTCCGTCTTCTTCGACGGCAACGGCGCGCCGTGGAGGCGCAGGAACACCAGTTCGGGATGGGCCTCGCGGATGTCGCGGTCGCGATGCGCACGGACGAAGGCGTCGACCTCCATGATCTTGCGGCCGAGATGCCAGAGCTGACGCGAGGCGCGCGTCTGCCCGCGCCGCGACGCCTCGATGTTCGCCTCGTCTGGATCGGTGTAGTCCTGCCACAGCCAGCGTCGCGCGCCGGTGAAGACGCGGGAGCGATGCGGCGCGAGCTTGTCGCGCGCGAGCCGGTCACAGGTGCGCTCGCCGTCGTCGGTCATGCCGATCGGGATGTCGATCGCGGCGCGGGTAAAAGGAGCCGATAGTGCCGTCGAAACGTCGGCGGGAAAGGCGATGTCGCGCCGGTCGCCTGCAATCGACACCGCGACCCAGCCGCGGGAGAAGCCGTCGAGACCGATGATGCGGTTGGCGTGCATTACATCAGACTACCAGTTGCTTCGTTCAGCATCGTGCTCCTCTTGCCACGAACGCACGCTGAGCCCCACGGTAGTCGGAGCCGAGCTGGCCCCACAACAGCAGTGAGCTCCCTTCCCCCTTGCGGGGAGGGGTCGGGGGTGGGGGTCTCCGGGCGCTGAACGCTATGGGCGCGCACACACATCAACCACCAAACTATCGAGAGAGCGAGGTCGCATCGCGCTGCGTTTCCTCGCCCATCAGATAGAGCGCGACTCGTGGACCCCACCCCCAACCCCTCCCCGCAAGGGGGAGGGGAGCGCACCGTCGGCGTGCGAATTCGGTTGCCACGCTACGCGCTCAGGCGAGATGGGCCTCCCCCATACGCCAACGGCCGGGATCGCTCCCGGCCGCCGCAACAAACATCACGCCCGGCTCACCTCAGCCGAGGTTCAGCTCCTTGAAGAAGTCGTTGCCCTTGTCGTCGATGATGATGAAGGCCGGGAAGTCCACCACTTCGATGCGCCAGATGGCTTCCATGCCGAGCTCGGGATATTCGACGACCTCGACCTTCTTGATGCAGTGCTCGGCGAGGTTGGCCGCGGCGCCGCCGATCGAGCCGAGATAGAAGCCACCGTGCTTCTTGCAGGCCTCGCGCACCGCCGGCGCGCGGTTGCCCTTGGCGACCATCACCATCGAGCCGCCGGCCGCCTGAAACTGGTCGACGAAGGAATCCATGCGGCCCGCGGTGGTCGGACCGAACGCGCCGGAGGCGTAGCCTTCGGGGGTCTTGGCGGGGCCGGCGTAGTAGACCGGATGGTTCTTGAAGTAGTCCGGCAGGGGCTCGCCGCGATCGAGGCGCTCGCGCAGCTTGGCATGCGCCGCGTCGCGCGCGACGATCATGGTGCCGGTCAGCGACAGCCTCGTCTTGATCGGATTCTTCGACAGAGTGGCGAGGATGTCCTTCATCGGCTGGTTCAAGTCGATCTTCACGACCTCGCCGCCAAGCGCCTGCTCGACCTCCGGCAGATACTGCGCCGGATGATGCTCGAGCTCCTCGAGATAGACGCCGTCCCTGGTGATCTTGCCGAGCACCTGGCGGTCGGCCGAGCACGACACGCCGAGACCGATCGGCAACGACGCGCCGTGGCGCGGCATGCGGATGACGCGGACGTCATGGCAGAAATACTTGCCGCCGAACTGCGCGCCGACGCCGAGCGACTGCGTCATCTTGTGGATTTCCTGCTCCATCTCCACGTCGCGGAAGGCATTGCCATCCGGGGAGCCCTGGGTCGGCAGCGCGTCGAGATAACGCGCAGACGCCAGCTTCACCGTCTTCATGCACAGCTCGGCCGAGGTGCCGCCGATCACGATGGCGAGGTGATAAGGCGGGCACGCCGCGGTGCCCAGCGTCAGGATCTTCTCCTTCAGGAACGCCAGCAGCCGGTCCTTGGTGAGCACCGAGGGCGTCGCCTGGAACAGAAAACTCTTGTTGGCCGAGCCGCCGCCCTTGGCCATGAACATGAACTTGTAGGCGTCCTCGCCCTCGGCATAGATCTCGGTCTGCGCCGGCATGTTGTTGGCGGTGTTCTTCTCCTCGTACATCGACAGCGGAGCGACTTGTGAGTAGCGCAGGTTCCGGCGCAGATAGGCGTCGCGCGCGCCTTGCGACAGCGCCGCCTCGTCGTCGCCATCGGTGATGACGTTGCAGCCCTTCTTGCCCATGATGATCGCGGTGCCGGTATCCTGGCACATCGGCAGCACGCCGCCGGCGGAGATGTTGGCGTTCTTCAGGAAGTCGAGCGCGACGAACTTGTCGTTCGGGCTGGCCTCCGGATCCTCCAGGATGCTGCGCAGCTGCTTCAGATGGCCGGGGCGCAGAAAGTGGTTGATCTCGCCGAACGCGGCTTCCGACAAGGTCCGCAGCGCCTCCCGCGACACCACCAGCATGTCGCGGCCCAAGACCTTCTCGACCCGCACGCCGTCGGTGGTGATCTTCTTGTAGGGCGTGGTGTCCGGCCCGAGCGGAAACAGCGGCGTGTGCTTGTAGGGCGGGACGGGCTTGGACTGGTCGGGGAAGGCGGTCGGCGCGTTCATGGCGAGCTCGTGGGGTTCTAAAGATGGCCGCCCAAAGCGGTCTTGACAGGTCTGATACGCTACCCGTCGGAAGCCTTGCAAGACATGTCTCGGCACAGCGGCAGAGGGGTACGATCATGGCAAGTTTTGTCCTGATTCCAGGAGGTTGGCACGGCGGCTGGATGTACGCTGCGCTCTCGGCCAGGCTCCAGCAGGCCGGCCATGACGCCTATGCGGTGACCTTGAGTGGATTGGAGCAGACACCGGCCCGCGCCGCCCATGCCGTCAATCTCGACACCCATATCGCTGACGTCATTGATCTGCTGACGATCGAGGACCTGTCCGAGGTCATCCTGTGCGCGCACAGCTATGGCGGCATGGTCGCGACCGGCGTCGCCGACCGCGTGCCGGAAAGGCTCGCCGCACTGATCTATCTCGATGCCTTCGCACCCGAGAACGGCCAGTCATGGTGGGATCTCGCCGGTGATGCGTATCGCCGGTTCGTGATCGAACGTGCCGGGCATGACGGGCTGACGGCGCTGCCGCGCGAAGGCTCCGATCCGCGCCGCCGGCCGCATCCGCTCGGGACCTTCATCCAGGCCCTGAACCTCCACAGTCCGGCGCCGGCGGCTCTGCAGCGCACCTTCGTCTACGCCAGCGGATGGAGCGCAACGCCGTTCACCGCGCAATATGAGCGGCTGCGCAGCGATCCCGCGTGGCGCGTGCACGCATTTGCGTGCGGGCACGATGTCGTGCAGCACGCACCCGACGAGACGTTCGACCTGCTGATCGAGACGGCCCGCGAGGTCGCCGCAACATGACGCCGCGACCAGCGCAATGTCGTACGGCGAGATCGATTGCGATCGGTCGCCGAATTATGTAACCTTAGATTGTTGACCTATTCATTTTCCTCCTGGAGGCGTCATGAAACGAGGTCTCTTCGTTGCCATCACATTTGCTCTTGCCCTGATCACCATGGCCCCCGGCAGCGCCGGCGCGGTCGGTCCCGGCCGTGCGTGCGGCGGCTTCATCGGCATTCCCTGCGATGCCGGTCTCTATTGCGAATTCCTAGCCGGCCAGTGTGGCCGGTTCGACATGATGGGCGTCTGCCGCCGAAAGCCGACGCTCTGCCCGCGCATCTACATGCCGGTGTGCGGCTGCAACTTCCAGACCTACGGCAACGACTGCGAGCGCCGCGCCGCCGGCGTATCGCTGTCGCATTCGGGCCGCTGCTGGTTCTGACGACGCGATCGCGCCGCTGCCGCCGGCAGGTGACCGCGGCCCGTCAACACGCGGTCACGTCGGCCGACGATCTTGTGCGGCCGCGGCGCATCGCGCTTGCATGACCTCCGCGCGCAGGCTTCAATGGCGCGGGGGAATTTGGAATGCAGTCATCGCTTTGCTCATTTGGCCGCTTGGCCGGTTTTGTTATTCTCGTTGCGTTGAGCAGCGCGCTGCTGCCGCAGGCCGCGCGGGCGGATCGCTGCGACGACATCGCCAAGGAATTGAAGAACGGCATCGACGGCATCAAGATCGGCCAGACCGCGGCCGGCACCGTCTATCTCGCCCATCCCAAGGCGCGCGAGATCACGCTCGGCTGCTCATCGAAGAATGTCAGCAATCAATTGTTCGGAAAATCCGAGCGCAAGCCGACACCGGCCTTCATCGAGCTGATGGCGAGCGCGGCGGCGATCGTGTTCACCTTGCCGAAGGACGACATGCAGCGCGGCGTCACACGCTGTTACCGCCGGCTCGGGATTTTCCGCGGCGACGACGTCGCCAGCCGCTACCGCCGGCTCGACATGCGCTGCGCCCGGACCAAGACCGAGTCCTCGATCACGATCAGCCGCAGCAAGGACCAATAGGCCGGGGTGAAGCGATAGCCCTGTCGCTTCCACGCCGGCGGCAGCGATCCGTTCACTATTCGCCGCGCCACCGACAGTTGCAGACAATTCGAACGATCCGGTTGACGAAGTCTTCGTGAGCGATGGCCACGCTTGTCGCAACACCAAGCGAGGAGCTGGACAATGTCCGTTTCGAGCGTTTCGTCGTCATCGCCGCCGCCCTCACCGCCGCCGATCTCGACCGAGACGACCAAGCCGCAGACCCAAGACACGCAGGCGCGGAACCAGACGCAGCAGAGCCAGGCCGTCAATCCCGCCAAGACCGGCGACGAGGCGGCCGCGGAGAAGCAGGCCTCGCGTCCGCCGCTGCCGCCCGGCCAGGGCACCCGCGTCGACATTCTCGCCTGACGATCCCACACCCTCAGGCCAACTTCGTATAGCGGCGGCGCCTCAGGCATCCGCCGCTATACGTGTGATGGCATCGCCGATACGACTCCACCCCTGTCCCATGATGTCGAACTGAAACTTGTTGCCCGGGAAGACGAAGCCGTCATGGACCATTCGCAGATGCGTGCCGCCCTCGGCCGCCGTCAGCGTCCAGGTCACGACGCTGTCGAGCCGTAAGCCGTAGGCCGGATTGGAGTCCGAACCACCCTTCCAGGAATAGCTCAGCAGATGCGGCGGCTCACAGGCGAGCACCTCGCAATGAACGACGCCATCCCAGTCGCCCACCGGCTTGGTGCGGAAGGTGAAGCGATGACCGGTGGCCGCGACGAAGTCGTTCGGCATCAACCATTTCGCGATCAGGTCGCTCGTGGTCAGCGTGCGCCAGATCTTGTCGGGCGAATGGGGCAGATGCTTCTCCACCACGATCGCATGCGTCTCACCCATCACTCGGTCTCCTTCAACAGTGCCTCGAGGCCGGCAATGCGCTCATGCCAGAATGCGCGGTAATGACCGAGCCAGTCGACCAGCGGCATCAGCCCTTTTGGCGCGACGCTGTAATAGTTGTGGCGGCCGTCGCGCCGTTCGCTGACCAGCCCGGCGTCGCGCAGCGCCTTGAGATGCTGTGAGATCGCCGGCTGGGATACCCGCGAGCCCTGCACCAGGCCGGTGGCCGCCACCTCCCCCTCGCGCGCGATGCGCTCGAACACGGCCCGCCGCGTCGGGTCGGCAAGCGTCTTCATGACGGATGTCAACTGGGCTTCGACGGTCATGCGGAATGTATAAGTCAACACTTATACATTGTCAACGGGTGGCGCCGCGGAGCCTCGCCTCACGCATCCAGCGCCTTGTAGTGGCGGAAGATGCCGTCCTCGTTGAAGGCGATGCGGCGCTCGCTGCCGAGATAGGCTGATATGTTGGGCCTGCTGGCGACGCGGTCATGCAGCGCGATGAGGCCCGGGATGTTGCGCTCGAACGCCATCATGCGCTTCGGGAACGCGTAGCGCAGGCCGGCGACGATCTGGAACAGCGACAGGTCGACATAAGTGAGCCGGCGCCCGGTGACGTAGGCGCCACCGCTTTTCGATAGGAGCTGCTCGAAATAGCCGAGGAATTTCGGCACCCGCTCGCTCCAGAACTCGGCGGTGCGTTTCCTGGCCGGCGCGCGCTGGTCCTCGTAGTACAGCGTCGGCCCCAGCGGATGATGCGTGTCATGGATCTCGACCACGAAGTCGGTCACGGTGAGCTGCAGCTGATGCACCCAGAGCTGGCCGGCTTCGGCCTTCGGCGCGAGGCCATGGCGGCTGCCGAGAAACAGCAGGATGTTGGCGGTCTGGCCGATGACGCGGCGGCCCGCTCTCAGGAACGGCGGCGCGAAGGGCGGCGTGTCGCTGACCGCCTCCATCATCGCCGTCATCGTACCGATGCCGTCCTCGCGCGCGACGTCGCGATAGGCGGCGCCCGCCTCCTCCAGCGCGAGCCGCACATATTCGCCCCTGCCCTGGATCATCGGCCAGTAATACAGCTCATAACGCATGGGCCCATCCTCGTTGCCTGTTCATCGCGGCACGCCACTATAACCACGCGCAAAGCAAAAGCGCCGCGGATTGCTCCGCGGCGCCTGATGAGGATCTCAAGTCAGGCTCAGCTGACCTGCTGGATTCCCGACAGCTGCCAATCGGCGCCGGCGTGGCGCAGGAAGGTCCAGATCTCCGTGACCTCCTGCGGCTGGTCGGAGCCCTCGACCACGCGACCCGAGGCGCGCTCGATGGTCTTGTCGGCCAAGGTGAAGCGCATCGCGACCGTGGCATAGTCGGCGCCATTCTCGCGCCAGGCTTCGGCGAGGTCACCCTGCAGCAGCTTCACGGCGCTGACCTTGTTGACCACACCGCGGGCCTGGTTCTGCTCGAGATCGCGCTCGAAATACGAGGCCATCTCGGGCGTCGACAGCAGCCGCAGGCGGCCGACATCCTCGTTCGACCAGGCGGACTGGATCTCGCCGAGCAGCCGCTCGAACGCCTCATAGTCGGCCGGCAGGATCTGCAGCGGCGGCGTGTTGCTGCCACCGCCGAAGCCACCGAAACCACCAAGGCCGCTCAGGCCCGAGCGCAAGCTCGGCTGGCCGTCGGTGGGCGTCGGCGCCGGGCCGGCGGCATAGGCCGGCTGGTTGCGGCGCTGCCACCAGGCCATCCCCATGCGCACCAGGAACACCACCAGCAGGACCTGGAGGATCAGGCCGATGATCGAAGCGAAGCCGCCGAGCCCCGAGAACAGGCCGCCGCCGAACAGCATGCCGAACAGGCCGGCGCCGAGGAAGCCGGCAGCGAGGCCGCCCAGCAGGCCACCGGCGCGACCGCCGAACAGCCCGCCGCGGGAGGGCGCAGCCGTGTTGAAGCCGCCGGGCTGGCCCGGCTGGGTGATGGTGCGGTTGAACTGCGACGCCGGTCCCGGCGCGGTGGCGGTCGGAGGCGGCGCGGAGAAGGTGCGCGTGCCGCGGGAGCCCGAGCTGGAGCCGCCGCCGATCCGGGCGTCGGCCGCCGAGACGGCGAGCACCGTCGGCAGCGCCAGTGAAAGGGCCACGGCCATCGCCTTGAGGAGGCCGCTTTTGCGCTGCATGAAGCTCATCTGTGTTTCCCATAACTCCCCGGAATGGGGATGCCTGTAAGATGGGCACAACCCGCGAAAAGGGAAGGCGGCACGAGGCCGCGCGGCTGCGGCGCGGGGTCGCGGGATGAACGCGCCCGGCCGGCTTGCCAAGGAATTTGCCAAGGAACTCCGGTAACCTATTGCGGCGCCATGGTTTCCTTGACCGCCGCCACGAGCTGGCTGAGCGTGAAGGGCTTCGGCAGGAACGCGAACTGCTGGTTCTCCGGCAGGCTCTTCTCGAACGCATCCTCCGCATAGCCCGAGACGAAGATGATCTTGATCTCCGGATTGCGCTCGCGCATCGCTTTGAGCAGCGTCGGCCCGTCCATCTCCGGCATCACGACGTCGGACACCACGAGATCGAGCACGCCGTCGCACTCGTCCAGCGCCTCCATCGCCTCGACGCCGTTCGACGCCTCGATGACGCTGTAGCCGCGCGAGCGCAGGCCGCGCGCGTTCAGCGCCCGCAGGCCCTCCTCGTCCTCGACCAGCAGGATGGTGCCCTGCCCGGTCAGGTCCGCGCGCGGCTTCGACGCTTCCGCGACGGCCGGCTCCTTGACGGCGCCGTTGGCCGCGTGCGGCTCGGCCTGGACCTCCGGCACGACGATGTGCCGCGGCAGGAAGATCTGGAACGAAGTCCCCTTGCCGACCTCGCTGTCGACGTAGATGAAGCCGCCGGTCTGCTTGATGATGCCGTAGACGGTCGACAGTCCGAGACCGGTGCCCTTGCCGACCTCCTTGGTCGAGAAGAACGGCTCGAAGATCTTCTCGCGGATCTCGGCCGGAATGCCGGTTCCGGTGTCACTGATCTCGATGCGGACGTAGTCGGCCACCGGCATGCCCTTGTAGGCGGCCTGCGCGACCTCGTCGGCCGAGACGTTGGCGGTGCGCACCGACAGCTTGCCGCCATCGGGCATCGCATCGCGGGCGTTGACCGCGAGATTCACGACCACCTGCTCGAACTGCGAGACGTCGACCTTGACCGGCCACAGGTCGCGGCCGTGAACCAGGTCGAGCTTGACCTTCTCGCCGATCAGCCGGCGCAACAGCATCGTCAGGTCGGACAGTGCGTCGCCGAGATCGAGCACCTGCGGCCGCAGGGTCTGGCGGCGCGAGAACGCCAGCAGCTGCCGCACCAGCGTCGCGGCGCGGGTCGCGTTCTGCTTGATCTGCATGATGTCCTGGAACGACGGGTCGGTCGGCTTGTGCGCGTTCAGCAGGAAGTCGTTGGCCATCATGATGGCCGAGAGCACGTTGTTGAAGTCGTGGGCGATGCCGCCGGCGAGCTGGCCGACCATCTCCATCTTCTGCGACTGGTTGATCTGGTTTTCCAGCGCGCGGCGCTCGGTGGTCTCGAGCAGATAGACGATCGCGGCCTCGGTCTCCCGCTCGTCCTCGTCGACGGCGGTGACGAAGAACTGGCCGAAGCGCTCCTTCGCGCCCTCCAGCATCACCTCGACCGGCGGAATGTCCGCCTGCCCTTCCGAGGCCTGGTTGATCGCGGCGATCAGCAGATGCCGGTCGCGCTGGCTGACGGTGCGGAAGATCGATTTCGCCGCAGCCACGTCGCCGCTGACGCTCTGCGCCAGCTTGGCGTAGCGCGCATTGGCCCTGACCACGGCGCCGCCGCGGTCGACGGTGGCGATTGCCATCGGCGTATGGTCGAAGAAGCGCATGAAGCGCACCTCGGCGGCGCGCTCCGGATCGGAGCGCTCGTCGCGGGCGCGGCTGATGACCAGGGTGCGCGAGGCGCCCGGCTTGCCGTCGGCGCCGAAGGCGAGCTTGTGGTAGAGCCGCGCCGGCATGGTCTTGCCGCCGCGCATCTTCAGGTCGATGTCGAACACCTCGGTGCGGACCTCGCCGGGCACCGCCACGATCGAGGTCAGCAGCGACGCGCCGTCGCCGGAGACGACGTCGGCGAGCTTCAGGCCGCCCGAGCCGATCTCGGCGAGATCGTAGTCGAGCCAGTTGGCGAGCGTGGCATTGACGTAGACGAGGCTGCCTTCAGGATTGACCGAGAAGAAGCCGCACGGCGCATGGTCGAGATATTCGATCGCGTGCTGCAGCTCCTGGAACACGTCCTCCTGGCGCTCGCGATCCCGGGTGATGTCGGCGATCGACCACACCGCGTAGCGGGCGTGGCGCTTGGTCTGGCCGAGCGGGCGCACGCGCATCCGCAGCCAGCGCCCCTGCGCGCCTTCGGCCGCGGTGATGCGCACCTCCTCCTGCTGCCGCTTGCCCTCGCGCGCCGCCTTCAACAGCCGGAACACGGCCTCGGAGACGTCGGGATTGCCGATGAAGACGCGCTCGACGGGACGCGCCTCCTGCGCGGTCGCCGCTCCCGTCATGTTGAGATAGGCGGCGTTGGCGTAGACGACATGGCCGCGCGGATCGGTCACCGCGAGGCCATCGAAGGCGTGATCGGCGATCGCGCCCAACACCGGATCGTCGGTCGACTTGTCGGCGAAGCGGACGATGCCGGCGGCGAACGCGAACAGATTGAACAGGCCGACGGTGGCGAGCAGCGACAGCAGGCCGAGAATATAGGGCTGCGCCTGGGCGCGGCCGATCGTCATCAGCGCGATCGCGACCGCGACGAGGCCGAACGCCACCAGCAGGATCAGCAGAATGCTGCCGCTGCGGCGCGGCCGCTCCGGCAGGCTCACCTGATCCTGTAACCCATCGTTGTCGGAATCGGCGCTCATGGCTCGGGGACGCGACCTGTCGGCTGGGAGCCCCAGCCCGTTCGCGCGGCTCCCCCTTCCACCTGCCTGAATCGACGGGTCAAGCGCAAGCCCGTCAAGCCGATATTCCATGATTTATCCGTATTTTGCGGTCCGTCCATGGACCGAATCGGTTGTCATCGCGGGCGACCCGAGAGGTTGCGCCGCAGCCCCATCACGTAGCCGATGATCTCAGCGACGGCATGATAATGTTCCACCGGGATCTCCTCGTCGATCTCGACGGTGGCATAGAGCGCGCGCGCCAGCGGCACGTTCTCGACGATCGGGATGTCGTGCGCCTTGGCGACCTCCCGGATCTTGAAGGCGATGTTGTCGACGCCCTTGGCGACGCAGACCGGCGCCGCCATGCCGCGCTCGTAGGACAGCGCGACCGAGTAGTGGGTCGGGTTGGTGATGATCACGGAGGCCTTGGGAACCGCGGCCATCATGCGCTTCTTCATGCGCTGCTGGCGGATCTGCCGGATGCGTCCCTTGACGTGCGGGTCGCCTTCCGACTGCTTGAACTCCTCCTTCATCTCCTGCACCGACATCTTCTGGCGCTCGTACCATTGCCGATACTGGAACAGGTAGTCGCCGATCGCGACCAGGGCGAGCAGCGCGACCACCGAGCCCATCAGATGCGTCGTCAGCGAGATCGTGACGCCGAGCAGCTCGCTGACGTCCATATGCAGCAGCGATTCGAGGCGCAGCCGCTCCGGCCACAGGATCATGACCATGACCGTGCCGAGCAGCACGAGCTTGAACAGCCCCTTGGCGAAATTGGCCGCGGCCTGCTTGCCGAACAGGCGCTTGGCGCCGGCCAGGGGCGAGATCTTGCTCAGGCTCGGCTTCATCGGCTCGCCCGACCAGACCAGGCGATGCTGCATCATGTTGCCGGCGATCGCCGCCAGCATCACCATCAGGATCGGCACGCCGATGGCCGCGATCACGGCGAACGACAGGCTGCGCGCCAGCGCCAGCAGGCCGGCGCCGTCGGTGTGGATCATCCAGGAATTGGCGATCAGGTTGCGCATCGGCACCAGCACCGCGGTGCCGATCGAGCCCGAGAAGGTCGACATCACCAAGGTCGCGGAGGCGATCACGAACCAGGTGTTGAGCTCCTGGCTCTTGACGACGTCGCCGCGTTCGAGCGCCTGGTCCAGCCGTTTTTGCGTCGGGTCTTCTGTTTTGTCTTCGGAATCGGCCTCATCGGACATCGATCGGCCCTCTCACCGCGGCATCATCTCGTGCATGACGCCTTCGAAATAGCCGAGAAACGTTCCCATCATCGCGGTCAGGACCAGCGCGAAGATCAGGAAGCCGATCAGGATCGAGAGCGGCGCTCCGACGAAATAGACCTGCATCTGCGGCATCAGCCGCGCCAAGACGCCGAGCCCGATGTTGAAGACCAGGCCGAACACCAGGAACGGCGCCGATAATTGCAGACCGATCTTGAACGCCGCGGCAAACGCCTTGGTCGCCAGCGAGGCGACGTCGCCGCTCGGGATCAATTCGCCCGGCGCGAAGATCTTGTAGCTGTCGCTGAGCGCGGCGATCACCAGGTGATGGCTGTCGGTCGAGAACAGCAGGGTCACGCCGAGCATGGTGAGGAAGTTGCCGATCAGGACGCCCTGCTGTCCCTGCGTCGGATCCACCGCGGTGACGAAGCCGAGTCCCATCTGCTGCGCGATCACGGAGCCCGCGACCTGCAGCGCCGACAGCGTCACCCGCGCCGTCGCGCCGAGCACGATTCCGATCACGATCTCGTGCACCATCATCACCAGGAGCGGCGACAACGCCTGCAGGTCGACCTGATAGGCCTGACGGTGCAGCGGCAGCACGATCATCGTGAGCAGCAGCGCGGTCGCGAGCTTGATGCGGACGGGGATGTTGACCTCGCCGAGGCCCGGCAACAGCATCACCATGGCGCCGACGCGCGCGAAGGCCAGCATGAACACGGCGGCCAGCGCCGGAAGGAAGGATATATCGATGCGCATCGTCCGCCGTCACGGCCCTTTCGACCGCATGCTGGTGCGGCACGACGGTCTTTGAAGAGACAGCCTCTGAAAAGACAGCCTCCGACGAGGCAACCTGCGAAGAGCTTGCCCGAAAGGCTGCCCGCGCGCGCCCGAAAGCAGCAGCGCCCCCCGCACTGCTCCTTACGACCGCTCGCAGCGCCCTCACGCAGGCCTGCCCTGCCGCCCCGGACATTGCCTCATCCGCCGATGATTCGCGACGAGATCCGCATCATGTGCGAATGCAGCGCGTCCGCCATGAACGGCAGCGCCAGCAGCAGCGTCACGAAGATCGCGATGATCTTCGGCACGAACACCAGCGTCTGCTCCTGGATCTGCGTCAGCGCCTGGAACAGCGAGACGACCACGCCAACCACGAGGCCGACCACCATCAGCGGCGACGACACCAGCACGATGGTCCAGATCGCATCGCGCGCCACATCGAGCGTTTCAGCTCCCGTCATGTCCTGTCGTTCCTCACTGTCAATCGGCTCCGGTCCGGCACCCGCCTCATCGCGCGCAGTCGCGGCAGACGGCAAATCCCCTGGGCGCATCAGGCACGTGGCGGCCTGAAGCGTCACGAGCTGCGCCTAGATCGTCATCTTCATCACGTCTTCATAGGCCTGGATCACGCGGTCGCGCACCGACACCAGCGTCGACACCGCGACGTCGGTCTCGGCGACCGCCGTGACGACATCCATGACGTTTGCCTTGCCCGCGGCCATCGCGACCGCCTGACTGTCGGACTTGCGTCCGGCCTCCATCACGCTGCCGATCGCGTCCTTCAGCACCGCGCTGAATGACGGACCACCCTTGTCGGCGCCGTTGCCGCTACCGAGCACGTCGCGCACGCGCCCAAGGCTGCCGAAGGCACCGCTCGAGCCGCCGGTGTCGAGCACGCGCGCGGAATTCGCGTAGGCATTCGCTGCGGAGATTGGGGAGGCCATGACTTTCGTTCCTGTCCTAGGTCTTCAGAATGTCGAGCGTGCGCTGGATCATGCGGCGCGTGGCGCCGATGATGTTCAAATTCGCCTCGTAGGACCGCTGCGCATCACGCATGTCGGTCATCTCGATGAGCGGATTGACGTTGGGGTACTTGACATTGCCGGACGCGTCCGCGGCCGGGTTACTGGGGTCGTATTTGACGCGGAACGACGATTGATCGGGCACCACCTTGCCGAGTGCCACCACCTTGGCGTCGAGCGCACGATCGAGTGCCGAGGTGAATGTCGGGACCTTGCGGCGATACGGATCGCCGCCCGCCTTGGCAGCGGTCGAATCGGCATTGGCGATGTTCTCGGAAATGACGCGCATACGTCCCGCCTGCGCACGCAGGCCGGAGGTCGCGATGCTCATCGAGCGGAGGAAATCGCTGGAGTCGTTTGCCATGCTTGTCGGTCTCTGTCCTTAACCCGAGCTCAGCCCTTGCCGATCGCCGTCTTCAACAGATGCAGGCTCTTGCCGTACAACGAGGTCGCCGCGGCGTAGTCCATCTGGTTGGCGGAGACCTTCAGCATCTCCTCTTCGAGGCTCACCGCGTTGCCGGCGGGCCTCGTCTGAAATCCGACCTTGCGGTTCTGGTCGAAGCTCGCGCTCTCGCCCGATGACGGGGCGATGTGCGCGGTGCTGGTCCGGGTCAGCGACAGCGGCGCAAAGCCGCCGACCGCCTGGCCGGTTGAATCGAACTTCGGCTCAACCAGATCCTTCGGCTTGAAGTTTGGCGTATCCGAATTGGACACGTTCTCGGACAGCACGCGCTGGCGCTCCTGATGCCATTGCATCTTGGTCCGCAACGCCGACAACACGGGGAGATCGTTGATGGACATGGCGCTGCTCGGTTGTGTCCGACTACCGGACGGTTTGGGTAGGTAGAAATTGCCGTGCATATGGTTAACAGGGAGTTAAGAAAGGGTGCGATGCCCACCGGGACTATCCCGGTGTCTTGACGAATTCTTAGGAAAGTGCCGGGGTCCCAGCCGACCGATGCATCATTCCGGGACGGCGCGGCTCGCCAAGAAGTCGTTTTGGCCCGGCCGATTCATGGGTTATTAAGAGGCGGAGCGGCAGTTCCTGCCGTCATGCGTTAACAGGTTGGTTCCGGTTCTGAAGCTCCGTTCGCTGCCGGCGATGCGTTGGACAGACGAAAGACTTCGAAAGGACGCGGTATTTGCCGGGGACAGAGATGCAGGCACTGACGTTCTTTTTTGCATTCGTGGCGGTGCTGGCGCTGATCGGCCTCGCCGCTTGGCTGGTCCGTCGATTCGCGGGCAATCGTCTCGGCACCAACCCGAATCGCGGCCGCATGCCCCGGCTTGCCGTGATCGATGCCGCCGCCGTCGATGGCCGCCGCCGTCTCGTGCTCGTGCGCCGTGATAACATAGAGCATCTTCTGATGATCGGCGGGCCGACCGACATCGTGGTCGAATCCAATATCGTGCGCGCCATGCCGGCGCGCGAGCAATTGCCGCAGCGGCCGGGCATCAGTGCCGAGCCGCCGGCGGCGCGCATCGCGCCGCTGCCGGATGCGCCGTCCTGGGCCGACAACGAGCCGAAGACCGAGGCCGCCGAGCATGCCGAGTTGCAGATGCCGGAGCCGCCGCAGCGCCCGATGCGGCCGTCGTTCATCGATGAGGTTCGCCGCACGGCGCCGACTGCCGCAGAGCGGCGTGAGCCGGCACCGGCATTTCCGCCGGAACCACCGCTCCCTCCGCGCCGTCCCGACCCCCGCCAGGACCTCCGGGCGGACGTCCGTGGAGAACCGCGCGGCGGAGACGAAGCCCGCCTGGAGCCGCGCCCCGAGCGGGTGGCCCGCGGTGAACCAGTGATGCCGCGCCCGTTGCGCCCCGCCGAGCCGCAGCGTCAGGCCGAGGCGCAGCGCCCTTCCGAGGGGCCCCGGCTGCCGCCGGTGCGGAGCGCTGAGCGCGCAGCCGAGCGCGTCGAGCGCGCGGCGGCGCCGCCGCTGCCGCCGGTGGCCCAGATGCCGCCGCCCCCGCCCCCGGCTGCCCCGCCGCCCGCAGCGGCCGATTCGAGCGCCGAAGCCAATCTGGCCGAGATGGCACAACGGCTCGAGGCCGCACTGCGGCGTCCATCAGCCGATCCGTCGGCTGCTCCGGCCTCGGGTCCCCCGGCGCTCCGGGCGGCCGCGCGCAACGAGCCGCCTGCGGCGCAGGCCGCGCCGGTCAAGACCAGCTTCGAGAATCTGGAGGACGAGATGGCCTCGCTGCTCGGACGTCCGAAGTCGTCTCAGTGAGATCGCTGCTTCCCCCGCGTAGAGTTGTCTTCACCGCTGTTCTGACTGCCGCCGGTTTACTGGCGGGACGTGCTGCTGCGCAGGACATCAGCATCAATCTCGGCGCCGGCGGTGGCGGCGTCACCGAACGCGCGGTCCAACTGATCGCGCTGCTCACGGTGTTGTCGATCGCGCCGTCGATCCTGATCATGATGACGTCGTTCACGCGCATCGTGGTCGTGCTGTCGCTGCTGCGCACGGCGATGGGCACAGCGACCGCGCCGCCCAACTCGGTCATCATCGCGCTCGCGATGTTCCTCACGGCGTTCGTGATGGGCCCGGTGCTGCAGAAATCCTATGATGACGGCATCCGGCCCCTGGTGGAAAACCAGATCGGCGTCGAGGACGCGCTGCAGCGCGCCTCGGTGCCGCTGCGCGGCTTCATGCAGAAGAACGTGCGCGAGAAGGACCTGAAGCTGTTCATGGACCTCTCCGGCGAGCCGCCGCCGGCGACGCCCGACGACCTGTCGCTGCGCATCCTGGTGCCGGCTTTCATGATCTCCGAGCTCAAGCGCGCCTTCGAGATCGGTTTCCTGCTGTTCCTGCCCTTCCTGATCATCGACCTCGTGGTCGCGTCGGTCTTGATGTCGATGGGCATGATGATGCTGCCGCCGGTCGTGGTGTCGCTGCCGTTCAAGCTGATCTTCTTCGTGCTGGTCGACGGCTGGTCGCTGGTGGCCGGCAGCCTGGTGCAGAGCTACGGCGGGTAGGTTTCACCTCTCGGTGTGAGCGAAAGCCAGTCGGTCGTGACTTTCCATTGACACGTGCCCTCGATCAGTTCGCCCGGATTGGGCTTGCGACGGGGCGCGATGTGGGGGAGCCGCGCAACTCGATGCGAGCTCGCTGTATGATGTGCCAGCCACCGCTCGAACCAAGCGCGGCCATGATCGCCGCCACAATGAGATCCGGCCATGCCGTGCCGGTGCCGAACACACCGGCTGCGGCCGCGAGTACGGCGACGTTGCCGATCGCATCGTTCCGGGAGCAGATCCAGACCGACCTCATATTCGCGTCGCCGATCCGGAAGCGGTAGAGCATGAGGGCCACGCCCGCATTGGCGACAAGGGCGAGCATGCCGACGATCCCCATCGCCTTCGCCTCCGGGAGGGTGCCGGTCATTGCGTGCCAGACAGTGGAGGCAAGGACAAGGACGCCAAGCAGGACGAGCGACCAGCCCTTCAGAAGGGCGGCGCGCGCTCGCCAGCTCAGCGCCAGTCCCGCCACTCCGAGGCTGATCGCATAGTTGGCCGTATCACCGAGGAAGTCGATCGCGTCCGCCTGCAGCGAGGCCGACCCGGCCGCCACGCCTGCTGCGATCTCCGTCAAAAACATGGCTGCGTTGATAGCCAGCGCAATCCAGAGCGCACGACGCCAGCGGGGGCTGTCCAGTTCCCTCGGAGGGGAAGAGGAACAGCAGTCGTCATGACAACCAGGCATATCGTCGCCTCTTACAAGATGATGCGACGTCCTATATGGACCCTGTAGCCACTATAGGGTCAAGCCATGTCACGACTGACCATCGGCGACCTCGCGAAGCGGACCGGCACCAAAGTCGAAACGATCCGCTATTATGAGCGGATCGGTCTGCTACCTCTTCCGGCGAGAACCGAGGGCAATTACCGAGCCTATGACAACGACCAACTGGGGCGACTGAGCTTCATCCGGCGTGCCCGCGACTTGGGCTTCTCCATCGACCAGGTCCGTGACCTGCTGGACCTCGCCGATCAGCGAGACCGCTCGTGCGACGCGGTCGACGTCATCGCCGGCCAACACCTGGCAGAGATCGAACGCAAGATCGCGGACCTCGTGGCGCTGCGCGACGAGCTTGCCGATGTCATCGGGCGCTGCAAGCACGGCACCGTTGCCGACTGCCGCATCATCGAAGCGCTTGCGCCGCATCGCTCTGACTGAACGAACGAGACAATGGCGTCGCAAGGCAGTCTCGACCTTTCGTCTGGACGCGCGTCGGGCGGATTGCGGACAGCATCGCGATGAGCTCGGCTTCGGCCTTGGTCGGCTCATCTGGTGGCTCTCCGGCTCTGCGTGCGGCGTTGAGATCAACGGCCGGCGATCGCCTGCTTGACGCCCTGGATGCGCGGCAAGGCGCCGGTCGCTTCCGACGGGGCCTTCGCGGCATCCTTGCCGCCGTCCGGTCCCTTGCCGGTGGCATCCGGGAAGCGCGCCCGCATGTCGCGGAGGAAGCCGTCGAGCGTGTCGACACTCGCTGCCATCTTCGCGATCTGCGCGAATTCGGCGCTGGAGCCGCTCGCCGGCTTGCTGGCGACGTCGAACGCGATCTTGTCCGCCTCGCCGGTCATCAGCGGCGCATATTTCTCGCGGAAGCGGGCGAGGCCGATGGCGTCGTCGGCGAGCGCATAGCCGACCACGGCGCGCAGGATGTCGCCGCGCTCCGCCGGATTGAGCGGGCGGAAATCGCGCCAGCGATCGCCGTAGTAGAGCTCGATCTGCTCGGACGCCTCGCGCCAGCGCCGCGACGCCCAGTAGATGTCGGAGCGCAGCCGGATCGCCTCGCGGCCGCCGATGTTGCTGATGATGTCCAGCCCGAGGTCGTAACGACCGATGTCACTGTTGGCGCGCGCCTCCAAGAGCAGCCGCTGCTGGCGCAGCTCGCCCGCGAGATCGGCGATGCGGGTGGTGCGCAGCGCCTCGATGGCGCGGTCCGGCTTGCGGTTGGTGAGGTAGACCATGGCGAGACGCGCGGCGACCTGGGCGCGCGCCGCACCTTCGAGGCGGTGGTCGACTTGGTATTGCAGAAGCTCGGCGGCCTGGTCGAGCAGATCGATGCCGACCAGGCGGTCGGCGAGCTTGCGGATCATCTCGTCGCCGCGGCGGCCGATCGGAGTCAGCTCGCGAAACCCGTAGAAGATGCTGAGCGCATCGACCGGCGGAAGCTCGTCGGCCTTGCCGCTCAGGAACAACTGCGAGAACAGGCGGGAGGCTGCATCCTGGGCCTGCCGCGCCAAGTCGGAGTTGGGCATCAGGCGGGTGGCCTGGCGCGCGGCCTCGAGCGAGTCCGCGTAGCGCCCGGCCTCCTCGTAGAGCTGCGCCATCATCTGCAACGTCTGCACCTCGATGGCGTCGCCGCGCCAGATCGCCTGCAAGATCTCCAGCTCCTTCAACGCGTCGGGCGGCTTGATCTCGCCGCGCTTCTGCAGAAGCTTGATCTCGAGCAGCTTGGCCTCCGCGGCCGCCATGCGGTCGTCGGAATTGACGGCGAAGCGATAGTCGTCGAGCGCATCCTTCTCCTGCGCCATCGCCTCGGCAAGCCGGCCGCGCAGCACGGCGATGTCGGGCTTCATGTCCGCGGGCACGCCGATCACGTCGAGCTCGGCGCGCCGCTTCGCGGCGCCGGCGAAATCCTTGATCTCGAGCGCCGACTTCATCGCGTCAGCGATCACGACGCGCTGCAGGTCGAGCGGCAGCGAGGCGATGGCGAACTCGACGTTCTTCAGCTTCTCGCGCGCGTCCGCGAACTTGCCCTGCCGGGCGAAGGCGAGGCCCTTCCACATCTGGGAGTCGAAATTGTTCCCGATCGACGGCGTGGCGAGATCCTTGAGCCCCTGGTCCGGCCGGCCCATCAGGATGCTCGCCACCGCGTGGATCATCAGCATGGCGGTCTCGTCGGTGCGCGGGTCGGCGTCGGAGATCATCAGATTGGTGACACCGCGCGCTTCCGGATACATCGCTCGCGCCATGTAGAAGCGCGCCAGCGCCAGCCGCGCCTGCGCCCGCCGCTCCGGCTCGGCGTTGGCCGCGGCCTTGATCAGGAGATCCTCGCGCGGCACGAACGGCTGGGTCTGGTTCTGCTGCCATTCGTCGATGTCGAACATCGGCCTGACAGCGGTCGGCGCCCGCTCCGGCGAGAAGCCGATCGACGACAGCGTCAGCCCGCCCGGCCGGCCCAGGATCACCTTGTCGGGCGCGATCTCGACGGCGACGTCATCCGAATTCGGACGAACCGCGATGCCGTGGATGGAATCGAGCAGCGACAGATCGACGAAATCCTGGCGCTTGATGAAGCCGCGGATCGGCGGCGGCGCCGTCACGACCAGCAGCGTGTCGCCGGCATCCGGGTCGGTCACCCGGTGCAGCATGCCGGCTCCGGGATTGGCGAGCGGCACCATCACATTGGCAAGCGCGGGATCGGTGACGTTGCGCATCACCATCAGCGGCTGCTGATTGGCCTGGCCCTTGTCGGCGAACGACAGCATCCAGCTGCGCCCGCCGTCATCGCTGCCGAGCGAATGCATCTGCGGGCGGTTGAGCCGGATCCGGATGGCCTGCCCGTTATCGAGCGACATCCTGTTGACCTCGCCGATGATGGCGCCGCCCTTGGCGCGGATGGGCTCGACGTCGACGGGCTTGGTCGAATCGAACACCATCCATACCGTATCGCCGCGGCGGAACAGCGCCGCCGGCGTGACCTGGCCGAAGCCGAAGGTGAGCCGCAGGCCCTCACTGTCGCGCAGGGCCTCCAGGGTGGCGGCTCCATTGGCTGCCTTCTCGGCCGGCTTGGTTTCGGCAGGCTTGGTTTCGGCAGACTTGGTCTCGACGGGCTTGGCGGCTTCGGCTTTGCCGGCCTCCGGCTTCATCGCCTCGGGCTTCGCTGGTTCGGATTTGACGGCTTCGGGCGCAGCAGCTTCAGGCTTGGCGGCCTCGGGCGCGGCTTCGGCCTTCGCGGCGGCGGGCGCGGCAACAGCCGCTGCCGACAGCGCCGGCTGGGCTGCGGGCTCGGTGGCCGGCGCCGCGACCGCAGGCGCCGGCTTGGTCTCCGCCTTCATCTCCTTGGCGATGGTGTCGGAGGTCGGCGGCACGATCTCGGGCTGCGCAGCCTGCTTGGGCTTGTCGCCATTGGGCTTGCTGCCGTTGGGTTTGTCGGCCGCGGCCGCCTTGGCGCCCGGCAGCGTGTCCGAGGAGACTGCGGAAACCTTCTTGTCCGGCTGCTGATAGGCGACGTCGATGTTGTAGTTCTTCTCCTCGCGGAAGGCGCGAACGTCGACCTCGCCGACCAGGCCGAGCTCGACGACGGTCCTGCTGCCGTCGATGCGCTGGTTGATCGCGGCGACGTTCGGCGGCGCGACGAGCTTGGCGTCGGCGAGATCGAAGGACAGCGGCGCGGTGAAAAACAGCGACAGCTTCTGGTCGTTGAGCACCGAGGAGATGCCGACACCGTCGGGGATCTCGAACACGAAGCGCACGAAGGTCGGCTGCACCAGCGCGCGGACGCGGATCGGCGGCCGCTTCTTCGATTCCGCCTCGGCGCGCTGCAGCCGCAGCGCCTTCTCGGCGGCGCGCGCGCGCTCGGCGAGCTCGCGCACGACCTCGGCCGGCAGCGGCGGCGGCGGGCCGGTCCAGCTGTCGGGCAACAGGTCGATGAAGACGCGTTCGCCCGCGGTCATGGTGTTGACGCGGACCTTGCGCGACAGCGACAACCGCAGCGCCGAGCCGTCGGGGTCGCCGCGGGCCGATGAGATATAGTCGGGCGCAGCATCCACCCAGCGGTCGATCGGAACGGTGGCGGCGCGATCGAACCTGATCAGCAGAATCGAGCCGGCGGTGGTGACGTCGGCGCTGACGTCCTCGGCGAATTTCAGCACCAGCCGCGCATAGCCGTCCTGAGCCGACAGGCTCGCCTCGCCCGGCACCGGCGCAGCGCCTGCCGCGACCGTGGACAGCACCAGACCGATGACGATGGCCGACAGCAGGGCAAGGCCGGCGCGCGCCCGTGCGCGGGCCTTCGACCGCAATCCAATGGGAGTCGTGCGCGCCATGGTCACAAGCTTCCGGTTCGACATCCGCAACTTGACGGATACGCCTGCCCCGCCACGCCGGAAATCTAGGTGCCGGCGTTTAAGGGCGCATTAAACATGCGGCTCAATTGCTCTTCACAGGCACGATCTTGCCCTCGATCTTCGGCAGCTCGGCGCTGGTCTCGGGCCTGTCGGCGCCGGCCCGGCGCGCGAGCTCGACGGTGAGCCGCTCGGCGGCCTCCGGCGTCATCAGACCGAGAATGTCCGACATCTTGCGCGGGGCGATCTGCGAGGCGATCTCGATCAGCACCGACATCTCGAGCCGGTCGAACACCTTGGCGGCATCCTTCGGCTTCATGCCCTCGTACATCGTGACGATGCTCTTGAAGCGGGCGTTGTCGGCCTCGGTCTTGGCGGCCTGCGCGCCGGAAATGCGGCCCTCGATCGCCTTCATCTCCTCGGTCTTGGACTGGATGCGCTGCTCGGCGGCGCGCAACAGGCTCTCGCGGATGTCGATCTCGCGCGCGCGCGCGTCGAGCTCCTGGCGGCGGGACTGCAGCCGCTCGAGGATCGCCTTCTCCGCCGGCGACACCTGCTGCTGGTTCTCCTCGGGCTTGATCACCACGCCCTCGGGCTTGGTGTCGGGAGCGGCGGGCTTGGGCGCCTCCTCCTTCTTCTCCTTCGGTGCGCCGTGCGTGGAGCCGGTGACGATGTCGTTGTCCTCGCGGCCCGGATAGCCCAGGTTCTCCTGGGCCCAGGACCGCTTGGTCGGGTGAGGGTCATAGTCGAAAACGTAGCCGCCATCGATCACGAGGCCGGCCACCTTCAGGACCGCAAGGCAGGCCACCGCGATCAGGACGACGGGAATGACGCGGATGTTACGAAACGCATTCATGCGGCAAGGCCACCAGTCCTTCGACGTTCGGAGAATGCCTGGGCCGCGGCGGCAACCGCCTTGGCACTGGAGACGCGCACTGGCTCGGTCGTGATCGCCGGCACCGGCGCAGGCGCAGGCTCCGGCGCGGCTTCAGGCGAGGTGACGGGTCGCGCGGCGCTGGCGATGCGCGACAGCCGGCGCACCACGCCGTCGCTCTCGGCGAGCTGCTTGCGCAACTGGTCGGACATCTGCGTCGCGGCGGCGAGCTGATTGCCGAGATTGTCGTTGACGTCGCGCACCGCGAGCTTGAGGCCGCCGATCGCCCGCTCGGCGATCTCGGTCGCGGTGATCAGCTCCGCGATCACGGCCTTGAGCGAATGCTCGTCCGCCTTCAGCCGCTTAAGCCTGGAATTCAGCAGCATGCAATAGCCGATGGTCAGCACCAATAAGACCGCCACCAGGCTTTCGATGATCAATCCGAGGGAGTGGTTCATTGGGCCTCCATCAACTTGTTCTGGCCTTCTGCGCCTTCGAACATCGCAAGCGTCGTATTCGGCTTGCGCAAATTCTTGGTGACACGGATCGCGACGCGGTCGCCGACCCGGCCCATCCGTCCTTCCGTCAGCATGGTGCTGCCGCAGCGGACCGCGACCAGCGCATCGGGACGGATGTCGAGCGGCAGGGTGTCGCCGACCTTCAGCTTCATGAGCTGCTTCAGCGGCACGTCGGCCTCGTAGAGCACGGCGTCGACGGCGATCTCGGCCTTGGCGATCTCGGTGGCGAAGTGGCCTTCCCAGACGGGATCGCGGCCGAACTTCTCACCCATGAACATCTGCAACAGCACCGGCCGGATCGGCTCGATCGTCGCGTAGGGCAGCAGCAGCTCGATGTTGCCGCCGCGGTCTTCCATGTCGATCCGCAGCTTCACCAGGATCGCGGCATTGGCGGGCCGGCTGATCGCGGCGAAACGCGGATTGGTCTCGAGCCGGTCGATGGTAAAGCGCACCGGCGACAGCGGCCGGAACGCCTGCTCGGCATCGCTCAGCACCACCTCGATCAGGCGCTTGACCAGGTTGGTCTCGATCGTCGTGTAGGGGCGACCCTCGACGCGGAGCTGGGTGTTGCCGCGGCGGCCGCCGAGCAGCACGTCGATGATCGAATAGATCAGGGTCGAGTCGACGGTGGCGAGCCCGAAATTCTCCCACTCCTCCGCCTTGAACACGCTGAGCACGGCGGGCAGCGGGATCGAGTTCATGTAGTCGCCGAAGCGCACCGAGGTGATGCGATCGAGCGAGACCTCGACGTTGTCGGAGGTGAAGTTGCGCAAGGACGTCGTCATCAGCCGCACCAGGCGGTCGAAGACAATTTCGAGCATCGGCAGACGCTCGTAGGAGACCATCGCCGAATCGATGATCGCGCGAATGCCGGAATGGTCGTCGAGACTGACCTCGCCGGCGGTGAAGCCGAGGAGATTGTCGATCTCCTCCTGCGACAGCACCCGCTCGCCGCCGTTCTTGGTGGCGCCGAAATCGCGGCTGCCGTCCTCGACCATCGCGGCCCATTGCAGGGCCATCGATTCGGTGAGTTCATTGGCTGCTGCGGCTTCCGCGGCCTCTGTGGGATCCTCCGAGTCGAGCGAGGCTTCCCATTGCGCGGCTATCGCATCCTGGTCGACTTGATCGTTGCCCGCCATGATCGTTGAGCTTCTTTGCCTTACTGGACCACGATTTCCTTGAACAACACCGCGTTGACCTGGTTGGGCGCCAGCGCGACGTTGACCCGCTTGGTGAGCTCCTCCTTGAGCCGGAACAGGCCCGCCGAGCCGTTGAGGTCGCTCGGCCGGAGCTCGCGCAAGTACGTCTGGAAGATGTCGGTGACGCGCGGCAGCGTCGGCTTGATCGACTCGACCTGCTTCTCCTCCTTCACCTCGAGCACGATCTTCACTTTCAGATATTGGACGCGGTCACCGGGATTGCCGACCAGGTTGACGAGAAGGTCCGGCACCTCGACGAAGGCCGGCGGCTTCGGCGGCGGCGCCGCCTCGGCGTGATGCTCGTCGTTCTTGTGGCTGAAGAAGAAGAAATAGGCCGCACCACCGACGCCGAGCAGCGCCAGCGCGCCGACGACCATGATGATCAGCTTGAGCTTGCTCTTCGGCGAGCCTGCTTGCTCCTCGCCTTCGCCTGCTCCGGCGTCGTTCTCGGCCATAGCTTTCGGATCCTTCCGGAAAATCGAGCCGATGCCGCCAGAAAGCTTAATGACGCGAAACCAACGCTCCCAGCGCATCTGCGCTTTGTTGAGTGAACGCTACGGTAACAATGGTTAACGGAAGCTTTCTTTTGCCGAGGCGGTGGGAAAATCTTGCCGGGCAATTATGGTTAGCGAGACGTTATTGCCGGGCGTTTCGGACGCCATCGAAACTCTAATTCATTGATAAGAATACGATTTTCATAGTGGCACGGCTTTCGCTGTACCCCTTGCGAACCCGCCGGCTTGGGAGAGCTGAACGGTTCGTTGAAGACCCGGTCGAGACCGCCTTGGGAGAGGTGCCGCGAACGGGATTCGTTAAGAGGGGAGATCGACCGGTGGAGAACGCGCTTCTCATCGGATTGTCGCGACAGATGGTGCTGGAGCGGCAACTCGACGTCGTTGCCAACAACGTCGCCAACGTCAACACCAACGGCTTCAAGGCCGATCAGCAGCTGTTCGAGGAGTATCTCTCCTCCGGCGCGCATGAAGACAATTTTCCGGGCGCCGCCCGCAGGGTGTCCTATGTCCAGGACCGCGGCACCTATCGCGACTTCTCGCAGGGCTCGATGCAGCGCACCGGCAACGCGCTCGACGTCGCCGTCACGGGCGACGGCTTCCTGACGGTGCAGACCGCGGCCGGCGAGCGCTACACCCGCGACGGCAATCTGCACATGAACAATCTCGGCCAGCTCGTCACCGCCGCCGGTGACCTGGTGCTCGGCACCGGCGGTCCGATCGTGTTTCAGCCGACCGACCACGACATCAACATCTCGCCCGACGGCACCGTGACGGTGGTCGAGGGCGTCAACCGCACCGACTCGATCCGCGGCAAGCTGCGCATCGTGAACTTCGCCGATCCGCAGGCCGCGCAGAAGCAGGGCAACAACCTCTACGCCGCCGCCGGCGGCGCCACCCCGCAGCAGGACACCAAGTCGACCGTGCAGCAGGGCTACATCGAGAAGTCGAACGTCAGCGCGGTCGGCGAGATGAGCAAGATGGTCGAAGTGATGCGCGCCTACACCCAGGTCGCCAACATGCTCCAGGTCCAGAGCGACCTGCGCAAGAACGCGATCGAGAAACTCGCCGACGTTCCGGCCTGACAGATCTTGAAGGAGACGTGACATGCAGGCGCTTCACACCGCTGCGACCGGAATGGCGGCACAGGAACTCAACGTTCAGGTGATCTCCAACAACATCGCCAACCTGCGCACCACCGGCTTCAAGAAGCAGACGGTGGCGTTCCAGGACCTGATCTACGAGCACATGCGCCGCGTCGGCGCGCAGTCGTCGGACCAGGGCACGATCCTGCCCGTCGGCATCGACATCGGCGGCGGCGTCAAGACCGTCGGCACGCCGCGCTCGATGACGCAGGGCACGCTGTCGCAGACCGGCAACGATCTCGACCTCGCGATCTCGGGCGAGGGCTTCTTCAAGGTGCTGATGCCCGACGGCACCTTCCAGTACACCCGCGACGGCACCTTCCAGATGGACAATCAGGGCCGAATCGTTACCGCCCAGGGCAACCCGGTGCAGCCGACCATCACGATCCCGCAGAACGCCTCGGGCATCACCGTCAACGCGCAGGGCCAGGTCTCGGTGACGCTGCCGGGCTCGACCACCTCGAACATCATCGGCCAGCTCCAGGTCACCCGCTTCATCAACAAGGCCGGCCTGCAGCCGGTCGGCAACAACCAGTTCACCGACACCCCCTCCTCCGGGCCGCCGCAGGACGGCGTCGCCAACCAGGACGGTCTCGGCAGCATCACCCAGGGCAGCCTGGAGCAGGCCAATGTCGATGTCGTCAGCGAGATGAGCGAGCTGATCGCCGCCCAGCGCGCCTACGAGATGAACGCCAAGGTCATTTCGGCCGCCGACCAGATGCTGCAGTCGACCACTGCGCTGTTCCGCTGAGGTTCGAAGGGAGATCGCCATCATGACCCGCACCGTCCGTCCCTTCCTGGTCGCAGCCGCCCTGCTCGCCTCGACTGCGCTGTCGGCGCTGGCCGGCGAGGCCGACGACCAGATCAAGGCGCCCGTGCTGCGCTCCACCGTGAACGTCACCGGCGACATCGTTCGCGTCGGCGACCTGATCGACAATGCGGGCGTCGCGGCCAACGTCGCCGTCTATCGCGCGCCCGACCTCGGCACGACCGGCGTGCTGCCGGCCGCGCAGGTGATCGCAACCCTGCGCACCCACCAGGTGATCGGCGTCGAGGTCCGCGACATCAAGGAGGTCGCGGTCACGCGGCTGGCGCGCGCCGTCGACGCCAAGGAGATCAGCACGACGGTGGCCCAGGCGCTCGATCACCGCAATGGACTTGGCGATGCCGCCAACCTCAGCATCAGCTTCGACCAGCCGGTGCAGGACCTCAAATTCGAGGCCTCGACGTCGGGCACGCTGGCGCCGACCAGCGTCCGGTTCGACCCGCGCAGCGGCCGCTTCGACATCACCTTGGAGCTCGGCCATGCCAATGGCGCGAGCCCGACCAAGCTGCGCTACACCGGCACGGCGATCGAAACCGTCGAGGCCGTGGTGCTGACCCGCAACATCGACCGCAACGAGATGATCCGCTCAGGCGACCTGCAGACCGAGCGGCGGCCGCGCGCCGAGCTCGGCGGCGGCGACCCCGCCACGCGCGAGCTCGCAGTGGGCATGCAGATGCGCCGCCCGGCGCGCGCGGGCCAGGCGCTGAAGACCACCGACCTCGCCAAGCCCGACCTCGTGCAGCGCGACCAGGCGGTCACGCTGATCTTCCAGACCGCCGGCATCTATCTCACCACGCGCGGCAAGGCGCTGGAGTCGGGCACCGAAGGCGACGTCGTCAGCGTGCTCAATCTGCAGTCCAAGCGCACCGTGACCGGTCGCGTCTCGGGTCGCGGCCAGGTCTCCGTCGACATCGCCGTCGCCAAGCCGGCGCAGACCTCCGAAGCCGACATCGCCGCACCCGTCGCCGTCGCCAGCCGCCTTCCCACCTCCGCCACCCCGAAAGCCGAGTAAGTTTCATGTCGAAGTTCAAGTTTGATGATCGGGGCGTCTCGAGCCTGCGCCGGGTCGCGCTGATCTCGGTTTCCTTCGCGGTGCTGTCGATCGCCGGCGGATGCTCCTCGATCGACCGTCTCAGCCAGATTGGCGAGCGGCCGAAGCTGACGGAGATCGACAATCCGACCACGCAGCCGGGCTACAAGCCGGTGCAGATGCCGATGCCGAAGCCCGAAACCGTGTCCTACGCGCCGAACTCGCTGTGGCGCAACGGCTCGCGCGCCTTCTTCAAGGACCAGCGCGCCCGTCAGGTCGGCGACCTCCTGACCGTCACGGTCAGCATCTCCGACAAGGCCAATTTCGCCAACGAGACCCAGCGCAGCCGCACCAACAAGGAGGATTCGGGCATCACCGACTTCATCGGCGCGAAGACGCTCGGCGTGCAGGCGCAGAAGGTGCTGCCCGGCCGCATCCTGACTGCCGACGGCACCTCGTCCTCGGACGGCAAGGGCACGATCCAGCGGTCGGAGTCCTTGACCACCAGCGTCGCCGCGGTCGTGACGCAGGTGCTGCCGAACGGCAACCTCGTCGTCGAAGGCAAGCAGGAGATCCGGGTCAACTACGAGATCCGCGAGCTGATCGTGGCCGGCATCGTGCGGCCCGAGGACATCCAGAGCGACAACACCATCGACTCCACCAAGATCGCCCAGGCCCGCATCTCCTACGGCGGCCGCGGCCAGATCTCCGACGTCCAGCAGCCGCGCTACGGCCAGCAGGTGATGGATATCCTGCTGCCGTTCTGAGGCAAACCTCAGCATCAATGACCGGGCGGAGCGCCGCCCGGTCGCTCGGGAAGCCGCCCATGCGATGACCTCGCAAGGCGCAAATCGAAACGAGGACCAGGACACGACCGAAATCCCTCCCCGCGCGGGAGGGTCGGACAAGGGATGGCCGAGCGCGATATGGGTCACGGCGCATGACCCCCGCAGCCGCCGCCCTTCTCTGAAAACGAGCTCCCACATTGCCCAATGCGAACCTAGGCGCGGCGGGTGATGTATACGCGGCCTCCGGTAGCTCCCCTGCCGGAGGCCGCGTTCGTTTTAGCTGTCACACCCGAGCTGACGGACCCCAGCTCAAGACGTTCCGGCCCTACCTCGGCTCACCCGAACGTCGCCTCGACCACACCGAGGCCGTCCAGCTCCATCCGTACCCGGTCGCCGGCCTTGAGCCAGATCGTCTTGACCAGGCTGCCGGTCAGGACGAGCTGCCCGGCCTCGAGCCCGTCACCACTGGCGGCGAGATGATTGGCAAGCCAGGCCAGCGCATGGACCGGATGTCCCAGCACATCCGCGCCAGTGCCCTCGCCGACCAAGGTGCCGTTGACGATGGCACGGCCCTGCACCGCGGCCAAGTCCGCTACGGCAGCGCGTGGGAGCGCAGGGCCGAGGACACAGCCGGCAGCAAAGAAATCGTCGGCGACGAGCGTCGGCGCGCCCAGCGTCTGCCATTGCACATAACGGTCGTCGACGATCTCGATCGCCGCGTGACAGTCGCCGATCGCCTCGACGACACGATCCATGGTGAACGGCGCGTCCAACGGCAGCAGGTCGTGCTTGAGCCGCACGGCGATCTCGCATTCGACGCCCACGCGGACGAAGTCGGCCGTGCGCAGTTCGACACCTGTCTGGTGAATACCGGACGCGAACACTCCGCCGGAACAGGGATGCGGAATGCCAAGATAGTCCTGCATCACCTTGCTGGTGCAGCCGATCTTGTAGCCGGCGAAGTCACCGGCCTGTTCGGCGAGCAGCCAATGGACTTCGCGCTGGATCTCATAGCCGGCTGCTTCATCCTTCGGCTGAAGCTGAGGCGGCAGAGCCCCCAAGGGCGCCCGCTGCTTGCGGGCATCTACGATCAGTCGCGCAGCGGAAAGTATCTCGTCTGCTCCCATGGCCCTTCAACTCCCTTGGCCCGCGGTCCGAACCGGCATCGCAGGATCTATGGTGAACGGATTGTTTATAAACGAGTTTTGGGCTCCCATCTCAGCTTCATCAACAATTTGAGACGGCGCGGCCGCAGCGCAAGCGGCTCGTTCAACCGATTTCACGTTTCACGATGCCGAGTTCGAGCAAACTTTCCGCAGTGGCGACGATCGCGTCCTCGTTGGAGCGCGAACTCCAGCCGCGCAGCGTTTCGCGCGCCGGCGCTCAGCTCGCCTCCGTTGCGGCCACCGAACTCTCGCCAGGCGTCTTGAGCCAGGGCAGCTCGAACTGGCAGATCAGCCCGCTCTCGGCAAACGTCCGCTGCAGATGCCTGACCGTGCGGGTCAGCAGCCGGCTGCCGAAGCCGACCACTGGCGGCTCCGTTGCCGGCGGGCCACCGCTTTCCTGCCAGCGAACATGCAGCGCGTCCTGCGCCAACGACCAGCTGACATCGACGTGGCCGTCGGGCGTGGTGAGCGCGCCATATTTGCTGGCGTTGCAGGCCATCTCGTGGATGACGAGAGCCAGCTGCGTCGTCAGCTCGACCGGAACCAGGATGTTGGGGCCGCTGGTGGCGAGTTGATCCGGTGTGCTGGCGAACGGCGCGACCTGACTCCTGATGAGGGCGGCGAGATCGGCGCCCTGCCAGTCGTTCTCGGCAAGGCTCGTGTGCGCCGTCGCCAGCGCATGCAGGCGTGACGTGAAATCGCGGACCTTGGCGTCGTGCCGCGGCAGCAGCTGATGCGCCAGCGATTGCACCACGGCAAGGCTGTTCTTGACGCGATGGGCCAGCTCATGCACGAGCAGCTCGCGCTTGCGGTCGGCTTCCTTCGCGGCCGTGACGTCGATGTTGACGCCGATCATGTACGGATCGCCGCCGCCCTCGCCGCCCAACATGCGGGCGCGCGCCTCGATCCAGCGGATCGAGCCGTCGGGCAGCGGCACCCGCCATTCCGAATCGAGCTCCCCGGTTGTCAGCGCCTGCTTGTTGTCCCGGTCGGCACGCGCCTGGTCCTCGGGATGCACCAGCGCCAGCCAGGCGTCATAGGTCCCGGGGAACGTGCCCGGCGCAAGTCCATAGAGCTCTTCGATCTCATCGGACCAGTGGCTGGCGCCGGATCTGCCGTCCCAGGTAAAGGTGCCAAGCCGTCCGTATTTCGCGGCGAGTTTGAGCTGCCCGGCCGTGCGCGACGCATCGTCCCTGGCTTGGGCGAGCATCCCGAAATTCTCCTGGATGACGCGTGCACTCTCCGCCTGCGCCTTTTCGGCCGCAGCTAGTCGGGCGTTGAGCGCCCGGACCTCCGGGGGATCGGAGGGCGCGGCCTCGCCGGGGATGGCGCGCTTGACGGCGATGCTTTCGAGCGGCCGGGCGATGCTTCGGCCGATGCCGGCCGCCAGCAGCAGCGCCAGGGCACAGATCGTCGTCGCCACGATGGTTGCGGTCTGCACCGTCGAGGAGATCGCCTGGGCGAAAGCCGCCTGCTTGATGCCGACCCCGACAGTCCAGTCGCTCAGTTGGGGACGCGCATTGGCGTTGATGATCCGATCGCCCTCGATCGACGGAAACTCCGCGATCCCCTCAGCCTTGGCAGTCGCCCGCCATCCGGCCGACGCCGGCTGCCCGGTCGAGGTGGCGTTCTTCGGGATGCGCGAAATGTAGCGGCCCTGGCCGTCCATGATGCCGACCAGCCAGTCGGCCGGCAGCTGCTGCTGGGCCAGCAGCCGGGTGTAGTTCGCGGCTGGCATGGCAATCGAAAGGCAGCGGAACGGCTTGCCGTCCTTGAAGACGGGGACATCGACGGTCGCCACCCACGCGCCGGAATTGGGACCGGTGAAGATGTCGGAGATCGACGGCCTTCCGGACTGAAAAGCGCGCTCCTGCGAGCCCCAGCCTTCGGGCGCGCGCTCGCCGAGCGGCTTGCCCGGCGTCGCCCCGGTGTTGAGCAGGATGCGGCCGCTCGCGTCCGACACGATGATCCAGCCTTCGCCGCTGACCGCACCGACGCGGCGCGCCTCCGCCTCGAAGTTGCTGAGATCGGCGGCACTGAGATCCGGAGACTTGCCCAGCACCTCGGCGAGCGCGATGTAACGCCGCAATTCGGCGTCGACGGCACCGGAGATCGTCTGGGCGGCATAGGACAGGCCGCGCCGGATCGAGGCGTCGGCGGATTGCGCCATCGATACGATGACATAGGCGATCAGCCCGACGCAGGGCAGGAACAGAATGCCGGCCAGGAGAAGGAGGCGCCCCTTGATGCTCAAGGCGCCATAGGAACGCTGCATCGTTGCCAGCGCGCCCCTGGCTATGTCCGGCTCGCCCATGATTCCCCGCGGCGTTCCGAGATGGAACCGCCGATAATTCAGCAGCGGCGAAAAAGTTCCGGACGCTTGGAAAACAACAGCGCTAGCGGTCGTGCCGGCATTGCCGGCCCGCAGACCGCTCAGGTGACGAGTCGACCTCGCGCACACCGGCGCCGTCTCAGCAACAGACGCTGCGGCCGCACCAGGCAAGCGGCCGCAATCCCCGCTCGTTCAGGTCAATGTCGCGACCTACTCGTCGCGATAGACCTTTTCACGCTTCTCGTGGCGTTCCTGCGCCTCCACCGACAGCGTCGCAATGGGACGGGCCTCGAGCCGCTTCAGCGAAATCGGCTCGCCGGTCTCCTCGCAATAACCGTAGGTGTTGTCCTCGATGCGCTGGAGCGCCGCGTCGATCTTGGAGATCAGCTTGCGCTGGCGATCACGGGCGCGAAGCTCGATCGCCCGATCGGTCTCCGACGACGCGCGGTCGGCGAGGTCCGGATGGTTCACGTTCTCCTCCTGCAGAGCCTGCAGGGTGAGCTTCGATTCGCGCAGGATCTCCTCCTTCCATGCCAGCAGCTTGGCGCGGAAATAGTCGCGCTGGCGTTCGTTCATGAAAGGCTCTTTTTCGGAAGGTTTGTAGTTCTTCAACTTTTCCAAGGTCAGCCCATCTGTACGTGCTGGCGCCGGTTTCGGCACCGGCGGACGGAATACGCCCGTTCGCGGCCGCGTTATATAGCGGCCTCATGTGACAGACAATATTTCCATCGGCACGGGCGCCCCGCCGTTCGGGCCGTTGCACAGGCAAATTCGGCCCCAGCCGGCGGGACGCCGTGGACGGCGTCAGTAACCGACCGTGAAACGGGCCCGCCGGTGGGCTGGACGCTCGATTTCGTCGGCCATCGCGACCGCGAAGTCCTCGAAGGTGACGAAGCTCTTGCCGTCGGCATCGACCAGCAGCTGATCCGTTCCGAGCCGGAACTTGCCCGTCCGGGGGCCGAAATCGATCATCGCAGAGGGCGACAGGAAGGTCCAATCGAGCTCCTTCTCCTGGCGCAGGCGGTCGAGGAACGCGGCGCCCTTCTCCGCTTCGGCCTTGTAGGCGGCCGGAAAGCCGGGCGTCGTCACCAGCCGCACACCCGGCGCGACCTCGAGCGAGCCGGCGCCGCCGACCACGAGGTAACGCGATACGCCGGAGTCCTTGGCCGCCCCGATCAGGGTCTCGACATCGCTGGCCGAGAAATGGATCGCGCTGATCGCGACGTCATGGCCGGCCCAGAGTTTCGCCAGCGCGGCGCGGTCGTTGGCGTCCCCCCGCACCGCCGTGACGTTGGCGTGCTTCTCGATCTTGTCCGGGTTGCGGGCAATGCCGGTGACCTGGTGGCCGCGGCTGGCCAGCTCGGCGGTGATGCGGGACCCGGCACGGCCGGAGGCGCCGGCGACGGCGATCTTCATGGGGAAACTCCTATGTTCGAGATCACGAGGTCGGATCCGAGGTCTGGACGAAGCCGCCTCGGTATCCGATAGTGACTAGATAGCGGAACGAATGCTGGTGTTAAGAGCGCACTTTAAGATCACCTGGTCACGCCGGAGTAACCGATGAGAGCCGCGAACGTCTATTCGGCCGACTGCCCAACGCGACAGATCCTAGATCGCGTCGGCGACAAATGGGCCGTGCTGATCCTGATCCTGCTGCGCAACGAACCCTTGCGCTTCAATCAGTTGCGGCGGTCGATCGAAGGGATTTCGCAGAAGATGCTGTCCCAGGTGCTGAAGAGCCTGGAGCGCGACGGCCTGGTGCGGCGGCGCGCGATCGCGACCGTCCCGGTCACCGTCGAATATTCGATCACGCCGCTCGGGCTGACGCTCGCCGCCGCGGTCGATCCGCTGCGCGACTGGGCCGAGCGTCATCTCAAGGAGGTCACCGCCGCGCAGCGCCGCTACGACGCGCAGCAGCCGTCGAAGGCGGCTTGAAACGCGCGATGCGTCTCAGCCCCGCCCGGCCTTGGCGAGCTCGACCTCGACGCGCAGCTCGATCTCGGAGAGGATCGCATCCAGTCCCGGGTCGCCCGAGGTCTGCTTCAGGTCGGCCGCGGCATCGCGAAGCCGCAGCGCCATCGCAGTGTCGAGCTTGCCGGACAGCAGCGTCAGCTTGAGATCATCGAGCACGTCGAGCGCGCGCTTGCCGCGCTGGACCGAGCGCTTGCGGCGCTCCGCCGGCTCCTCCTCGATGCCCTGCAGCGCCAGCAGCGCATCGATGTTCGCCGTCTGCTTCGGCGCGAGGGTCGCGCGCGTGTCCTGCGTGGTGCCGACGTCAGGCAGCTTGAAGCCGCTGGACGAGGTCTTCCGCGTGGAGCTGGTCGACGAGCCCAGGGTCGTGCCGTTCGGTCCGTAGATGCGCATCGATGGCTCCCGCAAGCTTCGCGTGTCGAGCGGGAGATTGGCTCCGCCGTGGTTAACGGTGCGTAAACGGCCCGGCAAATTCTGCCGGGGCGGCAGCTTCGTTCCCCCGGAGTAACCCTGGACCGCGACAAAGCTTCGAGTCGATTTCACACTCTTTCAATGAGTTAGCCCGGAGCATCGCTGTGGCACGGCCCTCGCATAGTTAATGCCGATCATGCGGTCATGGGAGTGGCCGAGTGATCACTTGAAGAGTTCGAGGGGAGCATAGGATGCGACGCGTCCGAACTACGCGCCTGTTTCAGGTCGCCTGCGCCGCGGTGCTGGCGCTGGCATCTACCGTCATGTCTGCGAATGCGACCTCGCGGATCAAGGATCTCGCCAATATCGAGGGCGTGCGCCAGAACCAGCTGATCGGCTACGGCCTCGTGGTCGGCCTCAACGGCACCGGCGATACGCTGAACAACATTCCGTTCACCAAGCAGTCGCTGCAGGCGATGCTCGAGCGCATGGGCGTCAACATCCGCGGCGCCACCATCCGCACCGGCAACGTCGCCGCTGTCATGGTCACCGGAAACCTGCCGCCATTCGCCACGCAAGGCACGCGCATGGACGTGACGGTCTCCGCGCTCGGCGACGCCAAGAACCTGCAGGGCGGCACCCTGCTCGTCACCCCGCTGCTCGGCGCCGACGGCAACGTCTATGCGGTGGCGCAGGGCTCGCTCGCGATCTCCGGTTTCCAGGCCGAGGGCGAGGCCGCCAAGATCGTGCGCGGCGTGCCGACGGTCGGCCGCATCGCCAACGGCGCCATCATCGAGCGCGAGATCGAGTTCGCGCTGAACCGGCTGCCGAACGTGCGGCTTGCGCTGCGCAACGCCGACTTCACCACCGCCAAGCGCATCGCGGCCGCGGTCAATGATTTCCTCGGCGTCAAGACTGCCGAGCCGATCGATCCGTCGACGGTGCAGCTGAGCATCCCGCCGGAGTTCAAGGGCAACGTCGTCGCCTTGCTGACCGAGATCGAGCAGTTGCAGGTCGACCCGGATCTCGCCGCCAAGATCGTCATCGACGAGCGCTCCGGCATCATCGTGATGGGTCGCGACGTGCGTGTGGCGACCGTCGCCGTGGCCCAGGGCAACCTCACCGTCACGATCTCCGAAAGTCCGCAGGTCAGCCAGCCCAATCCGCTGTCGCGCGGCCGCACCGTGGTCACGCCGCGCACCAGCGTCGGCGTCACCGAGGAAGGCAAGAAGTTCGCGGTCGTCAGGGACGGCGTGTCATTGCAGCAACTGGTCGACGGCCTCAACGGCCTCGGCATCGGCCCCCGCGACCTGATCAGCATCCTGCAGGCCATCAAGGCGGCCGGCGCGATCGAAGCCGACATCGAGGTGATGTGATGGCGACGTCCTTCATCGACTCCTATCATGGCCGCGTCGCTCTCAGCATGCCGACGGCCGCGGCCGTCACCGCGCCGCGCACCGATCTCGATCTCGCGGCGGCTCTGACCAAGGTCTCGCCCAAGGCACAGGCCAGGGCCAAGGCGACTGCAACCGACTTCGAAGCCATGTTCCTCAACAGCATGTTCTCGCAGATGACCAGCGGCGTGAAGGGCGAAGGTCCGTTCGGCGACACGCCGGGCACCGGCGTCTGGCGCTCGATGCTGACGGAGCAATATTCCAAGAACTTCGCCAAGGCCGGCGGCGTCGGCATCTCAAACGACGTCTTCCGCACTCTCATCCTGCAACAGGCCGGCAGCAGCTCCGGCGCCAACGGCAAAGCGTAGATGTTCGCGTGACGAGCGCGTGGGCGGCAAACGCTCACGCCGAAGGGAGTTATGAAATGACCGCACAGGGACAAGCGAAGAAGACGACCTACACGGCCGCCACCAGCGCCGCAGAGGCACGCGCGCTCGCCGACGAGATGGTGAGCGTCATGAGCGAGCTGATCGCGGTCATCGAGCAGGAGACCGAACTGGTCCGCGCCGGCAAGCTGCGCGAAGGCATGGCGTTCGGCCCCAAGAAGACCGAGCTGTCCCGCCACTACGTCACGACCGTGGGCCGCCTCAAGGCGAGCCAGAATTTCATGAAGCAGACCGCGCCGGAGCTGCTCGCCACCCTGCATCGTCACCACGACACCTTTCGCGCCATGCTGCAGGTGAACCTGACCGTGCTGGCGACGGCGCACGCGATCTCGGAAAAGATCGTGCGCGGCGTCAATGCCGAGGTTCAGCGCAAGAACATCCCCAGCACCTATACCGCCGGCGGCCGCCGCGCCGCCCCGGGCGCACGGCACCTCACCCCGCTCGCCGTCAGCCGGACGCTCTGAGCCTCACCGCCAGCCCCCATCTGCATCGCAGCGCCGCGCCGCCTCGAGGGCCGCGCGGCCGCCGCCGTTTAACGCTCGGATAAGCTTAAAAGGCCGGCGCGAATCACAACGCGGTGTTCATCCTATTTCCTAACATAACGTTGATTGGTCATCGGCATAGTTGCAAGCGGGATGGGTTGGGAATTGACTCGATGGCCATGAGGAGGCTGCCATGAGTTCCGATTTCAGCGTAAGACCGGTAGGGACGCCTGCGTCCGTTCCGATAATTCCGCCGTCGAGCCAGGCGGTGGTGAGCGCTGTTCCGACGGACCTTCCTCCCAGCCAGACCGTGACCGCGGCCGAGCCCGGCGTCCCCGTGCGCAACGACATCCCGGTCAACATCGCAAACGATCTGTCCGTGTCACGCCAAGCCTATTACGATCGCGCCGCTGCCGCTCTGGTGTTCCAGGTGGTCAACCGCAAGACCGACCAGGTCGTGACCCAATATCCAGATGAGGCCGTGCTGCGCCGCCGGGCCTACTTCAATACGCTCGACCTGCAGAAGGATATGCAGAGGGCGGACGTGCCGCGCGTCGTGGCGACCGATCGCACTGCCTGAGCCCCCGCGGAACCGGGCCGCTTCATTCCGCCGCCCGCACGCCGCCCCACCGGGCGGCATTGCCGTATCGAGCCGCGCAGCTTTGGCGGATCAACGGCTCCGTATCGCGTAGGCGGTGTCGAGATAGGTCCGGCCCGAGGCGGCGTCGGCGACCACGTTCTTGATCTGGGCCTTGCCGTTGCCGGTCGGCGTGAACTTCGTATCGCCGATCCTGAACGCATGAGACCGGGAACGACTTCCCGTTGGCATGTCTTCCGCTCCAACCGCCCGATATAGAGCGTCGGATAGACGGCCACGTATCTGCTGTTGCTTCGCGCCGTACTGCGCAGGTTCGACTTGTAGGACGCAGACAGGATGCTGGCGATATCGGTCACGACGACGCGCCTCCCGCCCTGCCCCCGACGGTCAGCTCCGCCCGGACAACCCCGCGGCGATGTGGCAGTTGATGTCGATCAGCGACTTGAGCTTCGCCGGATCCGGGTCCATCTGCATCTCGATCGTCTGCTTCATCACGAACACGCCGATATTTGCGATGTTCTGGCGGATGTCGAGCGGATTCGGATTGTCGTCCGCCTCCATCGCGCTCATGAAGATCGTCCACAAGCGACGATTGAAGAGCAGAGCCTTGTACATGTTGCGATCAGGGCCGTTCCAATTGGCCTGGACTTCCTGCAGCTGCCGTGCCGCTTTCAACAGAGCCTGAGCTTCGATCTCCCGTGGTGATGCCGTCGTCTGCGACGTGCGGGCATAGGCTTGAGCGGCATATGACATCAACTACTCCGGACTGACGCAGGGACACGACCAAACTGCTCAGGTTTTGTACTTTGTGTGCCTTTAAAATATGGTTAGCGGCCGTTAGCGGAATTTGTTTCGTAGCGTCACGGAGCACCGCAAATCGCTTTGTTTGGTGCACCTCTTAATTTCTTGCGAACGCGGTGATTCAAAATGTCCGGACGAAGCTCGTACGTTGTTCATCCCGCCCGAGCGGCGCGAACTACACGAACAACGGCGTTCTCACAGAGCTGACTCACTGCCCCGACATCGAACGGAGACCAGTGCCGGCACGCTCGGCATAGCCTAACGCAGAAGCGGCGGGCATGGCCCGCCGCTTCGATGAGATATTATTCCGGTACGTTCGCGCGTCAGCGCAGCAGCTGCAGCACGCTCGCCTGCGACTGATTGGCCAGCGCGAGCGCGGAGACCGCGATCGACTGGCGCGTCGACAGCGCCTGGCTGTTGGCCGCCTCCTCGTTGGTGTCGGCCAAGGTCAAGTTCGACGAGCCGGTCTGCAGCACGTTGATCAGGTTCTTGTTGAAGTCCTGACGGATCTGCACGATCGAGAGGTTCGAACCGAGCGACGACGCTTCAGAGCGGATCGCGGTCGATGCACTGTTCAAGGTCGTCAGCACCTTGTTGGCCGAGTTGCTGTCGAGGAAGTCGCTTCCGACCACCAGCGCCGACAGGCCGAGACCGGTGCTGTTGAAGGTCACGCCGGTGATGTTCAGCGTGGACCGTCCGGTCTCGTTGAACACCAACTTGAGCGTGTCGCCGTTGAGCAGGTTGATGCCGTTGAACGAGGCGTCTTGCGCCGTGGTGTTGATCTGCGCCAGGACGTTGTTGTACTGCGCGATCAGGCCGGCACGCGTCGTCTGAGAGTTGGTGTCGGCCACCGGGGTCGAGGCCGTCACGCCGTTGAAGGCCATGCTGGCCGCGGTCGAAGAGCCGGCGACCGCGCCGATCGTCGACGATGCCGCTTCGTTGGTGGTGAGGATCGTAAGCTGGCCCGTCGTGCTCAGGCTGGCCTGCAGGTTGTTGGCCGCGAGCGCCGTATTGAGCTGTGCCAGCGTCGAGATCTGCGAAGCACCTGTGCCGAACGTTATGTTCGTTGCGACGCCGCCCCCTGTCGAGGCAATTGTCAACGTCTGTCCTGTCAAGGCTGGCGGATTTCGTGTGGTCGTGCCGGCGGTCAATCCGAGCTTGGCCAGGGCCGTGCCCGATACTGTCAGATCCTGCGCCGTGCCTGTCGCCAGCTGGATCTTGCCCGCTGCCACCGTGGACGGCGTTGCGGTGGCTCCGGTTACCGAATCGATGGCAGCCAGGAGGTTGCTGACGGTGTCGCCGACGCCGATATTGGTACCGGCCGAGACCGAGCCGGCCACGAAGGTGAACACGACACCGTTGACCACGAGCGTATCGCCGGTGGTGACGCTGCTCGCCAGGTCGTTCGAGGTCGAGCTCGCCGTACCCGACAGCCTGGTGGATCCGGTGATCGCAACGGCCGAGCTGAGGTTGTCGTTGTTGACCGTGCTGCCGGTCACGAAATTGTTTGAGGAGCTGCCGAGCAGGTTGTTCGCCGTCGCCCCTGAGATGACCGCGGAGGTCACGCTCGACTTGGTGGTGTATCCCGTCGGCGCCTGAAGCACTTGGCTCGCGATCGATTTGGCGCTGTCGACAAGCTTCTGAAGTGAGGTGAGACCGGTATTCGCAGCCTGGAGAACCTGGACACCGTTGCCGATGCTGTCGAGCAGATTCGCAATGTCGCTCGCGCGGTTGTTGAGCGATTGCGAGGTGAAGAATTCGGTGGGGTTATCGAGCGCCGTGTTGACCTTGTTGCCGGTGGCCAGGTTGTTTTGAGTCGTGGCCAGCAGCGATGCGGTGTTTTGCAGCGCCAGCAGGTTTTGGCGAACCGAAGCCGAGAGAACGATACCGGACATGTGTGTGAAACCTTCCTAGTTATTCACCAGGGGGTTCTAGTCCACCCACTTTTAAAACATGGTTAATGGCACTTTAAATTTCTTGCTTAACGACTGGTTGCGATCCTTGGCTCCACTCGCGTCCGGTTCCAGACCAGTATTGATACGGGCCGGACGGCCAAACCAGGCGAAAAAAAGCGGCGGGGTTTCCCCCGCCGCCTTGGTCGTCGAGATGCGATGCTTGCGGATCAGCGCAGCAGCTGCAGCACGCTCGCCTGCGACTGGTTGGCGAGCGACAGCGCGGACACCGCGATCGACTGGCGGGTCGACAGCGCCTGGCTGTTGGCCGCTTCCTCGTTGGTGTCGGCCAGCGTCAGGTTCGACGAGCCGGTCTGCAGCACGTTGATCAGGTTCTTGTTGAAGTCCTGACGGATCTGCACCACCGACAGGTTCGAACCCAGCGTGGAGGCTTCCGACCGCAGCGTCGAGCTCGCCGAGTTCAACAGGGTGATCACCTTGTTCGCCGAGTTGTTGTCGAGGAAGTCGGTGCCCGAGGTGAGGTTCGACAGGCCAAGACCGCCAGTGTTGAAGGTCACACCGGTGATCGAGAGCGTTGACTTGCCGTTCTCGTTGAAGGTCAGCTTCAGCGTATCGCCGTTCAGCAGGTTGACACCGTTGAACGAGGCGTCGGCCGCGGTCGTGTTGATCTGCGCCAGCACGTTGTTGTACTGCGAGACCAGGCTCGCGCGCTGCGTCTGCGCGGTCGCATCCGCCACCGGCGCCGCCGCCGTCAGACCGTTGAAGGCCTGGCTGGATGCAGCCGACGTACCGCCAATCGCACCGATCGTGGCCGACGCCGCGTCGTTGGTCGTGGTGATCGAGATCTTGCCGGTGGTATCGATCGAGGCTTGCAGGTTGTTCGCCGCGAGCTTGGTGTTGAGATCGTTCAGCGACTTGATCTGCCCTGTCCCTAGACCGAACGTGACACTCGTCGCCGTGCCTCCCCCTGTCGCGCCGATCGTCAAGGTCTGACCTGACAAGCCGTCGCCGACAGCAGTCAGCCCGAGCTTGCCCAAGGTGCCGGTGCTGCCCGAGAGCGTCAATCCCGCCGCCGGCGGCGTCAAGGTGATCGCACCCGCCGTGATCGACGCGGTGACGCCGGTCTGGGTCTGGATCGCCGACAGCAGGTTGCTGACGCTGTCGCCGATGCCGATGTTGGTGCCCGTCGAGGACGTGCCGGTGATGAAGGTGAAGGTGGTGCCGTTGACGACCAGCGTCTCACCCGAGGTGATGCCGGAGGCGAGGTTGTTCGACGCGGTGCCTGCCGTGCCCGACAGCTTGGTCGAGCCGGTGATCGCCACCGCGCTCGAGGTATTGTCGTTGTTCACGACCGAGCCGGTCACAGCCGTCGAGCTGGAGCCGAGCAGGTCGGTGGCGGTCGCCCCGGTCAGAGCCGCCGAGGTCACGCTCGACTTGGTGGAGTAGCCCACCGCGCTCTGCAGAACCTGGTTGGCGATCGACTTGGCGCTGTCGACGAGCTTCTGCAGCGAGGTGATGCCGGTGTTGGCGGCCTGCAGCACCTGCACGCCGTTGCCGATGCCGTCGAGCAGATTGGAGATGTCGGAAGCGCGGTTGTCGAGACCCTGGGCGGTGAAGAAGTTGGTCGGATTGTCGAGCGCCGAGTTGACCTTCTTGCCCGTGGAGAGATTGTTCTGGGTGGTGGCGAGGAGCTGAGCCGTCGACTGAAGCGAGAGCAGATTCTGACGCACCGACGCCGAGAGAACAATACCTGACATTTTCATACCCTTCTGGTGTGAAACAAACGGCCCGATCCATTCAGGATCAAGGCGAAGCCCGTCGGTGACTGCACCACTGGGCGACGGGCGTTAAGGTAAATGCGAGCGGCTAACAAACAGTGAAGTCACGACCGCTCGCGGTCCCCGATGCGTGGCATCGGCACGGCCGCGCATCGGCGATTCGCCGCGGATCACCTTGAAAACACCGCATATTCGCCAGGCGGGCGCGGCCGTTTACCGTCCGTTAACCATGATCGGAAAGGATTGCTGCGCACCGACCGATCGAGCGCGCAGACTCCCCGCGCGACCTAGACTGGCAGCTGGACCCGTCATCGGCCTCGACGCAGCAGGTTCGGCGCCACGCCGATTGCGGCAACGGAGAATGAGAATGGCCCTGAAAGTCGAACTGAAGCCGCATGAGCGCATCATCATCGGCTCCTGCGTGATCACCAATACCGATCAGCGCGCGCGCCTCCTGATCGACGGCGAGAACATTCCGATCCTGCGCGAGAAGGACATCCTGACGCCCGAGACGGCCGACACGCCGGCGAAGCTCGTCTATCTTGCGGTCCAGCTGATGTACATCTCGCCGGGGGCAGACGCGGATCACGGCACCTATTTCAACCTGCTGCGCGACATCATCACCACGGTGCCGAGCGCCTGGCCGATCATCGAGGCGATCAACGGCCATATCCTCAACGGCGATCTCTACCAGGCGCTGAAGGAAGCCAAGAAGCTCGTCGCCTACGAGAAGAAGCTGATCGAGCAGGCTGAAGCCGAACAGCAGGACAAGCCGGTGAGCTCGGCGGCCTGAGCTTTCGCCCCCTCACCCGACATCGAAAGGCCCGGCTCGCCAGTCGCGAGGCCGGGCCTTCCGATTTTTGCGCGATCGCCAAGCTACGCCGCAGCAATGTCGGACCTTATCCTCCGATAAAAAGGCGGCGAGGTTTCCCCCGCCGCCCTGGTCGTCGAGATGCGATGCTTGCGGATCAGCGCAGCAGCTGCAGCACGCTCGCCTGCGACTGGTTGGCGAGCGACAGCGCGGACACCGCGATCGACTGGCGGGTCGACAGCGCCTGGCTGTTGGCCGCTTCCTCGTTGGTGTCGGCCAGCGTCAGATTCGACGAGCCGGTCTGCAGCACGTTGATCAGGTTCTTGTTGAAGTCCTGACGAACCTGCACCACCGACAGGTTCGAACCCAGCGTCGAGGCCTCGTTGCGCAGCGTGGAGCTGGCGGTGGTGAGCACGCCGATGACCTTGTTCGCCGAGTTGTTGTCGAGGAAGTCGGTGCCCGAGGTCAGGGTCGTCAGCCCGAGCCCCGCGGAGTTGAAGGTCACGCCGGTGATCGACAGCGTCGACTTGCCGTTTTCGTTGAAGGTCAGCTTCAGCGTATCGCCGTTCAGCAGGTTGACACCGTTGAACGACGCATCGCTCGCAGTCGTATTGATCTGCGCCAGCACGTTGTTGTACTGCGAGACCAGGCTCGCGCGCTGCGTCTGCGCGGTCACGTCCGCCACCGGAGCCGCCGCCGTCAGACCGTTGAAGGCCTGGCTGGATGCAGCCGACGTACCGCCGATCGCGCCGATCGTGGCGGACGCCGCGTCGTTGGTCGTGCTGAGGGTGATCTTGCCGGTCGACGAATCGATCGAGGCCTGCAGGTTGTTGGCTGCGAGCTTCGCGTTGAGATCGTTCAGCGACTTGACCTGTCCTGTCCCTAGACCGAACGTGATGCTTGTCGCCGTGCCACCTCCTGTGGCGCCGACCGTCAAGGTCTGACCTGACAAGCCGTCGCCGACGGCAGTCAGCCCGAGCTTGCCCAAGGTGCCGGTGCTGCCCGAGAGCGTCAATCCCGCCGCCGGCGGCGTCAGGGTGATCGCACCCGCGGTGATCGACGCGGTCACGCCGGTCTGGGTCTGGATCGCCGACAGCAGGTTGCTGACGCTGTCGCCGATGCCGATGTTGGTGCCCGTCGAGGACGTGCCGGTGATGAAGGTGAAGGTGGTGCCGTTGACGACCAGCGTCTCACCCGAGGTGATGCCGGAGGCGAGGTTGTTCGACGCGGTGCCTGCCGTGCCCGACAGCTTGGTCGAGCCGGTGATCGCCACCGCGCTCGAGGTATTGTCGTTGTTCACGACCGAGCCGGTCACAGCCGTCGAGCTGGAGCCGAGCAGGTCGGTGGCGGTCGCCCCGGTCAGAGCCGCCGAGGTCACGCTCGACTTGGTGGAGTAGCCCACCGCGCTCTGCAGAACCTGGTTGGCGATCGACTTGGCGCTGTCGACGAGCTTCTGCAGCGAGGTGATGCCGGTGTTGGCGGCCTGCAGCACCTGCACGCCGTTGCCGATGCCGTCGAGCAGATTGGAGATGTCGGAAGCGCGGTTGTCGAGACCCTGGGCGGTGAAGAAGTTGGTCGGATTGTCGAGCGCCGAGTTGACCTTCTTGCCCGTGGAGAGATTGTTCTGGGTGGTGGCGAGGAGCTGAGCTGTCGACTGAAGCGACAGCAGATTCTGGCGCACCGACGCCGAGAGGACTATACCTGACATTTTCATACCCTTCTGGTGTGAAATAAACCCCGATCCCTTCGAGATCAGGGTGCAGCCCAGGTCGATTTGAACGACCCCGGACGACGGGCGTCACGGTGAATGGCAGTGGCTAACAAACGCTGAAGGGTTGTGGTGCGCAGCCGCCTCAATCAGCGGAACAGGCGCATCGGCGCTGCTGATTGCCGCGTCATCGCGCAAGAACGCCCTTTGAAAAGGCTCGTTGATTCAACAAACGCGCCCGTCGTTCACAACGCGTCAACCACCTTTGGAAAGGTTTCGACGCGCGGCGACATTCTGCCGGCGGTCGTCATCGACCAGCGGACGACGCCGAGATGCGGTTTGCGCTCAGAGCGCCAGCGGCGGCGCATCGACCTCGATCAACGGCGTGAGACCGGCCGCGCGCTGGCGGCCGAACATGAGGACCGCCGCAATCAGCCGGTCGATGTCGCTCGTCCCGGTACGATGATTGACGATCGCGGCACGGATCGCCAGCCGTCCGTCGAGCATCGTGGTCGACGGCGCGGCGAGGCCGGATTCGTGGATGTCGGCGACGATCTCGCCGTTGAGCGCATCGGCATCGTCGGCACGATAGCGGAAGCAGACGATGTTGAGATTGACCGGCGCCAGCAGCTCGAGCTCGGGCTCGGCGCGCACCCGCGCCTCGAGATGGCGCGCGAGCTCGCAGCTTCGCGCGATCACGGCGCCGAGCGCATCCGCGCCGAACGTCCTCAGCGTGAACCATGTCTTCAGCGCCCGGAAGCCGCGCGACAGATCAGGACCGAGATCGCAGGGCCACTCGGCGCCCGCCGCGAGACCACGGGTTTCCCGGCGCAGATAGGCGGCCGGCGAGGCGAAGGCGTCGCGATGCTTGGTGCCATCGCGCACCAGCAGGAAGCCCGCATCATAGGGCACCTGCCCCCATTTGTGAAAATCCAGCGCAATCGAATCCGCCTGTTCGATGCCGGCGAGCTTCGGTGCGAGCTCCGCTGACAGCATCGCGAGCGCACCGAAGGCGCCGTCGACGTGAAACCAGAGCCCCTCGGCACGGCAGAGCTCGGAAATATCAGCGAGGTCGTCGATGGCGCCGATATCGACGGTGCCCGCCGAGGCGACGACGAGAAACGGATGCAGTCCCGCGGCGCGATCGCGCGCGATCGCGGTCCGCAGCTCGCCGACGTCGATGCGATGTGCGGCATCCACCGCGATGCAGCCGAGCGCGTCGCTGCCCAGTCCGCAGATGTCCATCGCCTTGGCGATGCAGCCATGCGCCGCCTTCGACGTGTAGGCGCGCAAGCGCCGCCCCTCCTCACCGAGACCCGCCGAGCGAACCGACGCGCCGAGCGCGTTGCGGCGAGCGACCAGCACCGCCATCAGGTTGGCCATCGAGGTGCCGGTGACGAAGATGCCGCTGGCGCTTGCCGGAAAGCCGAACAACTGGCGCGTCCAGTCGACGACCTGCCGCTCGACCTCGATCGGCGCGTGGTCGCGGCCGCCGAGATTGGCGTTCAATCCGGCAGCCAGCATCTCGGCGAGCATGCCGACCACGGTGCCGCCGCCATGCACCCAGCCCATGAATCCAGGATGCACGTTGCCGGTCGCGTAGGGAACGACGAGCTCGCTGAAATCGCGATAGACCTCGGCGAGATCGGTCGGCGCATGCGGCAGCGCGCTGCGGAAGCTCTGCCGTGTCGTCGGCGACATCGGCTGCCACACCGGCCGGTCGCGGATATCGGCGACATAGTCGATCATGTCATCGAGCATGCGATGACCGAGCGCGCGCATCTCGTCCCAATGTTGCGGATCGAGCGTCTCCGCCGTCCGCGACGCAGGATCGATGCGCAGCCCGGCGGTCACGCCGCCTGCTCCGCCCGCGACGCGGCACGCTTCTCGATCATGGCCGCGAAGGCCGCGAAGATCTTCTGCATCTGCGGCGGCTTGTAGGGGAAGACCTCCGGCGAATCCATGTTGTGGACGACGGCCGTATTGTCGGCCTCGAACACCAGCAGCGTGCCGTCCCTGGTCTCGGCGCAGTCGATGATGAAATAGTCGAGACCGACGCGCGCGGCGATCGCATCGAGCACGCTGCGATGACGGCGGCCGAAGCCGATGTCGAAGGTCTGCATGAAGGTCGCCTCTTCGAGGCGCTTGCTCTCGCTACCGGCCATGTTGGCGTTGAGGTACCAGATGTCCCAGCGTCGCGCGATCGCCATGTGGCAGGCGTAGGCCGTGCCGTCGACGAACACGATGCGGTACTTGCGGAACTGACCGTCCTCGCTGGCATAGTCGACGAAACGCGAGACGAAGAACTCCTGCTCGCTGCGCTCGTCGAGATAGAGCGACAGCTCGAGCGGCTCGTCGACCTTCTCCAGGCCGACGCCGGCATGCGAGCCGCGCGGCCGCACGATGACCGGGAAGACGAGCGAGTGGTCGACGTCCGTGATCCATTCGCGCTCGTCGGCGATCCCGATCAGGCGCTCGCGGTCGACGGGAATGGTCGCCGGAATGGTGAGCCCGTCGATGCCGGCGAGCCGCGCATGCAGCTTGTCGCGATCGAGATGCCAGATCCGCTCCGGCGGATTCAGCAGCGGACGCGGCCAGCGCGCCGCGACGGCATCGATCTCGCGCAACGCGTGCTGACAATCCTCGGAATCGGACGCGATAACGATGGCGACGTCATGAGCGGGCAAAGGCGCCAGCAGGTCCGCGCCCGGAACGACATAGAGCAGCAGCAGCTCGAAGTCGGTGTCCTCGAGCAGGAATTCGATCGGCGTGTTGCTGCCCATGTCGGTGGCCGCAGCGAGCGCGAGCACGCGCAGCCGCGGCGTCGCGCTGTTGCAGGCAACGCGGTAGAGCTGCTGCGACTGCAGAACGTCGTGCTGGATCGCGAGCCCGGACGATTTCTCGCCGATGAGCTGCGCGATCAGCGCGAGATCGAGCCCCTCGCCCGGCTCCGCGCGGCCGTCGAGCAGCTTGGCGAGCAAGGCGGCCCACATCGGTTTCAGGTCCTGGCCGTCGAAGGCGGCCTTGGCGAGCTTGGCCATGCCGATCCGGTCGGCACATCCTGCGTCGGTGGCGTCGGCCAGCGCGAGCAAATCAGTCGGCATTGCAGATGTCCCTGAGATCCTGGCTGCTCAGATCCGATAAGAGCAGCTCTGTTTTGGCAACGATGTCGGCGACGCGGTCGATGTCGGATTCGAGATTGACCCGGGCCGCGGTGACGTCGTCGCACCATGCGTCCGTCACCTGGCGCGCGCCGATGCACAGCCGCAGCGCGGCCGACGGCGCCTCGCCCGCGCGTTCAATCCGCACCGGCTGGCCGATCAGGCACTGGCGCGCGGCAATCTCGACTGCGCGTCCGCTGAAGCGGCTGCCGAGATCGCGCTGCAGCGCGCGATACACCGCCTGCGTCTCACCGAGGCCGAGCGGGCCGCCGTCACGCTGGAGCGCGAACGGGAAGATGGTGGGAAAGCCGAACTCGCCATCGCTCCCATCCGGCGCAGGCGCGCGGGCGGCGATCGGACGCAGCACCGGCGACAGCATCAGCAGGCTTTCGATGGACTCGCCGAGCTGCCGGATCGCCATCCGGCGGAACGTCTCGGGCACGGCGTGATACGCGGCGATCTCCTCCAGCGCGGCCTCCCAGCGCAGCCACTGGCCGATATTGGCGCGCGGCGCCGTGCGCGCGCGCAGATCCGTCCAGGCGAGCGGCCAATCGCTGCGATTGACATAGTCGAACAGGCCGGGCGCGATCGGATGTCCGCAGCGCAGCGCAGCCGATGCGGCCGCGGGCACCAGCAGCGCGCCGCTGAAGGCGGGCCCGCCGAAGAACTTCGAGCCCGTGACGAGCACCAGATGGCCGCGTTGGAGATGATCGCGCAGCCGCGCCGCGCCGAGCCGCATCTGGCAGGCATCGACGACGACCTGCACGCGCCCCGGCCAGCGCTGCGCCACCTCGTCCAGGCAGGCCATGTCCGGCGCGCGCCAGCCGAGCTTGGAGGAATCCATGACCTGCAGCAGGACGCCACGGCCCCTTCGCACCAGCGCCTCGACGCTGTCGAGCACCTCGGCATCGATATGAGCGCGCGGCTGCATCGATGCGCCGTCGAGCAGCGGCAGCGACACGACGTCGCCCGAGAGCCCCTCGATCGGCGTGTTCGTCCGCACCGCCAGACCGTTCGCCGTCCGCGTGCTGAAATGGTGTCCCCGGGCGCTCGCGGCGGTGCCGCTTCCGGTCTGGTCGCAGCCGACGACGATGCTCGTGACGGCCTCGCCCAGCACCGCCCGCACCAGCGCCAGCGCATGCAATTGCGAGTCGGTGCCGGACGGCGAGAACACGATGTCGATCTCGTCGGCAAGGCCGAGATATCCGCGCAATTCGCAGCGCATCTCCTCGGTGCGCCGGTCGAGCGCGGCGTCGAGGCCGAGCGAGATCGCCGCATGCATCAGCTGCTCGCGCGCCAGCTCGACGCGCGCATAGGCGCGTTCTGAAATCGGCGAAGCCGTGCTCGATGCGAAGCACAGCACATCGGGTTCGGGCGACGGCCCGCAGCCATAGACGTTGCGGCCCCAGGGGCGATCGAGCGCCAGGCGGGTATCGCCGCCATCGATCAGGAGATCGCCGAGCAAGGCAAAGAGATCGCGCAGTCCGGTCGCGGCGCCCTGCTCGCGCCGGTCGATCCGGGATGACTGGGATATCTGCGACCGGGTTACCGCCGGGGTCATCGCGCGGATCGTCAGGCTGCGTCGGCCGCGGCGGCGGTGGGAACCGCCACCGCCGACGCGAATTGCGAGGCGACATTGCCGTGAAACACGGACGGACCGACGTGATCGAGCCGGCTGTCGAGATCGGCCCAGATCTCGCCGCCGAGATCGGTCCATCGCCTGCAGAACGCGAAATCCTCGCTGAGATAGGTCCCGGTCGCCGGGTCGATCATGCATTCGAACAGCGCGAAGCGGTTCGGACTGCCGGCCAGCGCATCCTGCGAATGCTCGCGGAAGAACTGCAGCGGCGCGTAGGCCGGATGCGCGATCATCGTCTCGATGACGCGGCGGCGGACCATCAGGAAGCCGGTGCCGGCATAGCGCACGCGGGTGAAGCCGTTGACCACCGCAACGTGATCCGGATTGTCGATCTCCAGCACGTAGTCGAGCGATGCCGCCGGCACGTCCATGCGGTTGGAATTGATGGCGCGGCGCGCCTTGTTCCAGTTGACCTTCTTGACCGGATAGACGCCGGCGACCATGTCGCCGCCGGACGCGATCAGCCGGAACACCTGCTTCGGCGTGAAGCCGATGTCGGCATCGACGAAGAGCAGATGCGTGGCCGAGGGATCGTTGAGGAACAGGGTGACGAGATTGGCCCTGGCACGGGTGATCAGCGCATCGCCGTCGCGCATGTGGACGGTGAGGTCGACGTTGGACGCGGCGCGCAACTCGCGCTGCAGGGCGAAGATCGAGCTCGCATAGATGCTCGACACCTGGCCGCCGAAGCATGGTGTCGCGACCACCAGATGAATGCGCTCGTCGGTTCCGTCACTCACGTCCGCCTCCAGACAAAGAGGCTCTCGCCCCAGATCTGAACAAAAGCTAAAGAGACGTGGTTAACGAAAACCTAACCGCCGCCCCCGGGGCGCTACAGATATTTCACCAGCGTCAACTGGGCCAGCATCGCCGTCGTCTGGTAGGACGCCTGGAGGTTGGTCTGGAGCTGCAGGATCTGGCTCGCCACCTCCTGCTGCGAGATGCCCTCGGTCTGGTCGACCATGGCCTGCATGGCCGCCTTGGCCTGGGTCTGGCGCGCCGTGGCGTCCTTCATCGTGGTCTGGGCGTTGGCGAACTCGGTCTGGATGTCCGAGATCGCCTGCTGGCCGAGCTGCGGCGTCAGGTTGGCGGCGATGCGCTGGCTGAGCGCGCCGATCTGCTGCGGAGCATTTGCTCCCGCTGGCGGCGTGTTGACGGCGGCATAGACCGCGGTCTGCTGCACGAGGTTGCGGATCGCGAACTCGTTGCCCTGGGCGCCGAACTGAATGCTCTGCGCCGTGTCGACCCGGATGGTCGCGCTCGACCGCGCCGAGCCGGGACCGCTGTTGCCGGTGTACCAGGCGACGGTGTTGGCCGAACCGTTGACGAGGCTGGTCGCCGACCCCAGCGGCGAGCCCGAGACGCGCAACGGCGGCGTCGGCGCCGTCACGGTGCCGGAGAAGCCGAGCGCCCCGAACGCACCCGCGTTCGAGCTCGACACCGAGAAGCCGGCGGCGTCGTTGGTGCGCAAGGTGATCACGCCGCCGCTGACCGTCGACGGCGTCGACGTGCCGCTGAGCGTATCGATCTTCGACAGCAGCGTCTGCACGCTGTCGCCGACATTGATCTGGTTGTTGCCGTTGGCGCCGGAGGCGACGAAGGTCAGCGTCTGCCCGTTGACGGTGATGGTGTCGCCGGTCGCAAAGCTGGTCGCGATCGAGTCGGAGCCCGCCCCGCCCGACAGCAGCGTCGCTCCCGTGATCGGCGCCGGCGTTGCGAGCTTGTTGTTGACCACCGTGCCCGACACGGAGCTCGCCGTGTTGAAGAAGTTGTCACCGGCGACGACCGCCGAGGCAGCGGTCAGCGAGGTGTTGGCCAGCGTCGACAGCGCCGTGTTGAGCGCCGCGTTGAGATTGGCGGAGGTGGCCGCCGGCGTGGCGCCGATGGCGAACGTATTGGTCGGCGCCGGCGTCGTGGTGGACGCCGTCAGCTTGATCGATTCCGAGGTGCCGTCGGGCAGCTTGAAGGTGAAGCTGATCTGGTCGCCCGCATTCGGATTGCCGGCGGTGAGATCGACCGAGATGCCCGCGGGCGAGCCGGACGGTCCGGTCACCGTGGCATTGGTCAGCGACGAGGTGACGCCGCTCAGCTTGAAGCCGAACGGCGAGCCGGCGACGTCCTCCGCCAGCGTGATCGGCATCGTGGCCGACGCCGACAGGTTCAGACGCCCGAGACCGTTGAGCCCGAGATCGGCCTGCTGCCGCTCGGCGATGACCTGCTTCAGGCCGGCCTGCGTCGTGGTGCCGTTCAGGATGTCGTCGGCCGATGCGATCGCCGGCCGGTCGGTGGCGCTGCCGGAGAAGATGTAGCGATCGCCGACCTGGGTGTTGAGGATGCCGGTGATGGCCGACAGGTTGGACAGCGCCGTCAATTGTCCCGTGGTCTGGCCGGTGCTGGTCAGGTTCTGCGGCGTCGCCGAGGCGCCACTCTGGACCTGGTCATGAATCTTGGACAGCGACTGCAGCGAGGTATTGACCGCGCCGATCACGGTATTGACGTGGGTCATCGTCAGCGTGAAGGCCGAGATGTTCGAGAGCTGCGCCCGCGCCGCGATCGCGAAGCCTTCGTCGGGGCCCATGCCGGCGTAGTTGTTCGCCTTGACGCCGCTCGAGAGCTGCGTGGAAAGGTCCGCGAGCTGGTTCGAGATATTCCGCACGGACAGGCCGAGCAGAGAATTTCCGTAGTTGACACTGCTGATCGACATCTTACACGCGCCTCACTAAAATGCCTGGAGCAGGCTCTGCATCATGCTTTGCACGACCGACATGATATGGGCGTTGGCCGCATAGGTGTTCTGGACCTGGATCAGGTTGGACATCTCGCTGTCCATGTTGACCCCCGCCGTGCCCTGGAACTTCTCCTTCAGCGTGCTGACCACGACGGCCTGGCCCTGGCTGAGCTGGGTCGCCAGCGTCGAGGCACTGCCCTGCTGGCTGACGAACTGCTGCAGATAGCCGGACACCGTGCCCTGGAATGGCTGCGCCGCCGAGCCGAGGCCGGTGGTTGGCGAGTAGCTGAAGGTCGCCGAGGTGAGCTGCGCGAACAGGAAGTCCGGTCGCGTCGCGTCGCCGGCCGCGGTCTGCGGCGAGGTCGAATAGGTCGACAGCTTGGTCGGATCGTTCAGCAATGCCGGGTTGACGTTGAGCCGCCCCGCGAGCCCCGTCATCTGCGAGCCGGTCGAGGTGATCGCACCGGTGTAGAGCGCACCGCCGTCAGTGAAAACCGGCAGTTGCGCGTTGCCGCTGGCGAGCGTCTGCACGGTGGTGGTGGCCGAGGCCGCCTTGACCGCCGCCTGGCTGGTGCCGTCATCGGTGATCCGCAGCGTGGTGCCGGAGGGATTGGAAAACTGCAGATGCGCGCCACCGAGCGCGCTGTTGAGCTGCGACACCACCGAGGCCATGCCGAGCGAGAAGTCGACGCCGACATAGGACGGGTTGGCGCCGGAGGCGTTCTTCAGCGGCAGCGCCGCGGGATCGTTGACGTTGACGATCTTGACCTGGCGCTGGACGTTGCTCGAATCCGTGTAGGTCAGGTTGATGGTGTTGCCCGCCAGCAGTCCGCTGGTCGAGACGTCGAAGCCGGCCGGCGGACCGGCCACCGCGGTGCCCGCCGTGGTCTTGTCGGACAGCGCCGAGGCCATCGTCGCCGCGAGCTGGTCGACCTGGGTCTGCGCCTGCACCAGGGTCTGGTCGCGCAGCTTGAGGTCGGCCGCGATCTGACCCGAGTTCAGGAGATTGTTCGACACGACGTCGAGCGACACGCCGTTCGACAGCTTGATGTTGAGCTGCCCGACGCCGGTCTTGGTCGGATCGCTGTTGTAGAGCGAGGTGGCGTCGAGCGTCCCCGGCGACGAGAAGGTGAACTCGGAGCTGAGGCCTGCGCCGACCAGCTGGATGCCCGAATTGGTGAACACGCTCGTGCCGTTGGTCGGATCCGACACGACGCGGATGTCGACATATTTGGCAAGCGTGTTGATCGCGTTGTCGCGCTGGTCCTGCAGGGTCGCCGCCAGCGGGTCGGAGCTGTCGAGGCCCTGCAGCTGCGTGTTGAGCGTCGCGATCTGCTTGATCGCCGCGTTGGCCTGCGTGACCGAATTGCCGATGTCCTGCTCGACATTGGTGCGCAGGGTCTGGATGCCCTTGGTGGTCGCGTTGAGCTGCAGCGCCACGCCCTGCGCCGCCGACAGCGCCACCGACTGCGCCGACTGGTTGCTCGGATTGTTCGACAGCGACTGCAGCGCCGTGGTGAAATTGTTCAGCGCCGTCTCGAGCGTGCCGCTGCCGCCGGGCGTACCGTACACGGTCTGCAGCTGGCTCAGGATGTTGGCCATCTGATTGGCATAGGTCCCACCCGAGGTCTCGGTGCGGAGCTGGTTCTGGACGAACAAGTCGAGCTGACGGTTGACGCCCGTCGTCGTCACCGTCGAGCCGAAGCCGCCGCTGGCGACCTCGATCTGGTTCGGGTTCTGCGCGACGTAGCCGGGCGTGTTCGCGTTGGCGACGTTCGATGAGATGATCGAGAGCGCGGCCTGCGTCGAGCGCAGGCCGGACATCGCGGTGGCGAGGGCAGAACTCAAACCCATGTTCGGTAGCCTTATGTCAATTCAACTGCCACGTCTCAGCGCGATCAGCGCAGCACGTTCAGAAGATCCTGCACCATCGAATTGGCCGTCGTGATCACCTTGGTGTTGGCCGAATAGGCCTGCTGGGTCACGATCAGCTTGGTGAACTCGTCGGCGATGTCGGTGTTGGAGCCTTCCAGCGAGCCGCCCGAGATCTTGCCGGTCGCGCCGATGATGGCCTGGCCGGACTGGTCGGTCGCCTCGTAGGCGCCGCCGTCGAGCGCCTTCAGGTAGTTGGTGCCGTTGAAGTGCGACAGCGTGACCTGCGCCAGGTTGATGGTCTGGCCGTTGGAGAAGGTGCCGGTGACGACGCCGCTGTTGTTGACGGCGACCGACTGCAGCTGGCCGGCGGCGAAGCCGTTCTGATTGATCTGATTGATCGTCGCCGAGCCGATCGTGCTCGCATATTGCGTCAGCGCGCCCGAGGAGATGTTGAGGCTGACGGTGCCGAGCGTGGTGCCGTCGACCACGACGTTGGGAATGGAGATGTTGGAGGTCGTCGGCGACACCAGCGAGCCGTCGGAGGCGAACGTGAAATTGGTGCCGACGTTCTGCCAGGCCACGGTCGAGCCAGTGGCGCTGGAGTTGGTCTGGTAGAACAGGTTCCAGGTGTCCTTGTGGCCCGTGCCGAGCGTCGAGCTGTCGACCTTGCCCCAGCGCAGCTGCACGTTCACCGGCGTGCCCGACGAGTTGTAGGCCGTGACCGCGCCGCCCGAGATCGTCTCGTTGTTGAAGTTGGTGAGATCGTTGCCGATCACGATGCCGGTGCCGGGACTCGCCGTGCGCGTCAGTGCCACGGGTGACGTGAGGCCGAGCGCGGTGAAACCCGGCGAGGCACTGCTCAAGTTCCAGTCCTCGCCGCTGCCGGAATGCAGCGTGATCTTGCCGGCGGTGATGGTCGGCTGCACGCCGGTGACGGCCGCGATCTTCGCCAGCAGCGTGCCGACGGAGTCGCCGACATTGATCTGGGTACCCGAGGCGCCGGAGGCGACGAAGGTGAAGGTGACGACGTCGCCGGCGCTGCCGGTCATGGTGATGGTGTCGCCGGTGGTGAAATTGCTCGAGATCGAATCGCCGCTGGCGCCGCTCAACAATGTCGAGGTCGTGATCTGCGCCGGCACCTTGTTCACGGCGGTGGCGCCGGTGACGGTGGAGTCGGCGTAGAAATTGGTGCCGACCGGCAGCGGCACGTTGGAGAGGTCGGCCGAGTTGAGGCCGCCGGCCGCGACCAGCGTGCCGGTCGCAGCGTTGCCGCTGGCGGCGGTCTTCGGCTGCGTCGGCAGGTTGGCCGCGTACTGGATTGCGGTGGTCGCCTGCGCCGGCACGAAATTGTTGGCGAATTGCAGCACGGTCGGCACGTTGCCGGTGGCGTTGCCGGTCTTCGGATCGACCGCAACGCCCATCAGGTAATAGCCGGCGCCGTTGATCAGGTTGCCGTTGGCGTTGAGCTGGAAGTCGCCGCGGCGGGTGTAGTTGGTGACGCCGGTGAAGACCGGCACGTTGTCGACGACCGAGGAGGCCTTCTGCACGTTGAAGAAGCCGTCGCCGTTGATCGCCATGTTGGTGGCGACCGAGGACGTCGAGACGGTGCCCTGGGTGGTGATGGTGGCCTTGGCGAAGGCGGTGACGCCGCCGGCGTTCTGGCGCGTCGGGTTGGTCGCGTTGGGAATGAGGTCTTCGAAGCTGGTGCCGATGCCCTTGTAGCCGACGGTCGACGCGTTCGCGATGTTACCGGAAATATTCTGCAGCGCGAATGATTGAGCGGACAGACCGCTCACCGAAGTGTTCATCGCGTCGAAGATACCCATACCAATCTCTCCACTGTGATGCCGGTGGCGGGTCGGCCCGCACCGCGTTTCGTGGAGAGCTGTCGCAATCGCTGTGCCAGATGAGAAAATGCTTTGAAATCAGCGCGTTGTAAAACAACAACGTAAAAAAACCGGCGTCAAAACTGGTGAACAATTGCCGAGCCGGCAGTTCTTGCCGGGCCGGACGCGCCAAATCGCGCTCCGGCGCGGCCGCTCGTCACGGCTACCGGCGCGTCCTGAAGACCCCCATCGAGCCTTGAACGGACGAGCCGGAATATCCTGGCGCAAATTCCTGTCAGGTCGACGACGGATTTGCCGGGTGGAACGTGAGCGAGAGCCCGTCCATGCAGTAGCGCAGGCCGGTCGGCTTGGGGCCGTCGTCGAACACATGGCCGAGATGGCCGCCGCAGCGGCGGCAATGCACCTCGGTGCGGACCATGCCGTAGGTCTTGTCCTGGCGGGTCGCCACGGCATTGTCGAGCGGCTTGAAGAAGCTCGGCCAGCCGGTGCCGCTGTCGAACTTGGTGTCGGAGGAGAACAGCGGCAGGTCGCAGCCGGCGCAGGCGAAGGTGCCCTTGCGATGCTCCTTCAGCAGCGGGCTGGTCCAGGGCCGCTCGGTGCCCTCCTCGCGCAGGATCTCGTATTGCTGCGGCGTCAATTGCGCGCGCCACTCGGCCTCGGTCTTCTCGATCTCGAACTTCTCGGCGGCGCGGGCCGGCGCGGAACCGCCGAGCCAGCGCAGGGCGGAGAAGCCGAACAGTCCGGCGGCGGTGGTGAACATCATGCGGCGGTCGATCATGGACGTCTCCGTGCGGCGATGGGTTACCGGATCTACGGACGGGATCCCGCGAAGTTACGTCAGGCGCGGGCGCGACGGCTCACTTTCTTGCGAGGTGTCAGCCCTCCCCGGCGTCGGGACGGTGGTTCAGATCGGACGGCTGCGGCCGCAGCGGCAGCCGCGAGCCGGGCCGCTCGGCCGCCCGGCGCCGCGCTTCGGCCGCCCTGATCTCGCGCACACGCTCCTGCGCGCGGACGCGCTCGCGGTGCCGCGCCAGCGTCCCGGCCGCGGCGGCGCGGCCCCGGATCCACAGATTGACGACATGGCCGGCGACCCGGCCGCTGACGCCGCCGGCCCAGACCAATTCGAACGGCGAGAAAAGCTTCCAGCGGTCGTCGCCAGCGAGGATCGCCTGCGCGATCAACTGCCCGGCCATCGCCGAGGTGTTGAGCCCCTGCCGGCCGAAGCCGCTCGCGACCCACAGGCCTTTGCGGAGCTGGCCGATCTGCGGCATGCCGTGCACGGTCTGGCCGGTGACGCCGCCAAAGGTCTCGGCGATCTCGACGCGGCCGAGTTGCGGGAACACCGTGCGGATCCGGCGCTGCAGCGCCGCGGCAAATCCGCTGGGCCGGGCGTCCCAGGTCGTCTCCGGGCTCGCCCACATCAGCCGGTCGCCGTCGACGACGCGGAAATGATCGATGCCGTCGGTGTCGCTGACCGAGCCCCGGAAGGCGATCGCATCAGCCAGCCGCTCGCCGAGCGGCGCGGTGACGCCGCCATAGCGCCACACCGGCAGCAGCGTATCGGACAGCTTCTGCAGCGGCGCGCCGAGATGGATGTTGCCGGCGAGCACGATGTGCGAGGCGCGCATCCGCGCCGACGGCGTCACGATGCGCTTGCGCACGCCCGACGCGTCGATGCTGACCACCGGCGTGTCCTCGAAGATCCTTGCCCCGGCCCGGTGCGCGAGCCGCGCCAGCGCGTGAACGTACCTGCGGCCGTCGAGTTGGAACGCCTTGGGGTAATGGACGCCATGGAAGTAGCGGTCGGTCTTGAGCTCGGTCCTGACGCGCTCGACCTGCCAGCCCTCGACCTCGGTGTCGAAGTCCTCATGCAGCATCTGGAGGCGGCGGATCAAGGCGTCGCCGGCGTCGACATTGGAGACTTCGAGCGCGCCTTCGCTGAGCCCGATGCCCGGCATCGCCGCGGTGGCCTGGGCGCGGATGAACTCGGCACCGGACCAGGACAACGCCCATAGCGCCCGGGCATGCGCGAGCCCGACGCGCTCGATCAGATCCGGCAGCGGCAGGTCGAACCCGGGCATGACCGTGCCGATCATGTGACCGGATGCGTTCCATCCGACCTGGCGGCCTTCCAGCACCGCGACGCTCGCCCCCTGCCGGGCCGCGCACAACGCCACCGTCAAGCCGGCCAATCCCGCCCCGACGACGCAGACGTCGACATCGAGGTCGAAATTCAGCCTGGTGCGGCGGTGTGCACCTGCGGCATCCGCGTCATCGTTCACGCTTGTGGAAGTCTCGTTCATGGCGTTTTCTTAGCGAACCCTGCGCCGGACGTCATGACGCTTTTAATGGCGATAAAGAGACGTGGTACAGGCTGACCCAGCCTGAACGATTCGAGACGGAATTCCATGCGCCGATTGATGCTGCTGCGCCACGCCAAGACCGAGACTGACGCGCCGACCGGCCGCGACCAGGACCGCCGTCTCGACGAGCGCGGGCACCAGGATGCCGCCATGATCGGCGATTTCATCGCCAGCCACCCGCCGGTGCCGGAGCTGGTGCTGGTCTCGACCGCGGTTCGGGCGCAGCAGACCTGGGATCTCGCGCTTGCGGCGATGAAGGACCGCGTCCCGCCCCCGCAGGTCGAGACCGTTCCCGAGCTCTACGGCGCCGAGCCGATGCAGATGCTGCATCACATCCGCCTCGCGGCAGCGCGTGATCCGAAGCAGCTCCTGCTCGTCGGGCACAATCCCGGCATGCACGAGCTGGCGCTGGCACTGACCGGCGAGGGCGATTCCGAGGCCCGCCACGAGCTGATGCGCAACATGCCGACCGCGGGACTCGCGGTGCTCGATTTCGACACCGACGATTGGGGCGACATCAGCTTCACCCGCGGCCATCTCCTGAGGTTCGTCACGCCCAAGCTGCTCAAGCACGGCTCGGTCGATTGACAGGCAGGTCGGGTCCGGCGCGTAATGCCGGCGGACAGAGGAGGACCTTCGATGTTCAACTCGATTCTGGTGCCGATCGATCTGGCTGACACCGACCTCGCCAAGCCGGCCATCGCCACCGCGGCCACGCTGGCGCAGACCTGGAGCGGCACCGTGCATCTGCTCAACGTGATGCCGATGACGCCGGTGATGCTCGCCGAATACGTCCCGGCCGATTTCGATGCGCAGCAGCGCGAGACCGCCGAGGAAGCGCTGTCGATCGTGGCGCGCGAATCCGGCATCCCGGCCGAGCGCATCAGTTACACGGTACGCCAGGGCGGCATCTATCACGAGATCCTCGAGGAGGCGGCCAAGGTCAACGCCGACCTGATCGTGATGACCTCGCACCGCCCGGCGATGCGCACCTACTTCCTCGGCAGCAACGCGGGGCACGTGGTGCGCTACGCGAAGTGCTCGGTGCTGGTGGTCAGGCCTTGAGCGTCAGCTCCCCTCGATATCAAGACTTGGCTGATATCAAGACTTGGCTGACGCAAACGGGTTCCTTAAGCTCGGCAGATGAAACGGTCGGTTGCGAATTCGAGTGCAGATACCCCATGAGCTCCCCGTCAAGACTGGATTCCGCATTGGCCATCCTGGCTGCAACCGGCATGTGGCGAAGCAGTTACGAGCCTCCGCTTTATCGCTTGCTCTGGCGCCTCGGATTGCCCTTGCCACCACCGCATTTCGCCAGCTTCGGCTTCAACTTCGCCTTTACGGCGGCGTGGTTTGGCACCGCCTGGGGAGCCATCATGTGGATATTCGTTTGGTCCAAGGTGAGCGGGTCCGGTGTCGTGGCGATCACCGGAGCCGTCGTTGCCGGGGTTCTGTTCGGCTTGATCATGGCGGCCCACTATCGTTATGGCGCTCGCAAATATAAGCTCCCTCTTTGGTCTGAAGTGAATGCTGGCCCGTAACGGTGCAGGCGTCCAAACGTTCTGCATGTCGGGTTTAATGGATTCAATTTGGTGCTAACCGTCATTGCGAGCGAAGCGAAGCAATCCAGGGCTCCGCGAAGATTCTGGATTGCTTCGTCGCTTCGCTCCTCGCAATGACGGAGCTTGTTGCTGCCATTCCGGCTTCCTCTGAGATCACGGCCACTCCGCGATGAAGCCCTTCGCCTTATAAGGTTCGATCTTGTCCCATTCGCTGAGCACGCGGCGGCGGAACTCCGGATGGGTGTGCCACAACTGCCGCGGTACGCCGAAGCTATCGACCGTCAGCAGCATCTTCTCGACTTCGGGCCAGTGGCGCTGCAGGGTCATCGCGTAGCGCCGAGCGGTCCAGCTGTTGCCGAGGCAGATCACGCTGCCGACATTGGCGAGGCCGAGCGCGGCGTCGATCACCGGCAGCGCGAACGCGACGTTCTCGCCGGTATTCGTGGCGTGGTGCTCTTCGAGGATGCGCTCGGCCGGAATGCCGCGCCCCACCATGGCGGCCTTGATCAGCGTACACTCCGAAAGATCAGCGCCCGGCGTGATCCCACCGCTGACGATGGCGTGGCGGAAGTAGCCTTGCTGCCACAGCTTCACCGCCGTCTCGGCACGCAGCTCCTCGTCGACGCGGGTCCCGAACACGAACAGGAGATCGGCCGGCCGCAGCGGCGTATCGGCGAAATGCCGCGCGTTGACCGCGGCGATCTCGGCGTCATCCGGTCTGCGCAGCGCGCGATCCTGCATCGGTCCTCTCCGAAAGCGACTCGCTCACTCTGGCATGGCGCGCGAAATCTGCATGATCACATTCGGTGACCGGCGATGAGGTTGCGTGATCACGGCAGCAGCGCGGCCGGAATCTCCGTGAACGTGTAGCTGCGCGGCCTGTTGCGGGTGATGAAGCCGCCGACATACCAGGCGAACAGCGCGGCGAATCCGATCAGGAACAACGCGCCCGACCATTCGGCGATGACGAGCGCGCGCACCAGAAGCCCGGCCATCGCCACGGCGAGCAGCGCAATCGCGGCGAGCGCCGCGCCGTAGGTGACGCGGCCGAGGCCCGCGGTCAGCCGGGCGCTGCTGCCGCTGAAGGCGAGCCGCGCATGCAGGCCGAGGATGAAAGCACGATAGGCCTCGCTCTGCGGCGCCATCAGGGCCGCCGTCTGCCACGAGACGGAGATGATGCTGAGGCGGCGGCCATCGCGATGGGTGATGTCGGCCCGAAAACGCCTCGCCTGCATCGACACCGGTCGGTAGGACAGCCGGATCGCGGCGATGTCGGCGTAAGGCCACAGGCCGGTCCGGCCGGCGAACCGCCACGACAGCCCCTGCCCGGTCAGCTCGAACTGGTGCGCGGCCCCGATCAGCGACGCCTTGTAGGCGTAGCGGATCGCATCATCGCCGGCCGTGGTGGTGCGCTCGGAAATGGATCGGTCCTGTTGCGTGTGGCGCGCGCCTTATCCTACAAACGGAGCATGAGCGAAACGATCTATTTTCCGCGCCACCTGATCCTGGCCGGAGCGATGGCCGCCGGCGTGCTGCTGGCGCTGGCGGTGCACATGCTCGGCGCCCGCTACGGCCTCGATCTCGGCGGCCTGTGGCAGACCGAGAGCGGCGCCTTCATGCCGGCGGGATCGGCGATCGCCTGGTGGCTGATCGCCACCGTCGGCTTCTCCTCGGGCTATTTCATCGCCAACATCATGCACAGCGCGGTATCGGGCGAGATCCCGCAGCGGATGCGCAACTTCCTGGTCGTGGTCGGCGTGCTGATGCTGGCCGGCATCGGCCAGGCGATCTCCGGCCCGAGCCCGGTGCCATCGGCCTCGGGTGTGCTGGCCGGCCTCGCCGCGCTCTGCCTCGGCGCCCTGATGGCGTTCTGCGGCGCCAATTTCGCGTTGCGTAAGAGCTGACGCGCGGCATCCGGATGCGACGACGCCGCGCGGGATGTCCGCGCGGCGTTTTGTCTCATCAACGATGGCGCGATCAGCTCGCGGCGCGCAGATTGACGCTGGTCTCGGCGAGCTTGGTCAGCTTCATGTCGGTCGCCTTCTCCTCGTCGAGCGTCTTCTGCAGGACGGCGGCACAGTCGCTGCGGCCGAGTTGCTTGGCCCAGGCGATCAGGCTGCCATAGCGGGTGATCTCATAGTGCTCCGCCGCCTGACCGGCGTTGATCAGGGCGGCGTCGAGCACCGTCTTGTCCGCGACCTCGCCGGCGACCTCCTCGGCCTCCTCGATGATGCCGTCGATCGCCGGACAGTCGACCGCCTTGGGCGCAATGCCGTGCATCTCGAACACCTGCTCGAGCCGCTTCACATGCGTCCTGGTTTCGTCGAGATGGGTCAGAAAGCCCTGCTTGAGCTTCTGATCCGTCGCCTTGTCCGCCATCTTCGGCAGCGCTTTGACGAGCTGGTTCTCGGCGTAATAGATGTCCTGCAGCTGATGAACGAACAGATCGTTCATCGTCTTGATGTCCTTGGTGAACAGTCCCATTTGTTTCACGTCCTCTCGGTTCGGAACATGGGAGGTCCCTCCCCTGACCGATCGTCGCCATGTTCGCTGTGCGCTAACCGGCGGCTACGGCGGTTGTTCCGGCGTACCGCCCCTGCCGAACCGGTCGCAGGGACGAGGGTTCTCGTGAACCGCGCGGGCGACCAGTTGGACCGAATTGAGGCGGACGGGCCGCCAGCTATGTGACCGGAGTGTGACAGACCCGCGCCGCATGGGTCGGAGCTGAGCTGTGTCAAGGACTGCACAAGGCGCGCATTTTAGCATAAGGAACAGGCTGTCACGAATTGCCCGCCCCATCGATCAATGGTTTCGCCTCTTTTCCAAGATCTAGTACCGCCCCGCCGGGAGGATGAATGCAGCGCCTGCTGACCACGCTTGGGCGTGGCTTCAAGAAATGGATCGGCTGGAAGCGGCTGGGGATTGCAGCGAGCCTTGCGATCATCGCCTTCGCGATCACGACACTCGTGCGTACGCTGAAGGGCGTCGATGCCGGCGTCATCCTGACCGCGCTCACCGAAATCCCGCCCGGTCACATCGCCCTCGCGGCCTTGTGTGTGGTCGGCGCGTTCTGCACGCTGACCTTCTATGACTATTTTGCACTGCGAACGATTGGCAAGAAACACGTGCCCTATCGCATCGCGGCGATGAGCGCCTTCACCAGCTATTCGATCGGCCACAACATCGGCGCCACCGTGTTCACCGGCGGCGCCATTCGGTTCCGGATCTACTCCGACTACGGCCTGTCCGCGATCGACGTCGCCAAGATCTGCTTCCTGTCAGGCCTGACCTTCTGGCTCGGCAATCTGTTCGTACTCGGCATCGGCATGACCTTGCATCCGGCCGCCGCCACCGCGATGGACCAGTTGCCCCCGGCGGTGAACCAGCTGATCGCGATCGGCATCCTGGGGGCGATCTTCGCCTATCTCGGCTGGCTGACCGCCGGCAAGAACCGGCGCCAGCTCGGCCAGAACGGCTGGAAGGTGGTGCTGCCCTCGGCGCAGCTCACGCTCGTGCAGATCCTGATCGGAGTGGTCGACCTCGGCTTCTGCGCGCTGGCGATGTACCTCCTCGTCCCCGCCGCTCCGCCGATCGATTTCCTGTCGCTGTCGGTGGTGTTCATCCTCGCCACCCTGCTCGGCTTTGCCAGCCACGCGCCCGGCAGCATCGGCGTGTTCGATGCCGCGATGCTCGTGGCGCTGCCGCAGTTCGGCCGCGAGCAGTTGCTGGCCACCCTGCTCGTTTTCCGCGTGCTGTATTTCGTGATCCCGTTTGCGACGGCGATCTCCATCATGGGCATCAGGGAACTCTGGCTGAACGTCGTGAAGCCGTGGCAGGAGCGGCGCCGGCTGAACTCAGCCTGCGAGGACGAGGTCGCCGCCAAGCGCGCCGCAGCCACGGCGCCCGCCGCGGTTCCCCAGCGCATCAAGCGCCACTCCCAGCGCTGAGCAACAATCGTCTCGCGGATGACGCGACGGTTCGACCCTCGACCGGTTGAACTCGCGTGCGATCCTCTTATTTCCGCCCCATCGCTGACGTGAATCCTTGCGCATGACCCGAATGCCCCTTCGTCCGCTGCTCGCCGCCTGCGTCCTGGCCGGCCTGCTCGCCCCTCTCGCCGCCACCGAGGCGGCCGCGCAGTTCGGCGCAGCGCCGCTGCAGATCAGCTGGGAGGTGCGCAACCGCTTCCGTCTCTTCCGGGAGGAGCGCGACTTCCTGCTGCATACCGAGAGCACGCGCGACCGCTCCATCCTCGCCGCCGAGCAGGCGTTGGCGGTGCAGAGCGACGGCCGCGGCTGGGCCCGGAACGTCGTCAACCGGCTCTGCATCGACCTCGCCGGCCGCATCAACGAGCCGTGCACGCGCGACAACGTCAAGGAAAGCTATCTCACGCCGATCGACCATCCGGTCACGGTGCGCCTGACCGGCCCGGTCCCGGTCGGCGCCACCTGCGCGTGGTCGTTCGACGACGGCGACGGGCCGCAGACCTCGACATTCGACTGCGCCGAACCGGTCAACCTGCGCGTCCGCTACGGCCGCCAGACCGTCGCATCCGTCGATGTCGCCAGCCCGGAAGGCACGCAGCAGGTCTCGACCGGAATCCAGGTCCGCGACGTCCTGATCGCCGGCCTCGGCGACAGCATCGCCTCCGGCGAGGGCAATCCCGACCGCCCGATCGCGCTCGCCGACGACGGCTTCTGCTTCCGCTCCTATCTCGGCGGCCCGACCGCGCAATATTATCGGCCGAGCCGGGCCGGCTTCAAAGGCGGCCGCGCCTGCGAGGCGCCGGACACGCTGCAGAACTGGCAGAAGCACAGCGCGGTCTGGCTCAACGCGGCCTGCCATCGCTCGCTCTACAGCTACCAGACCCGCACGGCGCTGGCGCTCGCGGTGCGCTATCCGCACGTCGCGGTCACCTACCTGCCGCTCGCCTGCACCGGCGCCACCATCGCCGACGGCCTGTTCGGCAGCCAGCGCGCGCGCGAATGCACGCCGGGCCGCGCCGCGACCACCTGCGCCGGCAGCGTCAACGGCCAGCTCGGCGAGCTGCGCGAGGCGCTGACCGCGGCCAAGCGTCGCCAGCCGGACCGCAAGCTCGATCTGATTCTGCTGTCGATCGGCGCCAACGACATCAACTTCTCCGGTCTCGTCGCCGACGTCATCGTCGATACGCCGACCGAACGCACGCTGTTCAAACGCTCAGGCGTGATCGGCTCGGTCGAGGAATCGCGCAGCGAGCTGGCGCGCGACCTGCCGCAGGGTTTTGCCAAGCTGCGCGAGGCGCTGAAGCCGCTGGTCGGCGACCTCTCGCACGTCATCTACACCTCCTACGGCAACCCGGCACTGAGCGGCCCCGGCACGCCCTGCCCGGGTGGTCCGGCCGGTTTCGATATCCACCCATCGTTCAATGCCAATCCGCAGCGGCTCGCCAAGGTCGCGGGCTTCGTCGAGAACGAGTTCCTGCCGTCACTACGCGGGCTGGCGCAATGTACCGCGGGAGTCCTGTGCCGCGATCCGCAGGCCGACCGCATGACCTTCGTTGACGCGCATCAGGCCGCGTTTGCCGATCACGGCTTCTGCGCCCGCTCGACGCAGGATCCGCCGTTCGACCGCGAATGCTTTTCGGCCGACGGCGCCAGCTTCGATCCGAACATCGTCAGCGCCGCCAACGAGCCGCTGCTGTGCGGCCGCGGCGCCAGCGAGTATCGTCCCTATCTGCCGCGCGCGCGCTGGATCCGCGATGCCAACGACAGCTACTTCTCGGCGATGACCTATCCGCAAGGGCTGCCGGCGGCGATGCAGCCCTCCGACATCCACGATGCGAGCTGGGGCGTGCTGTCCGCGGTCTATGGCGGCGCCGTGCATCCGACGGCGGAGGGCCATGCCGCGATGGCCGACGCCGCCTTTCCGGCCGCGGCGCAAGTGCTCAACCTCGATGCGGCCGAGCCCAACGTCACCAGCCAGCCGCTGCCGCCGGCGGGCATGGTGAGGCAGTAGTCGGCCATTCGGGTAGGGATCGCAGAGGAAGAACAGCCTGAAGCGCTCCGCTCCGCATACCGTCTTTCGGGACGCCCTCCGTGAGCGGGCGCTCAGGAACAAAGGCTGTGGAGCGGCGAGATTGCAGAGCCTCATGGGGAGTTGGGAGCGGATGGAGAGCCGGGCCGCCTCGAAAGAACGTGTCGGCCTCGACGTCCCAACGCTCAGCGCGCAAATCGACGGCGACCACCGCCAAGCGATCCTGATTGTCCTTGTACCCAATATGGGTTGTTCACGCACATGGCCGCGAGGCCCCGGCCTGCCCTTCGACACTGATCCCAGGACGTATAGGTGCATTCGACATAGGTGCTACCACCCCATTCCCACCTTTGTAGGCAGACAGGATAATTGGACTCATAGGTCTGAGCAGCGGCGATCGGGATCATGGAGATGGCCGCGCTCCCCGCGATTATCCAACGCAGCATCAGCATCGCTCCCTCGTCGAATTCCGACCGCTGCGGCCAATGGCCTGCACGATCACCGGCAAGCAACGCTCGAATGATCATGGAGACCTTGTCCTCGACCACGCGGTTGATCTGGATCAAGCTCTTCGCCGACGCGGTGTCCGAGATCGCGATCCCTTGTCGGCCAGGAGCGAGGACGGTCGCAGTTCGGAAGCAGTCTACTTGACTGCAGCCGGCTTCTTCATCATCGGAGGCGCCTGCTTGGTGGCGGAGCCGGTTGCCGTCGTCGCCTGCGAGGGCAGATATTTGGCGAGGATCGCAGGATCGATCTGCGCCATGTTGCTGTCCGGCAGGCGGGTCCAGGTCTCGTCCTTGCCAAACAGCGAGATGCCGAGATAGCCGTGCAGGATCAGCGTCTGCCCGTCCGGACTGACCCGCATATTGGCCTTCCAGATGTTGCCGTCGCGCGGATTGAGCACGTTGCCGCCTTCGTATTTCAGGCCCTCGCGCTTCATGTCGCGCACGAAGGAGATGCCGAGCACCGGCGCATTCTTGCGGTCATCGCTGCACTTCGAACAGACCTCGTTCGGATTGTCGCCGGGACGCGGAAACGTCTTGGCGATCACGCCCTCGAAAACGCCGTCGTGGTCGATGAAGAGAAACCAGCCGACGGGCCTGCCATCCTCGACCTTCTGCCACAGACCGGCCGCGGTCGGCTCAGCCGCTAGCGCAGGCCGCATCAGCAGAGCACCGGCAACGACGAGCGCGCCGATCGCGAGCTTCGTCACATCAGGCACCAGCCGAAGTCGGGGAAACGCATTGCGCATCATCATCTCACCTTGACCAAGTCACAAAATGAATGGCCGCACAGTACGGCCGTTTCATGCATCGTTCCAGCCCCATAACAGGTCTGGCGCGCCGGTGAAACCGGCACGCGCAGGAAACATTTCTTCACATTTGAGTTGGTCCGGCGGCGGAAGGTTCCATACCGCCGACAAATTAGTTGACGCCGAGCTTCTTCTGCAGGCTCGACGACGACGTCGTGTACTGGAACACCAGCCGCTTCTCCGGATACACGTAGCGGTGCGCCTTCTGCGCCATCAGCGCGCCCTCGTGGAAGCCGCACAGGATCAGCTTGATCTTGCCAGGATAGGTGTTGATGTCGCCGATCGCGAAGATGCCGGGTACGGAGGTCTCGAAGGCAGAGGTCTCGACCGGAATGAGATTGTGCTCGAGCGCGAGGCCCCACTCGGCAACTGGACCGAGTTTCATCGTCAGTCCGAAGAATGGCAGCATCATCTCGCAGGGGACGGTCTCGACCGCGTTGTCGTTGCCCTTGATCGTCGCAGCCGACAGCTGGCCATTGGCGCCTTCGAGCGCCGTTACCTGGCCGATGCGCAGATCCATCTTGCCGCCGGCGACGAGCGCGCGCATCTGCTCGACGCTGTGGGGCGCGGCACGGAAGTCGTCGCGGCGATGAACGAGCGTAATGCGCTTCGCGATGGGGTGCAGGTTGAGCGTCCAGTCGAGCGCGGAGTCGCCGCCGCCGACGATGACGACATTCTTGTCGCGGAACTGCTCCATCTTGCGCACGGCATAGAATACCGAGGTGCCTTCATAGGCCTCGATGCCCGGCACCGGCGGGCGCTTGGGCTGGAACGAGCCGCCCCCGGCCGCGATCACCACGACCTTGCACTCGAACACCTTGCCGGCATCGGTGGTGACGCGAAAACCGGGATCGCCGATCTTTTCGACCTTCTCGACCATCTCGCCGAGATGGAAGGTCGGACTGAACGGCTTGATCTGCTCCATCAATTGATCGGTGAGGCCCTGCCCCGTCACCATCGGCACGCCGGGAATGTCGTAGATCGGCTTCTCCGGATACAGCTCGGCGCATTGGCCGCCGACCTTGTCGAGGATGTCGATCAGATGCGCCTTGATGTCGAGCAGCCCCAGTTCAAAAACGGCAAACAGTCCGCAAGGGCCCGCGCCAATGATCAGCACATCGGTCTTGATCGCTTCGCTCATGTCGCTCTTCTCGTTGGAGGCGCCGCTCGACGGATGGCGCAAGATGGCGGTTCCGAATTTGTAGCCAACGGTGTGGTCGCAGGGAAGGCACAAAAGCCGCCCCTGGCTCGCGCGCGGCTTGCAGCGGCGGGCTTAGCCGGGTTTGAAGGGGACATGAATGATGGAGATCAATCGGTGACAGAGACGGCCCGCCGCGACCACGCGCCACGCCTGGAGGACTTTCCCTACCGCCTCGCGGACAATGTCCGTTTCGGCGACCTCGATCCCAACCAGCACGTCAACAATGCGGTCTACGCGACCTATTTCGAGACCGGCCGGGTGACCTTGATGAAAGACCCGCGCCATGGCCTGACCCAGGACGGGCTGGCCTGGATCATGGTGCGGCTGGACATGCATTTCCGGGCCGAGCTGCGCTGGCCGGGCACGATCGAGCTGGGACTGGGGGTCGTGAGGCTGGGGCGTACGTCGGTGACCTGCGAGCAGGTCGTGTTCTCGGACGGGCGCTGCGTGGCGTCGGCCACCGCCGTGATGGTTCTGATCGACGAGGTCACACGCAAGCCCGCACCGCTGACGCCGAAGCTCATCGCGGCGCTACAGCCCTGGGCTCGTCGCGGCGTGGCGGTCGCGCCGCCGGCGTAGGCCTGGCGGCGATCATCGGAGGCGCGGCGACGAGGGCGCGAGGCGACCCGTCAGGCCTGACGCTCGGGGGTGGAGACGACGAGGCCGTCGAGTTCGTCGGAGACCTTGATCTGGCAGGAAAGACGGGAATTCGGCCGGACGTCGTAGCCGAAATCGAGCATGTCCTCTTCCATCGGGGTCGGCGGGCCGACCTTCTCGCGCCAGGCTTCGTCGACATAGACATGGCAAGTCGCGCAGGCGCAGGCGCCGCCACATTCGGCCTCGATGCCGGGAATGGCATTGCGGATCGCCGCTTCCATCACGGTCGCGCCGTTCTCGATGTCAACGGTTCGGGATTCGCCGGTATGGTCGACAAAGGTGATCTTGGCCATGTGTGCTCGTGCTGCGCAGGAAATGAGGTCGGGCTGTCCTATAACGGACCGCTCCGCTCCGCGCTAGTGCTGCGGCCGGCCGCTCAGGCCGCGCCGAGCATCTCCGAAATCGCCGCGCGGGCCTGCGCGATCGCCGTGCCGAGCCAGGCCAGCGCATCGGCCGGGTCGCCCGCCCGCAGCGCCGCTTCGAGCCCTTCCGCCGCGTCGGCGACGTCGAGCGCGCCGACGGCGCGGGCCGAGCCCTTTAGCGTGTGGGCAACGGTGGCGGCGTCCTCGGGCATCACCTGCAACCGCTCCAGCAGGCGGACGGCCTGGCTGGAGAACATGGCGAGCACCTCGCGCTCGAGCGCGCTGTCGCCGAGCGTCATCCGGCGCAGCAGGTCCAGGCTGATCGGCCCGTCATCGGGAACCAGCGGGGGCGAGGGCATCCATTCGATCCGTGAAAGGTCGGGAATCATGGCGGCAATCCGGTCCGGGCGCGCCGCGCGCGCCTGTGGTAAGCCAAGCACGACAATGGTTAATGCATTGTTACCGGCCCAATTGCCGCGGGTTTGCCGTGATTTGGGCCCGGCTCTGCCCCAATCACGGCAGAAACGGGAATTCGCAGAACTTCTAGAGTGTTAACGGCGGCTGCTGTTAACGATGATTAAGAATCTCTTAACCACGGCCATTTCTTTCAACAGGCACAGCCAATAGGATGATGCCCGGATGGAGTGGGTCACCTGGCGGAATTTGCCACCCCTGGTGCCTGCGAGGGATGACGTCCGGTTCGAGCGTTGCGAGAGGGCACTCGTACGCGGCTCGCCGGATCGAAATTAAGACGAGGGCTCGGACTCAACATGGCGAACACTCCGAAAAAGGTCAAAGACCCGACTGAAGTTGCGCTGTCCGCCATTCAGGAGGCTTTGAACATCAGCGATTCGTCCGCGCCCACGGACTCGCAGGGCTCGGTCCACGCTGACGGGGCTCCGCCCGTCATGCCGAACGGCGTGTCCAGTCTGGATTCGTTCGACTCGCGTCCGGGCATCGACCGCAGCAGCCTTGACGAGATCGAGCCGCCGCCGCTCGCCGCGCGCCGCCCGGCCAACGACGACCGCGAGACCATCGGCCAATTGCTGCAGGCGATCCAGAAGGGCCGCCCGTCACGCGGCGTCTACACGCTGGCAACCGCCTTTGCAGGCATCTGGATCGTCGGCTGCGTCCTGCTGACCATCGGCTTCCTGCCCGCTTTGCAGACCCTGATCGGCCAGAGCGGCGGCGTGCTGGTCATGGCAGGCCTCGCCGCAGTGTTCTTTGCCCCGGTTCTGCTGTTCTATTTCCTCGCGAGCCTCGCTTGGCGCGGCCAGGAGCTGCGCATGATCGCGCAGTCGATGGCGCAGGTCGCGATCCGCTTCTCCGAGCCGGAAGGCGCCGTCAGCGATTCCATCGTGACCGTCGGCCAGGCCATCCGCCGCGAGGTCGCGGCGATGGGCGACGGCGTCGAACGCGCGATCGCGCGTGCCGGCGAGCTCGAGATGCTGGTCGCCAACGAGGTTGCGGCGCTCGAGCGCGCCTACAGCGACAACGAGGTCCGCATCCGCGCCCTGCTCCAGGACATCGCCCATCAGCGCGACAACCTCGTGGGCCAGGCCGAGCAGGTCCGGAGCGCCATCTCGGGCGTCCAGATCGACCTTCGCCACGACATCGCGCTGATCTCGGACGCGATCGCCTCGCGGGTCGACGAGGTCGCCAAGAGCATCACCGGCGCGCTGGAAGAGCGCGGCGCCCACATCACGGCCGCGCTCGGCAACGCCGGCGACAACATGATCCTCGCGCTCGGCGAGCGCGGCGGCGATCTGCTCGACCGGCTCGAAGAGGCCAGCGCCGAGACCACCCGCGCCGTGCTCGACGCCTCGGAGCGGCTCACCACCAGCCTCAATTTCAAGACCGGCCACGTCCACGACGAGTTCGCCGACCTGTCGGACCGAGTCCACGAGATGCTCAACGAGCGCATCGACCGCATCACCAGCGAGTTCGAGCAGCGCACGGCGGCCATCGTCGACGGCATCTCGGTGCGAACCGAGCAGGTTCACGACCAGCTCAAGGCGTCCGGCGAGTCCCTCCTGCTGGAGCTCGAGCTGCGCAGCGGCGATCTCGTCACCAAGATCGACGAGGCGAGCCAGCGCATGTCCGGCCACATCGTCACGTCAGGCGAGAAGGCGAGCGAGTCGCTCGATGCGACCGTCAATTCACTGGTCGCCAAGGTCGTGAGCCAGACCGAGAGCACCCACGACACGCTGTCGATCCAGATCAGCGCCTTCGACGAGCTGGTGAAGAACCAGGGCACCGAGCTCGCCGAGCGCTTCGCACGCGACAGCTCGACGCTGGGCGCGCTGATCACCCGGCACATCACCGAATTCGACCGCACGGTGAAGACCTATGGCGGCGAGATCGTCGAGCGCATGGGCCAGCGGACCCAGGAAATCTCCGACAATCTCAAGTCCTATGTCGATACGTTCGATACGCGGCTGTCGTCCAACAGCGGTGAGATCACGGCGACGCTGGATCAGCGGCTGAACCAGTTCGAGACCAATCTGCAGGCCCGCATCACCACCCTCGACACCTCGCTCGATGCGAAGATCAAGACCTTCGACGACAGCGTCGAGGGCCGCCTCAAGTCGCTCGAGGAGAACTTCGACAACCGCGCGACCTCGGTCACCTCGACGATCGAAGGCCGCCTCGGCACTCTGTCCAACTCGCTGACCGACGGCGCTGCCCAGGTGCTGCACGCGATCGACTCGCGGCTGACCGTGCTGACCTCCTCGCTGACCGATGGCTCGGCGCAGGCGATCCAGTCGATCGATTCCCGCCTCAACATACTGACCTCCTCGCTGACTGACGGCACCGACAAGGCGCTCGAAGCGATCGATCAGCGCATCCACAGCCTGTCGAACATCATCGACGGCCGCAGCTACGAGCTGACCGAAGCCGTCACCGCGCGCTTCCAGGACATCCATCAGGGCATCGAGACCCGCGTCGGCTCGATCGCCAAGGACATCGACCATCGCGTGTCGCAGTTCGAGGACCTGCTCGGCTCGCGCGTCGAGGCCGTGGCCGGCCGCATCGAGAGCAGCGGTCGCCAGGCGAGCGACGAACTGATGACCCGCGCCGAGCTGCTGTCCGCCAGCATCAAGTCGCATGTGGAAGATGCGGAGCGGGCGCTGACCAACCTCGTGGTCAACACCAGCGAGACCATCCAGACCGGGGCCCGCTCGGCACAGCAGGCGCTGCTCAACGTCTCGACCGACGTCGGATCGCAGTTGAAGAACACCTCCGCCGAGGTCGAGCGTGCCCTGTCGAACGCAGGCAGCAGCGCGGCCGAGGCCGTGCTGACCAGTGCGCGCGAGGCCCAGGCCACGCTGGTCGCGGCCTCCGGCGAGACCGCCGACCAGATCAAGTCGCTGTCGGCCGACGTCGAGCGCACGCTCACGGCGGCAGGCTCGACCACCGCAGCCTCGATCCTCGCCGGTGCGCGCGAGGCCCAGAACACGCTGGTGTCCGCCTCCTCCGATGCCGCCACCCACGTCAAGTCGCTCGCCGTTGACGTCGAGCAGGCGCTGACGGCCGCCGGCTCGGCCACGGCAGCCTCGATCCTCGCCGGTGCACGCGAGGTCCAGAACACGCTGGTGTCCGCCTCCTCCAACGCGGCCGAGCACGTGAAGTCGCTCGCAGCCGACGTGCAGCGCTCGCTGACCAGTGCCGGGACGGAAACCGCCGAAGCCATCACGGCGGGCGCCCGTGATGCCCAGCATGCCCTGCTCGCGGCATCGAGCGAAGCGGCCGAACAGGTCAAGGCGCTGACCGTCGACGTCCAGCGCTCGCTGTCGATCGCGGGGACGACCACCGCGGAAACGATCACCGGCGGCGCCCGGGAAGCGCAGAGCACGCTGATCAGCGCTTCGTCCGAAGCGGCCAATCACGTCAAGTCGCTGGCGGCCGACGTCGAGCGCACGCTCGCCGCGGTCGGAACCAGCACCGCCGCAGCGATCGTCGACAGCGCCCGCGACGTCCAGTCGAAGCTCGTCACCGCCTCGACGGAAGCAACCGAGCACGTCAAGTCGCTGGCCGTCGACGTCGAGCGGACGCTGTCGTCCGTCGGCGCCGATACCGCGACCTCGATCCTCAACAGCGCGCGCCAGGCGCAGATGTCGCTGACCGCCACGTCGGCCGACACCGCGGCCACCCTGGTCGGCAGCGCACGCGAAGCCCAGGCGGTGCTGACGACGACCACGACCGAGACGGTCGCGGTGATCGTCGGCGGCGCGCGCGAGGCACAGAACCTGCTGACCGCCACCTCCACCGACACCGCGGGCCAGCTCAAGGCGATGTCGTCGGAGATCGAGCGCGTCATCAATTCCGTCGCGGCGAACACCACCGATGCGATCCAGAGCAGCGCGCTCAATGCGCAGAGCGCGCTCGTCGCCGCCTCCAACGAGGTCTCCACGCGGGTCAAGTCGACCTCGACCGAGATCGAGCGCTCGGTGCTCGCCGCCGGCAACTCGTTCGGCTCGGCCATGACCGGCAAGACCGACGAGATCGTCACCTATGTGCAGCAGCAGAGCGAGCGGCTGTCGCAGATGCTCGACGGCAAGCGCGGCACCCTTGTGGAGGCACTCAACTCGAAGACCAACCAGCTCACGATCGAGATCGATCGCGTCACCACCGACGCGCTGAAGGCGATCGAGGTCCGCGGCCAGAACTTCGCCCAGAGCGTCAATGGCAACGGCTCCGAGGTCGCCCGCACCATCACCTCGGCGGGAGAGCTCGCGACCACCGCGATCACCAAGTCGCTCAAGGAGCTGGAGCAGGCCTCGCGCGCGGCGATCGAGCAGTCGCGCCAGGTCTCGGTGGCTGCGGTCACCGAGATGCAGGAGACGAGCAAGATCCTGCGCACCGATACGGTCGCCCTGTTCGAACGTCTGCGCGAGGGCAACATCCTGCTGCAGGAGGTCCTGACCGGCGCCCACGACAACCTCAACTCGCTGGAGCGGGCGCTGGTCACCCGGGTGGCCGACTTCGTCACAGCGATGAACGACGTCACCGCGCGCAACGGCACCGCGACGCAGACGCTCGAGGACCAGCTCAACGTGTTCAACTCCAAGACCTCGCGGGCGCTGGAGGATCTCAATTCGCTGTCCGGCCAGTTCGACGCGCATGGCAAGGCGCTGATCGAGGCGGCGGCCATCGTCGAGCAGAGCAACCGCGATGCGACCGTCTCGATCTCGGATCGCAAGACGACGCTGGAATCGCTGGTCACCACCATCGATCTGCGCACCGCCGATCTCGACCAGCGTCTGACGCGCTTCACCACCCTGCTCGACGAGTCCTTGGCGGCCGCCGAGGAGCGCGCCCGCGACATCGCCCGGGTCGTGGCGGAAACGGCGGGGGCCGGCTCGACCGCGCTCAGCCGCCAGTTCGAGGCCATCCGCGCCAACGCGGAGGAGGAACGCCGCCTCACCACGTCGCAGATGCAGGAGATCTACCAGCAGAGCACGCAGGAAGCCGATGCGATGTTCAAGCAGTCGGCGGAGAAGTTCGCCACGCTGGTGTCGAGCATGAAGCAGATGACCGCCGAGATGCATCGCGAGCTCGAGGCGACGCGCAACGAGCTGCGCCGCGGCGTGCTGGAGATGCCGCAGGAGGCCGCCGAGAGCACGGCGCAGATGCGCAAGGTCATCGTCGACCAGATCGAGGCGCTGGCCGAACTCAACCGGATCGTCGCGCATCACGGCCGCGGTCTCGACGTGGTCAGCGCGTCGCGTCCCGCCGCGGTCGCCGCCCCCGCGGCCGTGATCCGTCAGGAAGAGCCGATCGTCGCCGCAGCCGTCGGCGGCCGGCCGGACATGCGCCTGCGCGAGCCGGCTGCGACCAGCGTCGCCAACCTGCCGCCGCCGGATCTCGGCATGCAGCCGCCGGCCCCGCCGCCGCAGCCACGCCGGGTCGAGGCGCCGCCGATGGGTCCGGTCGCCGATCAGCGCAGCGACAACTGGTTGTCCGACCTGCTCAACCGGGCCGACAACAGCACCGCCGGCCAGCCCCAGCCGCCGCGTGGCCGCGGTCCGGCGCAGCAGTCGGGCAATCCGCTGGAGTCGCTGTCGCTCGACATCGCACGGCTGATGGACCGCAATCTCGCGGCCGAGATGTGGGACCGTTACCAGCGCGGCGAGACCAAGGCGTTCTCCAAGCGTCTCTACACCCCGGCCGGCCAGAAGGCGTTCGACGAGGTCGCCCGCAAGTACCGCGCCGACCGCACCTTCAAGCAGACGGTGGACCGCTACATCACCGAGTTCGAGCGGCTGCTCGACGAGGTCGCACGCGACGACCGCAATCCGCAGGCGCTGCGTGCCCAGCTCACCTCGGAGACCGGGCTGGTCTACACCTTGCTCGCCCACGCCGCCGGAAGGCTGGCGTGACGGGAGCAGCGAACAGCGACTAGCGGATGGCGAGGAGCCGACCGCGATGAGAATAGACAACGGAGGCCGCGAGGCCTCCGTTTCGCTTATCGGGGTCCAGTGAAGCGTTTTCGGATTTGCCCGTCGCCGGCCCGACCGGCACGGCAGCCGTCGTTGCAGGCGCCCGGGATGCCAGTCAGCATGAGACGGGACAATGCCAAGCCGAGCGTGGAGCAATCGGTGCATCGCCGCGGAGGGCACCGAGGCGCTGCCTCTCGCTACGCCCTGCGCCCGCCCGCCTCCCTCACCGCCGCCCGCTGGTGGGCGCCGCGGGCGCGGGCTGCGAGGCCTGGGCGTTGCTCGGGCTGGCGTTGCTGGCCCCGAATAGGACCCGGGTCGGATTGCGGTCGAAATTGTTCACGGCGCGGCTGATGTCGGACAGCGTGCGCCGTCCATCGGCCATCAGCGCGCCGGAGCGCTTGTCCAGATCCTCGGCGAGCTCCCGGATCGATTTCACCGTCAGGAACAGCTCGCCGCCATCCTTGCCGCCGGCCAGCGTGTTGAGACCGAGCATCAGGGTATCGGCCTTGCCCATGATGCCGTCGACACGGCTCATGACGCCATCGATGCGCTCGGAATTGCGGGCCAGCGACTGGGTGAACACCTCGAGATTCTTGATCGAGTTCTTCACGGCGTCCTGGTTGTCCGCGACCACCTTGTTGATGTTCTGCAAGGTGGCTCGGATCGCTTCGGTCACGTCCTGCAGCCGGGTCGGATCGGCACGCAGCACCGGCACGCCATCCTCGTCGAGCGGCGGCGGCGGCGCAGCCTCCTCGCCGCCCTTCAGCGAGATCGCGGCGACGCCGGTCAGGCCCTGGAACTCGAGCCCGACCAGGGTGTCCTTGCGGATCGGCGCGTTGTTCTCGACCATCGCCAGCGCGACGACGCGGCGCGGATTGTCGAGCTTGACCGAGATGACCTCACCGACCCGGATACCATTGAAGTTGACGCTGCCGCCGTTGCGCAGACCCGCGGCCGGACCCTCGAACACGACCCGCAGCGGGCTGCGCTGCTTGGTCGTGTGCAGGCTCTGAAACCAGAGGACAAATCCGATCGCCGCGGCAATCACAGCCAGCGTGAACGACCCGATCAGGACGTAATTCGCCCGCGTTTCCATTACCAACTCCGGTACCGGCACGTCGCGGCGGTCATCCGGCCCCCGCTTCCGTGCACTGTCGGTTGGCGCCGGACAGCGGCACCCACCCCATCAACTTTGTCGCGGCAGTCCCCACTCCCGCTCACAAAAATCGTCCCTGGGGCGCGTCGCGCTACCCCATCACGGCTCGGGCACGCTTGCCGTGGAAATACTGTCGGAGCCACGGATGTTCCGAGGCCTGCATGTCGGCCATCGATCCCGCGGCGATAATCTTGCCGTCGCCCAGCACGGCGATGCGGTCGCACGCCGTATACAGGCTGTCGAGATCATGGGTTACCATGAAAACCGTCAGTCCCAAAGTGCGCTGCAGGGTCCGGACGAGCTCGTCGAAATCGCCGGCGCCGATCGGGTCGAGCCCCGAGGTCGGCTCATCGAGGAACACCAGCTCCGGATCGAGCGCGAGCGCGCGTGCCAGCGCCACGCGCTTGATCATGCCCCCCGACAGCTCGCTCGGGAAACGATCAGCAACATCGGGCCGCAATCCGACCATCACCAGCTTTGCGATCATGATCTCGTCGAGCAGACGCTGCGAGACCTTGAGATACTCCCGGACCGGGAACTGGATGTTCTGCCGCACGGTGAGCGAGGAGAACAACGCGCCCTGCTGGAACAGCACGCCCCAGCGCCGCTCGACGGCGCGGCGGCCGGCACGATCGGCGGCGTCGAGATCGACGCCGAACACCTCGATGTTGCCCGACAGCTTCGGCACGAGGCCGATGATGGTGCGCGTCAGCACCGACTTGCCGGCGCCGGATGGACCGACGAAGCCCAGGATCTCGCCGCGCTTGACGTCGAGGTCGAGCCCGTCGAGCACGCGCGTCTTGCCGAACTGCACGGTAACGTCACGCACGCGGATGATCGGATCGGAGACCTCCTGCGTCATCTCAGCTCACATCCCGACCGCGGCGAAGAAGATCGCGAACACGCCGTCCATCACGATGACGAAGAAGATGCCCTTCACCACCGACGAAGTGGTGTGGCGCCCCAGCGACTCGGCACTGCCCTGCACTGCCAGTCCTTCGACGCAGGCGACGATCCCGATCACCGCCGCCATCACCGGCGCCTTGAGCAGCCCGACCTTGAAATGATCGATCGAGATCGCATCGCGCAGGCGCAGCAGGAAGGCCTCGGGATCGACGCCGCCATAGAACCAGGCCACCAGCCCACCGCCATAGAGCGCGGCGATGTCGCCGAGGAAGGCCAGGATCGGCAGTGCGATCACCAGCGCGAGCATGCGCGGCAGGATCAGGACCTCGATCGGATCGAAGCCCATTGTGCGCAGCGCGTCGATCTCCTCGCGCATCTTCATCGAGCCGAGCTCGGCCGTGTAGGCGCTACCCGACCGGCCCGCGATCATGATCGCCACCAGCAGCACGCCGATCTCGCGCAGCACCAGCACGCCGAGCATGTCGACGACGAAGATGTCGGCGCCGAACCTTCGGAAATGGAAGATGCCCTGCTGAGCGATGATGCAGCCGATCAGGAAGGTGATCAGCACGATGATCGGCACCGCGCGCCAGCACACCTGCTCGAGATGATGGATGGTCGAGGTCAATCGGAAGCTGCGGGGATGAATGAGGACCCGGCCGCTGGCGACGATCACGGCGCCGAGCATGTCGATCAGCGCGGCGATCGTGCCGAAGATGCCGGCGACACTGAGGCCGATCTGGCCGAGCATGCCGGTGATGGTCACCATCGTCGCGTCGCCATTGGGCGCGGTGCTGACGCGTCGAACCTCGTCGACCAGGCTGGCGTAGTTCGCAGAGAGCCCATCGATCCGGACCTCGACGGTTCCGGTCGTGAAGCTGCGGCGCAGCCGCTCGATCAGCCAGGCGCCGAACGTGTCGAGCTTGGAGACTTGGGAGACGTCGATGGAGACATCGATCTTCTTGCCGGCGAGCTTTTCGGCATCGGCGACGAGCCGTTCGAGCGACGGCGCAAAGGGCGCAGTCCAGGCGCCAGTCGCGCGCAGCGACAGCGCGTTGCCATCGCCACTGCGCTGCAAATCAGGGCCGCCCTTCACGACGGCCATCCTCGGAGCCTTGGACGTCCGCTCCTTGACGAGAAAAATCCCACCGCGTCGCTACCACCTTGCCGGAGACCACTATCAACAGCCATAGTCGGTCAGATCGCGCAAGTCCCAAGCGCCTCATTCCGGTTCACAAAGCGCCAGACTTTCAAATGACTTCCAACGGTTTTCCAATACTGGACGCCCGGATCGGCCACTGGCCGATCGCCGGCAGCTTCACGATCAGCCGCGGCGCCAAGACCGAAGCCGTGACAGTGATCGCGGAGCTGCGACACGGGACGATGGTTGGCCGCGGCGAATGCGTGCCCTATCCGCGTTATGGCGAAACGCCCGATGCGGCGCTGAGCGCCCTGCTCGCGATGCGCGATGCGGTCGCCTCTGGTCTCGACCGCAACGCCCTGCAGACGGCGTTGCCGCCGGGCGCGGCGCGCAATGCGCTCGACTGCGCGCTGCTCGACCTCGAAGCCAAGCGGAGCGGCCGGCGCATCTGGGACCTGCTCGGACGTCGCGCACCGGCACCGTGCGTCACGGCCTACACGATTTCGCTCGGGAGCCCCGATGTGATGGCCAAAGCTGCGGCCAAGGCCGCGCATCGCCCGCTGCTCAAGATCAAGCTCGGCGGCGACGGCGATCCTGCGCGGATTGCAGCCGTGCGAGCGGCGGCGCCGCAGTCACAACTGATCGTCGACGCCAACGAGGCCTGGACCGAAGCGAATTTGGAATCCAATCTCGCAGCCTGCGCCATCGCCGGCGTCACGCTGGTCGAGCAGCCGCTGCCCGCAGGGAAAGACGAAGCGCTCGGAAAGATCGCGCGCCCGCTCACCGTCTGCGCCGACGAGAGCGTGCATGACCGCGACTCGCTCGAAGCGCTGCGCGGACGCTATGACGCCGTCAACATCAAGCTCGACAAGACCGGAGGACTGACCGAGGCGCTTGCGATGGCCGAAGCCGCGCGCGCGCTCGGCTTCGACATCATGGTCGGCTGCATGGTGGCGACATCGCTGTCGATGGCACCGGCCATGCTGCTGACGCCTTTCGCCCGTTTCGTCGATCTGGACGGTCCGCTGCTGCTCGCCGAGGATTGCGAGCACGGCCTGCACTACGAGGACAGCCTGGTCTATCCGCCCGATCAGGCGTTGTGGGGCTGAAACGACAGGCTTCGGTGCGCGATCCACATCAGGACGCCGCCCGCTCCGGCCATCGCGGCCATCACGTAGTAGACACCGGGTCCATAGGCCGCATAGACCGGCCCAGAGAGGGCCGATGCCGCCGAGCCGACCACGCCGCTCGCAGCCGCATAATAGCCCTGCCCGCGCGCCGTCAGCTGCGCCGGCACTTGGCGGACCAACAGCCCCATGGTTCCAACCAGGGTCAGCCCGAAGGTGAAGCCGTGACTGATCTGGACCGCGGCGAGCCCACCCGCATGGGGCTCCTGGGCCGTGAGGCTCCAGCGCAGCACGGCCGCCATCGCGCCGATCATGACCAGGCTCGCGGGCGCCAGCGTGAACCGGGGCGACAGGGCGAACACGACGATCTCGGCCAGCACGCCCATGGTCCAGAGCCAAGCGATTGTCAGCCCGCTGAAGCCCTGCGCCTTCCACTCGATGGCGGAGAACGTGTAGTAGGCCGCATGGCTTGCCTGGATCAGCGCCGAAGCGGCGATGATGCAGAGGAAGCTCGGATTGCCCAGCAGACTGCGCCCGTCCCGGGCCAGGCCGGCGCCATGCGGCAGCGGCGGCAGCGCCTGCAGCAGCAGGCTGCTTGCCGCACCGCACAGCGCGACCGAGACGATGATCCAGATCAGCTCGGACGACGGCGCGAGGTCGACCAGCCCGCCGCACAGCAGCGTTCCGGCGATGAATGCGGCCGATCCCCACAGCCGCAGGCGACCGTAGTTCAGGCCATAGCTCATCACGCCACGGAGCGCATAAGCGTCCGTCAGCGGGACAACGGGTGTCCAGAGGCAGCAGGTTGCCACGTAGACCAGGAATACCAGCCAGGGTTCGCGCTGGAAGGCAAGAACCACAAAGCCCGATGCCGTTGCGAAGGTGGTCAGCCGCATCGCGGCGCGCAGGGCCTGCCGGCGCTCGGCAACCGCGGTGATCAGCGGCAGGACGGTGAAGCGGGTTACGGCGGGAACCGCAACGATGACCCCAATCCATGCGGCATCCAGCCCGATCGCCCGTAGCCATACGGGAAAGAACGGCAGATGCGTGCCCGAGAGCACGAACACAGCGCCATAGAACAGCCCCAACCTGTCCGCGAATCGGCGCGACAATACCGGCGATGTGGTGGAGATTTGTCGGGACAGTGGCATCAATTCAATTGCGATTCGATCAATATCATGGTGATCGTTATGCCAACGCGCAGCAATGTGCGCGATAGGTTTGCCATGGTCGATGAAGTCTTCGCCCTCTCGCCGATATCCGCCCGTGCGGCTCAGCCGAACGAGGCCGATTACGAGGCGATCCGCGACGCCTTCATGGAGACGTCCCGAGGCCGCTGGTTCCTTGGCGAATACGCCAAGCGCAACCGCAATGCCGACACCAGCATGGTGCTCGACGCGGTGGCCCGCATCGAGCATGCGCTGGCCTCACAGCGTCAGCAGCAGCAGGAGTTCGAGCAGGCCGACAGCAAGGCGCTGCCCGAAGCGCTGGCCGCGATCCGCGCCACGGTCGAAGACGCCGCACTCGCCGCCGCCACTGCGGTCGACAGCATGGCCCTCGAGCAGAACCTGGCGCCGGTGCGCAAGGGCATCCGAATCATCAAGGAAATTTCCTGGCGCTGGCGCGAGATCGGTGCGGACTCGCGGATCTGCGACCTGATCGATTCACAGGTCACGTCGATCGAGGCCGCCTGCGACCAGCTTGCGTGCGCCGACCCCAAGGTCGCGCTGCTTGCGGCCTTCGAGATCATCAAGACGCGGCTGAAGGAGTTCGACGCGGAGAAAGCAAGCATTCCGCCCGCGGCTGACGAGATCGAACCGGCGACCGAGGCTGCGGCCCCGCCGACACCCGATGTCGCATCGGGTCCGACTGCGGCGGCGACGGTCTCGGCTGAGCCACAGGTGGCTCCGGAGCCGCAGCCCGTGCCGGAACAGATGGAGGCGGCCCAAGCCGGGCTCGAGATGACCATTCCGCTCGTTGCCGCAGTGGCCGCGATCGAATCGGTCGAGACATCCTCCGGCGCTGATGCTGTGATCATGGCGGCTGCAGCGGTTGAGGCCAGGATGGTCGACACCGCCGCTTCGGCGGTGGTGCAGCCCCCGGAAGCTGCGACCGAGCCGTCGGTGGACGAAGCCCTGCTCGAGATCGAGCAGCACGCGGCGGCGGCCCTGGATGACGCCGTCGCCGCAGAAGCCCACGACGAAGCCATCCTGGAATTGGTCGCGGCGGAGATGGGTGCCCCAGATCCGATCGACGAGGAGGAGTTCAGTCGGGCCAGGACGCTCGGCTTCGACATTGAGGAGCCGACCTCGGTCGACGACGACATCGTCGCGAGCTTCAGCGAGACGGCGCCGTCGGAGCCGGACCTCGTGCTGACCACGGCAGAAGCCCCGGTTGCCAGCGCAGCGCCGGCTCCCGCTGCGCCCACGATGTCGGCTCCGCCAATGTCTTCCCCTCCGATGCCGGCCCCGCCCGCGGCGGCCCCGCGCATGGCCTCGCGTGCAGCCCCGGTGCCGGTCCCCAGCGTGCCCGTATCGCCACCGCTTCCGGAGGCGATCACCATCGAGACCCTGGCCGCCGTGGCGGCTGCGGTCGCAGCTCAATCTCCCGCAGAGGCCCCGAAGGCCGACGTTGCGCCGAGCCAGCAGGTCCGCCCGACCGCCGCCGCGGCTCACAGCACCAGCGCGTCCGCGATGCCCAAGCCTGCCTACGAGCCGTCGCTGGGATCGACGCTGCTGTCGAACGGCCTTCTGCAGCGGCCGCAGGCACCCGCCAACGACTCGTTGGCGCCGATCCGTCGCATGACCCAGCCTGAGAAGATCGCATTCTTCTCGTAGGGCGAGTGCATCTCGGCCGCCTCCTGTTGAACCTCGATCACTGAGCACCGAAAGGTGCCGCGTTGATGGGTGACGCGGATCACGTACGCTGCTGCGTGATCTGCGTAGCCTGATCCTCAAGCCATTCGCTTTGCGCATGCTCGAGGAGAACGCCGTGTCCGTTCCGAAATTTCGCGCTGTAACATCCGCCTGGAAATCCCTGCTCATGTCCGCGCTGCTGGGCCTGATGGCCTGGGTCGGCCCGGACTCGGCGTTCGCCGCCGGCAGTGAGCTCGACATCCTTCACACACCACCGCGCGCGCTGGCAGCTCCCTCACCGGCAAAGGAGAGCAACACGCCCGCCGCGATCCCTCAAGGAGCCGAGCCACGCGTCGCGCTCGTGATCGGCAATGCGAGCTATCAGAACGCGCCGCCGCTGGAGAACCCGGACAACGACGCCCATGCTGTTGCCAAGCTGTTGAACTCGGCCGGCTTCGAGGTGATCACGGCGACCGATCTGACGCAGAACGAGATGCTCAAGGTCGTCGAGGATTTCTCGAGCCGGGTGGCAGCACACGGCCCGAACACCGTGGCAATGGTCTACTACGCCGGCCACGGGGTTCAGCTCGCGGGCGAGAACTATCTGATCCCGATCGATGCCCGTATCTCAGCGCCCTCCGACCTGACGACGGGGACCATCCGTCTGGTGGACCTGATGGCAACGCTCGACGCCATCCCGAGCCGGATGCGGATCGTCGTGCTGGACGCCTGCCGCAACAATCCATTCCCTGCCATCAACGATGCCGGACGCGGACTTGCCATCGTCGACGCGCCGAACGGCTCGATCCTCGGATACTCGACCTCGCCTGGCGCGGAGGCGCTCGACGGGCGTGGCGAGCACAGCCCGTACGCGCAGGCGTTCCTGAACCTGGCGCGGCAGCCGAACCTGCCGATCGAGCAATTGTTCAAGCGCATTCGCCTACAGGTGAACCAGAGCACCGACGGACGACAGACGCCATGGGAAAGCTCCTCGTTGACCAGTGATTTCACCTTCTTCGGGGATACGCTGGTCGCGGCGGCGCGCCCTGCCGAGAACGCGCCGGTGATCCAGATGGCGGCCAACCTGCCGAGCCGTTCCGTGCGGCAGGCCTATGACTACGTGCTGTCGGAGAACCGTCCGCAATATTATCGCGAGTTCATCGAGCTGTATCCGCGCGATCCGCTCGCCGACCGCATCCGCGCACTGCTCGCCGGCCTCGTGCAGGCCGCGGCGTGGCACCAAGCCGTGCTGGCGAATTCGCCGGCCGCCTATCAGAGCTTCCGTGAATCCTATGCCGACAGCCCATATGCGCCGGTCGCACTGCGGCTGCAGGGACAGCCTCGGCCCATCCCCGTGCTGCAACCGAGCCGTCTCATGATGCCACCGCAACTGGCACCGATCGCGCGACCGTTCAATCCCGGTCCGCAGATCCAGAGCCATCCAGCCCCGCAACCGACGCTGCCGGCCGCCACCGTGCCGCACGGACCGCTGCCGCCAACGGTGGTCACGAAAGGCAATGCCATCAACAACGCGGGTCCCAACAAGGTCGTCGATCCCGGGCCTATCGCTCAGACCAAGTTGCGCGACAGGATCGTGCCGCCGACAAATCCGCCTGTGGCTACGAAAATCCAGCGCGATCCACTGAAGCGCAGTCCTGGGCGGCCATTCGACGCCCGCGAAGTGCGGCGTCCCTTCCCCGGCAATTCCGGACCGTTCAAGCCGAACATCAACGCGTCGCATCCGTCGATGGCGCGTGGCCAAGGCGGGATGCAGGGCGGCCCGGCGCGGAGCACGCCGCACGTCGCGCAGTCCGGACTGCGGATGGGCGGCGGGGGATTTGCAAAAGGCGGCCTCAGCTTTCACTGAGGCTTGATCGTCAGGCGATCAGCCTGGCGTAGAGCTCAGCATCGACATTGCCGCCGGACAAAACGATCACCACCGTCTTGCCCGCCACATCCAGCCGGCCGGCCAGCAATGCTGCAAGCCCGACCGAACCGCCGGGCTCGACCACGAGCTTCAGCTCCCGGAAGGCAAAGCCGACCGCGCGCCCCACCTCCTCATCCGAAGCCTCGACCGCGGCCGACAGCAGTTGGCTGTTGATGGCGAAGGTGATCTCGCCTGGAATCGCCGCCATCAGCGCGTCACAGATGGTCCGGCCCTTTGCGTCGTGCGCCTCGCGGTGGCCGGCCCGTAGCGAGCGCGCATGGTCGTCAAAACCCTTTGGCTCGGCCACGACCATCCGGGTGTTGGGAAAGCGCGCCTTGACCGCGGTCGAGACGCCGGCAAGCAGTCCACCGCCCGAAGCCGGGACGATCACCAGATCCGGCGACAGGCCGAGCGCCGCGAGATCTTCGGCGATTTCACGACCGACGGTGCCCTGCCCTGCGATGACGTAGGGATCGTCATAGGGCGGCACCACCGTCGAGCCGCGCTTTGCTGCGATGTCGCGCGCGATCGCTTCGCGGTCCTCGCGATCGCGATCATAGAGCACGACGTCGGCACCGAACGCCTTGGTGCGCTCGCGCTTGGCCGCTGGCGCATCCGAGGGCATCACGATCGTGGCGTCCATGCCCAGCAATGTGGCGGCATGGGCGACGCCCTGCGCATGATTGCCGGAGGAGAATGCGACGACGCCGTTGCCGCGCGCTGCTTCCGGGATCGACGCCAGCTTGTTGTAGGCGCCGCGGAACTTGAACGAGCCGGTCCGCTGCAGCACCTCCGGCTTCACGAAGACGTTCGCTTTGAACCGCTCGTTGAGCACGGGAGCCGGCAGCAGCGGAGTCCGCACGGCCACGGGCGCGAGGACGCGTGCCGCCGCCTCGATGTCGGCGGCGGTCACGGGCAGGATCGGGGAATGAGCTGTCATACCCCTATTTTACCGCGCCCGATTGCCGAGAGGCAAGGGAACCGGTGTCAGGCGGCGCGGGCGGCCAGCTGCGGAACCGGCGCGGGTTGCCGCTGCGGATCGGTCCAGGTCAGGATCTCGAAACGGCCGTCCTCGTGCTCGACCAGCGCCGTGCAGCTCTCGACCCAGTCGCCGCAATTCATGTAGCGAATGCCGTCCTGGTCGCGGATGACGGCGCAATGGATGTGGCCGCAGATCACGCCATCAGCGCCATGCCGCCGCGCCTCCGAGGCCAGCGCCGTCTCGAACGCGCCGATGTAGTTGACGGCGTTCTTGACCTTCTGCTTGGCCCATTGCGACAGCGACCAATAGGGAACGCCGAACATGCGACGGAAGAAGTTGACCAGACGGTTCATCTGGATGGCGAAGTCATAGGCCTTGTCGCCGAGATGGGCGAGCCAGCGCGCATTCTGCACGACCAGATCGAAGATGTCGCCGTGGATCACCAGATAGCGTTTGCCGTCAGCGCCGGTGTGGACGATGTTCTCGACGACGTCGATGCCGCCGAAATGCGTGCCGTAATAACCGCGCAGGAACTCGTCGTGATTGCCGGGGACATAGACGATCTTGGCGCCCTTGCGCGCCTTGCGCAGCATCTTCTGCACCAGGTCGTTATGCGACTGCGGCCAATGCCAGCTCGATTTGAGCGCCCAGCCGTCGATGATGTCGCCGACCAGATAGATCGTGTCGGCATCATGGTGACGCAGGAAATCGACGAGGAGATTGGCCTGCGAGCCGCGGGCTCCGAGATGAACGTCCGAGATGAACAACGTCCGAAAGCGCCGAGCCGGGCTTTCTTCACCAGCAGTCTCAAGTCCCATGCGCGCCCACCTAACAGTCCCTGATGACACCGCGATGACGAAACGCCGCACCGGCAGAACCCATCCTGCCGGACCGCGACCGGACACCGCTCGTTTGACGACTCGCGATGTCCCTCGTCACTGCCCCGCGATACCAGCGGGGTGCGACAATCAGGCGACAGGCGGGCAGCGCGAACAGGGAAAATCAGCCTCCTCTCGGCACGGTGACGACGCGCAGATTGTTGGTGGTGCCGGTCTGCGCGAACGGAATGCCGGCGACGACGACGAGCAGGTCGCCGGCTTCAGCGAACTCCTCCTGCACGGCGAAGAAGGTCGCGCGCTCGACCATCTCCTCGTAGCTCTGCACGTCCTGCGACAGCACGCTGTGCGCGCCCCACAGCAGGCACATCCGCCGCGAGGTGTCCTCATTCGGCGTGATCGCCAGAATCGGCAGGCTCGGCCGCTTGCGCGCAACGCGCGAGGCCGAGGTGCCGCTCGACGTATAGGCCACGATCGCCTTGGCGTGGATCGCCGAGGCGAGATCGGCCGCCGCGGTCGCCACCGCATGCGGCGGCGTCTGCTCCTCGCCAGGCTGCGTCGCCTCGACGATCGAGCGGTACATCTTGTGGCCTTCGGTGGCCTTGATGATGCTGTCCATCATCGCCACCGCCTCGCGCGGATATTGCCCGCTGGCCGATTCCGCCGACAGCATCACCGCGTCGGCGCCGTCATAGATCGCGGTCGCGACGTCGGAGACCTCGGCGCGCGTCGGCGTCGGCGTCGCGACCATCGAATCCAGCATCTGCGTCGCGACGATCACCGGCTTCACCGCGAGCCGGCAGGCGCGCACCAGCTCCTTCTGCTTGCCCGGCACGTCCTCGTTGGGAATCTCGACGCCGAGATCGCCGCGCGCAACCATGATCGCGTCAGAGAGCTGGATGATGTCGTCGATCCGCTCCAGCGCCGCCGGTTTCTCGATCTTGGACATGATGCCGGCGCGGCCATTGATCAGGCCCCTCGCCTCCAGCACGTCGGACGGCTTCTGCACGAACGACAGCGCCACCCAGTCGACGCCGAGGTCGAGCCCAAAGGCAAGATCAGAACGGTCCTTGGCCGTCAGCGGCGATAGCTCCAGAATTGTGCCGGGCAGATTGACGCCCTTGTGATTGGAGATCGCGCCGCTGACGATCACCTTGGCCTCGATCCAGTCGTCGCCGAGGCCGGTGACGCGGACGCGCACGCGGCCGTCATCGATCAGAAGATCGTGACCGGGCGAGACTGCCGCAAAGATTTCCGGATGCGGCAACGGAATCGATGTCTTGTCGCCCTCGGTGCCGTTGAGAACAAATCGAATCGTCTCGCCGGCTTCGACCTGGATCTTCTTGTCGCGCAGCGTGCCGACGCGAATCTTAGGACCCTGCAGATCCATCAAGATGCCGATCGGCCGCTGCACTTCCTTCTCGAGGGCGCGGACCGCGGCATGGACCTTGGCGTGATCGGCCTGGGTGCCGTGGCTGAAGTTGAGACGAAAGGTGTCCACACCGGCGAGGAACAGCGCTTTCAGCATCTCCGGAGAATTGCTCGCGGGACCGACAGTCGCGACGATCTTGGCTCGACGGTGACGACGCATGATGTGTCCTTTCTCCTTAAGCCGTGTCTCGCGTCTCTATGACACGCATGTGATTGGCATGCGCGGACGCAGCGGAAGCGCTGATATACGCCCCGCAGCGTCCATTGCAAGCGCGACACGGAACACGCCAGAATTGTGCAAGAGAACAGCACGCCTCAGGCGTTGGAGCCGTGGATCGCGTCGATGACGGCGTCGGTCACCTGCTTGGTCGTCGCCGTGCCGCCAACATCGGGGGTCAGGATGCCGGCTGCACAGACTTTCTCGACCGCAGCCATCAGCCGCGCGGCCGCGTCCGTCTCGCCGAGATGCTCGAGCATCTGCGCGCCGGTCCAGAACGTCGCGACCGGGTTGGCGATGCCCTTTCCGGTGATATCGAACGCCGAACCATGGATCGGCTCGAACATCGACGGGAAGCGCCGCTCCGGATCGATGTTGCCGGTCGGCGCCACGCCGAGGCTGCCGGCCAGCGCGCCGGCGAGATCGGACAGGATGTCGGCATGCAGATTGGTCGCGACGATGGTGTCGAGGCTCTTCGGCTGCAGCGTCATGCGCACGGTCATCGCATCGACCAGCATCTTGTCCCAGGTCACGTCGGGGAATTCCCGCGCCACCTCGGCGGCGATCTCGTCCCACATCACCATGCCGTGGCGCTGCGCATTCGACTTGGTGACGACGGTGAGGAACTTGCGCGGCCGCGACTGCGCCAGCTTGAACGCGTAGCGCATGATGCGGGTGACGCCGACGCGGGTGAAGACCGCGACCTCGGTGCCGACCTCCTCTGGCAGGCCGCGATGCGCCCGCCCGCCCATGCCGGCATATTCGCCCTCGGAATTCTCGCGCACGATCACCCAGTCGAGATCGCCGACGCCGACATTGCGCAACGGCGAGGCCACGCCGGGCAGGATCTTGGTCGGGCGCACATTGGCGTACTGATCGAAGCCCTGGCAGATCGGCAGCCGCAGGCCCCACAGCGTGATGTGGTCGGGCACGTCGGGAGCGCCGACCGCGCCGAAATAGATCGCGTCGAACTTTTTCAGCTCCGCGAGTCCATCGGACGGCATCATCACGCCGTGCTTCTTGTAGTAGTCCGAGCCCCAGTCGAAGGTCTTGACGTTGAAGCTGATGTCGCCCGCGCGCTTGGCGAGCGCCTCGAGCACGCGGACGCCTTCGGAGATGACCTCGGGGCCGATGCCGTCGGCGGGAATGGCGGCGATGGAATGGGTGCGCATGAAAGAGCTCCGTTGATGAGGTCAGGACGGCGTGGCTGCTTGGGCCTTCGCACTTTGTGAACGTGACAGCAACAGGGTCAGCACCGCCGATACCACCAGCAGGCCGGCGACGAAATAGAGCCCGCCATTGAAGCTGCCGGTCTGGTCCTTGATCCAGCCGATCATCGCGGGACCGACGAAGCCGCCGAGATTGCCGATCGAGTTGATGGTTGCAATGCCCGCCGCGGCGGCCGAGCCGGACAGGAACATGGTCGGCATGCTCCACAGCGGCGGCTTCGAGGAGGAGATGCCGACATTGACGAGCGTGAGCGCAGCGAGGACGGCGGCGACACTGGTCGACAGCCCGGCCAACCAGAGCCCGACGGCTGCGGCCACGCAGGCCAGCACGACGTGCCAGGTGCGCTCGGCGGTACGGTCGGAATGGCGCGCCCACAGGATCATGACGACCACGGCCACGGTCGGTGGCACCGCGTTGAGGAAGCCGACGGTGAAGGACGACAGGCCGAACTGCTTGATGATCTGCGGCGCCCAGACGCCGAGCGTGTAGAGGCCGGCCGAGGTGCCGAAATAGACCAGCGCGAGCGCCAGCACGCGGATGTCGGCCAGCCCGCGCCAGATGCTGTGGCTCGCGGTGGCGGCCTTGCTCACCAGCTCGGCATTCATCGTGCGCACCAGCCAGTCGCGCTCGTCGTCGGCGAGCCAGCGCGCCTGCTCCGGACGATCGGTCATGTAGGCGAGCACGACGAAGCCGAGCAGCACCGCCGGCAGCGCCTCGATCAGGAACAGCCACTGCCAGCCCTTGAAGCCGAGAATGCCGTCCATCTCCAGCAGCGCGCCGGAAACCGGAGAGCCGAGAACCGTGGAGAGCGGCGCGGCGGCCATGAACAGCGCGGTGACGGCTGCGCGCTGGCGCGCCGGGAACCAGTAGGAGAGATAGAGGATGATGCCGGGGAAGAAGCCTGCTTCCGCAGCACCAAGCAGGAAGCGCAGCACATAGAAGCTCGTCGGTCCTTGCACGAACACCATCGCGCCGGAGACGAGGCCCCAGGTGATCATGACCCGCGCGATCCAGATGCGCGCGCCGAACTTGTCCAGCGCGAGGTTGGAGGGGATTTCGAACAGGAAATAGCCCCAGAAGAAGATGCCGGCGCCGAACCCATAGGCCGAGGCTGACAGCCCGATGTCCTTGTTCATGGTCAGCGCTGCGAAGCCGACGTTGACGCGGTCGATGAAGGCTACGAAATAGAGCAGCATGATGAAGGGCACGATGCGCAACGTGATCCTGCGCAGCACGCGCGTTTCCAGCTCTCCGGCCATCGTTACCTCCCTGTCCCGTCTTGTCGTTGATCTGACAAGCGTAGGCGTCGAGCCAGGCCGGCTTCAATGCTCGCATCATTATACAAAAAAATGATATAATCCGGCCCATCGCCTCTTCAGGACCCCACCATGGAATTGCACCAGCTCCGCTGCTTCGTGGCCGCCGCCGAGGAACTGCATTTCGGCAAGGCGGCGCAGCGGCTGCAGATGCTGCCCTCGGCGCTCGGACGCCAGATCAAGCTGCTGGAAGAAGACCTCGCGACGCCGCTGTTCGCCCGCACGACGCGCGCGGTGTCGCTGACCGAGCACGGCACGACCTTGCTGCGCGATGCCCGGGCGATCCTGGCCCGGGTCGAGGCGGTCGAAACCGGCTTCCGCCGCCGTACCCGAAGCACAAAGGCGCAGCGGCTGCGCGTCGGCGCCATCGACAGCGCGGCCGCCGGGCTGCTGCCGCAATTGCTGCACGATTTTCGCGCGCGGCATCCCGACATCGCGGTGCAGCTCACGGAGGAGAAGACGATCCGGCTGCTGCCCAGGATCCTGTCCGGCGCGCTCGACCTCGCCTTTGTCAGGCCGCCCGAGCGCACCGATATCAGGCTCGAATTCCGCGCGCTGCTCAGCGAGAGCGCCGTGGTGGCCCTGCCGCAGCGGCACCGGCTGGCCTCGCGTGCTGTGGTCTCGCTCGCCGACATCGCCGACCAGCCGCTGATCGTCCCGGACCGCCGGTCGCGGCCGCACAGCCACGACCTCACCATGAAGCTGTTCGCACAGGCCGGGCTGTCGCCGGCTATCGCGCAGTTCGCCGATGAGAAGCAGACCATCGTGCATCTCGTCGCCGCGCGGCTCGGCATCGCCATCGTGCCGCGCTGGACCTCGCGGCTCGCGGTCTCCGGCGTCCGCTTCGTGCCGCTGCGGATGACACGCGGCAGCACCGCCGGACGGCTTCCGCTCGCGGCCGTCTGGCTGCGCGGCTCGCGCGATCCGGCGCGCGAGGCCATGCTCGGCGTGCTCGACGCGCGGCTTGCGAAATACGCCCGCGGTGCCTGACCGCAAGATCCGCCGAACATCCTACCCCAGCGGCGCCTCCGCGACGTCGAGCAGCGCGCCGAGGCCATGGCGCAGGCCGCGCATCGGCTGCTGCTCCGACGACAGGCCGAAGGCCAGCAGCGATCGCCCGGTCACCGCGTAGACGTGGCCGAACGGGAACGACTGCGGCTGAGCATCCGGCTGGTTGGTGTCGAGCAGCGCCAGCCAATTGTGGCCTTCGGGCACGGACGGAAGCGTGAAGTTCACGACGTCGAAATGCGCGTTGTAGACCAGCAGGAGCGTCGCATCCGAGCCACGCCGCTTGACGCCGGTCTCCTGGGCGCGGCCGTCGAGCAGCATGCCGAAGCAACGCGCGTGATCGTCGGTCCACTGCTCCGTCGTCATCTCCTCGCCCGACGGGTCGAGCCAGGTCACGTCGTTGACGCCGAGGTCCTCATTGTGCGAGCCGATCAGGAAGCGGCTGCGATAGAGGATCGGAAACGCCTTGCGCATGGCGATCAGCTTGCGCGTGAATTCGCGCAACGCCCGCCCCTGCGGCGTGATGCCCATCCAGTCGAGCCAGGTGGTCTCATTGTCCTGCGCATAGGCGTTGTTGGTGCCGTTCTGGGTATGGCCGAACTCGTCGCCGGCGAGCAGCATCGGCGTGCCGTGCGACAGCAGCATCGTGGCCAGCAGATTACGCTTCTGCCGCTCCCGCAACGCGGTGATCTCGGGATCGTCGGTCGGTCCCTCGACGCCGCAATTCCAGGAGTGGTTGTTGCTGTGGCCGTCGCGATTATCCTCGCCATTGGCCTCGTTGTGCTTGTCGTTGTAGGAGACGAGGTCGTTGAGGTTGAAGCCGTCATGCGCGGTGATGAAGTTCACGCTCGCCCAGGGCCGGCGGCCGCGCTTGTTGAACAGGTCGCCCGAGCCCGAGATGCGCTTGGCGAAATCGGCGAGCGTGCCGCCGTCGCCCTTCCAGAATGCCCGCGCGGTGTCGCGAAACTTGTCGTTCCACTCCGCCCAGCCCGGCGGAAACTGGCCGACCTGATAGCCGCCGGGACCGATGTCCCAGGGCTCGGCGATCAGCTTGACGCTCGACAGCACCGGGTCCTGACGACAGGCATCCAGGAAACTGCCGCCCTCGTCGAAGCCATAGGGCTCGCGCGCCAGGATGGTGGCGAGGTCGAAGCGGAAGCCGTCCACCCGCATCTCGGTCGCCCAATAGCGCAGCGAGTCCGCGACGAGCTGCAGCACGCGCTGGTGCGACAGGTTCACGGTGTTGCCGGTGCCGGTGTCGTTGATGTAGTAGCGCTTCTGGTCCGGCATCAGCCGGTAGTAGCTGGCATTGTCGATGCCCTTGAACGACAAGGTCGGCCCGAGCTCGTTGCCTTCGGCGGTGTGGTTGTAGACCACGTCGAGGATGACCTCGATGCCGTTGGCGTGGAACTGGTTGACCATGGTCTTGAATTCGGTCGCGAACGGCGTCTTCAGATAGCGCGGCTCCGGCGCAAAGAATCCGATCGAATTGTAGCCCCAGTAGTTGCGCAGGCCCTTTTCGACCAGATAGCTGTCATCGATGAAGGCGTGGATCGGCAATAGCTCGGCCGAGGTAATGCCCAGGGAACGCAGATAGGCCGGAATGTCCTGGTGCGCGAGACCGGCGAAGGTGCCGCGATCGGCTTCGGGCACCATTGGATGCAGCTTGGTGAACCCCTTGACGTGCATCTCGTAGAAGATCGTTCGCTCCCACGGAATCTCCGGCTTGCGCGAGCCTCCCCAGGTGAAAGCGGGATCGATGACCCGGCACTTCAGCATCAAGGGCGCACTGTCGCGGTCGTCGAACGACAGGTCCTTGTCGGCATGATCGAGCCGATAGCCGAACAGCTCCGGCCCCCAGCACAGGTTGCCGACGAGCTGCTTGGCGTAGGGGTCGATCACGAGCTTGTTGGGATTGAACCTGTGACCGGCGTCCGGCTCGTAGGGTCCGTGCACGCGATAGCCATACACCGTGCCGGGCCGCGCGGCCGGCAGGTAGCCGTGCCAGACCTCGTCGGTGTATTCGGGCAGCTCGATGCGCTCGAGCTCGGTCTCGCCGGTGTCGTCGAACAGACACAGCTCGACCTTGGTCGCATGCGCGGAAAAGATCGCAAAGTTGACGCCGAGCCCGTCCCAGGTCGCGCCGAGAGGAAACGGACGGCCTTCGCTGATCCTGGTCTTGCGCAGATTGAACGCCGCCTGCGTCAAAGCGTCACCGAGGTCGGTGCGTTGGTCCATCCTTTGCCCCCTTCGTCCGAGTCCCCAGATCGATTGCCGGGGGTCTCGATGATCAGCGTCGATTGCTAGGTTGCCGCTGGCGTCTCGTCCGGCACGATGACTTCCGCCTTGGTCTCGGTCACCGTCACCGAGGCGATCACGGCTCCTTCCGGCGCAGCCTTCGCGGCCCGCTGCTGCGCGACTTCCTTGGTGATGGCTGCGATGGAGTTGCCAATGCGTTCGACCATCTCGGTCAATTCCCCGGGCGACATCTTCAGCCGCTTGGTCACCACGCGGACCTGGGCCTGATCGGTCATGTCGAGCTTGTTGCGGGATGGCTGAATCTTCGGACGGCGCATCGGGAGTCCTCCTGCATGCCAGCTAACCTTGGCTGCGGAATTTGGTTCCCGCGACGGGCTCCCTCCCCCCTGGGCATCGCCATGAGGACGTGCGTCACTGCTCTCGCGGCGCCATGCGCCCGAGTGATGTCATCGGTGTTGCCCCCTGATCAGGCAGAGGGCGCAGGGAATGCCGGGAGCTGGCCGCCCCCATGGCCCGCCTGCAGAAAAAAAGCAGGCGGCAGTCACCACAGGTTCAGCCGACACATCCCGGCATTCCCCGCGCGATGGTTTTCACGCTTACTTCGCGATCTCCCCGGTGTCCGGCTTGGTAGCCACCGTCGCCCTCGGGATCATCGCCCGACGACTTGGCGCCAGCATCGGGGCGCCAGGACCACGCGACTTCGCGTCCGCAAGCTGCCGTTCGTCCGCGCGGGTCGCCCCACGCTGCGGCATCCTGCAGCCATCGCATCCCGCGCCCAACGTTCCGTGACGATCGCGAAGCGCCCCTCTCGAGGAGCACGGGATGGCGACAATCAAGCATGCATTCTGAAAAATAGCAATCGATTTATTTTTCTCAGAACGAAGACCGGATCCAATCAGCCCGAGCAAGCATCGGATGGCACGTGCCAGCTCCGTTGAAGCTTGGGGTGTTGTCAGACCGCAACCGGCGCCTATCGGGGAGGCCGACGGCGGCTTGGCTCCGGCGGGCGTTGTGCATAGGGGTTCGGCAAGCACATGGCCGAAAGGCCCGCAGCCCCCGCTCTACACGCCTCCCACGACCGATACTGGCACGAGATTGTGCTGGAACCGCCCCATTCCCATGTCTGGAGGCACACCGGATCATTGCCATCGAACCGCTGAGCTGCGGCTGGAGCGGTTGCAAGCACGATGATCGAAGTCATGAGGAGAAGCGCGCGCATCATCACACATCATGGCATGAGGCTGACCAATCCGAAAGGGTCTGCCGGCGCGGCCACGTCCACGCGGGCTTGATCTGCAGGCGCGGCGGGTTTCGGTATCCGCGTTGTCAGGTGACCATCTCTTGCTCCGGTGCACACGCCCGCCGACCGAAGCTGATGGGGGGCTGCCCGCCGACGTATGGCTGTCCTGGGTGAAGCCGACCAGCCTTCCTCGACAGCGACCCGAATCAGACATGGTCGGTCTGAGCGTCCCTGTATTCCTGTGATGCAATGGTCTCCGCTCAGTATTGTTAGTTGTAGTGAACCTCGCTCCCCCAAACACTTTGCGGTTTGTCCGTTCCAACGCGGTGGTCTAGATCTGCAATTCACTAGGCTCGCTCAGCACGCATCCAAAATGATGTTTCCAGAGCTTAGCTCCTAAGGTAGCTGATCGATCGAGGGACGACCCTACGCTGAGCCACTTCAGGAGCGTCGGCCTTAGGCCTGCGTCAAACAGCATGAAGCCCGCAGCCAGACAGCAGGTATCGGCTTGTATGCCGCAGACGAGCACTCGGTCCACAGCAAGGTCCTTTAGATAGTCAATGGCGGCCTTAGGCGGAAGATAGCCGTGCTTGATAAAGACCCTGTCAGCAGGCACCAAACATTTGTCGTTTGCACTGGGGGTCCAGCCCAACTGACCTAGAAAGGGCGTGACGGCCTCGTTATGCCGTTCCACGGTGGCTATCGTAGGAACCTTCCGTGTGAGCTCGGTGATACCCGCGACGATCGCATCGGGCACATGAAAGCTCGGCTGAACATCAACTACGAGCAATGCTTGCTTCGAGAGATTCAACTCGTCACCTGTTTGCGGCGGTTTGCATCACGGCCCTGCGCGCACGCATTCTGACAGGAGTCAATCTTATGCGAAAGCGTCTCATCAAGCCGAGCAGGATTCCGCTTGTGGCCAAAGCCGCCGCATCCCGACCAAGACGATCGGCTCTCTGGCCTAAAGCTGAGCTGTGCCAATTCAAGGCTGACGAATGGTCTCCCTGGGGTTATGGGTCCCGGCGTTCGCCGCGACGACACCGTGCTCGTTGATCCAGCGTGCCACCGCTCTTGACGCTTGCGTCGAGATGGCACGCCCTGCCGTCAGGCCGCGCGCGCCCACCATTGCCACCGCCCGAATGTGGTGGGCCGCGATGCGACGCGGCGCTGTCGCCTATGCTTCCTCGTCCCCGATGGATTGACGATCTACGTGGAATGGTCCTGCGCACGGATGCAAGTGCGCTTCGCAACTCTCTCCTCGTCGTCATTCCGGGGCGCGCGTCTGCGCGAGCCAGGAATCCATACTCAGGATGGCCGTAGGGCCCGAGAAGCTCGTCGCCGCCGTCGCGCACTCCTCAGCAGTTCGTGGTTATGGATTCCGGGCTCATCGCTTCGCGATGCCCCGGATTGACATCGGGAGATATCTCCGCTGCCGTGGGCAAAGCAACGTGCGGACGCGTTGCGCCGCATGGCAGGCGGAACCACTAAGACCCGTGACGGGCTGGCGAATATCGCAGCCGCAATCCTGTCCCGCCCTACCCGAACAGATGCGCCAGCCAGAACGCGGCGCCGGCGGCGAGGCCGCCGACGAGCGCCGTCTGCAGCGCGGACTTGATCTTGTTGACGCCGGTGAAGTGGCCCTTGATGGCGCCGAAGATCAGGAGCGCGATGCCGGTGGCGACCACGGAGATCCGGAGCGCGGACGAAATGTCAGGCGCCAGCATGTAGGGGATCAGCGGGATCAGGCCGCCGATCACGTAGGAGCCGCCGATGGTCACGGCGCTGACCGGCGCACGTTTCGGATCCGGGCGTTCGAGACCGAGCTCGAAGCGCATCATGAAGTCGACCCAACGCTTGCGATCGGACGCGATGGCGTCGACCACGGTGGTCAAGGCCTGGCCTTCGAGACCATAGCCGCGAAAGATCGCCGCGACCTCCTCGACCTCGCGGCCGCGAAGCTTCTCGATCTCGTCGTGCTCCCGCGTCTCCTCGGCGGCATAATGCTCGGCGTCGGAGCGGGCGGCGAGATAGCCGCCGAGCCCCATCGCGATCGCGCCGGCGACGACCTCGGCGAGGCCGGCCGTGACGATCACGTCGGTCTTGGCGACCGCCGCCGAAAGACCGGCGGCGAGCGCGAACGGCACGGTGAGCCCGTCGGCCATGCCGATGACCACGTCGCGGACCACCTCCGACGCGGTGAAGTGCTTTTCAATATGCGGCGTTGCCGGCATGGCGGCCTCCGATGGCGCGATCGACGGAGGCCTTTTAGCAGGCCCGGATGACAGGAGCGATCACCGCAGTCCCGGCACCATCCGCCGCAGGGTGCGATCGTGCAGCCAGTAATGGTGCAGCAAGGCAGCGCCCGCGTGCAGGCCGATCAGGATCATCAGGCCATTGGCCAGCGCCTCGTGCATCTCCTTCATGTCGTGGGCGAAGCCGCGGTCGCCGACCCAGGGTGAGGCGATCTCGAACAGGCCGAACACCGGCAAGCCGTAGCCGCGGGCAAACTGGGTGACGATGCCGAGGACCGGAATGGCGAACATGATGCCGTAGATCAGCAGATGCGTGATCTCGCCGACATGAACCGTCCACGGGCCGAGTTTGGTCGCTTCAGGCGCCGGCGGCGGATCGGCCAGACGCCAGGCCAGGCGCGCGAGCGCAAAGCCCAGCATCGCCAGCCCGAGCGAGACGTGCATGAAAAGGCCCGTGTCATGAGAGGGACGCGGCAGCATGTCGCCGAGATGGCCCGAGATCCAGGCCGCCGGCACCAGCACGGCGACGATCCAGTGCAGTGCGATCGCGACGGAGCCATACGTCTTGGCGGAGTTTCGAATGCGCATGATCAGCTTCCTTCGACCATTGGGCATCCCGCGCCGGCACGCCGGAGCACGGGGTGGCATGGCCGGAGGCAATAGCCGACCGGGGGCGTCGCGCCGCTGACGCGGGATGTCAGCCTGCTGTCAGAATGGACGGCGCCGGGGTGGCCTGGGACGTCGCGGGCTGCGGCCAGCGGAGTGCCGAGACGATGGCCGGCGCGATCGTGATCCTGGCGCCGCCGAGCTGGGAACGGCCGATCTGCAGCCGCCAGCCATAGGCTTCGAGCACGTCCTGCACGATCGCGAGCCCCAGCCCGCTGCCCGGCCCCTGCTCGTCGAGGCGGCCGCCGCGCTCGAGCACGCGGCCGATCTTCGCGTCCGGAATGCCCGGACCGTCATCCTCGACAGTGACGATCAGAGGGGTCGCACTGGCGACGATGCGAACCGTGCTCGCCGCATGACGCGCGGCGTTCTCCAAGAGATTGCCGAGCACCTCGGCGAGATCCGTCCGATCCATGCCGACGCGCAGGCTTGGGGGCACCTGGCCATCGAAGCTGACATGGGCGGCCGCCGGCGTGCGGCCGAGCGTCCCGAGCAGCGCATTCACCAGGGGCGCCAGCTCGGTCGCGGCCTCCGGCCCGCCGCGGGCCTTACCGCGCAGCCGCGCCAGCGCCAGTTCGCGATCGACCTGCCGGCTCATCGCCTCGGCGACATCCTCGACATTGCGCGCCAGCTCGAGCTGGCCGAGCTCCCTCAACCGCGCGGCGTCGGCCGCGAGTGCGGCGAGCGGCGTCTTGAAGCCGTGGGCGAGATCGGCCGCACGGCTGCGCGAGCGCATGATCTCGCGGCTCTGCGCATCGAGCAGCGCGTTGACCTCGTCAACCAGCGGCGCCACCTCGGTCGGCACGTCCACGGGAAGATGCTGGCGCCGACCGCTGCGGATCTCGGCGACGCCACGGCGCAGCACGCCGAGCGGACGCAGGCCGAGCGTGACCTGAACCGAGGTGCCGACGGCGAGGATGACGGCCAGCACGGCGAGCGCGATCGACAGATCCTTGGCGAAGGTCCGCACCGCGCTGGTGGCGCCGTCGAGGTCGTAGGCCACAGCCGCGCGCACGCGGATCTGGCTTTCCGGATTCATCAGGATGCCGCGCTCGGCGACCAGCACGTGTTCGCCATCCGGCCCGGCAAGCTCATGCTGATGCACGTCGCTCGGTCCGGGCTCGTCGATCGGCAGCGGCAGGATGGTGTCCCACAGCGAGCGCGAGCGCAGCAACTGGCCATGATCGTCCGAGATCTGCCAGTACAGCCCCGACAGCGGGACCACGAAGCGCGGATCGGCTGGCGGCCGCGCGACCACGATGCGCCCTTCCGCATCGACCTCGAGGCCGTTCAGCAATTGGCGCAGATGAATGTCGAGATCGGAGGCGAGCGTCCGCGCGACGTGGCGCTTGAACAGCACGACCATGCCGAAGCCGGCGACGCCGAGCGCGACCAGCAGCGCGATGGTGCCCGCCGCCACCAGCCGCAGCCGCAGCGAGCCGAGCCTCATTCCGCCGTCTCCGGGATCATGTAGCCGAAGCCGCGGCGGGTCTCGATGATCTCGGCGCCGAGCTTCTTGCGGACGCGCCGGATCAGCACCTCGAGCGCGTTGGAGTCGTGCTCGTGGCCGAGGCCGTAGACGTTCTCCTCCAGCTCATGCTGCGGCACGACGCGGCCGCTCTGCCGCAGCAGATAGGCGATCAGCCGGTATTCGAGCTGCGACAGCGTCACCGGCACGCCAGACAGGCTGACCTTCATCTGGCGCTCGTCGAGTGCCAGATCGCCGGACGAGAGCACCGGCGCCGCATGGCCGGCGGAGCGCCTCACGATCGCGCGCAGCCGCGCCAACAGCTCTTCATTGCGAAACGGCTTCGGCAGGTAGTCATCGGCGCCGGCGTCGATGCCATCGACCCGCTCCGCCCAGCTCGCGCGCGCGGTCAGGATCAGCACCGGCACGTGCCGCCCGGCGCCGCGCCAGCGCTTCAGCACCGACAACCCGTCCATGCCGGGGAGGCCGAGATCGAGGATCACGGCGCCATAGTCCTCGGTGTCGCCGAGAAACCAGGCCTGCTCGCCGTTGTCGGACGTTTCGACCAGATAGCCCGCCGCCTGAAGCGTCCGGGCCAGGTCGGACGCCAGCCGCGGATCATCCTCGACCAGCAGCACTCGCATCTATTTTTCCTCGATCCGTTCGATCTCGCCGCTGCGCGCATCGACATAGACCTCGCGCACGCGGCCATCGCGGCCGATCACCCGAAACTCATAGCGCCAGCGGCCCCGCTGGCGGTCGACATCGATTCCCATCACGTCGCCGGCGACCCGGCCGCGCAATCGCGGCAGGATCTCCGATAGCGGCAGGACGTCGCCCGCCTCGACGGCGCGGCGCACGGCGTCACGGCGCTCGCGATCATCCTCGCGCGCCACCGTCGCCGCGGATGCCGCCGTCGAGATCAGCATCGCAAATACCGTGATGCGCATGAACCGTCCGATTTGAGGCAAATGCATGATCTTCCCGGGGCCTGACGCTCTGATCTTCAAAGCTCGTCGTGATTTGTTGCGCTCTCGCCACTGGGTTCGAATTGCGGAGGTCGACTTGCGGGGGTCGACTTGCGGAGCGTTCGCAAATGCTAAGGAGATGGTGCGGATTTTAGTTTGAACTTCCGATGTCGGAATTGCGCTCAGGCCGATGCGGGGGTGGGAAACTCCAAGGGATCGGCATCCTGCCCGAGACAAGCTGACGTCTCGCTGACTCAACCTGACAGGATGCTGTCACGCTCGTTGCGACATCATCGCGTCCGGACGGAGCGAGCCGGGGGCGCGGTGAGTTCGGAGACGAGAATGCGTAAGACGATGACATTGGCAGCCGTGCTGGCGGGGCTGGGCGGCCTCTTGGCCATGTCACAAGCCAGCCGGAACGCAGCGCCCACGCTGGTGCCGGTGGCCCGTGCCGTTGACGGCGGTCTTGAAGCTGGTCTTGGAGCTGGTCTTGGGGCCTACCCGCATCTTGCGGCGCTGCATGCGCGGGCCGACGGCGAGCCGCTGAGCTACGAGCCGGCCCGCCGGGAGCGCGAAGGCGACGACGACGATCAGGACGAGTCGCGGCGGTGAGGCAAACCGGCTCTGCCGAAGCACTGACCGGAGCTAAGCCGGCAGTCCCGCTTCGTACCAGCGACGCGTCGCCCTGACGATGCGCACGACCGAGAGCATCACGGGGACTTCGACGAGAACCCCGACGACGGTCGCGAGCGCAGCCCCCGAGTCGAGCCCGAACAGGCTGATCGCGGCGGCAACCGCCAGTTCGAAGAAATTGCTGGCGCCGATCAAGGCGGCCGGAGCCGCGACGCACCAGGCCACGCCGAGCCGGCGGCTCAGCCAATAGGCGATCCCCGCGTTCAGATAGACCTGGATCAGGATCGGCACGGCCAGGATCGCGATGACGACCGGCTGCTTCAGGATCTGCTCGCCCTGGAAGCCGAACAGCAGCACGAGCGTACCGAGCAGCGCCACGAGCGAGACCGGTTGCAGTACCCGCAAGGCGCGCTCCACTGCCCCGTCCGTGCTACGCAGCAACGCCCGGCGCCAGAGTTGCGAGACGATGACCGGCACGACGATATAGAGCAGCACCGACAGCAGCAGGGTGGTCCAGGGCACCGAGATCGAGGCGACGCCGAGCAGCAGGCCCACCAGCGGCGCAAACAGGAACACCATGATGACGTCGTTGAGCGCGACCTGGCTCAGCGTGTAGTGCGGTTCGCCGTCGCACAGATTCGACCAGACGAACACCATCGCCGTGCACGGCGCCGCCGCGAGCAGGATCAGACCGGCCACGTAGGACGACAACTGGCCTGCGGGAAGCATCGGCGCGAACACGTGGCCGATGAAAACGCTGCCGAGCAAAGCCATCGAAAACGGCTTGATCGCCCAGTTCACGACCAGGGTGACGCCGATGCCCCGCCAATGCTCCTTCACGTTGCCGAGCGCGGCGAAATCGATCTTCAGCAGCATCGGAATGATCATCAGCCAGATCAGGGCCGCGACCGGCAGATTGACCCGCGCCACCTCCGCCGACGCGACAGCCGCGAACAGCCCCGGCATCAGATGGCCGAGACCGATGCCGACGATGATGCAGAGCAGGACCCAGACCGTCAGATAGCGTTCGAAGATCGTCATCGGATCAGGCCACGTCGGAGCGGAACGACGTTGCGCCCTCGCCCGTCCCGATCTCGCGCAGCCGCGTGCCCAGCGACATCGAATCGATGCGACCGAGCGGCAGATTGATGAAGGCGTCGATCCGGTTCTTCAGATAGCGGAAGGCGGTCGTGAACGCCGCGAGCTTCGCCAGCTCCGTGCCTGCGGCCGCCGCCGGATCCTCGATGCCCCAATGCGCAGTCATCGGCTGCCCCGGCCAGATCGGACACGCCTCGCCGGCGGCGTTGTCGCAGACCGTGAAGACGAAATCCATTGCCGGCGCGCCGGCGGCGGCGAACTCGCTCCAGCTCTTCGAGCGCAGATCGTCGGTCGGATAGTCCATGCGCGCGAGCGTCTCGAGCGCCAACGGATGCACCGCGCCCTTCGGCGTGCTGCCGGCGGAAAAAGCGTGGAAGCGGCCCGCGCCGTCCTTGCGCAGGATCGACTCGGCCAGCACCGAGCGTGCCGAATTTCCGGTGCAGAGGAACAATACATTGTAGATGCGGTCAGACACGGCTCTTCTCCTTGCGCTTCGGCGGACAGCACGGGGTGAGACTTGCGATGACGGGCGCGCAGACCTCCGGCCGGCCGCCGCAGCAGTCCTGCAGCAGGAACAGCGCGACCTTCTGAAACTGCGTGAGATCGGCCCGGTAGACGATCGAGCGGCTGTGCCTGATCGAACTGACGAGGCCGGCGCGCGCCAGCACGGACAGATGCGCCGACAGCGTGTTCTGCGGCACCTCCAGCAGACGTGCGAGCTCGCCGGCCGGCAGACCGTCGGGCTCGTGCTGCACCAGGGTGCGAAAGGCCTGCAGGCGCGTCGGCTGCGCCAGCGCCGCCAAGGCCAGAACGGCTTGCTCGTTTTCCATATATCCAGAACTATCGATATGATGATCCGGCGTCAAGGCTGACGAGTTCGAATGGTCCGTGTCGACGATCGGGAGACGCGGCGCCCGAAGGCTCACCGCAAGCGCAGGCGGGTGCCATCGACGGTGAGCTCGCCGTCCCGTTCCATGCGTGCCAGCGCACGATAGAGCGCCTCATGGGTGACGCCGAGCTCGGCGGCCCAGTCCTTCTTCGACCGGCCGAGCTCGACCTCGCCGCCCTCCCCCTCGGTCTCGATGAAATGCACGATCCGCTCGCGCGCCGTCTTCAGGCTGAGCCGCTCCGACTGCGCCCGGACCTTGCGCAACTCGCGGGCGAGATGATCGCACCATCGGTCCCCGATCTCGGGACGACGCAACGCTTCGGCGAAGGCCTTGCGGTCGATCGCGAGCAGCGCTGAGTCCTGTGTCGCGACGGCGTCGCAATGATACGTTGACTGATCGAGGCTGGCCTCGGCGAGAAAGCCCCGGCGGGCCCGCTGCAGGACGATGTCGTCGCCGGCGCGCGAGCGGCGCACCAGCCTCACCTCCCCGGTCAGCACGAAGAACATCGCCCGCGGCCGATCCCCCCGGCAGAACACCGTGCCCTGGCGCGGCACCTGGATGCGCCGGGCCTGCAACCGCGCGGCCGCGGGCAGCGCGGCGAGCAACGGCGACAGCCGTGCAAGAGCGCGCCAGTCGAGCGACGGGCGCGTGCCCTCGGGCGAGAGATGGAAGGTCCTCGGCATATGATCAGGATCATATGCGCCGCCAGGCCGCGCGGTCTAGGGAAGACGCCACCGCGTTCGCTGAAATGGAGGTCCTCATGCGCCTGCGTCTCGCCGCCATCACGCTGGCCCTTGTTGCGTCCGCCGGCATCGCCACGGCGCAGCACCACGGCCATCACGACCACGGCAGCCATGGGGCGCTTCCGCCAGACCAGCGCGAGCGGGTGGCGTTTCCGCCCGATCTCGCCGAGCACACCCTCGCCAACATGCGCGACCATCTGCTGGCGCTGCAGCAGATCAACGACGCGCTTGCGGCGGGCGAGCCGGACAAAGCCGGCCAGATCGCCGAGCAACGCCTGGGCATGAGCTCACTGCGCCTGCACGGCGCCGCCGAGGTCGCCGGGTTCATGCCCCAGGGCATGCAGGAGGCCGGCACCGCCATGCACAAAGCGGCGAGCCGCTTCGCCATCGAAGCGCAGAATGCGGGTGTGACCGGCGACCTCAAGCCGGCGCTGAAGGCGCTCGGCCAGACGATGGCGGCCTGCGTCGGCTGCCATGCCGGCTACCGGCTGCGATAGCGCGCCGGACAACCGACCGCGCGCGGCGCGCACTCATGGATATTTCCAATATTCTAGAAATATCGTTTGACTCCGGCGGGCCGCATGCCGCATCCTCCTCACCATGAAGCTCGATGACGCCGCTGCCCGCCTGGAAGCCCTCGGCAACACCACGCGCCTGAAGATCTACCGCGCGCTGGTGCGCGCCGGGCATGCCGGGATGCCGGTCGGCCGGCTGCAGGAGCTGCTGAAGGTCCCGGCCTCCACGCTGTCGCACCACGTCAAGACGCTGGTCGCGGTCGGGCTGATCTCGCAAATGCGCGAGGGCACGACGCTGGTCTGCCATGCCGAATACGACGTGATGCGCTCCCTGCTCGGCTTTCTCGTCTCAGAATGCTGCGTCGAGGAGCGCGACTGCGGCACCGCGAGGCCGGCGGCCTGATGATTTCGCCCTTTAATTCGATTATTCTAGAAGTATAGGAGGACGTACATGACGGACGCCAAGACGGTCGCTATCATCGGCGCCGGCCCGGTCGGGCTGGCGGCAGCGGCCCATGCGCTGGCGCGCGGCCTGACCCCGGTCGTGCTGGAAGCGGGTCCGGAAGCCGCGCACGCGGTGCGGCAATGGCAGCACGTCCAGTTGTTCTCGCCGTGGAAGTACAACATCGATAGCGCGGCGGCGCGGCTGCTCGCTGCGACGGGATGGAATTCGCCCGAGCCCGAGGTCTATCCGACCGGGCGCGAGCTGATCGAATCCTATCTCGCGCCGCTGGCGACGCGCACTGCGCTGCGCGACGTCGTCAGGACCTCGCATCGCGTCACCGCGATCAGCCGGGCCGGCTTCGACAAGGCCACGTCGAAGGGACGCGCCGATGCGCCGTTCGAGATCCGCATCCACAACGGCAAGGGCGAGGCGGCGCTGCAGGCCGACGCCGTCATCGATGTCTCCGGTGCCTGGTTCTCGCCCAACCCTGCCGGCCATAGCGGACTGCCCGCGCTCGGCGAAGCCGCGCATGCGGCGCGCATCGCCTACGCGATGCCGGATGTCCGAGGCGCGCAGCGCAGCCGTTATGCTGGCAGGACGGTCGCGGTGCTCGGCGCCGGCCACTCGGCGATCGGCACCCTGATCGACCTGGCCGCATTGGCCGAGGTCGCGCCGGGCACGCAGGCGATCTGGCTGTTGCGCGGCGACGATCCCGCGAGGGCGTTCGGCGGCGGCAGCGCCGACCAGCTCGCCGCGCGCGGCGAACTCGGCCTGGCCTTCGCCGCGCTGGTACGTTCGGGCCGCATCCGGCTCGAGCCCGGCTTCGGCGTCACGGGGATCACCGATGAGGACGGCCGGTTGCGGATCGCCGCGGACGGCGACCGCCGCATCATCGCCGACGAGCTGATCGTCGCCACCGGCTTCCGCCCCGATCTGTCGCTGCTGGCGGAGCTGCGCCTGCGGCTCGATCCCGCGATCGAGGCTCCTGTTGCGCTCGCGCCATTGATCGATCCGAACGAGCATTCCTGCGGCACGGTGCGGCCGCATGGCGCACGCGAGCTGGCGCAGGCCGACGAGCCGGGGCTCTATCTCGCCGGCATGAAGAGCTATGGCCGCGCGCCGAACTTCCTGATGATGACGGGCTATGAGCAGGTCCGTTCGATCACCGCCGACATCGCCGGGGACAAGGCCGCCGCGCATCGTGTCGAGTTGAAACTGCCGGAGACCGGCGTCTGCACCCGCGGCGGAGTGGAGAGCATTGCAGCCCTGCCCGGCTGCTGTGGCGGACCAGCGCCATCGGGCGTAGACAGTTGCTGTGCCGATGACGCCAAAGCCAAGCTGGCTGGCCGCAGCGGCCGCGGCTGCTCATGACGCCGAGCCAAGGAGAGGTCGACGGGAATGCAGGCAAGACGGCTGGGCGTGGTCATCGCTCTCGGCACCGCCCAGACGCTGGCCTGGGGATCGAGCTACTATCTTCCCGCCATCCTCGCCGACCCGATCGCCAGGGATCTCGGCCTGTCCAACAACTGGTTCTTCGCCGCCTTTTCCGCCTCGCTGATCATCTCCGGCCTGTTGGGTCCGCGCATCGGCCGCCAGATCGACCGCGTCGGCGGCCGCCAGGTGCTGTGCGCCTCCAACATCGTGCTGGCGATCGGGCTCGCACTGCTCGGCCTGTCGCATTCGCTGTGGGTGATGGCGCTGGCGTGGCTGTGGCTCGGCGTCGGCATGGGGCTCGGCCTCTATGACGCCGCGTTCGGCGCGCTCGGGCGCATCTATGGCAAGGATGCACGCGGCGCGATCACCGGCATCACCCTGATCGCGGGCTTCGCCTCCACCGTCGGCTGGCCGCTGAGCACGCTGGGGCTCGCGACGATCGGCTGGCGCGAGACCTGCTTCGCCTGGGCGATCGCGCATCTCGTGATCGGCCTGCCGCTCAATTTGTCGCTGCCGCGGGCGACCGTGATGGCGCCCGGCGATATCCCGACGGGCAAGCCCAACATCCCGCTCGACCGCCCGATGGTGCTGATCGCGTTCGCGATGGCGGCGGCCTGGACCGTGACCGCGGCGATGGCGGTGCATCTGCCGCGGCTGATGCAGGCGTTCGGCGCGACGCCCGCGCAAGCCTTGTTCGCCGGCATGATGATCGGGCCGGCGCAGGTCGCCGCGCGCGTGTTCGAGGCCGGCTTCCTCAGCCGCTTCCATCCGCTCGCCTCGGCGCGGCTCGCCTGCATCACCCATCCGATCGGCGCCGTGACGATCGGGCTGTTCGGCGGGGGCGCCGCGGCGGCGTTCGCGCTGCTGCACGGCTCCGGCAACGGCATCCTGACGATCGCTCGCGGCACCCTGCCGCTCGCCATCTTCGGCCCCGTCAACTACGCCTACCGGCTCGGCCTGATCGGGGCGCCGTCGCGGATCTGCCAGGCCTTCGCGCCGCTGCTGTTCGGCCTGCTGATCGATGGGCTCGGCCGCGGCGTGCTGATCGTGTCAGCGAGCCTCAGCCTGTCGGCGCTCGCCGCCCTGATGCTGCTGCCGGCCGAGCGCGCCGAGACGGCGGTGCCGCTCGACACCACCGACAAGGCGGCTTGAGCCGGTAGCCCTTTCTTAACCAGCTTTCTGCGCCCACCGCTCACCGTGCCGCTGCGGACGGGCATCCATGAGCGCATATACGGAAAGTTGAAGGTTGGATTGAAGGATACCCGTGGTCATACGGGGGTCATTCACGACACGATGGCATTGCAGCGCAAACACATGCTTCGCGTCGGGGCGGTGGCCGCCTGCGTCGGGATCTTCCTGGCCGGCGCCGATTTCGCCGTGACCGCGCTGATCGGCAACCAGACCGCGCGGCAGCTCAGCGAGCTCAGCAAGGTGGCGCTGCGCCGCTCCGAGGCGGCCATCGACTCGGCCGGATCGATCCTGAACCGCCTGATCGCGAAAGGTCCGATGGACTGCAGCGCCGCCGCGCTGCAGGCGCTGCGCCTTCACGTCTATCAAGGCACCATCATCAAGGACATCCGCACCGTCGACCGCGACGGCGCGGTCGAGTGCGCGGCCTATTCCGAAACGCTCGAATTCGACAATGGCTGGGCGCGGCGCGACGAGATGTTCAAGTCCGCCGACGGCGAGCTGCGGCTGTTCCGCGTCGAGCAGTTCACCGGCGCCGCGTTCGGCGTGATGCGCGACATCGACGCGCAACGGTCGCTGGCGGCGATCCTGCGCATCGACGGCAACCTGCTGGACGTGATGCCGGTCGGCCTGCGCGCCGAGAGCAACGTCACCCTGACCCTGCCCGATGGCGAGCAGGTGGCCGGCTATCATCCCGATGCATCAGCCAAGTCGCCGGCGCAGACCGTCGCGTTCACCACCGTGTCCGACCGCTATCCGCTGCGGGCCACGATCCATGTGCGGCCGCAGAGCCTGAGCACGCGCGGCGACCTCGCTTATCTCCTGACGATGCTCGCCGCCGGCACGCTGGGCGGCATGTTCGGCCTGCTGCTGGCGAGCTATCTCAGCCGGCCGGTGGACCCGGTCGCCGAGCTCGACCGCGCGCTCGCGGCCAACGAGTTCAAGCCCTATGTGCAGCCGACCTTCCGACTGAAGACCGGCGACATCGTCGGCTGCGAGATCCTGGCGCGCTGGGAGAAGCCGGACGGCCGGCTGATCCCGCCGATGAGCTTCATCCCGCTCGCCGAGACCACCGGCCGCATCGAGAAGCTGACCTGGCAGCTTCTCAAGACCGCCTTGCGCGAGCTGCAGCCGGAGATGAAGCAGGACAAGCTGTTCAAGCTGTCCGTCAACATCACCCCGCGCCATCTGCTCGGCGACCGCTTCATCGACGATCTGCGCAAGACGGTCGCGTCGTCATCGGTCTCCACCCGCCAGGTCGTGCTCGAGGTCACCGAGCGCGAGGAGCTCGCCGATCTCGCCAAGGCGACTGATGTCGTGAAGGAGCTCAGCGAGCTCGGCTTCCGCGTCGCGCTCGACGACGTCGGCATCGGCCATAGTGGCCTGTCCTATATTCAGCGGCTCGGCGCGCGCATCCTGAAGATCGACAAGTTCTTCGTCGACGCGATCACCCGCGACCAGTCCGCCATCGTGGTGGTGCAGATGCTGGTGGCGCTGGCGCGCGAGCTCGACATGTCCGTGGTCGCCGAGGGCATCGAGCATCAGGAGCAGGTCGATGCGCTGATCGCCTGCGGCGTCGAGGAAGGCCAGGGCTACCTGGTCGCGCCGCCGCTGTCGCTCGGCCGCTTCAAGCAGTTCCTCGACGTGCGCCGGGCCTCGGCCGCTCCCGGCCAGGCCGGCGAGCCGGAACTGGCCGCCTGACGGCGAGCCCGCGCGCGTCGGGCACGCGCCTCACTGCCGGGTCATCTGTCCGCGAATCTCGCCGCCCGGGTTCGCCTGGGTGTGGACGTTGGCGTACCATTTGCCGGCCAGCAGATCGGCCGCCTGCGCATCGGTGATCACGGCGGAGCCCGTGATCGGCGGCTCCGGGCTCTTGAACGGCAGCACGATGCCGGCATTCTTGCCGGGCTCGCTGGGACCGTGGAAATGCGCGCCGATCGGCGGCCCGCTGAGGCCGGAGAAGGTGACCTTCCAGCTCAGCGTCTTGGTTGCGGTGTCGAAGCTCGCTTCGGCCGCGCCCGACGCGGCGGACGCGTTCGGCGGCACCTCGTTGGCGGCCTTGAGCTCGGACTTCAAGACAACGGTTTCGGCGCGAGCCATCGGCGCGGCCGCGACCCACGCGACGGCGAGCAACGCCAAATGAACGAATGTCCGTCCCATGGTTTTCCTCCTAATTCGTTACGTGCAGTTTCAGTGTTCGAGACCCCACGGGCAAGCTGATATTCCGTGGAACGCGTTAACACCCCAGGCATGAGCAGCGGCCCCGGCCGCGTTGATTGAACAATCCCGACCCCTGTGCCAAACAGGACGGGAACACAAAGGCCTCGAAAGAAAGCCATGGCGGATCGAATGGTTGCTTCCAGGACGGCGCGCGGCAAGGTGGGGCGGCCTCCGCTCGAACGTGCCGGCGAGGTTGAGGAGCGCATTCTCGACGCGGCAAAGACGGTGTTCCTCGCAAACGGCTTCGAAGGCGCGAGCGTCGACGAAATCGCGCAGACCGCGCGCGCCGGCAAGCCGACCATCTACGCGCGATTTCCCAGCAAGGCCGCGCTGTTCGCGGCCGTCATCGGCCGCCAGGCCGCGCGCAACACGCAGTATGAGAACCTGGTGCCGCAGGGCCGCACCTTCCGCGCCCGGCTGATCAGCCTCGGGCTCACCTTGATCGAGCGCGCCTTCGTCGAGGACACGATCGGCCTGATGCGCACCGCGATTGCGGAAAGTCCGCGCTTTCCCGAGCTGACGCTCGAGATCCAGGACACGGCGCGCAAGCGCGCCACCTGCAATGTGAGCCACGCGATCGGCGAGCTCGCGCGCGCCGAAGGTCTCGCCGGCAAGGGCGCGTTCTCGGCCGACCGCATCGAGGACAGCGCACGGATCTTCCTCGATCTCGTCGTGTTCGCCGTGCTGATCCGCAGCCTGCTCGGCGAGGACATGCGCGCCCTGAAGAAGGAAGCCCAGGCGCATGTCGAGAAGCGCGTCGACTTCTTCCTCGCCGCGACGACGTGATCCTAAATCTTTCTGTCCTTGCGCAGCTCCGGAAAGATCGTCTCGTCCTGCAGGATCACGTCCGCGGTGCGCTGATAGTGCGCCGTGAGCAGCGCAACCGCGCGTTCGGTGTCGGCGTCGAGCACGGCGTTCACGATGTCGGCGTGCTCGTCGCCGACGGGGCGTGACGGAAACGCCTTGCGGATCGACAGCCGGCGGTAGCGATAGAGCTGGTCGGCAAGCTGGCCGCAGAACGCGATCAGCGACTGCGAGCCGCAGTTCGAGATCAGGACCCGATGATAGATCCGGTGCAGCCTCTCCCACTCCGGATTGTCCTCGAACGTTGTCGCGCTGAGCGAGCGCGGCGCGCGGCTGAGCCGATGCTGCGCCAGCACCAGTTGCTCTTCCCAATCGGGCGTCGCCGCCGCCATCGACTCGCGCAGCGCCAGCGCCTCGACCCAGCAGCGCGTCTTGGTCAGCTCGGCGAGCTCGGCGCGGCTGATGTCCTTGACGTAGAAGCCGCGCTGCTCGCGCACCTCGACCAGTCCGTCGGCAGTCAGGCGGTTGAGCGCCTCGCGCAGCGGTGTCTGCCCGGTCTGATAGGTCTCGGTCAAAAACCGCATCTGCAGCTTGCGCGACGGCGCCAGCCGGCCGGACAGCAGGTCCTCGCGCAGCCGGTCATACACATGACTCGCCTGCGTCGACGGGCCCTGCCCCTCGGCCTCCAAAACCGCATCCACGCCCGATCTCCTCTGAATCAGACGACATGTATAGAGCGAGGCTGCAGAACATAAAATTTATAAATTCTGATTGATTTCGATTTTTTATGTAATAAAAGGGACGAGCCGGTTTCGCCGGCCAGGGACAGAAAACGTCGCGCGTCCTCATCCGGGCATCGCGCAGGAGGACACGCTCATGACCCGGTTTCCGGTCGCGGCTCTGCGCAGCGTCGATCTGGGCACGCCAGATCTCGCGCGTTCGGAAGCGTTCTATCGACAGACCTGGGGGCTGGAGCGCGTCGCGGAGGCCCACGGCATCGTCTACCTCCGTGCGACCGGCAGCGATCATCACGTCGTGGCGCTGCACCAGAGCGAGCGCACCGAGCTGCAGGCGGTGACTTTCCGCCTCGCCGAGTCCAGTGATTTCGATGCCGTCAGCCGCAACGCCATCCATGAAGGCGCGACGCTGATCGCAGCGCCGGCGCCGAACCCCGGCCCCGACGGCGGCGTGATCATGAGCCTGCGCGGCCCCGAGGGCGGCGTGCTGCGCTTCGTGCATGGTGACATCAGGCACGACGCCAGGCCGCCGCGGCCCGAGCTCCCGGAGCGGCTCGCCCACGTCAATCTCAACAGCACCGATGTCGATCGTTCGGCGGCCTTCTACGAGAAGGCGCTCGGCTTCCGCCTGACCGACCGCTCCGCGGCGATGGCCTTCGTTCGCTGCAATTCGGACCACCATGCCGTCGTGATCGCTGCGGCGAAGGTCAACGGGCTCAACCATGTCGCCTTCCTGATGCCGACCTGGGAAGGCGTGATGCGCGGTGCGGGCCGCATGATCGATGCCGGCCATCCGATCGCGTGGGGCGTCGGACGCCACGGCCCCGGCGACAATGTCTTCGCCTACTTCATCGATCCTGTCGGCACCGTGATCGAATACACCGCCGAGGTGCTGCAGGTCGACGACGACTACGTCGTGCGCGGGCCGGAGCATTGGGTCTGGCCGCCCGGCCGCACCGATCAATGGGGCATCGCGCCGCCCAAGGCCGAGCACGTCAAGGCCGCGCAGCTCGCGGTCGGCTACGCCGCCTGACTCGCTTTCCAACTCCAGAGTTTCCAGATCCATGTCCGCCACGTCAGATCACAAGCATTTCGAGGTCGTGATCGTCGGCTTCGGTCCGACCGGCGCCATCGCCGCGAGCCTGCTCGGCATGCAGGGCATCAAAACGCTCGCGATCGACCGCGCTGTCGAGATCTACGACAAGCCGCGCGCGATCGCGCTCGATCACGAGATCATGCGGCTGTTCGACAATCTCGGTATCGCCGAACAAGTCAGCCGGTACGTCGCGCCGTTCCCGGCGTCCGAGCATTTCGGCGCCCAAGGGCAGTTGATCCGCCGCATCGACATGGTAGGCCCGCCCTATCCCCTCGGCTACACGCCGAGCATGGTGTTCACCCAGCCGCCGGTCGAGCAGGTGATGCGCGATCGTGCTCGCCGCTGTCCTTCCGTCACGGTCGAGCTCGGCACGACCCTCGTCACGATCCTGCAGGATGCGACGGCGGCGACCGTCGTGCTGCAGCGGGCGGACGGTACAGTTCGCGAGGTCACCGCCGACTACGTGATCGGCTGTGACGGCGCCTCCAGCACCGTGCGCCAGCAGCTCGACATCAGCTTCGACGATCTCGACTTCGACGAGCCGTGGCTGGTGGTCGATCTTCTCGTAAATGACGGCGGTGTCGGCAAGCTTCCGGCCACCGCGGCCCAATTCTGCGATCCCGCGCGTCCGACCACCTACATAATCGGCCCCGGCAACCATCGCCGCTTCGAGATCATGCTGCGAGCGGGGGAAGACCGCCACGCGATGGAGCAGCCGGAGCAGGTCTGGCGTTTGCTCTCACCCTGGCTCAGGCCCGAGGACGCAACGCTGTGGCGCGCGGCCAGCTACCGCTTCCATGCGCTGGTCGCACGCCGCTGGCGCCAGGGGCGCGTCCTGCTCGCCGGCGACGCCGCGCATCAGCAGCCGCCCTTCATCGGCCAGGGCATGTGCCAGGGCCTGCGCGATGCAGCCAATCTGTGTTGGAAGCTCGCGCGCGTGTTGCGCGGCCAATCGACCGCGGCGCTGCTCGACAGCTACGAGATCGAGCGCAGCACGCATGTGCGCGAGCTGACCACGCGCATCAAGGCGATCGGCCGCGTCATCTGCGAGCAGGATCCGGAGGCCGCAGCGGCGCGCGACGCGCGTATCCTTGCCGAAGGCGGCGGCGCGCCGCGCACCATCACCCGGCAGGAGATCGTGCCGCCGCTGACGCAGGGACTGCTCGCGACCAAGGCAAATGCGGCCAACGGCACGCTGTTTCCGCAGCCCTGGATCGTCGGCGACGGTGGGCGGGCCCTGCTCGATAGCGTGGCCGGCACCGGATGGCGGCTCGTCCTCGACGGGCGGGGCACGCTGAACTCGAGCGCGATCGACGCTGCCACCCGCGACGCCGGGATCAGTCTGATCGCCATCGGCGGTCACGGCCTGCACGAGGAGAGCGCCGTCGTCGCACGCTGGTTCGAACGCCACGGCTGCGGCGCCGCGCTGGTGCGACCCGACCATTATGTCTACGGCGTCGCGACCGACACGCCAGAGCTCGCCGCGCTGCTGAGCGAGCTGAACCAACGACTGCACTCATCATAACAAGAGACTATCAAACGGGGAAACGCCATGACGACAACATCGGACACCGCCAGACCCAATGTGGGAGGACGCGCGATCGCCGTCCTCATCATGCTGTTCCTGTTCCAGACGCTGAACTTCTTCGACAAGCTGGTATTCGGCCTCTCGGCCGTGCCGATGATGAAGGAGCTGGGCTTGAGCCCGAAGGAGTTCGGGCTGATCGGCAGCAGCTTCTTCCTGCTGTTCTCGCTGTCGGGCATGGCGGTCGGCATGTTCGTCGTCGGACGCTTCCCGGTGAAATGGCTGCTCCTGATCATGGCCGGCGTCTGGTCGGCGACGCAGATCCCGATCTTCTTCTCCGGCTCGATCGCCGTGCTGGTGATCTGCCGCATCATCCTCGGCGCCGGCGAAGGGCCTGGGCTGCCGACCGCGCTGCACGCCTGCTACAACTGGTTTCCCGCCGACCGGCGCAGCGTGCCGAGCGCCGTGGTGCTGCAGGGCATCAGCGTCGGCCTCTTGGCCGGCGGTCCGATCCTGACCTATGTCATCGTGAGCTATGGCTGGCGCACCGGCTTCCTGTTCTGCGGCCTGCTCGGGCTGGCCTGGATGCTCGGCTGGTTCTTCATCGGCGGCGAAGGACCCTACTCCGCCCATGCGCCGGAGGCTGCGGCGGCCAAGGACAAGGCGTTGCCGGCGCGCGTGCTGTGGGCCGATCCGACCGTGATCGGCGTCATCATCATGTCGACCGCGTCGTACTGGATCGTCGGCATGTCCGCGACCTGGCTGCCGCCCTATCTGCAGCTCGGGCTCGGCTACAAGCAGGTCGATGTCGGCTGGATCATCTCAGGGATCTATCTGTTCCAGTCGCCGCTGCTGCTCGGCGGCTCCTGGCTGACGCAAGTTCTGCAGCGCAAAGGCTTCAGCTTGCGTGCCTGCCTCGGCCACGCCTCCGGTCTCGCGCTGCTCGCCGCCGGCTGCGCACTGCTGTTGAGCATCGTCACCTCGGGCCCGCTGCAGCTCGCCTGTATCGCGATCGCCTTCGCCGCACCGAGCCTCACCACGATCTTCGGCCCCGTCGCGCTCGGCGCCGTGGCGCCGGCGATCCAGCGCGGCCGGCTCATCGTCGTGATCTATTCCGGCAACGCGGCATCCGCGCTGGTGTCGAATGCGCTCACCGGCTGGATCGTCGGCGAGGCCGGCGGCAACGCGCCGCTTGGTTACGCCCACGCCATGACCTTCACCGCCGGCGTGCTGATCGTTGGCGCCATCTCGGCCTTCGCGCTGATCTTCCCGGAGCGCACCATCGCGCGCTTCGCGAAATCGGCGCAAGAACCGGCTTCTCCCTCCGCCGTAGCGGCGGTTTCGACCTGAGGACATCGGATGAGATTTGCAAGCTTCACCATCGACAATGCGCCGACCTGGGGACTGGTCGAGGGCACTGACATCGCCGATCTCGGTGCTATCCTGCGCGACCGCTTCCCGGATCTGAAATCGGCGATCGCAGCGGACGCGCTGAAGGAAGCGGCTGCAGCGGCCTCGGGCGCAAGGCGGTATCCGCTCTCGGCCATCAGCTTCCTGCCGGTGATTCCGAACCCGGACAAGATCCTCTGCATCGGCCTGAACTACGAGACGCACCGCAAGGAGACCGGCCGCTCCGAGGTCGAGAACCCCACGGTGTTCGGCCGCTTCGCCAACAGCCAGACCGGGCATCTCACCGACATCATCCGCCCGCGCGTCTCGACCGATCTCGATTTCGAGGGCGAACTCGCCATCGTCATCGGCAAGCCCGGCCGCTACATCCCGCGCAGCGAGGCTTGGCAGCACATCGCCGGCTATGCCTGTTACAACGAGGGCAGCGTGCGCGACTTCCAGCGCCACACCCACCAGTTCACGCCGGGGAAGAATTTTCCCGCGACCGGCGCGTTCGGCCCGTGGCTGGTCACGCCGGACGAGATCGACGATCTCGGTCCGCTGCGGCTGCAGACCCGACTGAACGGCGAGGTGGTGCAGGACGCCACGATCAGCCAGATGATCTTCGATATCCCGCGCCAGATCGAATACTGCTCGTCGTTCACCCGGCTCGAGCCGGGCGACGTGATCGCCACGGGGACGCCGGGCGGCGTGGGGTCGCGCCGAACACCGCCGCTGTGGATGAAGCCGGGCGACGTGGTGGAGGTCGAGATCGACCGCATCGGGCTGTTGCGGAACGGCATCGCCGACGAGGCGGTGTAAGCGCCCCTGATGTTCTTGACCGTCATTCCGGGGCAGCCCGTCAGGGCTGAACCCGGAATCTCGAGATTCCGGGTTCGATGCTTGCCATCGCCCCGGAATGACAGCCGAACAACAGTGCCTACTCAATGCGCCATCGCCGGCCCGCCGCCGAGCCTGACCTTGCGGAGCGTCAGCGCCAGCGGAATCGCCGACAGCGAGATCAGCATCAGCGCCCAGTAGACGTCGACATAAGCGAGCAGCGACGACTGCATCTGCACGGTCTGGCCGATCCAGGCGAGCGCCTGCTGCTGCGCCTGGACCAGCGAGCTGCCATGCGCGGTGAAGTAATTGGTCACCTGGTGCAGCGTGTCCTGATAGGCCGGATTGGATGGAATCGCATTCTCCACCAGCCGGCTCTGGTGGAACTGCCCTCGATGCGCCAGGATGTTGGCGGCCAGCGACACGCCGATCGAGCCGCCGGTGTTGCGCGCGGCGTTGATCAGCGCCGAGGCCTGGTCGGTCTTCTCAGGCGGAATGCCGTTGTAGGACGCGGTCGTGATCGACAGGAAGATCAGCGGCAGGCCAATTCCGATCAGCATGCGGGATTCGGCGAAGAACCAGAAATCCACATTGGCGTAGACCCGGGTGAGGTCGTACATTGCGAACGCCACGACGGCCGCGCCCGTCATGATCATGTATTTCGGCTGCACCTTGCCCGAGAGGCGTCCGACGACGAACATCATCGCCATCGTGACGAGGCCGCCCGGCGACAGCACGAGGCCGGCCCAGGTGGCGGTGTAGCCGAAATCCTGCTGCACCATCTGCGGCAGCATCTGCGTGGTGCCGAGCAGGATCGCGCCGGTCGCCAGCATCACCAGGAAGCTGGCGCCGAACTGGCGCGACGCCAGCATGCGGACATCGACCGTCGGATTTTTCTGGTTCATCTCCCACGGGATCATCGCGATGAAGGCCGCGACGCAGACCGCGGCGGTCACCATGATGAAGCGCGAGTCGAACCAGTCGTCCTCCAGGCCACGGTCCAGCATCAGCTCGAGCGCGCCGAGAAATGTCGCGACCAGCACGAAGCCGACCACGTCAAAGCCATGCGCCTGCTTGCGCCGCTCGGCCGTGACCTCTTCTGGCTCCTTGAGGATGAGCCCGATCAGGATCATCGCGGCGACGCCGACGGGGCCGTTGATCAGGAAGCACCAGTGCCAGGAGACGTTGTCGGAGAGATAGCCGCCGAGCGTCGGACCGACGACGGGCGCGACCACGACGGCGACGCCGAACAGCGCGAACGCCTGGCCGCGCTTTTCCGGCGGGAAGGAGTCGGCGAGGATCGATTGCGCCACCGGCACCATGCCGCCGCCGCCGAGGCCCTGCATGATCCGGAACAGCAGCAGCACCTGCAGATTCCAGGCGAAGCCGCACAGCACCGAGCTCAAGGTGAACAGGCCGAGGCACAGCAGGAAGAAGGTCTTGCGGCCGAAGCGCTTGGCGAGATAGCTCGAGGCGGTCAGGATGATCGCGTTGGACACGAGATAGGTCGTCACCACCCAGGAGGATTCGTCCTGGCTGACGCCCATGCCGCCGGCGATATAGGGCAGTGCGACGTTGGCGATGGTGGTGTCCAGCACCTCCATGAAGGTCGCGAGCGCCACCAGCACCGCGATGATCCACGGACTGCCTGCGGATCGCGACGCGGCGAGAGGAGCAGCCTCACTCATGGCCGACCTCTCTCACAGCACGGCCTTCAGCCGCTCATAGAGCGACGGCTTGGGATCGACGCGAACGGTCGGCACCACCGACATGCCCGGGCCGAGCGCGACGTCCGTCGGCGGATCGTCCATGTCGATCTTGACCGGCACGCGCTGCACGATCTTGACGTAGTTGCCGGTCGCATTCTGCGGCGGCAGCAGCGAGAATGCCGGGCCCGAGCCGGACTGCACGCTCGCGACGTGGCCGCGGATCTCGCGCTCCGGATAGGCATCGATCTCGAGGGTCACGGGCTGGCCGGGTCGCATCTCGTCGAGCTGGGTTTCCTTGAAATTGGCGGTCACCCAGACGTCATCGGGCACGAACATCGAAAGCGCCGTCCCTTGTGCCGCGAACTGACCATCGGCGGCGCTGAGATTGACAATGCGGCCGGACTGCGCCGCGGTCACGGTCGTGTACGACAGATTGAGCTGGGCCTGGTCGCGCTGGGCCTGCGCCTGAGCGAGATTGGCGTCGGCGCTCTCGTGCTGCGCCTTCAGCGACTCCAACTGGCGTTGCGCGACCGAGAGGTTGGCCTGCGCCGAGGTCAGCGCCGCCTTCTGCTGCTGGAGCTGCGATGTGTATTGCTGCTCGCTCTGCACCGTGCCGGAGCCGGTGCGGGCGAGGTCCTGATAGCGCTTGGCCTGCTGCTCTGCGAAGGTCAGCCCGGCCTGGGCCTGCTCGACCTGGGCCTGGCCCGCGGTGATCTGCGCCTGCTGCACGTCGATCTGCGCATCGATGTTGCGGATCGCCGCCTGCGCCGACTTCACCTGCGCATCGGCCTGCGCCAGCGCGGTCTTGTAGTCGCGATCGTCGATGCGCGCGATCACGTCGCCGGCCTTGACGTGCTGGTTGTCGGTGACCGGGACGGCGGTGATGTAGCCGGAGACTTTCGGCGCAATGGAGAACTGGCGGGCCGCGATGAAGGCGTCGTCGGTGGTCTCATAGTGACCGGCCGCATCGTAGTAGACGTAGCCGCCGGCGCCGACGGCGAGCAGCAGCACGAGACCCAGCGCTGCCCCGAGCGGATGCCGCCGGATCAGGCTCCTCCGGGACCCCTCCTGGCGCTCCCCGTGCTCCGTCGGCGGCGGGCCGGGCTCCGCCGCCGGCATCTTGGCCTCGACCTGCTGCCGAGGCTCGCCGGAGGCCCGCCCGCGCCATTGCTGCACGGCCCGATCGCGGGCCGAGACCGCCGGATCGTCGTTGGCCGCCGATGGGACCTCGGCCGACGACAGAGCTTGCCGTGTCATCACGTCTCCTTGAATAGAACGGAACCGTTTCGTTTCTATAATTGGGCGTAAGGCAGGTGGGACGCAATGGCGAGCCGCGATGCGGACGGCTAAACTTTTCGTCATTGAAGGCCGCCGGCGCGCGTTCCGCTGCGCCTTCACCGCGGTCCGCCGTCAGCAACGTCAACTGCGTTCCGCCGCCGCGGTTGCAGTCTCACGTCATCGCGATGGCTCGATGAACTCGGGCAAATACAACACGCGCACACGGCTGCCGCCGGCGGCGCCGGCACCGCACGTCCGGCCGGCGCGCGGCACCGGCCCCTGACGGCGTTCTCAGCGCGCCGGCTCCGGCCCGGCGAGACGCACGGCGAGAGCCAGCGCGCCGATGACCGGCGGCACGACGAAGCACCAGCTGCCCAGCCGCACGAACAGCAGCGCGGCGGCGCCGCAGCCGAGCGCAAAGGCGAGCACGTTGATGGCCATCTGCATGAGCCGCGCCGGCGGCGACGCCTGGCCCTTGTCGCCGACATAGATCCTGTCGGCGAGGTCGATCATCACCTGCGTGGTGGTGCCGGTCATCAGGGTCGAGGGCGGCGAACTCGGCAGATGGATCCGGTGCACGGCATTCTGGATTGCCATCGCCGCGACCAGCACCATGCCGGTGATGATTGCCTCGCGGCTGTCGCCATTGTGGAACGGGCCGAAATGGATGGCGAGCACGGCGCCGAGGACGAGCAGCACCAGCTTGACGCCGATCAGGATCTCGAAGGCGCGTGACCACCGCCGCGACAGCAACGTGCCGGTCAGCCGCGTCGCGATCACGACCACGCAGAACACCGGCAGCGCCAGCAGCTTGGCTATCGCGCCCGAGGTCCCGAGCGCCAGCGCCGCGCCGAACGTCACGAAGTTGCCGGTAACATGCGCCGTGAACAGGCCCTGCAGCGCCAGGAACCCGGCGGTGTCGACATAGCCGGCATTGACGCTGAGCAGCAGCGGCACCACGTTGCGGGACTCGAATTGCGACATGTCGTCCTACTTTCGTTGCTCAGAGCGCGTATTTCAATTCGATGCCAATGTAGTCGGAGTCATGGCCGCCAGCGCGGCGCAGCGTCTGGCCGATCTCATAGTGCACGGCTTCCAACGCTCCGGTGAGGTTGGCGTTGAAGCGATAGTCGGCGCGCAACTGCGCATAGACGCCGGACCACGAGCTGCCCTGCCCCGCGGTGCCGGCGACCGCGACATTGGGCTGGACGTAGATCGCGTCCGCATCGGTCACGCGCCATTGCAGGCCGATCGCGGCCATGAATGACAGCGCGGCGGTCGGCTTCACCGTCAGCGACGGCTTGAGATGGATCAGGTTGGTGTAGCCGGTGAAGCCGGCCAGCGTGAAGTAATAGCCGTTCGGGAACAGCGGATTGAACGTCTCGATCCTGTTGTCGCCGGGATGGCGGTCGCCGGAGGCGCCGTCGACCTGAAGGCCGATGCGCGGCTGCCAGGCGAGGTCGGCGAAGGTGTAGCCGGCGCGGGCGCCGGCGCCCCAGGCGCGGATCTGCTTCGCCCCGACCGAGCCCGCCTGCCCCATCGCCTCGAGATCCCAGTCGAAGCCCGCGAGCTTGCCGGCGAAGCGGATATCCAGCACGTGGCGCTGCTCGAGGCCGGCTGCGTCGAGGAAGCGCGCACTGTCGCGCTGATAGTAGGAATAATACGACGACAGCTCGTTGGTGCCGAGCACCTGGCGCTCGACGCGGAAGGTGTGGAACAGGAACGATCCGTTCGACGTGTCGTCGAACGGACGCACCAGATTATATTGCACCGGCTGGCTGACGAAGCCGATGAAGCGCCATGGGCCGCTTTCCCAGTCGGCCCACAGCGCATCGAAGGACTGGCGCACGTTCGGTCCGTCGCGCGACGACACGAAGCGCTGCAGGTCGAAGTCGAAATCCTGCCGCCCGACCCGGGCCTTGAACGTGCCGCTGTCCGTCGCATTGACATAGGCGAGGAAGGCGAGCCGGAGGTCGAGCGGGTCCTGGTCGACGGACGTGATCTTGGCCTTGCCGAAGGCTCTGATGTCCTCGAGCTGGACGAACAGCTGCCAGTGCTCATTGAGATGTGCGTCGGCATGGATCTGCAGCCGTTGCAGGACATGCTGATCGGGTCTCGTTCCACCGATGCCGAAGCTCGCGGCATCCAGGCTCTCGAACCGCTCGCGCAGGTTCATGCCGAACGAGACATAGCTCTGCGGCACGCCGGTGTGCAGCGGGATGTACTTGATGGGATCGAACGGCCCTGTGCGCAGCGCCGGATCGGCCAGCACCGACCAATCCTCCTGCCAGCGGTTGGTGCGGATGGCGGGACGTGTGGCGGTGTCCTCCGCGAGTGCCGCGCCGCATGACGCAGCGACTATCACAACCGCTGCCGCCGTCCCCGTCAGTGCCCAACCGATTCGCACGCGCGTCCTCATCGTTGAGTGCGCCTACTTTACCAGCGCATGAATCTCCGCGACATAGCCGCCGGGAAACTGCACCACCGCCTGCTCGCGCCTGTCCGAGTTGAACGGCTCGACCAGCACAGTGGCGCCTACTGCTTTTGCCTTGTCCAGGGTCGCCTTGAGATCAGTCACCTCGTAGCCGGTCGTCTCGCGTCCGAACGGATACGGCAGATGGCCGTCGGTGACGAGCACGGTCATGCGGCCGAACACCGACGCGATGCGGATGCGCCGATAGTGATCATTCGGGCGGCCGATCTCGACGCCGGGCGCCTTGGCATCGTCGGAGACAACCTTGCCCTTCGAGAAACGCAGGAAGGCGCGGGTGAAGGCCTCGGCGCGATCGGGCGAGACATAGACGCGGTTGTCGGGAACGGTCTGGAACGCAGTGTAGGACGGCTTGGTCGTGTGCCAGTACAGCTGCATGTTGACGCCGCCCGGCCATTGGATCACGGCATCACGTCCGATCGGATCGGGGAATGGCGCGACCAGCACGTCGGCGCCGGCGGCCTTGGCCGCCTCGATCGCCGCGTCCAGATCGGTGACCAGATAGCCGGTGCGTTCGGCCCCGAACGGATACGGAATTCCGGTCTTGAAGCCGAACAGCGAGACCGTGCCGACTGGCGTCTGCAACAGCTGCGAGGTCGTGCTGCTCGGAGCAGGCGTCACCGTCGCAACCACCTGCTTGGTGCTCTGGCCGCCGAAGGTGGCGAGGAAGCTGGTGGCGAACTTCTCGACGTCGTCCGGCGCGACATAGACATGCGTGGTGTCGTATTGCGCGCCCACGCCGATCAGCGGCGGCGCGTCCTTGGCGAGCGCGGGGGCGGCGAGCAGCGTGGTGGCGATGACGGCGCCGAGCAGATGACAGGAACGGACCATGACGACCTCGAATGAGCAGATGTGGATCAAGCGCGGTGCGTGCGCCAGGAGATGATCGAGACGAGCACGAGGCCGGCGATCAGGCCGAGATGCTCGAAGAAGGCGTTCAGCGCCATGAACCGGTCATGGCCGGACATGTGCCAGAAATCATTGGCGGCGAGCATCGCAACGAGCGTGAGCACGCCGAGCGCGCCGGCGCCGAGCCAAACGAACCGGTTCGCGATGACGAGCACCGAGCCGATCAGCTCGACGGCGATCGCGGCCGCCGCCCACAGCGCCGCCGGCTCCAGGCCGAAATGCGCCTGCTCGGCAATCGCGCTTGGGAAGTCCATGAACTTCTGGACGCCGCCGATCAGATAGGCTGAAACCAGCGCGACCCGCGCCGCGTGCCACAGCCAGCGCCAGTCGAGCACCGCGGCGATCGGCCGTGGCGTGTCGGACATCCCCGCCATCTCAGACCGCCCAGCAGGCGCAGCCGAGCGCACCCCAGAAGCTCTTGAGATCGGAGACCGGCAGGCTGGAGGACCAAGCCCGCGCGTGGTCATGGCCGTGCACGCCGCATCCGCTGGCGCAGCCGCACATCTGCATCGCCTGGGCGCGGATGCCGCCGTGATCGTCCTTCTCCAGCCAGGCGCCGTAGCCGCCGAAGCGGCGCACCGGCGACCACTCCGGCATGGCCGGCGGCGGAGCCGCGTCGTCCAGCGGCTTGAACGCGGCGGCGGCGTAGACGATGCGGCCACCCACCATGGTGAGGTCGCTGGTGATATCGGCGATCTCGGCCTCCGCACAGGAGAAGAAGTCGCGATCCGGCACGATCAAATCGGCGAACTGCCCGACCGCAATGCGGCCCTTCCTGCCTTCTTCGTTGGAGAACCAGGTGACGTTCTCGGTCCACATCCTGAGCGCGGTCTCGCGATCGAGGCAGTTGCGCTGCGGATACAGCCGCAGGCCACCGACGGTGCGGCCGGTCACCAGCCACGACAGCGACACCCAGGGGTTATAGGAAGCGACGCGGGTCGCGTCGGTGCCGGCGGAGACCTTGACGCCCTTGTCGAGGATCTTCTTCACCGGCGGCGTCGCCTCGGCCGCGCCGAAGCCGTAGCGCTCGACGAAGTACTCGCCCTGATAGGCCATGCGGTGCTGCACGGCGATGCCGCCGCCGAGCGCCGCGATGCGGTCGATCGATTGGTCCGAGATCGTTTCGGCATGGTCGAAGAACCAGTGCAGACCCTCGAGCGGCGTATCCTGGTTGACTTTCTCGAACACGTCGAGCGCGCGCGAGATGGTCTCGTCATAGGTCGCGTGCAGCCGCCACGGCCACTTGTTCTGGACCAGGATGCGCACGACCTCCTCGAGCTCGCCTTCCATCTCGGCCGGCATGTCCGGCCGCGGTACGCGAAAATCCTCGAAATCGGCGGCAGAGAACACCAGCATCTCGCCGGCGCCGTTGTGGCGGAAATAGTCGTTGCCCTGCTTGTAGGTCGAGCTCTGCGTCCAGCGCAGGAAGTCGTCTCTCTCGCCCTTTGGCTTCTGGGTAAACAGATTGTAGGCGAGTCGGATCGTGAGCTCGCCGTCATCGGCCAGCTTCTGGATCACGGCGTAGTCGTCCGGATAGTTCTGGAAGCCGCCGCCGGCATCGATCGCACCGGTGACGCCGAGCCGGTTCAGCTCGCGCATGAAGTGCCGCGTCGAGTTGAGCTGATAGTCGAACGGCAGCTTTGGACCCTTGGCCAGCGTCGCGTAGAGGATCGCGGCGTTCGGCTGGGCGAGCAGCAGGCCGGTCGGATTGCCCTGTGCGTCACGCGCGATCTCGCCGCCTGGCGGCTGCGGCGTATCCTTGTCGTAGCCGACGGCACGCAGCGCGGCGCCGTTCAGGATGGCGCGGTCGTACAGATGCAGCAGGAACACGGGCGTGTCGGGCGCGACGGCGTTGAGCTCGTCAATCGTCGGCAGGCGCTTTTCGGTGAACTGATGCTCGGTGAAGCCGCCGACCACGCGCACCCATTGCGGCGGCGGTGTGATGGCGACCTGGGCCTTGAGCATCGCCATCGCGTCCGCGAGCGAGCGCACGCCGTCCCAGCGCAGCTCCATGTTGAAGTTGAGCCCGCCGCGGATGATGTGCAGGTGATTGTCGATCAGCCCCGGCAGCACGCGACGGCCCTTGAGATCGATGATCTTCGTTCGGGGACCGGCGAGCTTCATCACGTCCTGCTCGTGGCCGACCGCGGTGAAGGCGCCGTCCTTGATCGCCACCGCGCTCGCCGTGGGATTGGACCGATCGAGCGTCGTGAACAGGCCGTGATGGAGGATGAGATCGGGGTAATCGCTCATGAGGCCTTCTCATTCTGCACAGTAGAATTGGTCGTCTCTGCCCGGCCGTGGTGGCCAGGCAGCAGGCCGAAGATGTGCGTGGCGCAGGCCGCCTTCTGCCACGCGGCAGCAAGCGTGGTCCCGTTCAGGAGCTGCTTGCCCACGGGGATCACCTGCTCTCCGACGAGGATGCCGAGCAGGCCGACCAGCGCCACCAATGGCGGCGCCGGCGAGCGGACCTGAAGCAGGCTGTAGATCACGCCGACCAGCAGCCCTGCCCCGAGCGAAAACAGATAGATCTTCATCGTTCGTCCCGGGACTACTTGGCCCCGCCCTCCGAGGCGTGCTCTCCAAGCGCCCATTTGGAGAAGCGGATCTGGATGCCGTAGGGCGAATGCGCCTTCAGGATCTCCATCATGCCGTCATAGGTCTCGGCACGCGCCCAGTCCTGCTGCAGCTCGAAGGCGAACTGGCACGAGGTGATCGGCACCGCGCCGGCCTGCACCGCGCGGTCCATCGCCCTGTTGTGCGCCTCGAGCGACAGGTCGCCGCAGGCATCGGCCGGGATGTAGATCTCATAGCCTTCGCGCAGCATGTCGAGCGTCGGGAACAGCACACAGGCCTCGGTCCAGAGTCCCGCGATGATGAACTTCTTGCGACCGGTGGCAGCGACCTGCTTGCGGAAGCCGGCATCGAGCCAGGAGTTCATCGCCGTGCGGTCGACGATGTCGTGCTCTGGAAACATCTCGGTCACCTCCGGCATGAAGGGACCGGAGAACGAGTCCTTGGCGACCGTGGTGAGCACGGTCGGAATCTTGAAGAGCTTGGCCGCCTTGGCGACGATCTGGATGTTGTTGAACACGCCGAGGCGGTCATGAGACTGCACGCCCTGATACATCGCGGGCTGATAGTCGATCAGCGCCACGGCGCAGTTCTGCGGGGTCAGCATTTCGAGCTTGGACACGAGGTTCTCCTTGAAGGGTCGAATCGATCAGGTGAGAGAAGCTCGCGGCGCCAGCGTGGTTGGCGCGAAACGCCGCCACGAGAAGACACCGAAAGCAATGAACAGAGCGAGCGTGACGAGCTGAGCTGCGGCGAACGGCGGCTCGCTCTGCGTCGGCGCCAGGACATTGAGCACGCCGATCTTCTGGAACGACTGCACGATCGCGACGAAGACGTTGAGATAGAGCGAGAGCAGCGCGGTGACGACGTAGACCCGTCGCCACCATCCCGACAGCGCGAACGCATAGAGTGCGGCGCTGGCCGCAATCAACAGCGCGAGCAGGATGATGCCGATGATGCGCGGCGGGTCGAGACCGAACGGCGGCAGCGGAAAGCCGGTCACGCCGGTGAGGAAGGTCGTGACCAGGAACAGCGCCGCCCAGGCCGCCAGATGGCGGCCTGCCAGCATGCCGGCGAGCATGACGAGCCCGGTCGCGATTCCGATCAGGCTCAGCACCACGTGGATCTGAAGAAACAGGGCCGTCGGAATTCCCCAGGTCATGCAAGCCTCCTCTGATCAGCCCTTGATGAAGGTCAGCAGGTCGGCGTTGATGGTCTCCGCCTCCGTGGTCGGCATGCCGTGCGGAAAGCCCTTGTAGGTCTTCAGCACGCCGTTCTTCAGCAGCCTGGCCGACAGCGGCGCGGAATCCGCGTAAGGCACGATCTGGTCGTCCTCGCTGTGCATGACCAGCACCGGCAAGGTGATCTTCTTGAGATCCTCGGTGAAATCGGTCTGCGAGAAGGCGACGACGCCGTCGTAGTGCGCCTTGGCGCTGCCCATCATGCCCTGCCGCCACCAGTTCTGGATCACGGCCTCGGACGGCTTGGCGCCGGGCTTGTTGTAGCCGTAGAACGGCCCAGCGGCGACGTCGCGATAGAATTCCGCGCGGCGCGTGGCGACCTGGGTCTGAAAGTCGTCGAACACCGACTTCGGCAGCCCGCCCGGATTGGCCGCGGTCTGCAGCATCAGCGGCGGCACCGCGGCGATGATGGCAGCCTTGGCCGCGCGGCTCTCGCCATGGCGCGCGAGGTAATGCACCACCTCGCCGCCGCCCGTGGAATGGCCGACATGGATCGCGCGCTTGAGATCGAGATGCGCGGTCAAGGCCGCGAGATCGTCGGCATAGTGGTCCATGTCGTGACCGTCGGCGACCTGGGCCGAACGACCATGGCCGCGGCGATCATGGGCGATGACGCGAAAGCCGTGATTGAGGAAAAACAGCATCTGCGCATCCCAATCATCCGCTGACAGCGGCCAGCCATGGCTGAACACGATCGGCTGGCCGGAGCCCCAATCCTTGTAGTAAAGCTCTGTGCCGTCATTGGTTTTCAGAACGGGCATGATTTTCTCCTGCGCGCCAGCCATGCGGTCGCACCAACGAATTTCGTGTCGCGATCGCCAATACCCGGTGCTATGCAATCTCATGTGCATCTGCACAATGACCCGAGGAGGCCAAAGCACTGGCCCCAGAAGGCCAAGGGATGGCTCAGCAGATTCGAACCACATCGTCGTCCTGGATGCGCGGCGTCGCGACGACGCTGAACGAGCAAGGTCTGGATGCGGCTGCGCTGTTCGCCGACGTAGGCCTGTCGATCGACGATCTCGACGATTGCGATCGCCGCTGGCCGACCGAGGCGCTGAGCCGGTTGTGGGTGCTGGCGGCCGAGCGTTCGGGCAATCCGGACATCGGGCTGGCAAAGCTCGATGCGCCGCGACCTGACAACTATGGCGTCGCCGGCTATGCCATGATGTCGAGCCCCACGCTCCTCGCCGGGCTGACGCGACTGATCCGCTACATGTGCCTGGTGAGCGACGCGGTGACCATCACGCTCGAGCAGGGCAATGGCGGCCGTTGGGTGCGGACCGACGTGTTCGGCGGTGAATGCCCGATTCCGCGGCAGCGCTATGACTACGGCGTCGTCAATCTGCTCAATCTATGCCGGTGGATGCTGGATCGTCCGCTGACGCCGCTCGCCACGCGTTTCTCGCATGCGGTGCCGCTATCGATCGCGTGCTACAACAGGGCGTTCCAATCCCCACTCGAATTCGACGCGCCATTCAACGGCTTCCTGGTGTCGGATCAGGATCTCGCCTGCAAGCTGACGACCTCGGCGCCCGAGCTTTCGGCAATCCACGATCGGATCGCCGACGAGGCGCTGGAGCGTCTGGTCAAGGCCGACACTGCGTATCGCGCCCGCGCCGCGATCGTCAGGCTGCTGCCCGACGGCAGCCCGCTGCGCTCGGCCATCGCAGCCGAGCTGGGCTTGAGCGACCGAACCTTCCAGCGCCGGCTGGCGGACGAAGGCCTCTCCTTCAGCGATCTCGTCGACGATGTCAGGCGCGAGCTCGCCCAGCGCCATCTCGCCGATTTCCGCATGACGCTCACCGACATCGGCTATCTGCTCGGCTATGCCGACCAGAGCACCTTCTTCCGCGCATCCAATCGCTGGTTCGGCGAATCACCGGGCGAATACCGCTCGCGGCTGATGGAGGGCGTGCGGCGGGAAGTCGCTGTCGCGCGCGGACCATGATCCGCCGGCGGGAGACGGCTTCAGACGCGTTCTTCAGAACATCCCGTTGGGATTGGCCGACTGCTCGGGAACGGGCTGAACCGAATCCCAATGCTCCTCGATCTTGCCGTCCTTGAGACGGAAGATGTCGACGATGGCGTTGCCGCGCGTGCCGGGCTCGCGGACGGCGTGAACGCGCAGCACGACGAAGTCGCCGTCGACATGCACCTGCGTGATCCTGCTGTGCGACTGTGGAAATTTGGCCTTCAGAAATTCGATGAACTTGCGAAATCCCTCCGGGCCGTCCTCGGCATTCGGATTGTGCTGGATGTAGGTGCCGAGATATTTCGACGCCGCCTCGAAATCCTTGCGATTGAGGCCCTGCTCATAGAAGTCGAGCACGATCGCCTTGTTGCGCTCCTCCTGGGCCGAATAGGCCCGCTGAGCCAGCACCGGTGTTGCGACCGTGGCGAACAGCACCGCGGCCACCGCGGCGAAACGCGTCATCATTCCGTCATCTCCCCCGGGGCGCAGACATGATGCAGCCGTTGCCCACCCCAGCTATTTCGGCTGTCGCCAGCTAAGCGGACTTCCCACGGGAAGTGACCTCAAAGATGAGTGACCTCAATAATAGCGGTGGAGATGATGCACCGGGCCGTGGCCGCGTCCGACCGTGAAGCGATCGGCAGCCGCGATCGCGCCGGAGATGAAGGCCTTGGCGTTGCGTACGGCCGCCTCGAGGCTCTCCCCCTTCGCCAGCCCTGCGGCCACGGCCGACGACAGCGAACACCCCGTGCCGTGGGTGTTCGTCGTGTCGATGCGCGGCGACGGCAATGGGATGCTGGTTGCTGATGTGATCAGGTAATCGGTGCTGTCGGCGCCCTGCCCGTGGCCGCCCTTGATCAGCACGGCCGGACAGCCGAGCGCGAGCAGCCGGCGGCCTTGCGCGGCGATCGCCTCGTCCGAGGTCGCGACCGGCTCGTCGAGCAGCGCGGCCGCCTCGGGCAGGTTCGGCGTGATCAGCGACGCCCGCGGGATCAGCCCGCGGCGCAGCGCGTCGATCGCATCCTCCGGCAACAGCCGGGCGCCCGAGGTTGCGACCATCACCGGATCGAGCACCACGTGCCGCGGCCGCCAGCGCGCGAGGCTTGCCGCAATGGCGTCGGCAATCGGCGCCTGCGCCACCATGCCGATCTTGACCGCGCCGACCGCGAGGTCATCGAACACCGCATCGATCTGCGCGGCGACGAAATCGGGCGGCACCAGATGCACCCCGGTCACGCCCCTGGTGTTCTGGGCGGTCAGCGCCGTCAGCACCGAGGCGCCATAGACGCCGAGCGCCGCGAAGGTCTTGAGGTCGGCCTGGATACCGGCTCCCCCGGAGGAATCCGAACCGGCGATGGTAAGTGCGACGGGGGTGCTCATGCCCCCTTCCTAGCGCGGGCCGGCCGCGCCCGGCAAGCAGGCCGGCCCACCGGAGAAAGCGTATCGACTTCGTCGGAAAACGCTATATTGAGGCGAAAGATGCCTTCCGGAGACAGCCCGCAATGGTTCCCTTCTTCGTCCAGATCAAGTGCAAGCTTGGCCAGTCCTACACGGTCGCCAATGCGCTGGCGGAAGCCGAGATCGCCTCCGAGATCTACTCGACGGCGGGAAATTACGACCTGCTGGTGAAGTTCTACGTCGACAATGCCACCGACATCGGCCACTTCGTGAATGAGAAGGTCCAGATCCTGCCCGGCATTCAGGACACCCACACCATCATCACGTTCAAGGCCTTCGGCGCCACCTGACGAGGCGCGCTTTCTCACCCGGCGCGGCCTGCCCGTCGGGCGCCTGCCTCAACACCTGCCTCACGACAAAGGCGCCCGTCGTGACCGACGGGCGCCGAGGTCCTGAAAATGAGTCAAGCATGGTTTCGTCATGAAAGACGGTGGCGGCCGGAGACCGTTGTCCGCCAATTCGCACCAGTGGGCCGGAAAGCCGGACCTTTCGATCGTGAGGGGCAATGGGGGGACCGTCGAACGGCCCGGCTTTCCCTTCGGCAACTTGGCGACAGGCGTTCTATAGCGGGTACGCGGAGCACCGGGTCAAGGCGGGCGGCCGATCCGATACGGTCGATCAAGAAGTTGAGACGAAAACTCAAGAATGACTGCGGCGCCGCGTGAAGAGTGAGATCAAAGCCGTTTCGTCCCTGCTGCCGAGCTACGGCTTTTGCGCCGAGCAGATGGACACCGAGGCGAACATTGCGGCGTGGCGCGAGGCCACGTCGACGTTCTTCGAGGTCGACCAGCTCGCGGCCGGCGAGGCCGCTCCGTTCAGAGCGGACGTGCTGTCCTATGCGCTGGGCTCCGTGCTGCTGGGATCGGCCCGTGCGAGCGGCCAGCGGTTCCGGCGATCGGCCGAAACCGTCGCCCGCAGCGGCGTGGATCACATCATCCTGCAGCTCTACGTGAACGGCAGCTATGAGGGCGTCGCGGGCGCCTCGCCGATCCGGGTCGAGGCCGGCGACCTCTGCGTGCTCGATCTCGCCCAGACACTCGAAACGCGCGCGACACCGTTCGAGAACGTCACGTTGGTGGTGCCGCGTCCGATGTTCGATGCGCGCCTGCTGCAGGTCGACGACCTGCACGGCCTGGTGCTGCCGCGCAGCGGCGCGCTGGCGCCGCTGTTGGCGCGGCATTTCGGCGCGCTGCTCGACTGTGCACCGCGCATGAGTTTCGACGAGTGCCAGGCCGCGGTCGAGGGCACGATCGCGCTGATCTCGGCGTGCCTGCGCGGCGAGCTCGAACGCCGCGATGCCGACCGCAGCGTGACGCCGGACGCCTCGCTGCTCCGCGTCCGCCAATATATCGAAGCGCGGCTGTCGAGCCCTGAACTCAGCGCCGACGCGGTGGCGCTGCATTTCGGGATGTCTCGCGCGTCGCTCTATCGCCTGTTCGCGCCGATCGGCGGCATCGCCGACTACATCCGCAGCCGCCGCCTGCACCGCGCATTCTTCGATCTCGCCGGGACGGGATCGCGGACGCAGCGCATCAGCGAGGTCGCGCGGCGCTGGCAGCTCGGGACCGATGCGCATTTCACGCGGCTGTTCAAGGCCGCCTACGGCATCACGCCGAGCGCCGCGCGCGAGGCCGCCATGCTGGGCTCGCCACGCCTGCCGGTCGACGCGGACGCCGAAACCGCCTCGCCGCTCAGCCGTTGGATGCGAGGGATAGCAGCGCCCCGGACCGGGGAATGAGCGCGACGACGGCCGCCGAGTGCGGGTCGTCGTCCTCGGATGCGTCGTCCTCAGATGCGTCTTCGGCCGGCTGCGGCTCGTCGGCATCGGACGCAGCGCGCGCGATCTCCAGATGCTGCTCGAGCTGCTCGACCGGCATCGGCCGGCCCAGCAGATAGCCCTGCGCAAAGTTGACGCCGAGCGCGCGAAGTTGCACCAGCTGCTCTTCGGTCTCGACGCCTTCGGCGGTGATCTGGATGCCAAGCCCCCGCGCCAGCGTCACGACCGAGGAGATGACGGCGGCACTTTCGTCGCGCACGCTCAGATTGGCGACGAAGGACTTGTCGATCTTGATCTTGTTGAACGGGAACGCCGTCAGCGAACGCAGCGACGAATAGCCGGTGCCGAAATCGTCGAGCGCCAGCGAGATGCCGAGGCCCTTCAGCCGGTCGATGAAGCTCTCGTTCTCGGCCGCGCGCTCCAGCAGCACCGACTCCGTGATCTCGATCTCGAGACGCTTCGGATCGAGGCCGGACCTCGCGAGCGCCGACTGGATGACGTCGAACAGTTCGGCCTGCTTGAACTGGACGGGCGACAGATTGACGGCGATCTTGACGTCGTCCGGCCATGCGGTGGCGTCGTCGCAGGCGCGCCCGATGATCCATTCGCCGAGCGGCACGATCAGGCCGGTCGACTCCGCAAGCGGGATGAACTTGTCCGGCGGCACCAGCCCCTTGACCGGATGACGCCAGCGCACCAGCGCCTCGACGCCGCGGCGCTCGCGTGTCTCGGCGTCGTAGAACGGCTGATAGTGCACCTCGAACTGGCACTGCGCGATGGCGTCGCGCAGATCACCCTCGAGCGTGTTGCGCGCCTCGAGCTCGGCCGACATCGCATCGTCATAGAGCGTGTAGCAGCTGCGGCCGGCGGATTTCGAGCGATAGAGCGCGAGGTCGGCCTTCTTGAGCAGGTGCTCCTGGTCGCGGCCGTGCTGGGGCGCGAGCGAGATGCCGATGCTGGTGCCGATCTCGACCCGTTGCCCGCCGAGCTGGAACGGCTCGGCGATCAGCTTGGTGATGCGCTGCGCAAGCTCGATCGCGGCGGCGCGCTGGTCGGCGGATCCGGCCTGGATCAGGGCGAACTCGTCGCCGCCGAGCCGGGCCAGCACGTCCTCGTCGCGCAGCTGCGATCTCAGCCGCTGAGCGACCTGCACCAGCAGTTCGTCGCCGGCGCCATGGCCGAGCGAGTCGTTGACGTTCTTGAAGCGGTCGAGGTCGAGCAGGAAGACGGTGAAGCGGCCGCTCTTCTCGTCGTTGATGCGCTCCATTTCCTCGAGGAAGAAGGCGCGGTTCGCAAGGCCCGTCAGCGCGTCGGTCTGCGCCAGCTCGAGCACGCGGCGATTGGCGAGCGCGAGCTGCAGGGCGTTGCGGCTCGACAGCGCGAGATACACGGCGAGGAAGATCGTCGTCGCCATGCCGGCCGCATACAGCGCCAGCGCGCGGTTGTGGCTCGCCATCAGGCTGCCACCGGCGGGCGCCGCCTGGAACACCCAGTCGGCATCGCCGATGCGCAAGGTCGTCGACCAGATGCTGGGGTCCGCGGGCCAGCGCTGCGGGTCCACGCCGGAGGCGTTGATCACGCGCTCGGGCGGCAGAAGGTTGATCGCGAGCGCCGGGCTGTTGGGATTGTTCGCGCGCACCGACTGCAACAGCGTCGGCAGGTCGAACACGCCGATGATGAAGCCGCTGAGATTGCGGCGGCGGTCGGCGACCGTCGTGCGCGACGTCCCCTTGGCGTAGACGGGGATGCCGATCATCACGGCGTTGTTGCGCTCGTTCTGATTGATCAGGTTCTGACGCGTGCGCAATGCGCCGATCACGTCGTAGTCGCGCGACTGCTCCAGCACGGCGCGATGGTCGGGAATGCTCCAATAATCGAGACCGTAGACCGGCGAGGTCTTCGCCTCGGTGGAGAAGTAGACCGGATAATATTCGTCGCTCTCCGGCGCGACCGTGCCGTCGGGATAGGACTTGATGCGAAAGGCGGGAACGCCATCGGTGATCGCCGCCGCCTCGTATTCGCCGCGCTCCTTGCGCTTGATCCGCGGCAGCCACGCCAAGCGCAGCATGCCGCGATGCGCCTCGAACAGGCGCGCGCTGAAGGTCTGGTACTCGCTGCGGGTGATGTCGTCGTTGGCGGATTCGAAGCGGGTGCGCAGCGCGGTCAGCCGGCTGACATATTCGTTGACACCGTTCTGGACCAGGATCGCCTGAGCTTCGGCCACGCCTTCGAAATCTGTCCGCGCCAGCCGGTTTTCCCAGCGTCCCACGGCAACCGTCCCGACGACCGACAGCACGACGCCGACGCATGCCGCGATGATCGCAGGGCGATAAAGCCGGTATCGCGATAGCGACGCGCGCAGCCTCTCGCGCCCGCTACCGCTGCGAGCATCATCCTTTTCCTGCAGCGTCGGTGCGCTGTACTCTTCAACCTGCAATATGGCCCCCGCCAAACGGCTGCCCCTCACCACGATGCGGCCGATGCTGGCCGCGGTAAGTTAAGGACGGTCAAAGATGATCCGTCGTGGCGTACCAGAAACCGGGCTTGGTTAACGGCTGACTGTTGAGGGCCGCCCAAAACGCGATCAAGCGCGGGCCACGTCTTTAGCGAGGTCTTCATTCAACACGCCTAGACTGAGTTGTCATCAAGCGTACTCGTGCATCGAAGATCGCAATGAACTGGTTTTCAAGCCTTCGGATCTCCATCGTTCTCGCCCTGATCGCCGGCGTGCTCCCGCCCGGGTCTGCGCGCGCCGACGAGCTCGGCGTCACCAACGACTCCATCATGTTCGGCCAGGTGGCGGCGCTGGAGGGCCCGTCGGCCGCGCTGGGCCAGGCGGCGCGCCAGGGACTGCTGGCGGCCTTCAACGAGCTCAACGCCAAGGGCGGTGTCTACGGCCGCAGGCTCAAGCTGGCGAGCCGCAATGACGGCTACGACCCCGATCGTTCGGTCGTCGAGACCATCAAGCTGATCTACGAGGACAAGGTGTTCGCGCTGATCGGCGCCGTCGGCACCCCGACCGCGATGGCCACCGCGCCGATCGCGGCGTCGAACGACGTCCCCTTCATCGGGCCGATCTCGGGCGCCGAATTCCTGCGGGCGCCCGAATTCCAGAACGTCGTGAACATCCGCGCAAGCTACGCGGCCGAGGCCGAAGCCACGATCAAGCATCTCACCGAAGAGCTTCACCTCACCCGCATCGCCATCTTCTATCAGGATGACTCGTTCGGCCGCGACGTGCTGGCCGGCGTGAAGACGCATCTCGATCGCCGCGGCCTCGAGCTCGCGGCCGAAGGCACGTTCGAGCGCAACACGCGCGCGGTCGGCGCGGCGCTCAAGGTCATCCGGCGCGCGGAGCCGGAAGCGGTGATCCTGGTCGGCACCTACGGCCCGTGCGCCGAGTTCATCAAGATGGCGCATCGCAGCGGCTTCAACCCGACGTTCTCGGCGGTGTCCTTTGTCGGCGGCAATGCCCTTGCAAAGGAGCTCGGTCCGGAGGGACGCGGCGTCATCGTCTCCGAGGTGGTCCCGTTTCCGTGGGACACCGACCTCCGCGTCGTCGCCGACTACCAGGCCGCGATGAAGACGCTCGATCCGAGCCAGACGCCGGATTTCATCGGGCTCGAGGGCTACATCACCGGCCGCCTGGTGGCCCGCGCCCTGGCGATGACCGGGCCGAACCCGACCCGCGCCGAGCTGCTCCGCATCATCAACGAGGTCGGCCAGTTCGACATCGGCGGACTGGTGGTCAGCTTCGGCAACGCGCGCAAGGAGAATCCACCGCCGGTATCGCTGACGGTGATCCAGAGCGACGGCAGCTTCAAGCCGATCTGACCTGCGTGCGCGCGCTCGCCGAACTGATCAGCTTGCCGGCTTCTTCGGCTTCGGCGGGCCTTCAACCGGCGGCAGCGATTTCAGATAGACCGCCATCGCCTTGCGATCCTCGGGCGTGAGCTGCGAGGTGTTGCGGATCACCCGCGCCATCGAGCCGCCGGCGCTGTCGCCGTCGGGCAGCTGTCCGGTCTCGAGGAAATAGCTGATGTCGCTCTCGCTCCAGTCCGCCAGGCCCTTCTGGGTGATGTTCGGCACGAAGCCCTGACCTTCCGGATCCGGCCCACCCGCCAGACGCTGCGCCGAAACGATGCCGCCGAGCGCGTTGCGCGGGCTGTGGCACTCGGCGCAATGGCCGAGCGTATTGACCAGATAGGCGCCGCGATTCCACTCCGCCGGGCGCGCGGCGTTGGCGGCAAACGGCCTGTCGTCGAAGAACAGTAGCTTCCAGACCCCAACGGTGCGACGGATGTTGAACGGGAATGGCATGTCGTGCGCGCGCGAGGCGCCGGCGACCGGCGGCAGCGTCTTCATGTAGGCGAAGAGATCGCGGACGTCGTCGATCTTCGCCGCCGCGTAGGAGGGATAGGGAAACGCCGGGTAGTAGTGGCTGCCGTCCGGCGACACGCCCCTCACCACCGCATTGACGAACTCGGCCTCGCTCCAGCGCCCGATACCGTCAGTGGGATCGGGCGAGATGTTGGGCGCATAGAAGGTACCGAACGGCGAGCTCAGCGGCAGACCGCCGCCGAGCTTCAGTCGATCCGGCTGGTTCGGCACCGCGTGACAGGACGCGCAGCCACCGATGTTGAACATTTCCTGCCCGTTGGCGAGATCCGGCGCGCGCGTCGCCGCTGCGAGCGTGATCGTCGACGGCTGGGTCAGCCACCAGAACACCGCCAGGCCGGCGGCGCCGAGCACGCAGAGAGCAAGCAGGAGGCGGCGTAGCATGGTGGCTCCGTCACAGCAGGAGGATATCGTCGGCCCGGCGATCATCACCGGAGCTCGGCGGCGCCGTGATACGTCAGGACGCCCGCGCGGCGCAAACAAACGGGGGCGGACGCCATGTCGCGTCCGCCCCCGTTTATGGCTGGTCAGATCAACTGTTCTTGAGACGGAAGGTCTCGTGACAACCGCCACATTCCTTGCCGATGCCCGGCGCGGTCGCCTTCAGGCTGTCGAGATCCTTGATCTTGGCCTTGGCCTCGGTGACGACCTTGCCGAAGGTCTCGATCTTGGCCTTGAAGCCGGCCTGGTCTTCCCAGATCTTCGGCGACGGACCGTAGTCGCCTTCGAACTTGGCGCCCTTCAGGCTCGCCGGATACATCGTCGGCAGCTTCTTGGCGGTCTCCTCGAGCTGCGCCAGAGCGGCATTGACGGCGGCCTGATCATACGGCTTCTCGCCCTTGACCATCGCGATCAGGACACCGCCGAGGTTCTTGGCGTTGGCCTTCATCGTGTCCTGGCTATGCTTGACCAGATCCTGCTGTGCCATCACGGCGCCGGCCCCTAGCAGCAAAGCTGCGACAGCCACGACAGTCCGCTTCATCAATTCGCTCCTTTGTTGTCACAATCCCGTCCAGCCCACCTGGACGGGTCGCTTGGTTGGTCAACCCCTCAGCCGGCGGGTTATTCCGGAATTGAGGCGGATATCGGAGGAGATCCGGAGGGAGAGTACTCAGAGACTATGACGGCGATGCTGCTCCCGGATCGCGATCCAGACGCGCTCCGGGGTCGCCGGCATGTCGATGTGATCGATCTTGTACTCGCGCCAGAGGGCTTCGACGATCGCGTTGACGACGGCCGGACAGGAGCCAATCGCGCCCGCTTCGCCGGCGCCCTTGACGCCCATCGGATTGGTCTTGCAGGGCACGTTGTGGGTCTCGAAGGTGAAGGACGGCGCGTCGGCGGCGCGCGGCAGCGCGTAGTCCATGAAGCTGCCGGTGACGAGCTGAGCGTCGGAGTTGCTGTAGACCACCTGCTCCATCAGCGCCTGACCGATGCCCTGCACCGCACCGCCATGCACCTGGCCGGCCAGCAGCAGCGGATTCAGCGTCACGCCGAAATCGTCGACGATGACGTAGTTGACGATCTTGATGATGCCGGTCGCCGGATCGATCTCGACCTCGGCCACATGCGTGCCGTTCGGATAGGTGCCATCGGCGCTGGCGAAGGTGGCGCTGCCGTTGAGCTTGGCGGGATCTGTGCCCGGACGCTTGGCGAGATCGGCGAACGAGATCGCGCGGTCGGTGCCGGCGACGCGGATCACGCCGTCGGCGATCTCGAGATCGCCGAGGCCGGCTTCGAGTGCTTCCGCCGCGATCTGCTTGAGCTTGTCGCCGAGCTCATGGGTGGCGCGCTGCACGCTGACGCCGCCGGAGGGAATCGAGGCCGAGCCGCCGGTGCCGAGGCCGGTCGCGATTTCGGCCGTGTCGCCCTGGTGGATGTGCACGCGCTCCGGCGGCAGGCCGAACTGCTCGGCGACGATCTGGGCGTAGGCGGTCTGGTGGCCCTGCCCGCTCGACTGCGTGCCGATCAGGATGGTGACGTCGCCGTTGGGATCGAGCCGCACATTCGCGGTCTCCTCGCCCATGGTGCCGCAGACCTCGACATAGCTCGCGAGCCCGATGCCGCGGATCAGCCCGTGCTTCTTCGCAGCCTTGGCGCGCTTCGGAAACTCCTTCCACTGCGCGATCTCCATCGCCCGCTTGAGGTGCGCGTTGAAGTCGCCGGAATCATAGACCTTGCCGGTCGCGGTCTTGTAGGGCAGCGCGCGCGGCGGAATGAAGTTCTTGCGCCTGATCGCATCGACGCTCATGTCGAGCTTGCGCGCGCAGGCATCGACCAGGCGCTCGATGACATACGCTGCCTCGGGGCGGCCCGCGCCGCGATAGGCGTCGACCGGAACGGTGTGGGTGAAGATCGTGCGCACCCGGCAGTGGAAGGCCTGGATGTCGTAGAGGCCCGGCAGCATGCCGGCGCCGCCGTGCGGGATGTAGGGCGCGAAGGTCGAGAGATAGGCGCCCATGTCGCCCATCAGGTCGACGTCCATGGCGAGGAACTTGCCGTCCTCGGCCAGCGCCATCTTCGCCGTGGTGACGTTGTCGCGGCCCTGCGCGTCGCCCATGAAATGCTCGGAGCGGTCGGCGGCCCAGCGCACCGACTTGCGCAGCCGCTGCGCGGCGACCGCGAGCAGCGCATACTCCCGGTAGGGAAACAATTTTGTGCCGAAGCCGCCGCCGACGTCGGGGCAGATCACCCGCATCTTCTCGGTCGGGATCTTCAGCACGTTCTGGCAGAGGATGTCGCGCAGCCGGTGGCTGCCCTGGCTGCCCGCCGTCAGGGTCAGATGATCGCGCTTGGTGTCGTATTCGCACACCGCGGCGCGCGTCTCCATGAAGCTCGCCACCACGCGCGGATTGACGATGCGGATCTCGGCCACCGCATGCGCTTTCGCGAAGGCCGCCTCGGTCGCGGACTTGTCACCGATCGAAACGTCGAACAGCACGTTGCCCTTGTGTTCGGCCCACACCTGCGGCGCATCCGGCTTGATCGCGTTCACGACGCCGGTCACGGCCGGCAGCGTCGTCCACTCGACCTTGATCGCCTCCAGCGCGTCGCGCGCGTGATCCAGCGTATCGGCGACGACGAAGGCGATGGCATCGCCGACGTGGCGCACCTCGTTCTTGGCGAGGATCGGATAAGGCGGCGCGGTGAACGGATCGGTCTCGAGATTGAACAGGCAGGGCAGTCCACCGAGCTCCGCGGTGTCGGCGGCGGTCAGGATCAGCGCCACGCCCGGCAAGAGCCGCGCCTGGGTGACATCGAGGGTGAATTTGGCATGGGCATGCGGCGAGCGCAGCACCAGCGCATGCAAGGCGGCAGCCGGCGCCAGATCATCGGTATAGCGGCCCTTGCCGCGAATCAGCGCGTCGTCCTCTTTCCGGAGAACGCTTTGTCCGACGCCGAACTTGATAGGAGCTGCCATCTGGTTTCACTTCCCGCTTGCATTGTCGCGACTATTGGACGGCATATTGCAGCGGAACGAAGACTCGCGCAAACGCCATATGGCCGCCCCTGGACCCACGCGCGGTCAACTCTCGGCAGGCATGCCAGCAAACGATGCTGCAGCGCAAACGTCAGCGCCGCACCAGCGCCTTGAGCCAGCGCGGGCCGAACAGCACCAGAATGGCGCCGGCATAAATGACGGCCCCCGCCACGATCAACAGGCCGAGAACGGCTTCGTCCTGCAAGCGGCCGAGCGAAGCGAGATGGGCCGATGCCACCAACGCTGTCGCCCACAGCGCCGCCGCGAGCACCACGCCGGTTCCGGCAAATTTCAGCAGCGACATGGTGAGCCGCCGATCGAAGCGCAGATAGCCCTTGTGCACGGCGAAGCCGAGCACGAGCAGCAGGTTGATCCAGGCGCCGACGGCCGTCGCCAGCGCGAGGCCGACCTGGGCGAGCGAGCCCATCAGCAGGACCTTCAGCACGACGTTGGCGGTCAGCCCGGTGAGCGAGGCCTTCACCGGCGTGGCGGTGTCCTTGCGCGCGTAGAAGGTCGAGACCGCGCTGCGGATCATCACGAACGGAATGAGGCCGACGGCATAGGCGGCGAGCGTCGCACCCGCCGCCGCGGCATCGCCCTTGGTGAAGGCGCCGCGCGCGAACATCGCCCGCGTGATGACGTCGGGCACCGCGAGGAAGGCGGCGACGAACGGCACTGAGAACAGCAAGGTGAACTCGAAGGCGCGGCGCTGCTGCTCCATGGCCCCTTCATGATCGTTCGCCGTCAGCCGCCGCGACATTTCCGGCAGCAACACGGTGCCGATGGCGATGCCGATGACGCCGATCGGCAGCTGGTTGAGGCGGTCGGCATAATACAGCGCCGAGATCGCGCCGGCGGGGAGGAACGTCGCGATGATGGTGTCGGCGAACATCGCGACCTGCGTGCCCATCGAGCCGAGCGTTGCGGGCCCCAGCGCCTTGAAGAAGGCGCGGATGTCGTCGTCGAGCTTGAGCGGCGCAAAGCGCGGCAACCCGCCATGACGGGCAAGATCGCCGGCGAGCAGGAAATATTGCAGGAAGCCCGAGATCAGCACACCCCAGGCCGCGGCATGACCGACGCCGGGGAAGAACGCCGCCAGCGCCAAGGTCGCCATCATCGCGAGATTGAGGAAGATCGACGCCGCCGCCGCGCTGGCGAAACGCTGCATCACGTTGAGCATGCCGCCATACAGCGTCACCAGCGTGATCAGCAGCAGATAGGGAAAGGTGATCCGCGTCAGCGTGATCGCCAGGTCCCGCTGCGCCGGATCGTCGGTGAAGCCGGGCGCCAGGATCGTCATCGCCTGCGGCATGAACACCCAGGCGAGGATCAGCAGCACGATCTGCGAGGCCAGCAGCAGGGTGAAGATGCGGTCGGCAAACAGGCTCGCCGAGGCCGGCCCCTTCTCGCCATGGACATGCGCATAGGCCGGCACGAAGGCCGCGTTGAACGCCCCCTCGGCGAAGATCGCCCGGAAATGATTCGGCAGCCGGAACGCAATGAAGAAGGCGTCCGCGACCGGCCCGGCGCCGAGAATCGCCGCCAGCATGATGTCGCGGGCAAAGCCGGTGAGGCGCGACAGCAGCGTATAGCCGCCGACGGTGAAGATACGTCCGAGCATGGGGGGCTTCTAGAGCATTGGGGGGCGGGTTTGAAGCGGAGAACGCGGGCGATGCCTGCTTGGGGGTAAATTGTGGCGACCCGGTCGCGGCCCCCTCTCCCGACTTGCGGCCAGCGCCAGCACATATCGTCTCGGATCTTGCGCTCCGCCGGCTGGCAAGCATGCTCGGGCCGATGTCCGACCTCCGGTTCGCGGACACTTGAGACATGTCAAATGGGTCATGTCCCGACCAAGGTAGGCATGCAATGTGGCGTTGTTAGAAGCTTGGTTCCCAGAGTGAGCTACTCAACTCTCGCATGGTTCTTTGTAGCGGCAATTGCCGTTCACAACGCCGAAGAGGCCGTTTGGTTGCCGGGATGGTCGGCAACGGCTGGGAGATGGCACCATACCGTAGGAAGCAGTGAGTTTCGGTTTGCGTTGGCGGTGTTGACGCTGGTGGCAGCGGTCGCGGCCGTTCTCGCGAATTTGCAGGGCAAGCAAAGTCTCGGATCCTACTTGTTGTGTGGCTACGCACTGGCCATGCTGCTGAACGTCGCCGTCCCGCATGTTCTGTCGACACTGGCGATGCGCCGCTATGCGCCGGGGACTGCAACTGCAGTGCTCATCAATTTGCCGGTCACCGCCACGCTGCTGCGAACGGCGTTGGCGGAGGGCTACATTGACAGCGGCACGTTCGTTTGGGCCGGACCGCTGGTCGTGATTGCCATCGTTGCCCTCATCCCTGTTCTCTTCAGAGCTGGCCGAGTGATCAACGGTTCGCAGTAGCCAACGATCTCTCGCTCAGCCCGTAGGGCCGATTAGTACTCCGGATGTCGATGCGCTCATCGGGGCGAGGCTTGCTGCGAGCACGCAACTCACCACCGTCATTGCGAGGAGCGTCAGCGACGAAGCAATCCAGAGTCGCACCCGGGGCTCTGGATTGCTTCCGCCGTCGCCCTTCGGGCTATGGCGGACAAGTCGCTTCGCTCGCAATGACGATGAGTGTGTCGATGCGGCGTCAGCACGAACAACACCGGAGAAGGAGCGAGACGCGCGCCAAGCACTCCACTGTCATCCCGGACAAGCCGGCCGACGCAAAGCGGCGGCGGGCGCTGATCCGGGATCCATACGCCGTGCGGCCGATGGTGCGCGTGGATCGGGCCGCCTGCCCGTTTCAGAGATCACGCGGTATGGGTCCCGGCGTTCGCCGGGACGACAGTGTGATTTGGGGCTGCCAACGGGGCAGATCGCCCGCCGGCGCTGTGAGCCGCGCCGCAGCAAGCGGCGTGACGTCAAGGATGCGTAAGGCCTCAGGCCCGGACTGCGCCGCGGACGACGTCGATGATGCGCCCTTGCGTCGGCTCGTCGAGATAGGCGTGCATCGGCAGGCTGATGACATCGCTGGACAGCTGCTCGCTGACCGGCAGGCCGCCATCGGCGCTCGGGAAGATGCGGTAGGCGGTCTGCTGATGCATCGATTTCGGATAGTAGATCGCGGTCGGGATGCCCTGCGCCTTCAGCGCGGCAGCAAAAGTGTCGCGGTCGACGCCCTTGGGCAGGCGGATGGTGTATTGCGCCCAGACCGAGGTGCAGCCGTCGACGAGGCGCGGCACCTTCACGACGTCGGCCAGCGCCGCGGTGTAGCGCTCGGCAACCGCGTTGCGCGCGGCGATCTCGTCCTCGAAGATCCTGAGCTTCTCGATCAGCACCGCGGCCTGGATGGTGTCGAGCCGCGCGGTGAGGCCGAGGCGGACATTGTCGTATTTGTCGCTGCCGCCACCATGGGCGCGCACGCTGCGCAGGCGCTCCAGCAGGCCGGCATCGTCGGTGAGGATGGCGCCGCCGTCGCCGAAGCAGCCGAGCGGCTTGGCCGGATAGAAGCTGGTGGCGGTCGCGAGCCCGAAGGTGCCGATGCGGCGGCCCTTGTAGCTGGCGCCAAAACCTTGGGCGGCGTCGTCGAGCACGAACAGGCCTTCGGCTTGCGCGATCGCGGCGATCGAATCGTGGTCGGCGCTCTGCCCGAACAGGTCGACCGGGATCACAGCCTTCGGCTTCAGGCCGAGCCGCTTCGCGGTGGCGATGCCGCGGCGGAGCGAGGCCGGATCGATGTTGAAGGTGTCCTCCAGCACGTCGACGAACACCGGCGTGGCGCCGGTCAGCGCCACCGCTTCGCCGGTGGCGCAGAAGGTGAAGGACGGGCACAGCACCGCGTCGCCGGGGCCAATACCCTGGGCCATCAGCACCATCAGCAGCGCGTCGGTGCCGCTGGAGCAGCTCACGGCGTATTTGGCGCCGCAGAATTCAGCCAGCTCCTTCTCGAGCTGGATGATTTCGGGGCCGCCGAGAAACTGGCAATGCGCGAGCACGCGGGCGACGGCGTCATCGAGCGACTTGCCGAGCCGCTGGCGCTGCGCGGCGGTGTCGATGAACGGAATGGGCTGATGACGCAGGTGCTGGTTCATGAGCTCTGACACATGTTCGCAAACGGAAATGAGGATGAAGCGAAGGCCGGGCCGGCTAGCCGGCCGCGCGCAGCTTGGTGGCGGCGGCCTCGGCCGGGCGATGGCTCGAGGTTTCCAGGCACTGCGTGGCGATCGCCAGACTCGCGACGCCCTCGTCGCCGGTGACGGCGGGCGACGTGCCCGAGCGCACCGCATGCAGGAACGCGATCAGCTCGGCGCGCAGCGGCTCGTCATGGCCGACCGGCAGATGGCGCATCGAGTAGCTGCCGTCCGGCTTGAAGCCGAAGCATTCGGTAACCTGGCGGGTGAGCAGGTCGCCCATGATGTACTTGCCGCGCGTCGCCACGGTGACGTTGCGCGCCTTGAACGGCGTCAGCCAGTTGGTGTTGATGTGGGCCAGCACGCCCGAGGCGGTGCGGAACTGCAGAAGCGCGATGTCCTCGCGCTCGGCCACCGCGCTGGAGAGTTGCGGCTGCACCTCGATGATGTCGGACTCGGTGAACCAGCGGATCAGGTCGATGTCGTGCACGGCGAGGTCGATGACGACGCCGACATTGGACATGCGCGGCGGGAACGGGCCGACGCGGGTGATCGCGATCGACAGGATGTCCTCGCCCGCGATCGCCTTCTTGATCGCGGCAACCGCCGGATTGAAGCGCTCGACATGGCCGATCATCAGGGTGACGCCGGCGCGGTGCGCGGCCGAGACGATCTCCTTGCCTTCCTCGACCGTGGAGGCGATCGGCTTCTCGACGAGCAGATGCACCTTGCGGGAGATGCAGGCGAGCGCGAGCTCGTGATGCAGATGGGTCGGCGCGGCGATCGTCACGGCGTCGACGCCCTCGGCGACGAGCTCATCGAGCGTCTCGAAGGTCGGGCAGTTAGCAAGCTCGGTGACGCGGCTGCGATGCGCCGGCAGCGGATCGACGACGCCGACGAGGTGCACGTCGGGCAGACCGGCGAGCACGCGGGCATGATTGCTGCCCATCACGCCGGCTCCGATCACGCCGACTCGCAGCGCCTGCCTCAGCTCGGCCTTGTGGCCCGCCCCCTTGGAACTCATGTCATCGACCCCATCAATGTCCCCGGATTGCGACGTCACGGATTGGCCGCAACGGTTAACGAACGGCAAATCACCGGTCGAAGCTCTCCTAGCATGCCGCTTGAAGCGAGGCGAATGCGGAAACCTTTTTCAGGACACGATTTGATTCAGAAAGTTACATCGGGTGCGGACGAAAAGCGCTGTCTTTTGAACGGCGTGCACGATGCCCTTCACGTGTGGCGAGCGCCCTGCTCACGCGTCACGACAGGCCGCGAAGGTCACGGTCGATGCGTCTTCACGCCTGCGTGTTGGCTACGGCGGGAGGTAACACGGTGGATCCCGCCGGCGAAGGAGATCACGTCACATCGCGGGAGAACACCCATGACCCTCAGCCTTGCCTCGCTCCGCTACGCCTCATCCTTCGCCGTGCTGCTCGCCTCGCTTGCTCCGTGGTCGCCGTCGGTGGCCGCGGTGGATCGGCCTGTCGTCATCGAGCTCTTCACCTCGCAGGGCTGCTCCTCCTGCCCGCCTGCAAATGCCTATCTGAACGAGCTGGTGCGGCAGCGCCGCGACGTGCTGCCGCTCGCCTTTCACGTCACCTATTGGGACCGGCTGGGCTGGAAGGATCCGTTCTCGTTGCCGGCCGCCACCGACCGCCAGGCCCGCTACGGCAGCCGCTTCGGCGACGGCTCCTACACGCCGGAGATCGTCGTCGACGGGGTGACGGGTCATGTCGGCTCCAACAGGGCCGAGGTGGGAGCCGCGATCGATCGCGCCAGGGGCGCGAGCGCGACGGCGGCGCGGCTCAAGCTCGCGCGCGATGGCGACAGGCTCACGGTCGAGGTCGACGGCGGCGAAGGACGCGGACGCCTCCTCCTGGTCGGCTTCGATCATCGGCATGAAACGGCGATCCGCCGCGGCGAGAATGGCGGCCGCACGCTGGAGGAGCTCAACGTGGTGCGCTCGGTGCGTCCGCTCGGGGATTGGAGCGGCACCGCGCTGCGCCTCACCGAACCCATGCCGGAGGGCGAGGATGCCGCCGTGATTCTCGAAGCGGCGGACGGGCGCATCGTCGGCGCGGCGCGGCTGTAGCTACCGAGGTCAGGACGAGGCGCAATGGCGACACCAGAACAGCCGATAGCCCTCCTCCACCCTTCTTGTGTAGGTCTCGACGTTGCCGGCGGCGGAGTTCGCGACCATCGCCGGCAGCTCCGTCCGCAGCTTCGCCAGAACTTCGGGCTGGGCGGCGTATCTCAGGGCGATGGCGATATAGCCGTCATCGTCGGAGGCCACGAAGTCGCCGAGCCCGACCGCCGTGTTGATCGCCGCGGCCGCGCGCGCCGCGGCGCTCTGCCCGAGCTTGGCGATGACGGGGACGCCGGCCTGCAGCGACTCCCAGGTGCTGACGCCGCCATTCTGCGGGAACGGGTCGAGCGACATGTCGATGCCTGCGAACTGCGCGATGTGCTGGTCGCGCGTCGACAGGCCGAGGCAGGTGATGCGCTCCTGCGCGATGCCATGCGCCACGAACCGCGCGACGAGGCCGTCGCGCAGCAAGGGGGCATCGAGCGCGCCGTTCTTGATGACGATCCGCGAGCCCGGCAGCGCGCCCATCAGGCGGGACCAGAGCGCGAGCGCAGGCTCGGAGATCTTGTCGATCCGGTTGAAGACGCCGAACGTGACGATGCCGTTGCGCAGCATCGGCAGCGGTGTCGGCTGCCATCCCGGCAAGGGATCGGTGGTGATCACGGCCGGCAGATCATAGACCTGCTCGGCAAACAGCGGACGCACAGCCTCCGGCACGGTCACCGGATCGGCGAAGAAGTAGTCGATGGTCGGAAGCCCCGTGCCGGTGCCGCTGCCCCACGCCGTGACCTGCACCGGCGCCGGCTTGCGCGCGAACACCGGCAGCCGGTTGCCGGCGGAATGGCCGGAGAGGTCGACGAGGATATCGACCTGATCGGCCTCGATGCGATCGCTCAGCTCCTCATCGGACATCTGCCAGGCGTCGACCCAGAGGTCGGCGGCGGAACGGCATCGCTCGGTCATGCCATCCTGCAGCGGCGAGCAGGAATAGCAGACGACCCTGAACGCCTGATGGTCGTGGTGGCGCAGGACCGGCAGGAACACCAGGGCAGCCGAGTGATTCCTGAAATCGGACGAGACGTAGCCGATGGTGAGCCGCCGCTCCGGATCGCGGTCGCGGACCGGCGGCGGCCGGCGCGTGATCTTGCTGCCGATCCTGGTCCACCATTCCCGGCGTACCGCCTGGTGCTGAGCGAAATCGGTATCCGGCATGAAGTCGAGCAGGAATATCTTCGCGGTGATCGCATCACCGAAATCCGGCTTGATCTCGAGCGCACGCTCGAAGTGCTGCAAGGCCGTCGCGAGATCGCCCTGCTTGCAGAAGCATTCTCCGAGCCAGGTCCAGGCAACCTCCGACTGCGGGTTCTGCTCCAGCACCTTGCGGCAGGCATCCATCGCCGGCGCGATATTGTCCTTGATGGCGCTGAGCTGCGCGAAGCCCAGAAGCGCGACGTCCAGCCGCGGATCGAGCGCCAGCGCGGCCTCGAAATCGGGCATCGCCTTGTCGAAACGTCCGGCCTGCTGATGCAGCCGGCCGCGCTGGGCGAGCACCTGCGGTGCACCGGGCTTGATGGCGAGCGCGGCGTCGAAGGCCGCGAGCGCCTCGTCGGAATGGCGCAGATTGATGCTGGCGAGTCCCTTGCCGAACATCGCCTCCATGTGACGCGGGTTGAGCGACAACGCGCGATCGAAGCTCGCATTGGCCTCTGCATTGCGGGCGAGCGGAAGCAGCGCCATGCCGCGATTGCAATAGGCGTCGGCATAGTCGGGCTTGAGCGCGATCGCCCGGTCATGCGCGGTGATCGCCTCCTCCGGCCGGCCCAGGCGCATCAGCGTGTTGCCGAGGCCCGTGAGCGCCACGAGCAGATTCGGTTTCAGCGCGACGGCGCGCTCCTGGCATTTGCGCGCCTCCTCGAAGCGCTTGCGGTTGAACAGCGCGAGACCGAGATTGGAGAGCGCCTCGGCATGCCGCGGCTCGATCTCCACGGCCCTGGTCAGGGCCTGCTCGGCGAGGTCGAGCTGGCCGCCGTCGAGCGCCGTGACGCCGAGCAGGTGCAGCGCATCGAAATGGTCGGGAAGCAGCGCCAGAATCTGGCCGCAGATCGCCTGCGTCTCGGCGTGACGGCCGGCACGATACGCCGCCACGGCGCGCGGCATGAGCTCATCGGCCTGCTTGCGATGCTTCTTCTGCAATCTCGCATTCTGGAAGGCGCGAGAGCCGACATTGCTTGCCAAGAGACTTGCCTCCACGAGGAGCGTGCAGATCGCGGGAACGCGGTGAACTCACACGCGGCACGAGCGGATGCCGCGACACCAGGACTAGCCGGCGCCGGCGCAATGGCGGCGCCAGAACAGGCGGTAGCCCTCCTCGACCTTGCGCGCGTAGGTCTCGACATTGCCCGCGGCCGAGCTTGCCACCATCGCCGGCAGAGCAGCCCGCAGCTTGGCGAGCTCCGCCGGCTGAGAGGCCCACTTCGCGGCGAGCGCAACATACCCCTCGTCGTCCTCGGCGACGAACTCGCCGAGCCCGACCGCCGTGACGATCGCGGCGGCGGCGCGCGACGCCGCGCTGTGGCCGAGCTTGGCGATGACCGGCACGCCGGCCTGCAGCGATTCCCAGGTGCTGACGCCGCCATTCTGCGGAAACGGATCGAGCGAGATATCGACCTGGGCAAACTGCGCGATCTGCTGCTCGCGCGTCGACCAGCCGAGACAGACGACCCGCTCCGGCGCGACACCATGGGCGGCGAAGCGCGCCAGGAGACGGTCGCGCAACAAGCGATCATCGAGCGAGCTGCTCTTGATCACGATGCGCGAGTCCGGCAGCTGCTGCATGATGCGGGTCCAGACGATCAGCGCAGCGTCGGAGATCTTGTCGAGCCGATTGAACACGCCGAAGCTGACAAAGCCGTTATTGAGCATCGGCAGCGGTGTCGGCGCGATGTCCGGCAACGCTTCGGTGGTGATCACCGCCGGCAGGTCGTAGACCTGCTCGGCGAACAGATGACGCACGGCGTCGGGCACCGTCACCGGATCGGCCAGGAAGTAGTCGATGGTCGGCAGGCCGGTGCCAGTGCCGCTGCCCCAGGCCGTGACCTGGATAGGTGCGGGCTTGCGGGCAAACAGCGGCAGCCGGTTGCCGGCGGAGTGGCCGGAGAGATCGACCAGGATATCGACGCCATCGGCCGTGATGCGGTCGGCGAGTTCGTCGTCCGACATCTGCACGGCGTCGACCCAGAGATCGGCGCAGGCACGGAACTGCGCGGTCACACTGTCCTGCACCGGCGAGCAGGCGTAGCAGACGATCGCGAAATTCTGCGGGTCGCGATGCCTGAGTACCGGCAGAAATGTCAGCGCGGCCGAATGATTGCGGAAGTCGGACGAGACGTACCCGATCGTCAGGTGTCGTTCCGGGTCGAGATCGCGCTTGGCCGCCGGCCGGCGCGGGATGTGGGCGCCGATCCGCTGCCACCATTCGCGCCGCGCCGCCTGCTGGAGCGCGAAATCGGCCTCCGGCATGAACTCGAGCGTGAAGATCTTGGCGGTCATCGCCTCGGCGAAATCGGGCCTGATCTCGAGGGCGCGATCGAAATGTGCGACGGCCGAGGCGACCTCGCCCTGCTTGCCATAGCAGACGCCGAGCCACAGCCAGGCCTCCTCGGAGCGCGGATTCTGCTCCAGCACCTTGCGGCAGGCGTCGACGGATTGGGCGACGTCCTTGAAATGGCCGAGCTGGGCCTTGCCGAGCAACGCCATCTCCAGCATCGGATCACGCGCCAGCGCCGCCTCGTAGTCCGCCTTCGCCTGGTCGAAACGCCCGGCCATCTGATGCAGCCGGCCGCGCTGGGCGAGCACTTGCGGTGCACCGGGCTTGATGGCGAGCGCCGCATCGAAGGCCGCGAGCGCATCGGTCACGTGACGCAGATTGATGCTGGCCAGCCCCTTGCCGAACATCGCCTCCATGTGACGCGGGTTGAGCGACAACGCGCGATCGAAGCTCGCATTGGCCTCTGCATTGCGGGCGAGCGGAAGCAGCGCCATGCCGCGATTGCAATAGGCGTCGGCATAGTCGGGCTTGAGCGCGATCGCCCGGTCATGCGCGGTGATCGCCTCCTCCGGCCGGCCCAGGCGCATCAGCGTGTTGCCGAGGCCCGTGAGCGCCACGAGCAGATTCGGTTTCAGCGCGACGGCGCGCTCCTGGCATTTGCGCGCCTCCTCGAAGCGCTTGCGGTTGAACAGCGCGAGACCGAGATTGGAGAGCGCCTCGGCATGCCGCGGCTCGATCTCCACGGCCCTGGTCAGGGCCTGCTCGGCGAGATCGATCTGGCCACCGTCGAGCGCCGTCACACCGAGCAGATGCAGGGCATCGAAATGGTCCGGCAGCAACGCCAGGATCTTGCCGCAGATCGCCTGGGCCTCGGCCCGCCGACCACCGCGATAGGCGGCGACGGCCGTGGGCATCATCGCGTCGGCCTGCTTGCGGTGTTTCTTCTGCAGCCTCGCATTCTGAAACGCACGGGAACCGACATCGCTTGCCAAAGACGGCCTCCGAATAACGCGTGGATCTACATATCGGGCTTGTTCACGCGCGACCTTGCTTCAGGCCGCGACGGATGGGCCTCAGCCGCCAGTAGCGCAATAGCGGCGCCAGAACTGGCGATACCCCTCCTCGACCTTGCGCGTGTAGGTCTCGACGTTGCCGGCGGCCGAGTTGGCCACCCGCATCGGCAGCTCCGCACGGAGCTGAGCGAGCTCGGCCGGCCGCGCCGCGTGCTTCAGGGCGATCGCAATGTACCCCTCGTCGTCCTCGGCCACCCAGTCGTCGAGCCCGATCGCCTTGACGATCGCGCCGCCGGCCCGCGACGCTGCACTGTTGCCGAGCTTGGCAACCACGGGAACGCCGGCCTGCAGCGATTCCCAGGTGCTGACGCCGCCATTCTGCGGGAACGGATCGAGCGAGATGTCGATGTTGGCGAACGCCGCGATGTGCTCATGGCGCATCGAAGCGCCGAGACAGGTGAGGCGGCTCTCGCCGACGCCGTGCGCGGCGAAGCGGGCGATCAGCGTGTCGCGCAGGAATGCATCCTCCAGCGCGCCGTTCTTGATGACGACGCGGGCGTCCGGCAACGCTTGGAGCAGCGCCGACCACACCCTCAGCACCTCGTCGGAGATCTTGTCGACGCGGTTGAAGACACCGAAGGTGACGTAGCCGTTGCGCAGCATCGGCAGCGGCGTCGGCTGCGCGTCCGGCAGCGGATCCGTGGTGATCAGCGCCGGAAGATCGTAGACCTGCTCGGCGAACAGCGGCCGCACCGCCGATGGCACAGTCACCGGATCGGCAAAGAAGTAGTCCATCGTGGGCAATCCCGTGCCGGTCGCATTGCCCCATGCGGTGACCTGGATCGGCGCGGGCTTGCGGGCGAACACGGTGAGCCGGTTGCCGGCCGAATGACCGGAGAGGTCGACGAGAATGTCGACCTGGTCGGCCTGGATGCGATCGGCCAACTCATCGTCGGAGAGCTGAGATCCGTCGACCCAGCCGTCGGCCGCCGCCTTGCACTGCTCGGTGACCGAATCGACCAGCGGCGAGCACGAGTAGCAGATGACCTTGAACGCCGCGTGGTCGTGATGGCGCAGCACCGGAAGGAAGGTCAGCGCGGCCGAATGGCTGCGGAAGTCGGACGACACGTAACCGACCGTGATGCGGCGATCCGGATCGCGGTCGATGGCGGCGAGCTGGCGCTGCGGGATGTGCGCGCCGATCCGCTCCCACCATTCGCGGCGGACGGCCTGATGCACGGCGACGTCGGCGCCGGGATAGAAATCGAGCGCGAAGATCTTCTTCATCATTGCATCCTCGAAATCCGGCTTGATCTCGAGGGCGCGGTCGAAGTGCTGGATGGCGCCGGCCGTGTCGCCCTGCTTCGCCAGGCACGTGCCGAGCCAGATCAGCGCGACCTCCGACGCCGGATTCTGCTCCAGCACCCGCTTGCAGGCGAGCATCGCCGGAGCGATCCGCTCGGTGAGCACGCAGACATGCGCCTTGCCGAGCAGCGCCGCCTCGAGCCCGGGGTCGGTCGCCAGCGCGGCATCGAAATCGGCCTCGGCCTCGGCGAACCGTCCCATCTGCACATAGAGACGGCCACGCTGCGCGATGACGGCCGCCGTGCCCGGCTTCATGGCAAGGGCGGCGTTGAAGGCGGCGAGCGCCTGCTCGAGGTGCCGCAGATTGATGCTGACCAACCCCTTGCCGAAGGTCGCCTGCATGTGCCGCGGCGCCAGTGCCAAGGCGCGGTCGAAGCTCTGTCTGGCCTCCTCGTTGCGCAGCAGGAGCAGTTGCGCCATGCCGCGATTGCAGTAGGCGTCGGCGAAGTCGGGCTTCAGCGCGATGGCGCGGTCATGCACCTCGATCGCCTGCGCGAACAGCTGCATGTTCATCAGGGTGTTGCCGAGGCTCGTCAGCGCGGTGGCGAAATTGGGCTTGAGCGCGACGGCGCGCTCCTGCACCGCGCGCGCCTCCTCGTAGCGCTTCATGCTGAACAGCACGAGGCCGAGATTGGCCAGGGCCTCGGCATTGCGCGGCTCCACCGCGACGGCGCGGGTCAGGGCCTGCTCGGCGAGGTCGAGCCGACCGCTGTCGAGCGCGGAGGCGCCGAGAAGGTGAAGGGCGTCGAAATGATCGGGCACGAGGGCCAGCGCCTGACCGCAGATGGCCTGGGCGTCGGCATGCCGGCCCGACCGGTAGGCCTCGACGGCCTTCGGCAGCAGGCCGTCGGCCTGCTTGCGGTTCTTCTTCTGCAGGCGCGCGTTCTGGAACGCGCGCGATCCGATCGTGCTTTGCAAGGAAGCTCTCCGGCGGACGACGTCCGGGGCTATCTAGCACGGCTCGCGTGATTCGCGGCGAGACCCCGCCCTACTCGCGACGGTAATCGTCCTCGATGCGGATGATGTCGTCCTCGCCGAGATAGGACCCGGTCTGGACCTCGATCAGTTCCAGCAGGATCTTGCCCGGGTTCTCCAGCCGGTGCACCGCGCCCATCGGAATGTAGATCGATTCGTTCTCGTGCACGGTCTTGACCGTCTCGTTGATGGTGACCCGCGCCGCGCCGCGCACTACGATCCAGTGCTCGGAGCGGTGATAGTGCTTCTGCAGCGACAGCCGCTGGCCGGGCTTGACGATGATGCGCTTGACCTGGTGACGCTCGCCATTGTCGACCGACTGATAGCTGCCCCAGGGCCGATGCACCTTGATGTGCGCCTCGGTCACTTCGGGCGCGACGGTCTTGAGCTTGGCGACCAGCCGCTTCAACCCGTTGGCATCGCGCTGGCGCGACACCAGCACGGCATCCTGCGCCGCCACCACGACGAGGTCGTCGACGCCCTCGAGCGCGACCAGCGCCTTGTCGGTGACCACGTTGCAGTTGCGGGAATCCTCGAACACGGCGGTGCCGCGCGCGGCATTGCCCTGCCCGTCCTTGTCGGACAGTTCCCAGACCGCATGCCAGGAGCCGACATCAGACCAACCGCACGACACCGCCACCACGGCGGCACGTTCGGTCTTTTCCATCACGGCATAGTCGATCGAGATCGGCTTGGCCGCCGCGAAGGCATCGGAGTCCAGGATGATGAAGCCGAGGTCGCGGCCGGCCTTGGAGACAGCGTCGATCACCGTCTGCACGCTGCCCGCATCGAACTTGCGGTATTCATCGAGCAGGACCGATGCGCGGAACATGAAGTTGCCGCTGTTCCAGAGATAGCCTTCGCGAATGTAGCGCTCGGCGGTCGGCTGATCCGGCTTCTCGACGAATTTCGCGACGGCCCGCACTTCCCCGGATACCGATGCACCCGGGCTGATATAGCCATATTCGGTGGCCGCGCGCTCCGGATTGACGCCGAAGGTGACGATGCGGCCGGCCTCGGCGGCCGCGAGCCCCTGCCGGCACGCCGCGAGAAAAGCGGGGGTGTCACGGACGACGTGATCGGCCGCGAGGGCCAGCACGACAGCGTCCTGATGGCGCGACTGGGCGAACGCCGCTCCGGCGGCGATGGCCGGGCCCGAATCGCGCCGCATCGGCTCCAGCAGGATGTCGGCCTCGATGCCGATCTCGGCCAGTTGCTCCAGCACCATGAAGCGATAGGCCAGATTGGTGATGATGATCGGCCGCTCGAAGAGATCGGCATCGGAGACGCGCAGCAGCGTGTCCTGGAACGTGGAACGGGCGCCGAACAGCGGCAGGAACTGCTTCGGCCTGACCTCGCGCGAGGCCGGCCAGAGCCGGGTCCCGGCGCCGCCGCACATGATGAGAGGAATGATGCGTCCGGTCATGAATCAACCCGTTAAATTCGGTGATAGTCGCGGTACCATTTCGCAAAACGTCCGATGCCGTCGGCGATCGACGTCGCCGGCCGGAAGCCGATGTCGCGCTCGAGGTCGCTGACATCGGCGTAGGTCGCCTCGACGTCGCCGGGCTGCATCGGCAGCATCTCCCTGATGGCCGGCCGCCCAAATTCCTTCTCCAACAACGTTATCACGTCCATCAGCTGTTCGGGATGATTGTTGCCGATATTGTAAATCCGCCATGGCGCCCGGCTGCTCGACGGATCGGGCCTGTTTCCATCCCAATCCGGGTTTCCCTGGGGCGGGCGGCCGATCAGGCGGACGATGGCCTGCACGATGTCATCGACATAGGTAAAATCACGCCGCATCCGGCCATGATTGAACAGCTTGACCGGCTGCCCGGCGAGGATGGCCTTCGCAAAGATGAACATCGCCATGTCGGGACGGCCCCAGGGGCCGTAGACGGTGAAGAAGCGCAGCCCGGTGGCCGGCAGGCGGTAGAGATGGCTGTAGGAATGCGCCATCAGTTCGTTGGCCTTCTTGCTCGCCGCATAGAGGCTGATCGGATGATCGACATTGTCCTTGACCGAGAACGGCAGCTTGGTGTTGGCGCCATAGACCGACGAGGACGAGGCGAACAGCAGATGCTCGCAGCCATGATGGCGGCAGCCTTCGAGGACGTTGATGAAGCCTTCAAGATTGGCGTCGACATAGGCGTGCGGATTTTCCAGCGAGTAGCGCACGCCGGCCTGGGCGGCGAGATGCACCACGACCGGAAAGCGATGCTGGGCGAACAGCGCCTTGATGCCGGCGCGGTCGACGAGATCGAGCTTATGAAAGACGAAACCCGGCTGCGCCTTCAGGATCTCGAGGCGCGCCTCCTTCAGCTTCGGATCGTAATAGGCGTTGACGTTATCGATGCCGATGACCCGGCGCCCCTCCGCAAGCAGCCGCTGCGACAGGTGGAATCCGATGAAGCCGGCGGCGCCGGTCACGAGGATGGGATGATCTGCCATGGTCGCTCCGTCAGGGTCGCCACAGTTCGATGGCGGCGGGTTTGCTCGCGCGGTCGAGCTTCATCTTCACGTCGAGCACGAGGCCGCTCTCCTCGCGCAGCAGGCCCTGCACGAGAGCCCAGCCTCCGGCGAGATACTGATCGTGCGACACGGCCAACACCACCGCGTCGGCTGGGCGCAGCGCCTCGATCGCCGTCAGGCCGATGCCATACTCCTCGTGCACCGCCGCTGCATCGGCGAGGGGATCGGCGATCTGCACCTCGACGCCGAACGACTGCAATTCGCTGATGATGTCGATCACCCGCGAATTGCGGATGTCCGGCACGTTCTCCTTGAACGTCATGCCGAGAATGGTGACGACGCCCCCCCGGCCCTTCCGCCGCAGCAATCCGCGGATGCATTCGCGCGCGATGCGCCGGCCCATCTCGTCATTGATGCGGCGGCCCGCCAGGATCACCTCGGGATGGTAGCCCGCCTTCTCGGCGCGGTAGGTGAGGTAATAGGGATCGACGCCGATGCAGTGGCCGCCGACCAGGCCGGGGGTGAACGGCAGGAAGTTCCACTTGGTCGCGGCAGCCGCGAGCACGTCGCCGGTATCGATCTCCAGTGCCTGGAAGATCAGCGACAACTCGTTCATGAAGGCGATGTTGAGATCGCGCTGGGTGTTCTCGATCACCTTGGCCGCCTCGGCGACCTTGATCGATGGCGCGCGATGGATGCCAGCGGTGACGACCGAGCCGTAGACGGCGGCGACGATCGCGAGCGTCTGCGGATTCTGTGCCGAGACCACCTTGGTGATGGTCTCGAAGCGATGCGTCTTGTCGCCAGGATTGATGCGCTCCGGCGAATAGCCGACGTTGAAATCCGTCCCCGCCTTCAGCCCCGAGCAGCTCTCCAGCAACGGGACGCAGTCTTCTTCGACGGCGCCCGGGTACACGGTCGACTCATAGACGACGATGTCGCCGCGTTTCAGAACGGCTCCCACCATGCGCGTCGCGGCCAGCATGGCGCCGAGATCGGGCCGCCGCGCGCTATCGATCGGGGTCGGAACGGTGACGATGAAAAAATCGGCAGTCGCGATATCATCCGGCTCGCTGGTGAAGCGCAGGCTTGGCCGGCGCAGGTCGGCCGCATCGACCTCGCAGGTCCGGTCCCTTGCATCCTTCAGCTCCGCGACCCGGACCGCATCGATATCGAACCCGATCGTCGGGCAGCCTGTCCGCGCGAACGCAGCCGCGACCGGCAGGCCGACATAGCCAAGGCCTATCACCGCAATCTTCCGGCCATGAGACATAAATTGATATTCCGGTCGTTTCGGAGGCCATTGACGCCACCCCTGCGACTGTTTAGCCACCGGGGCATCAGGACCGCAAGGGGCGGCTAAGGCTCCCCCTCGACCGGGGTCCGGCCTTGCCAGGACGGGAGTTGCGCGTATCGCACTCGGCTTGGACCGTTTCAACCAAGAGCGAAGCCAGCCTGGCATGCGTGCGTTTTTGATTCTTCTCCTCCGGATCGTGGTGTCGCTGGCCCTGCTGTATCTCGCTCTGCGCGGGATCAACTTTGCGGCGATCCGCGAGCGGCTCAGCCAGATCAACATCGGCTGGATCGGGCTGGCGGTAGCCATCACGCTGGTGCAGATCTTCATCGGCGCCCTGCGGTGGCGCGAGATCTCCGCGCTGTGCGGCGCGCCGCTGACGGACCTGCAGGCGTTCCGCTACAACATGATCGGCGCCTTCTTCAACCAGACCCTGCCGTCCTCGATCGGCGGCGATGCCGTGCGTCTCTGGCTGATCGGGCGCACCGGCGCCGGCTGGCGCGCGGCCAGCTACTCGATCCTGACCGACCGCGCCGTCGGCTTCATTGCGCTGGCGCTGATCATCGTCTCGAGCCTGCCGTGGAGCTATGGCATGATCGCCGACGAGCACGGGCGGCTGGCCCTGGTGCTGGTCGACGCCGCCGCGCTGGCGGCCGGCGTCGGCTTCCTCACCATCGGCCATCTGCCGGCGGCGTGGATGAAGGCGTGGTGGCCGACGCGTCACGTCTATGCCTGCTCGGTGATCGCGAACAAGGTGATCTTCGGCCGAACCACGGCTGCGAAGATCGCCGCGCTGTCACTGTCAATTCACGTGCTGGCCGTCGTCATTGCCTGGTGCGCGGTGCGCTCCATCGCGGCGCCAGCCGCATTCGAACAACTGTTCCTGCTGACCCCGCCGATCATGCTGATCACGATGCTGCCGATCTCGATCGCCGGCTGGGGCGTGCGCGAGGCGACGATGATGGTGGCTTTCGGCTATGCCGGCCTGGCGCCGGCGGACGGCACCGTGGTCTCGATCCTGTTCGGCGCGGTCTACTTCATCGTCGGCGGCATGGGCGGGCTGGTGTGGATTCTCAGCGCCGAAAAAGGCGCCGGCCGCCTCGCCGTTCCCGCGACGGTCGAAGACTGACCTGGATCATGATGCGATTCCACGGAATCGCATCATGATCTCATCTCTTTGTTTGAGCATGATCTTTTCGGAAAACCGGTTTCCACTTTTCCGGATCATGCTCTAAGCGGCGCGCGCCCATTCGTCGTGCCAGGCCTGCGCCATCAGCACGTTCCACAGCCAGTAGGAATGATTGTGGCGGCGGCTGAGATGCTCGTCGAACATGCGCGTCACCCGCACCGGATCGAACAGGCCCTGCCGCCTCAGCCGCTCCGGCGACAGCAGGTCCGAGGCCCAGGATTTCAACGGCCCACGCAGCCACGCGTCGAGCGGAATGCTGAAGCCCGTCTTCGGCCGATCGATCATCTCGGCCGGCACGTGGCGATACAGCACCTGCCGCACCAGCCATTTGCCGCGGCCGTCCCGCACCTTCATGCCGGCGGGCACCTTGGCGGAGAACTCGACGACGTCCTTGTCGAGGAACGGCACACGCGTCTCCAACGCAACCGCCATCGCCGCGCGATCGACCTTCTGAAGGATGTCGTCGCTGAGATAGCTGAGGGAATCCGCCAGGGTCATGCGGTCGAGCGGATCGAGCCGCGCCGCGAGCTGCCGCATCTCGCTCCCCGCCCAACTCTCCTGCTCCCTGCCACCCACCACCGTGCCGGCCGGATCCTGATCGATCGAGCACAGCGCCCGGTAGAGGCCATCAAAGCCGTCGGCGGCAATGACGCGGCCGAGCTTGGCCACCTGATCGCCGGCATGCCGAACCTTCAATCGGGCCGGCAACACCGGCTGCAGCGCCCTGAGAACCGTCTCGGCCGGCTCTGGGGCGATCGCGCCGAGAACGGCGCCAATGGCACGCCGCAGCGGCATCGGCACGCGACCAAGACGCGCCTGCAGCGCGCCGCCCCAGACATGCCTGTTGTAGCCGCCGAACAGCTCGTCGCCTGCGTCACCTGACAATGCGACGGTCACATGCCGGCGCGCGAGCTGCGCGACCAGATGCGTGGGGATCTGCGAGGAGTCGGCGAACGGTTCGTCATAGATCCGCGGCAGCTTCGGCACCACGTCCATCGCGGTCCGCGCATCGACGTACAGCTCGGTATGATCCGTGCCGAGATGCTGGGCAACCCTGCGGGCGTCCTCGGCCTCGTTGTAGCCACCTTCGGCAAAGCCGATGCTGAAGGTGCGGACCGGCTGGCTCGCCCCCGCCTGCATCAAGGCCACGATGGTCGATGAATCGACGCCCCCGGACAGGAACGCGCCGAGCGGCACGTCCGACAGGCACTGCCGCTTCACGGCGACCGACAGCAACTGCTCCAGCCGATCGACGGCCTCGCGCTCGTCGGCGATGCGATCCTCCTGGGCGGCAGCGACGCGATCGCGCAGCGACCAATAGGGTTGCGGCAGTGGCCAGCCGCCGGGAGCCGCATCCGAGGCGAAGCTCACGAACGACGCCGGTGGCAGCTTGCGGATGCCGGTCCAGATCGTGGCGGGCGCAGGCACGTAGGAATAGCGCATGAACGCCGTGAGCGCCGCGCGGTCGAGCGACGGCGCCCAGGAGGGATGCGCCGCCAGCGCCTTGAGCTCGGAGCCGAACACCAGATCGGCGCCGCTCCAGCCGTAGAACAGCGGCTTTTCGCCGAAGCGGTCGCGCGCCAGGATCAACTGCCGAGTTTCGGCGTCCCAGAGCCCGAAGACGAACATGCCGATCAGGCGCTGAAGCGCCGGCTCAACGCCCCATCGGCTGATCGCGGCGAGCAGCGTTTCGGTGTCGGAATGACCGCGCCAATTCGGCGCGGCGCCGGCGGCCTCCAGTTCTGCACGGACATCGAGATGGTTGTAGATCTCGCCGTTGAAGGTGACGGTGTAGCGTCCGCAGGCACTGTGCATCGGCTGCGCCCCGGCCTCGGAGAGATCGAGGATCGCCAGACGGCGATGTCCGAAGGCAAGCCCCTTCGCAGCACTGATCCAACTGCCGGACGCATCGGGGCCGCGATGCGCCAGCGCTGCCGTCATCCGTTCGACGATCCCGGCCAGTTGGGCCTGGTCGGCTCCGCCGGGGCGAAACAGGCCGGCTATGCCGCACATGGTCCCCGCTCCGCTGCTTCGTCCCCCATCTGCATGGCTCAGTGACCCTCACCAGCGTCGTGCAGCAATTCCGTCTCATGATTGGCCAGGAAACCGAGGCTCGGACGGCTGGTGCCGTAGTAATAGGGCAGCCCCAGCGCACGCCTCCAGCGCGACAGCAGTCGTGCGCCATCGTGATCGCCTTCGAATTCAGCCAACCGACCGTCGGCGATGGCCAGGACCTCATCCGCCGTGTGGCGGATGTCGTCCGCCGAGTTGGTCTCCGGATGCGCGCCGCTCCGGCCCAGCACGGCTGCATCGAACACGCGCCAGCGCCAGGGCGACGTTGTCAGTTGGTGCTGCGTCAGCACGGTGCCGTCTGCCAGTCTGACGGGCTTGAGGGCAAAACGGACGTTGCTGTTCCACAGCTGGGCGTCGGTCGTGATCGCATTCACGATCGCACAAGGAATGCCGAAACTGACAGCGACATTCGTCAACCCGGACGTCGTCCCGATGAAGGCGTGGGCGTGGCGGATCAGGTGGATGTCCATCGGCTCCGATCTGAATTCGCTCAGCGCGTAATCGATCGTGCGAGCCATCGGCGGAAGCCTCGGCGAGTTCGGACCACCGAGCTTGATGACCCATCCGCCACGGGAGGCGATCAGACGAATGGCGTCCAAAGACGTCTCGATCGGCGCATTGCGGTGGGTCTGCCCTGTGCCCATGAACTCGAAATAATGCGCTGCGTCCCGGGTGTGCAGGCAAACATACCAGTCGTCGGGCTTCATGCCGTACCTGGAACGGAACGCATCGAAGCGAGCCGCAGCGGCGGCCGCACTCCGGTCGTAGGCATCACGCAACGGATGCCCTCTGCCCTCACGCTCCCATTGCTCGATGGCGATCGCACCCGCGTCCTGCCAGGGCACGACCCGCCCATCCGGCAGCCTGAACGCGTTGAAGTTCAACCCGCACCAGCGCTGCAAGGACAGCAGCTCCTCACCCAGTCGCTCCGATACGGTTTCGCCGATCACCACGACCTTGCCGAAACCTTCAAACAGCTTGAAGAAGACCGCGTTGGCGATGCTATCGGGACGGACGACGATCACGGCTTCGCCTGACCACCAGCCCAGCTCTCGCATCCGAAACAGAATGTCGAGCATGCCGAGATGGCCGATCTGCGTCGCCCATTCCTCAGGAACGAGCCGCAGCGTATCGAAGGTGACGCCGAGCCGGTCGAGCAGACGCTTCAACTCATCAGAAAGCGGTGGCGGCGATGCCCGCAGTTCCCGCTGCGCATCCAAGGCGCGCTCATACAACCGAATTGCAATCTCGCCGCGACCGACATGCATCACGCGCTGGCCCGTGAAGTTGCACAGGTCGAACAGCCGGCCGGGAGCGCCGCAGAGGAAATCGAGGCTGTTGGGAACATAGCGCGGTGAATTCCGAGCTGCGATGTTCTGGTGGGGACGGAAAAAATGCAGGCTGCTCCGGCCCGCCCAGAACATCGCGTCGAGCGCCGCAGCCTCATCCCCTTCGATCACGTCAACCATGGCCTTGTAGAAGGCGAGATCGACCGTCGCTTCGAGCTGTTCGGGCTTCGCTCCCGCCGCGGCATCGCGCGCTTCCGAAAACTCGCCCAGTTCGAACAAGGATCGAACCAGCGCGTATCTGGTGTCCGCATCATCGAACGCCAAGGTTTCGCGGCCGACAGTCCTGGCCGCCTCGCGATAGGCGCCGATGCTGCTCAGGGCTTGAATCGAAGCGCCGGGGAAATATCGGCTGAGAGCCGTCGAAAAACGAAACTCCGGCCGAGCTGCAAGATGCGACGTCGCATAGGGAAAATAGGCCTGAGCAAGGCGCCGCCGGAGTGGAAGTCTCGCGGCGAAAGCGATGACCAGACCAAGGAACACCGCGCGTCGCGGCAGCAGATTGAGGGTCGCTCCGACTATGACGAAGACCTGGTAGACAAACCGTCGGCGGCCGCCGCGCATCGGCCTTTGCTTTTGCAGTTTCATACGACCAAGTTCCACACAACCTTGAAATCCCGGATTCCGCGCGTTCGGATCAAGGCGGAGCCTGGACGACCGGCCATTCAAGTCGCCTGCGCGCCAAGGATCACGTCTCGGGATAAGGACAGTACGCTCGCCGGGTCCAATGGGAGAATTCCCCGTGGAGACATCGCCGCCGCAAATGCCAACCAAGGATTGAGCCGATTGGATCGCAGCTATAACAGAGGTGCCGGGAATTTTCCAAGCCGAACATGGGGATGAACGCGAGCATAACCGGATGAAATGAGAATTCAGAATCTTAAGCCCGGCGCCGATTGGTCTCGGGGAGCCCCACCTGATGCGCGAGGGCTCGGACGAAGCGTGTCGGACGACCCCGCGTGGAGCCGGCCGGCTCCTCCTTGGTTGGAATTCAGCAAAATCGGCATCATTTGCCGTCGCCAGCTCCAACGGGAAATGCCCGCTTGAAAGCCGCCGTCTTGACGATCTCGCGAGCGAGATAGCTCGTAAAGATCTGCGCCCCGTGCCTGTCCAAATGGCCGCCGCCGTCGATCGTCGTCAGGCCATCGAATGGCGGCGCGATCAGTTCGATGTTCAATTCCTTCGCCAGTTCTGCCGCCTGCTGGACGCAGGACTGGCTATGCGGGACCAATGTGAGCACGGCCTCTCCGCCCACTTCATGGAGAAATCTCTTCGCATAGTCGACAATCGCGGGGGTCGTATGGCAGTCGGGATCGCGGGCCGACAGCATCGGCTTGTTGCCCAAGGCGACATAGCCCGGATTGTCATCCAGCCCCATGTCACCATCAGCGATGTTGCGATAGAGGCCGGTGGGCGAGAAATGGCCATTCTGATACGCCGCAATCAAGTCCTCGATACGCCAGTGCAGATTGCGGCCGACCACCGTCAGGTACCCCCGTAGTCGGTTGCGCTGGACGGCGGCAATGGGCTGCTTCTGCGGACCAAGAGTGACGTTGAGGTCGTTGCTGAAGAAGTGCACGAACTGATCGTCGGCATTGATGATCCACAGACGCGGACGGATTTTCCAGCGTTGGATCACGAGCCGCGAGAACTCACCGCCGCGAATTCCCACGAAGGCCATGTTGTAGATCCCCAATCGACCGAGCACCGGCGATTGCGCGAGCGTCTGCCGGTCTACGGCATAGCTGACGAAGGACGGACCGAGAAAGACAATGTCAGCCTGCTCGGCGGCTCCGACCGATCCTCCCAGATTGCTGTAGAAGATATCCTGGTCCTGGATCTGCGGAATGCTGCGGCCTCCGAAATTACGATACCAGTTGGTGTCGCTTTGGCGCGGAATCTGCAACAGCCCATCGCGCAACGTCCACGCGTCGAACGAGAAGAGCGACAAACCGAGCGAAAACGCGAACGCGGCCGCCAGGCCGACAATTCCGACTGCGATGAGATAGCGCCCGAATCCGGCCGGTTCAGCTGACTTTTCCGGTGCAGACCGGCCGACTGTCGACATGACGCAATTTCCGCTCGATAGGTTGTCTCGGTGGGTGTCGTGGCAGCTGCTTTCGGCTTCGACGACGAGAGTCTAGACACGACGTCAGCCGGTGGAACAGAGGGCTTCCCACTCCTCCCAAGTTTGCTTTGCGCGGGAGCGCAGACCTATCGGGATGTCATCTGCATGATCCATCGAGGGGTTTCTTCGCCGCTGCGGTCGTCGGCGAGAGTGATTGCGCGCCCCCCATCATGGCGGCGTTGGATTGGCGTCATTGGGTCGAATTTTGAGCTGCCATAGCAGAAGAATCATTGATCGAAAAGGGTCCGCCCTGTTCGAGAGGCCGGCCGCACGTCGCTGCCGTCAGCAGGCGGCATCCCCCGAAATTCGCAGCTGGAGCGGCGCACGCAACTTGGCAGCGCCCTCAATCATTGATAAAGCAGCGCAATATGCAGCAACATCAAGAAACTTGTTATGCTCTTCACGCAGTTTGAGTTTCTGTTCCTGTTCCTGCCGGTGACCCTGGTCGGCTATTTTCTGCTGGCTCGCTTTTTCGCCGCCCCTGTCGTGCGCCTCAGCTGGCTCGCCGCGGCGTCGCTCACCTTCTACAGCTATTGGGACATCCACTTCGTCCCGATCATCCTAATCTCCATCGTCTTCAATTATACGATGGGTCTGCTGATTGCCGGACAGACCGGAAAGCTACGCACCGGCCTGTTTTCAGCTGCCATCACGCTCAACCTGGCCGCGCTCGCGTTCTACAAATATACGAATTTCGGCATCCAGATCCTCAATGCGATCACCGCGTCGAAGCACCCCTCGCTTGCGATCGTTCTCCCGCTTGGCATTTCGTTTTTCACCTTCACCCAGATCGCCTACCTCGCCGACGTCTATGGCGGGTATTCCGATGAACGAAGCTTTGTGAAGTACGGCCTGTTCGTCACGTATTTTCCGCATCTGGTCGCCGGCCCGATTCTCCATCACCGCGAGATGATGCCGCAATTCGGCTCGGAGGAGAGCCGACGAATTTCCATCGAGAAGGTCGCGGTCGGCCTTACGATTCTGACCATCGGACTTTTCAAGAAGTCGTTCATCGCGGACGGGTTCGGCCTGATCGCGAATCCCGTGTTCCACGCCGCCAATTCGAGCCACCTTCACCTGATGGACGCCTGGGGCGGCGCGCTCGCCTACTCGCTGCAGATCTACTTCGATTTCTCGGGCTACTCCGACATGGCGATCGGCATTTCGATCATGTTCGGGATCCGGCTGCCCTTCAACTTCGATTCCCCCTACAAGTCGCTGAGCATCGTCGAGTTCTGGCGCCGTTGGCACATCTCGCTATCGCGCTTCCTCCGCGACTATCTCTACATCCCGCTTGGCGGCAATCGCTACGGCGAGCACCGGAGAAACGCCAACCTCTTTGCCACCATGCTGCTCGGCGGTCTCTGGCACGGAGCAGGCTTCACCTTCATCATCTGGGGAGCGCTGCACGGGCTGTTTCTGATCGTCAATCATCGCTGGAGCAAATTCGTCGCACAGCGACCGGCCCTCACCCGCCTGTCGACGACCGCCTGGTATGCGGTGGCGGCGCTCTTGTTGACACAGTTCGTCGTGGTTCTGGCATGGGTTTTCTTCCGGGCCGACAATCCGAATGCCGCGGTCAGGCTCATCAAGGGGATGCTCGCCCTGTCCAACCCGGAGAAGATCACGGCAACGAACCTCGTCGATCCGCGCCTCATGATCGCAATCCTGGCAGGCTATGTCGCCTGTTTCACCCTGCCCAACGTGAACACGATGTTCGAGCGTTGGAAGGTCGGGCTGGACACCTACCACAACCCTCGTCCCTGGAGCATTCTGAACCTGAAGTGGCGACCGTCCCTGCCGTGGGCCATCGGAACTTCGATCGCGCTCGTGGCGGCGGTTCTGATGAACATCATCGCCGGAGACACCTCCCAGTTCCTCTACTTCCAGTTCTGAACGCGCAGGAGATGGCGAGCGACGGGCCTCGGACCCTCCCACCGACATTCGGCCTTATGAAGGCGGATATGTTCTTGTCGAAGCTGTCCAGGCGGGCGGCGTGCCGACGGCGCATCGTCCGCTTGCAGCGGCTACGCCCAGCCATTAGCCTGATTCTGGCGCAATCAACTTCCAGCACGACGCGGATTGCGAGCCAAACTCGCTTACTCCCGAAGCACAATCACCAAGGCGGGCTCGAACTTTGGCGCGGTATCTTGCGATCGTAGTGGCTTTGTTCGCCATCGTCTTCCTGCCGCTGCTGGCTGTTTTCGAATGGGTCGGCTGGCGATTGGGCGCGACCGTCCCGCTCTCGGTGCTCGCAGCCGAGCAATCGCACACCGAACGGATAGTCTGGCTCGGCACCTTCAAGGACTACGCTCCCTACAAGCTCGAACGAATCAAACAGGTCCAGCCCGAGGTTCTGCTGGTGGGAAGCTCGCGCTGCGGTCAGGCGCGCGAGCAGATGTTCCGTCCCTATGTGGCCTACAATGCGTGCCTGACGGCCTGGCCTCTCACGCACGTTGTGGACTTCGTCGATCGCGCGACCACGGTGGCGAAGCCGCGCGTGGTCGTCGTGGCGCTGGACTACTTCCTCTTTGGCGATTTCCTCGCTGACGTCTGGCGGAAAGAGCGCACGATGGACTTCGCCCAAGGCATCGATTCGCATCGGCGGAAGCTGCACGACGTCGCGGACTTCGTCATGCGGAATCACGGAGATCTCGATGCGATCCGTTCGGCCATGATGACGCCGCAACTCGAGCCCGTTGACAACAACAGGCTCGTCGGCACCGAGGCAATCCGCGGCAAGTTCGGATTCCGCAAGGATGGTTCCGTCATGGTCGCGCCACCCTATCGAAATGCGGCGGCCGAAACCTTGGCGCGCGGCGCTCAGTACGTCACCTCCTCGTTTCCGGGCGCCCCTCATCTCAGCGAACGCGAATTTGGCGAGATCGAGCGACTTTCCAGGCTTTCCCGCGAGCGCGGGTTCTCGGTGGTTGCGATCCAATATCCGTTCCTGGAGAGCGCTGGCGCCTTTCTCGACGCCGACGAGGCCTATTGGCCCTATTCCGGGCTCTGGCGCGAGATCAGGAGTCCACAGACCGTCGAAAGATTTGCGCAGCTTGGCATCCAGTTCTTCGATATGAGCCGCACCGAGATATCGCGCGATTCCGGCAACTTCTTCGATCCCGCGCATCCCTCGGAAAGGGGCATGCTCAAGACCTACCTCGCCCTGCTGGACCGGACCGAGTTCAGCAAGCTGTTTCCGCGGATCGACCGCAGCGCCTTGGCAGCCGATCTCGAAAAGGGACAGGGTGAACAGTTCGATCTCTATCACTGAGGCATGCTGCGAGAGACTTGCGTCCTCCGAGGCTTTTCCAATTGGCCCGCCCACCAACGCGCCGCAGTCCGTCTCTCGTCGGAGCATCCTCGGATCCATCCTCCGCCTGATTCGTCAGCAAAGATGCTGAGCATCGCGGAGAAAGGATGATGAGCTCTCCGGAAGCCGCATTCCAACGCGACCACACAACCGTAAGCTAACAGGACTGTTTGTGCTGCTGCGCACACCTGATAAAGAGACCGCTGGAAATGACCGCCGCCGGCCCCTCCATCGCTCCGATCGGGGGACCGTGCTTGTTTTTTCGCAACGAAATCAATGTCGAGCATGAAAGATGCAGATCGGAACGGGATTCGCGGTGCAGATGTGCCGGGCGACAGCGACGCTTTGCATCGGAGTTCCTCGGCCCGCGAATGACACGGTGGCCGATTATCCGACCTCAGCCCGATCGAACCGGAGGCGAATTCCTTGGATCAGGTGATCGATATGAGTGAGATGGATCTGGCCTGTCAGACTGTTCGCGCCTCCTGCGACTCCGGGCAGACGATTGCGTTCGTGTCCGGCAACTTCAACGTCGTGCACCCCGGACATTTACGGCTTTTGAAGTTCGCCGCCGAGCAGGCCGACGTGCTGGTCGTGGGCGTCAATCCCGATTCGACGCCTGGCGTGACCCTGGCGCAGGACATGCGCCTCGAAAATGTGCGTTCCATCGCCTTTGTGCACCATGTCGTGCGCTTGGAAACATCGGCGTCCGACTTCATCGCGCATCTGAAGCCGACGGTCGTCGTCAAGGGCAAGGAGTTCGAGGATCGCGCCAATCCCGAGCAGGAGGCCGTGGACGCCTATGGCGGACGGCTGATCTTCTCGTCCGGTGAATTGCGCTTTGCGTCGCTGTCGCTGCTGGAACGCGACGCCAACATCGACATCTCCACGGTCCGCAAGCCGCAGGAATTTCCCAGGCGCCACGGCTTCGAGATCGCAAATCTGAAGGATCTGCTCCGCAAGCTGTCCGGCATGCGGGTCGCCGTCATCGGCGACCTGATCGTCGACGAATATGTCACCTGCGATGCGGTCGGCATGTCCCAGGAGGACCCGACCATCGTCGTGACGCCGCTGATGACCCGCACCTTCGTCGGCGGCGCGGGTGCGGTTGCGGCGCATGCGCACGGGCTTGGCGCCGACGTGAAATTCTTCACCCTGGTCGGCGACGACGAAGCGGCGCGGTTCGCCCGCAACACGCTCGAACAGCATGGCGTCAACTTCAACGCCTTCACCGACCAGAGCCGGCCGACCACGCGCAAGCAGCGTTTTCGCGCGCTCAACAAGACGCTGTTGCGCGTCAATCATCTGCGCCAGCACGCGTCGGATGCCGACCTGCAGCGGCAGATGCTGACCTCGGTCGAGCGCGCCTTGAAGACCTGCGATCTCCTGCTGTTCTCCTGCTTCAACTACGGCTGCCTGCCGCAGGATCTGGTCGACGCGATCGCCGATCGCGCCCGCGCCCAGGGCGTGATGATGGCGGCCGACAGCCAGGTGTCGTCGCAGACCGGCGACGTCTCCCGCTTCAAGGGCATGACCCTGCTGACGCCGACCGAGCGGGAGGCGCGCGTCGCACTGAACGACTTCATTTCGGGTCTCGCCGTGATCAGCGAGCGGCTGGTCGAACGGGCCCGCACCAAGAATCTCGTGATCACGCTCGGCGCCGAGGGCGCGCTGATCAACACCATGGCGGACGGCACCTTCACCTCGGACCGCCTGCCGGCGTTCAATCCATCCCCGAAGGACGTGTCCGGTGCCGGCGACAGCTTCTTCATGGCCTGCTCGATGGGCCTGCGCGCGGGCGCCGATATCTGGCAGGCCTCCTATCTCGGATCGCTGGCGGCTGCCCTCCAGGTTTCCCGCGTCGGCAATCTGCCGTTGACGACGGCGGAATTGGTGCGGGAAATCGACGAGACCGGATTCAGCCAGGAGTAGGATGTCGTCATGCGTGCCCTCCTGCTCGCGGCGGGGATCGGAAGCCGGCTGCGCCCGCTGACCAATACGACGCCGAAATGCCTGGTGCGTGTGCACGACCGTCCATTGCTGGACTACTGGCTCGATCTCGTGTTCGAAGGCGGCATCGAGCGCGCGCTGCTCAACACACACTGGCTCGCCGAACAGGTGCGCGCCCACGTGGCGCAATCGCGCTGGCGGGACCGCATCGATCTCGTTCACGAAGATGAACTGCTCGGGACGGGCGGCACCGTGCTCGCCAACCGCGCCTGGTTCGGCGACCAGCCCTTCCTGGTGGCTCACGCCGACAATCTGACGGATTTCGACGTCGCGGGGCTGCTCACCGCCCATCGCAACCGCCCGCCCGGCTGCATCATGACGATGCTCGCGTTCCGCACCGATGATCCGAGCTCGTGCGGGATTCTCGAGCTGGACGATCAGCACAGGGTCATCGCCTTCCACGAGAAGGTCAAGAATCCGCCCGGGAACCTCGCCAATGGCGCGGTCTATGTATTCGATCCCGCCGTCATCGCCGACATCGCCGCGCTGGGAAAGCCGATCGTCGATCTCTCCACGGAAATCATCCCCAACTATTTGGGACGCATTTTCTGCGTGGAAACCAGCGGTTATCATCGGGACATCGGCAACCCGGAAAGCTTGCGCCGGGCCCATTTGGAGTTTAATCACGAACCACGCCGTGGCGGGGACGCTTGACGGGCGGGTTTCGCCGCCGGGCTGGTCACCTTCTTCTGCCAATTTGTATAAAGGTGCGCGCGACGCGCCAGCCGGCGACACGACAGGCGAGCCACGGGGATTGCTCAGATGAAGATATTCGTGACCGGAGCGTGCGGCTACAAGGGCAGCGTGCTCGTGCCGAAGCTCTTGAAGGCCGGCCATAAGGTCGTTGCATTCGACATCATGTGGTTCGGCAACTTTCTCGAGCCGCATCCGGATCTCACCGTCGTCCAGGGCGACGTCCGCAATCCCGACGCCATCGACCTGACCGGGGTCGACGCCATCATTCATCTCTCCAGCGTCGCCAATGATCCCTGCGGCGATCTCGACCCGAAGCTGACCTGGGAGATCTCCTGCCTCGCCACGATGCAGCTCGCCGATCGCGCCTATCGCCACGGCATCAAGCGCTTCATCTACGCCTCCTCCGGCAGCGTCTACGGCGTCAAGGAAGAGGAGCAGGTCACCGAGGATCTCGAGCTGCTGCCGATCTCCGAGTACAACAAGACCAAGATGTGCGGCGAGCGCATCGTGCTGTCCTACAAGGACGACATGGTGGTGCAGATCGTGCGCCCCGCGACCGTCTGCGGCTACTCTCCGCGCCAGCGGCTCGACGTCTCCGTCAACATGCTGACGATGCAGGCGCTGATGAACGGCCGCATCACCGTGTTCGGCGGCGACCAGACTCGCCCGAACATTCACATCGACGACATCACCGATCTGTATCTCTTCCTGCTCGATCATCCTGAGCACACCGGGATCTACAATGCCGGCTTCGAGAACATCTCGATCCTCGACATCGCCAGGCTCGTCACCAAGCACGTGCCGGCCGAGGTCATCGTGACGCCCTCGAACGACCCGCGCAGCTATCGTGTCAACTCCGATCGCCTGCTTGCGACCGGCTTCCGGCCGAAGAAGACGGTGGAGGACGCGATCAAGGAAATCATCGGCATGTACTCGCAAGGCCAGCTCAAGAACGACGACCGCTGGTACAATCTGAAATGGATGGAGAAGGAGGTCGTGAAATGAACGTCCTGGCCTTCAAGACCCCCGGCAGCCTGTTCGCCGACTACACCAGCCGCTTCAGCACCGTGCTGAAGGATTTCGACTGGAGCCCGGTCGAGAAGCTCGCCTATGATCTGCGCGATTGCTGGCAGACCGGCCGGCAGGTGTTCTTCTGCGGCAATGGCGGCAGCGGCGGCAACGCCAACCACCTCGCCAACGATTTCCTCTACGCGCTGTCGAAGACGCCCGGCTCCGGCCTGCGCGTGCATTCGCTGTCGTCGAACCCGTCCGTGATCACCTGCCTTGCCAATGACGAAGGCTATGACCAGGTGTTCTCGCTGCAGCTCGCGGTGCTCGCGCGCAAGGGCGACGTGCTGATCACCTTCTCCGGCTCCGGCAACTCGCCGAACATCCTGAAGGCGCTCGAAGAAGGCAAGAAGATCGGCATGACCAGCTATGCCGTGCTGGGCTTCTCCGGCGGCAAGGCCAAGGCGCTCGCCGACGTGCCGATCCACTTCGCGGTCGACGACATGCAGATCGCCGAGGACGCGCAGATGGTGATCGGCCACATGATCATGCAGTGGCTGTACGCCCAGCGCGGCGACATCATCACGACGCGCGAGGTCTGACGGGCAAGGACGATGGCTGCGAACGAAAAGTACCTGATCCTCGGCTCGAACTCGTTTTCGGGCGCAACCTTCGTCGACTTCCTGGCTGCGGCCGGTCACGACGTGATCGCGACCAGCCGCTCGGACGAGCCGCATGACGCGTTCCTGCCGTACAAATGGCAGAAGCGGGCCGGCAAGGTCCGCTTCCAGCGCGTCGACCTCAACCACGATCTCGATGCGCTGAAGGCGCTGCTGGCAGCCGAGCGGCCGACCCACGTCGTGAACTTCGCTGCGCAGAGCATGGTCGGCGAGAGCTGGCTGCATCCGGACCACTGGATGATGACCAACGTCGTCTCCGCGGTCCGGCTGCACGACATCCTGCGCAACTATGACGGCCTCGACCGCTACGTCCACGTCACGACGCCCGAGGTCTACGGCTCGACCGAGGGCTGGGTCCGTGAGGACGCGCCGTTCAATCCGTCGACGCCCTACGCGGTGTCGCGCGCGGCTGGCGACATGAGCCTGCGGACCTATTTCGCCAACTACCAGTTCCCGGTGGTCTTCACGCGCGCCGCCAACGTGTACGGTCCGGGTCAGCAGCTCTACCGCATCGTGCCGCGCACCATCGTGGCCGCGATGACCGGGCAGAAGCTCCGGCTCGACGGCGGCGGCAAGTCGATCCGCGTCTTCATCCACATGACCGACGTCTCGGACGCGACGGTGAAGATCGGGCGCAGCGGCAAGCTCGGCGAGACCTATCACATCTCGGGCTATGAGCTGGTCTCGATCCGCACCCTGGTCGAGATGATCCTGGCCAGGCTCGGCAAGTCGTTCGAGGATTGCGTCGAGATCGGACCCGAGCGTCCCGGCAAGGATACCGCCTATACGCTCGACAGCTTCAAGCTGCGCACCGAGCTTGGCTGGCGCGACACCTTCTCGCTGGAACAGGGCATCGACGACGTCATCGCCTGGGCGCGACGTTTCGAGGATGTCATGGCCAAGCTGCCGACCAAGTACGAACATAAACCCTGATCGAGACCCCTGCGCTTCCCCGAGGAAGCGCGACTGGAGAGCACGATGAACGTTGCAGTCCGGAGCACCGCGGCCAAGCCTGACGCCGCCGCCCTGAAGGCGCAGGCAGCAAGGCTGCGCGGCAAGATCATCGAGATGTCGCACAAGGCTCAGGCCGCGCATCTGGCCTCGTCGCTGTCCTGCGCCGATGCGATGACAGCGGCCTATTGGCATGTGCTCAACATCGACCCGAAGAACCCGAGCGATCCGCTGCGCGACCGCTTCATCCTCTCCAAGGGCCACGCCGCCGCAGCGCTGTTCGCGACCTTGGCGATGAAGGGCTACTTCCCGATCGAGGAGCTCGACACCTACTGCCAGGACGGCGGCCGTCTCGCTGAGCATCCGCCGGCCAACCTGCTGCCCGGCGTCGAGGCCGCGACCGGCTCGCTCGGCCACGGCCTGCCGCTCGGCTGCGGCATGGCGCTCGCCGGTCGAATCAAGGGCGAGAGTTTTCGCGTGTTCGCCCTTCTCTCGGACGGCGAGAACAATGAGGGCTCGGTTTGGGAGGCCGCGATGTTCGCCGCCGCCCAGAAGCTGGAGAACGTCTGCGTCGTCGTCGACTACAACAAGTGGCAGGCGACCGCGCGCTCCAACGAAACCCTGATGCTGGCACCGCTGCGCGACAAATGGGCCGCCTTCGGCTGGGACGCGCACGAGATCGACGGCCATGACGTCGGCGCGCTGGCGGAAGCCATGCAGAACATCCCGAACGGCTCGGGCAAGCCGGTGGCGCTGATCGCCCACACCGTAAAGGGCAAGGGCGTGTCGTTCATGGAAGACGACAACAACTGGCATTATCGCGCCCCCACCGCAGACGAAGTGACGAAGGCGTTCAAGGAGCTCGGCCTGTCATGAGAAACGCTTTCGCTGACGAACTGACCAAGCTCGGTAACGAGGACAGCCGCGTCGTCATGCTCTCGGGCGACATCGGCAACCGCCTGTTCGACAAGTTCAAGGACAAGCACCCCAGCCGCTTCTTCAACTGCGGCGTCGCCGAGGCCAACATGATGGGCGTCGCCGCCGGCATGGCCATGAACGGCCTTCGCCCGGTCGCCTACACGATCACGCCGTTCGTGACGACACGCTGCCTGGAGCAGATCCGCACCGACGTCTGCTATCACGAAGTCCCCGTGACCATCGTCGCGGTCGGCGCCGGCCTCGCCTATTCCGGCCTCGGCCCGACCCACCACGCCTGCGAGGACATCTCGTTCCTGCGCTCGATCCCGAACATGGTCGTGATCTGCCCGGGCGATGCCTTCGAGGTGCGCGGCGCGCTGCGCGCTGCGATGCAGCAGGACCGTCCGGTCTACATCCGCATGGGCAAGAAGGGTGAGCCTGTCGTTCACAAAGGCCCCCTCGCGGATTTCAAGATCGGCAAGGCGATCACGATCGAGGAAGGCTCCGACGTCTGCCTGCTCTCGACCGGCAACATGCTGCCGGAAGTCATTGAAGCCGCACACAGATTGAAGGAGAAGGGCATCTCCGCCGAGGTCGTCAGCTTCCACACCGTGAAGCCGCTGGATGAGGACAAGCTCAAGCAGGCCTTCAGCCGCTTCAAGCTGGTCGCGACCATCGAGGAGCATTCGCTGATCGGCGGCTTCGGCTCCGCCGTGTCCGAATGGCTCGCCGATACCGAGACGAAGCACCAGAAGTTCCTGCGCTTCGGCACGCCGGATGCGTTCTTCAAGAAATCAGGCGAACAGGAATATGCCCGCGAGGTGCTGGGACTGACCGGCCACCAGATCGCGGACAAGATCATCCACGCGTTGAGCTGAGACATCACATGAAGACCCAAGCTGCCCTCCTGGTCCAGACCGGCCAGCCGCTCGTGCTGGCCGAGATCGAGACCCCCGCCCTCAAGCCGGGCCAGGTGCTGGTCGAGATCGCCTATTCCGGCGCCTGCGGCACCCAGGTCATGGAGTGGCGCGGCGACAAGGGCGAGGACAAATGGGTGCCGCATTGCCTCGGCCACGAGGGCACCGGCACGGTGATCGAGGCCGGCAGCGCCGTCACCAAGGTCAAGGTCGGCGACAAGGTCGTGCTGTCCTGGATCAAGGGCACGGGCATCGAGGCTGGCGGCGCCGTCTATGACTGGGATGGCAAGAAGGTCAACGCCGGCGGCGTCACCACCTTCCAGCGCCACGCTGTCGTCAGCGAGAACCGCCTGACCCTGCTGCCGCCGGACCTGCCGATGGATGTCGCAGTGCTGCTCGGCTGCGCTGCGCCGACCGGCATGGGCGCGGTCTACAACGTGCTCAAGGTGCAGCCCGGCGACGCAGTCGCCGTGTTCGGCACCGGTGGCATCGGCCTGAACGCGCTGATGGCCGCCGCGCTGGCCGGCGCGATGCCGGTGATCGGCATCGACCCGAACCCGACCCGCCGTGCGCTTGCCCAGATCTACGGCGCAACTCATGTCATCGATGCATCCGGCGACGTGCTGGCCGAGATCAAGAAGATCGTGCCGCAGGGCGTTGATCTCGCGGTCGAATCCTCCGGCATTCCGGCCGTGATGGAGCAGGCGATCAATTCCACCCGTCAGCAGGGCGGCCGCGCGGTCGTGATCGGCAACGCCAAGCATGGCGCGGCGCTCACGCTGAATCCCGGCGTCTTCAATCAGGGCAAGAGCCTGCTCGGCACCTGGGGCGGCGACAGCGTTCCGGATCGCGACTACGGCCGCTACGGCCGGCTGCTGAGCTCCGGCCGCTTCCCGGTGCGGGATCTCTTGTCGAAGCCCTACAGCCTCGCCCAGGCCGACCAGGCGCTGCAGGATCTGGCCGCCGGCAAGGTCGGCCGTCCGCTGATCGACATGTCGCTGCGTTAAGTCCAGGCCATGCGGATCGGGATCGACTTCGACAACACGATCGCCTGCTATGACGGCGTGTTTCATGCGGCCGCGCTCGAGCGCGGCCTGATCCCGGCCGATCTCGGCCGCGACAAGAACAGCGTCCGCGACCATCTCAACGGCAGCGGGCGCAAGGACGACTTCACCGAGCTGCAGGGCTATGTCTACGGCGCCCGGATGGACCTGGTGTCGCCCTACCCTGGCTTCGCGGAGTTCGTCGCCGCGGCCCGCCGCGCCGGCCATGACCTGTTCATCGTCAGTCATAAGACCAGACACCCCATTCTCGGTCCGAAGCACGACATGCATGCCGCCGCGCGCGGCTTCCTGACCGACCGCGGGCTGATGGGATCGGCCGCCAGCCAGATCGCGCCGGACCGGGTGTTCTTCGAGCTGACCAAGGACGAGAAGGTCGCCCGTGCGCATGCGCTGGCCTGCGAGGTCTTTGTCGACGACCTGCCGGAGATCCTGGGCATGACCGGATTCCCGCAAGGGATGCGCAAGGTGCTGTTCGACCCGGAGAACCAGTTCGCGACCACGGCCGTCCCTTACGAGCGCCGCGCCTCGTGGGCCGAGATCGCGGCGGATGTCGTCCGTGACCGCGGCTGAGCCCAGCCCGGATGCCGATGCCGCCCTGCTGGCGCTGGCGCAGCGCCTCACCGTGCAGGCCGGCAAGGCCAGCCCGACGGGACTGACGCGGCTGGCCGGCGGCCGCAACAACCAGGTCTTCCGTCTCGACACGGCCGACGGCCCGCTGGTCCTCAAGCGCTACTTCACCGACGCTCGCGACACCCGCGACCGGCTCGGCGCCGAATGGAGTTTTGTCAGCCATGCCTGGTCGCACGGGGTCCGTGTCGTGCCGGAGCCCCTGGCCTGCGACCGCGCCGAACAGGCTGGCCTGTACAGCTTCGTCGAGGGACGCAAGCTGACGGTCGCGGAGCTGGCGCCCGTTCATGTCGATGCCGCGATCGACTTCGTGCTCGCCGTGAATGCTCCGCCCCGCCCGGCGCTGGCGGCCGGATCCGAGGCCTGCTTCTCCCTCGCCGAGCACCTCGCCACCGTCGAGCGCCGGGTGGCGCGGCTGGCGACGCTCGATGGCGACGTGCCCCATGTGGCCGACGCCCGACAGTTCGTGACCGCACGGCTGCAGCCGGCCTGGGCAGAGGTGAAGGCGACCATTCTGCGCGGCGCCGCGGCCGAAGGGCTCGCCTTCGAGACCGCCATCCCCGCCGATCAGGTCTGCCTGTCGCCGTCCGATTTCGGCTTCCACAACGCACTGATCGACGACCAGGGCAAGCTCACCTTCCTCGACTTCGAATATGCCGGCCGCGACGATCCGGCCAAGCTCGTCTCCGACTTCTTCTGCCAGCCGGAGGTGCCGGTGCCGCTGGCGGTGCACGAGCATTTCATCGACCGGCTCACGGACGGCCTCGGACTGGACGCGGCCAGCGTCGCGCGCTGCCGGCTCCTGCTCGACGCCTACCAGGTCAAGTGGACCTGCATCATCCTGAACGACTTCCTGCCGCTCGGCGCCACCAGGCGCGCCTTCGCCGACACAGGCGCCTGGGCGCAGCGTTGCGCCGCGCAGCTCGCCAAGGCCGACGCCAAGCTCGACCTCATCGGCGCCACATCCGACTAACCGACATCGTAACGCCCGGAGATCTTCATGGCCTATCGCGAGTTCGTCAGTCTCGTCCACAAATCGACCAAGCGCGACTATCTCGCGCGCGTTACCCAGCGCGACAAGGCCGATGTCGCGGAGATGGCGATCAAGTACGACTACGACTACTGGGACGGCAGCCGCGAGACCGGCTATGGCGGCTACAAATATGACGGCCGCTGGCGCAAGGTCGCCGATGCGATGATCGCGACCTACGGCATCAAGCCCGGCATGCGCGTGCTCGACGTCGGTTCCGGCAAGGGCTTCATCCTGCACGATTTCCGCGAAGCCATCCCGGATCTCGAGGTCGCCGGCATCGACGTCTCCTCCTACGGCATCGAGCACACGATGGAGAGCGTGAAGCCGTTCTGCCAGGTCGGCACCGCGGCCAAGCTGCCCTACCCCGACAAGCACTTCGATCTGGTCATCTCGATCAACACGCTGCACAACCTCTACAACTACGATCTCGATGCCGCCCTGCGCGAGATGGAGCGCGTCAGCCGCGGCGCCAAGTATCTCTGCGTCGAGGGCTACCGCAACGAGCGCGAGAAGGTGAACCTGATGTACTGGCAGCTCACCTGCCGCATCTTCCACACCCCCGAGGAATGGGCCTTCGAGTTCAAGCGCTCCGGCTACACCGGCGACCACGAATTCATCTTCTTCGAATGAGTGTGAGCTGAGAGCGTCGACAGGCGCTCTCGCGACGCATTGGCGTCCGAGCTATCAGTCGACGATCGCTCTCTCGAACGAGAGGGCGCGGGGAAGGCCGGGAGCCTGCCGCCCCCATGGCCCGCCTGCAGAAAGAAGTGCAGGCGGCAGGTACCACAGGTTCGGCTGGGACATCCCGGCCTTCCCCGCGCGACTGGTTTTAACGGTGTCCTTCGTGCTCTCCCTGGGGATCGGCGTTCTTGCCCCCATTTTGCGACAACGCGCCTTTGGCGCGTTGCGCAGACCTCAGCGTCGAGAGGCCAGGACCACACGACTTCGCCGTCCGCGCCGATTGCGCTCGTCTGGCGCAGCCGTCACGTCCATCGCAGCACACCTCCACGTATCGTGACGACGCGTACGTCCCTCTGCATGAGGCGGGATGACGCGAGAGAACCATATTTTCCGATAAAACGAAAGAAGAATATTTTTCCCGGCAGGACTGGACAGGGGTGATGCACCTGAAGATGCGGACCAATTCGTCTTTGACGCGCACGCAGGACCGGTTCGACCATCAGCGGCGCCTCGCCGGCCGACACCCACGCAAAACGAGTGCAGAGCCCGCATGCCGCTTTTGCGATCTTTGCAAAATGTATCTATAAATTGGCGGCGGACATCGCGAACGGCGGGGAACGGGGCTGTCATGACGAAGTCATTGAAGGTGGCGATTGCCGAAGGCCTGCCCCCCCAGACGCTGTTCAAGCTGCGCTCGATCAAGCGCGCGCTGATGGGGCAGCCGCCCCCGGAACGGCCGCAGGCTGCTCCGGAGCCAGAGCCCCAGCCCGAGCCTCAACCGGCCCCCGCGCCGGTCGTCGAAGCGGTGTCGGAGCCGCGGACGCGGCAGACCGAAGCCCTGGAACGGCTCGACGCCCACAAGATCAGCGCACCGTACCTGTTCTTCGACATCGACGACGTCCTGATCCTCCCCGCCAAGGAGATCGCGCGCACGCTGACCTTGAGCGTGATGTACATCAACAGCGCCGACGTCAAAGGCGATATCGCCGAATTCGGCACCATGGGCGGTTTCACCGCACGCACCCTGGCGAACGCGATGGTGTTCGACCCGCGCTATCAGCCGAACCAGCCGCTGCGCAAACTGCGCCTGTTCGACAGCTTCGAGGGCCTGCCGGAAATCACGGCGCAGGTCGACCTCGAGTCGCAGCACGTGAAATCGGGCACCTGGTCGAAGGGCGGCTGCCGGATTCTCAGCGCCGCGGATCTGCGGACCATGGTCGAGGCCATCATCCCGCCCAGCCGGGTCGAGATCTATGAGGGCTGGTTCGCCGACACGGTGAAGCTGCTCCCGGACGACACGCGCTTTGCGCTGATCCATTTCGACGGCGACCTGTATTCGTCAACCATGGACGCGCTGGTGCCGTGCTTCGAACGCGGCTTCATCTCGAAGGGCGCCGTGCTTTGCTTCGACGACTGGAACTGCAACGAGGCCGACCCCGAGGCCGGCGAGCGCAAGGCCTGGGCCGACCTCGTCAGCCGCTTCAATATCGTCGCCAGCCATTCCGGCGACTACTCGATCCAGGGTACCAAGTTCATCATTCATTCCTATCTCGGAATGAAGCCGAGGGCTTGAGCAGCATGCGCTTCGCTTTCATTGCGTCGCGGCCCCATGCGGTCAGAGGGTGAGTGCATGAGTTGTCCCTACACCACGCTGCCCACGAGCAGCTTCTGGCGGCAGGCCGTTGCCGAGCGCAGCCCATCCGATCTCGATCCTCATCTGACCGCGCGGCTCCGCTTCGGTCCAGATCAGCGCGTCGCCTCGGCCGGCAGTTGCTTCGCGCAGCACATCTCGCGCGCCCTGAAGGAGCGGGGCTACAATTACCATGTCACCGAGCCCGCACCGCCGCATCTCACGCCCGAGCAGGAGGAGCGCTTCGGCTATGGCGCGTTCTCCGCGCGCTACGGCAACATCTACAGCACCTTGCAGCTTCTGCAGTTGCTGCAACGCGCCTTCGGAGCTTTCCGGCCAGCCGATCAGTTCTGGACAAACAGCGACGGCTGGGTGTTCGATCTGCTGCGCCCCCGCATCACGCCGCGCGGCTACGTCTCGATGGTCGAGGCCGAAGTCGATCTGAAGCAGCATTTGCAGGCGGTGCGGCGGCTCTTCGAAACCACCGACATCTTCATCTTCACGCTCGGTCTGACCGAGAGCTGGGTGTCCAAGCTCGACGGCACGGTGTATCCGACCTGTCCGGGGTGCGGCAGCGCCGGCGACTTCGACGATGCAAAATACGCGTTCCACAATCTCTCGGTCATGGAGACCACCGGCTATCTTGCCGAGGCGATCAACCTGATGTCGGCAGCCAATCCGCGCCTGCAGATCATCCTGACGGTCTCGCCGGTCCCGCTTGCGGCCACCATGGAGCCGCGCCACGTGCTGCAGGCCACGACCTATTCCAAGAGCGTGCTGCGCGTCGCCGCGGAGGAGATGGTCCGGCGCTACGACAACGTGCATTACTTCGCATCCTACGAGATCATCACCAATGCGAAGAACGCGGGAGCGTATTTCGCCGACGATGCGCGCTCGGTCACGTCCGAGGGCGTCGCGCGCGCGATGAAGCTGTTCTTCGCGCAGTTCACCGGCGAGGACGCTGGCGCAGAGGTGCGATCCGCACGTGATGACGAACGAACGCAACCGGCGGCTCCTCCGACCGCGCCGCAGATCATCTGCGACGAGGACGAGTTCTACCGCGCACTGGCCGCGAGCCGTAAACACTGAGGACGAGCGGCGGCTGCGGCCGAGCCTGTGATGTGAGGGGAAGTATCAGCGTGGACACCGAGCTCGAAGCGGTTCTGCCGGTCTATATCGTCGGCGACAGCCATTCCCTGCCGTATCGGAACATGGTGTTCCGCGAGCGCTGGACCGGCGCCTGGGTGATGGCCCGCACCAAGTACATCCCCGGCGCCACGGCGCGGGAGTTCTACGATCCCGCCACCGGCGAGTTTCATCCCGACTTCATCGCCTTCCTCGAATACGAAGGCCTGATCCGGAACGGACGCGCGACGCATCTGTCGATGGACGAGGTCGATTTCGCCATTGCCAAGGCGGTCGGCCAGGCCGTGCGGCCGCCGCTGATCATGATCACCGTCGGCGAGATCGACGTTCGCGGTCCGCTCCTGCAACTCCTCAAGGACACCCACGACTTCGTTCCGCCGTTCGCCACGACGCTGCCTCTGCTCGACAAGCCGCTGGTGCCGTGGGATCTCATCGACGAGGCGATCGAGGCCCGGCTCGGGCCGTTCGTCGCCGGGCTCGACCAGCTGGTCAAAGCCGGCTTCAAGCGCGTCTACGTGCAGAGCGTGGTTCCTCCGACCCGGCAGGAAGCGCGCATCCGCGAACTGCAGAACTACGACTGCCCGGTGTCGGTGCGCACCAAGCTGGTCCAGGCGTTCAACTGGAAGCTGGCGCAGAAGGTGCGTTCGGTGAACCTGTTCATGATCGACCGCTGGCCAGACCTGACGGACGGCGATCTGTTGCGTCCGGAGTTCGATTTCGACGGGGTGCATCTGCCGCCGAAGGGCGCCCGTCTCCTGCTCGAGGCGCTGATCGATCACGCGATCGACAGCCGCGGCCTCGTCGCCAATCATCCGCGATACGAACTGTATTATCGAATGGCGTGCGGCCTGGACCCGTTCCAGCCGACCAAGCCGAACGCAGCATGAGGACAGCATGGCCTTGGGATCGATGATCAGCACCGCCAAGCAGCGGCTCAAGGGCGGCGTCAACCAGGCGCTCGGCGCTCTCGGCTACCGCCTGGTGCGGGCCGACACGCTCGACCGCCTGAATGGACATCTCAGTCCTGACGCAGCCCCCGCAGACAAGAACGGCACGGCGCAGCCACGCCAGTTGACGCTGCTGCCGGCCGCGAACAGCGCCCCGCCGCTGTGCACGGCCCATGCGCCGAAGTTCGATCCGCAGAAGACGCCCAGCCAGCTCGCCGACAAGATCGTCGCGTTCCAGCAGAACGGCGTCACGGTGATCAGCACGAATCCGGAAAAGGCGACCATGTTCCGGGAAACCGAGAGCTTCGATCGCGACGTCAGCAATCGCCACTCGGCGTGGGACTGGGCCGGCAACAGCGTCGCCTCCTACACGCAGGATCTGCAGACCGGGATGCCGTCGGCCGCCCTCGTCGACTATCTGCACGCGCTGTTCAGCGGCGGCGATTTCGATTCCTTCTTCCGCGGTGTGCTCGGCTGCCCGGCCAAGGTCGCCAATGTCCGGCTGGTGCGCTCGAAGCCGCATGTGACCGAGGGCGTCGGCCCCCAGGAATGGCATAGCGACCACTGTCCCGCCGGCGTCATTCGCGGCGTGCTCTATCTCTGCGATGTCGACGAGCAGACCGGTCCGTTCCAGTATCGCGACGCCAATTACCGGGAGCACACGGTTCTGGGCAAGACCGGTGATCTGCTGGTGTTCGACGCAACCCGCCTCATGCATCGCGGCAGCCCGCCGTCGCACAAGACACGCTCCGCGATCGATCTGGTATTCATGCCGCGCATGCCCGACGAGGAGATGACGATCATGGTCGCCGGCATGAACCACTGGCCGGCGGACCCCTTCTTCGTCAAGCTGCCGAAGGAGCGGACCGCAGACGTCCACGACGCGCTGGCCGACGGACGCCGGGCTGCCAGCCTCTATTGACGCATGGCCGCCCGCTTGCACCAGGAATGGAGGACGGCTAAGCCAGGAGGCAGCAGGTGGGCTTGCGCGCGACGGCGCGCTCACCGCCGATGCCGACCTCTGGGTGGCCATGAGCGGGATCGCTCGGAGATTTCGGATGTTCATCCCGTTGCGGCCGGTGCATGCGGAGCCGGCACCGCCACCGAGCGCGGAATCCCGTCTCGGCGTAACGCCGCCTGTTGGGCGTCGCCAGGCGAACACCCCTGTTCGGCGCAGCATCATGTCTGCGCCATCCCTCAAGGTCGTTTTGCGGTCATCGAACAGCGCCGCGTTGGAGATTTGAATGCTGCAACCGTTGAAGAATGCGCTCGCCACCTCGCTGCCGCCGGACGTGCTGTATTGGATGCGCTCGGTGAAACGGGCGATCCTGTTCCAGCCGCCGCTGCCCTGGCCCTATGGAAACGGCAGCAGCAGCGCCAGCGTGCAGGACAGGCCTCCGGCCGTCGCAATCGCAGCCCCGTCCGCCGACACGGTCGATGACGGACGCATCATCCAGGACATCGCACTGGAGAAATACAGCGCGCGGCAGCTTCCCTCGCCCGGCGCGTATTACAGCTATGCCGACGTGCTGATCCTGCCGGCACAGGAGATCGCCAAGACGCTCACGCTGTGCGTCCAGTACATCAACAGCGCCCATGTGAACGGCGACATCGCGGAGTTCGGCACGATGGGCGGCTTCAGCGCCCGCGCAATCGCCACGTCGATGGTGTTCGACCTGCAGCGCCAGCCGCTCGGCAAGAGCGCGTCCGGTGAAAACCCGTTCCGTATTCTACGCCTGTTCGACAGCTTCGAGGGCCTTCCCGAGATCACCTCGCCGGTCGACCAGGTCGCGCCGCACGTCATCTCCGGCGCGTGGGCCAAGGGCGGCTGCAAGGTGCTGGCCGCGCCGCAGTTGAGCGCGCTGATCGGCAAGATCATTCCGCCGCACCGCTTTCAACTCTACGAAGGCTGGTTCGCCGACACCGTGAAGACGCTGCCGCCCGAGACGCGGTTTGCGATGATCCATTTCGACGGCGACCTCTACCAGTCGACCATGGATGCGCTCGTCCCGCTGTTCGAGCGCGGCATGATCTCGACTGGCGCCGTCATCTGCTTCGACGACTGGAACGCCAATCGTGCCATTCCGACCACGGGCGAACGGCAGGCCTGGAAGGAGCTGGTCGAGATGTTCGCGATCGAGGCCTCCAACGGCGGCGACTATTCGGTCGGCGGCACTCGCTTCATCATCCACTCCTATCGCGGCATCCCGGCCGATCCGACCTGACGCTGCTCACGGCGGCGGCCGCTGGGCCGGGCCGAGCAGGCTGTCGATGGTGTGGCGCGCCAGGAAGATGGCCCCGGGCACCGTGAGGTGCCCGGGATCGAATGCCGTCAATTGCGAGCCGCCCGGGCCGATCCGGCTGAGACAGCCTTCGTCGTTGCAGAACACGTCGCGCACGGAGATGTAGTCGATGCCGAGCTGACGGGTCAGCTCGCGAAACAGCGCGTCGCGGCCGCGCGTCCATTCGTCGTTGGAGCGGAACAGGGTCCGCTCCGGCAACACGGTTCCGGTCTGCCGGTAGTAGTCGAGCACGTTGTGCGACAGGCCGACGCCCTGCCAGCTCGGCGGCGGTCCCATCAGCACGATCTTCGCAATCCCGTTGGCCCTGAGCAGCGCGACCGTGCGCGGCAGATCCTCGCGCAGCACGGACTCGGCGTGGCCCCAGGTCGCGTCGAGGATGACGACGTCCGGCCGGAGACGGCCGATCCGCAACACGACGTCGTCGTTGATGCTCTTGCAGAACGGCCGGGCCTCCAACGTGTAGCCGATCAGCGGCGGGCAGGCAGAGGCCGTATATTGCGCGACGTCATAGCCGCGCTCCGTCGACAGATGCAGCAGCCCTGGATAGAGCGCTGCGCCGTAGGAATCGCCCCAGATCAGCAGCAGCGGCCGGCGCCCCTGCCCGGCGCAGTCGGCGCCGAACGCGGAGGCTGGTTGCAGCAGCAGCAGGCAGCGGCCGCGGCGCCAGTGCGAGGAGGTCTCGGAGCCCGAGAGCATGAAGCCCCTGATCTCCGGCGCGAATCGGACCGGCAGGCCGCGCGTGCTCGTCGCCGCGACGCCGATCGGGATCATGGCCGCCATCACGGCCAGCAAAGATCCCGCCCGCCACGCGACGGGCGCGGCTCCGAACCTGATCGGCAGTTCGATGAAGCGATAGGTGAGCCAGGCCAGCACGGCGCTCAGCCCGAGCACCGCGAGCAGGATCCACGCCGGAGCCGCGCCGCCGAACTGCAGCTTGGTGAAGGCGATCAGCGGAAAGTGCCAGAGATAGAGCGGGTAGCTGATCAGGCCGACGAACACCAGTGCGGGCCACGCCAACACCCGCTGAACCAGCGTACCGCCGGCCGCAATCAGGGCCATGGTCGCCAGCACGGGCACCGTGGTGCGAATGCCGGGCCAAGGCGAGGCGGCGCTGAACGCGAAGAAGGCGACGGCGATGCCCACCACGCCAACAGCCGCGAGCGCATTGCTGGTGGCCGCATCGATCGGGCGATCGGCGCGCCGGCGCAGCCACACCGCCAGGAGCGAGCCGGCCAGCAGCTCCCAGCCCCGCGTGGTCGGGGAATAGAACGCCCACGCCGCCTCTCTTGCGGGAGTCGACAGGCAGACCACCAGAGAGCCGCACGCGAGTGCGGCCACGATGGCCGCCTTCCGTGACGGCCATCGGGCGATCAGCACGAACATCGCGGGCCAGACGATGTAGTACTGCTCCTCGATGCCGAGCGACCACAGATGCAGCAGCGGGAGGCGCTCCGCACCGGGATCGAAATAGCCCACGATCTGCTCGTGCAGCATGAAGTTCTCGATGAAGGCGGCGGCGCCCTTGATGTTGGACCCGAGCGCTTCCATCTCGGCGACCGGGAATACGAACCAGGCGATCACGAACGTCGCCAGCACCACGGTGATGAGAGCCGGGAAGATCCGGAGGATGCGGCGGGCGTAGAAGGTCGCGAAACTGAAGCTGTTGTCCTCGCACTGCCGATCGATGATGCCCGTGATCAGATAGCCGGAGATCACGAAGAACACGTCGACGCCGGCAAAACCGCCGGGCAGCAGCCGCGGGAAGGTATGAAAGACGAGCACGGCGACGACGGCGATCGCGCGCAGGCCGTCGATGTCGGGACGATAGAGCAGCGCGTGCGCCCGGCTGATCGGCCGCGCATGGCGATCCGCTGCGGCCGCATGATCAAGGCTTTCGGTGATCGCCATTCTCACGCATTCCCTGAAACGCTCGCGTCTTTTCCAGAGCGCCGACGAGGTCGCGGGTGAAATCGGCCGCGCCCCTGGCGTCGAGATGGCCGCCGCCATCCCAGCTCGAATAGTCGGTCCGCGCCGGCAAGGCCGTCTCGACGCCGAGCGCAGCCGCGATCTCACGAACCTGGGTCAGGCAGCCGTGAAAATTGGGAACGAGGGTCAGGACCACGGGCGCGCCCAGCGATTGCACGAGGTCGCGCGCATTGGCGATCACGTCGGGCGTGGTGTGACAATCGGGATCGCGCGTCATCTTCACGCCCGGGTTGCCGTCGGCGAGAAAGCGCGGAAACGTGCTCATGTCGGCCGCGCCGGTGCGATCATCGCGGTCGAAGCGCGGCAGCGGTCCGGATCGCGGGCCGGTGAGCGCCTGGCGCCATGGCCGCGTCACGTCCTCGAACCGCCAGCGCAGATTGCGCCGGATGATCTCGTAGGTCGCGCCGTAGCGACTGAGCTTCGTGCTCGGGATCGGACGGACGTCGGCGCCGAACGCGCGCGTCAGGTTGCGGTGGAAGAAGTTGCCGCCGCCGCCGCCATCGTCGGCGTTCAAGATCCACAGGCGCGGATGGAGGTGATACTTCAGCGCGATCTGCCGCGCGAACTCGCCGCTGGCAACGCCGACGAACGCCATGTTGTAGAACTTCAGGCCGTAGGGCTGCTCGAGGCGCTCGCGCATGACGGTCTCGTCGAGCGCAAACGACACCAGGGATGAGCCGAGGATGATGACGTCGGCCTGGCGGGCGTTGTCGATCGACCGGCCGATGCCATGGTAGAACAGATCCTGGTCCTGGATCTCGGTGACGCTGTCGCCGCCGAAATTGCGGTACCATGACCGATCGCCGGCCCTGCTGATCGCGCTGAAATGGTCGCCGCCCTGCGCTGCCAGCCACAGGCTGACACCGCCCAGCATCGCCGCCACCAGTCCAAGCACGCTAGCGAGATAGCGGCCTCCCGCGCGGCCGAGGTCGTCGTTCCCGGCCTCGTATCCGGCGCGACCGCTCTGCTCTGTCCGACGATCCATGGTGGCCCCGGGGCGGACGACGCGGCTATTTATCGAAGCCAGGCAACGCCTCCAGCGCCTGTCTGGCAATGAAGAGGGAGCCGGGGTTAGTCAAATGGCCGCTGTCATACGCGGTCAGGTCCGATCCGTCCGCGCCGATCCGCGCCAGACAGCCGTCATCGTTGCACATCATGCGGCGTGCCGAGATGTACTGGATGCCCACGCGCTGCGCCTGCGCCTCGAGGAACTCGTCCAGCGCCCGCGTCCAATTGTCGTTGGAGCGGAATTTGGTGCGCGCCGGCAGCAGCGAATGCGTCCGGAAATAATAGTCGAGAATGTTCGCCGGCAGGCTTTCGCCAAGCCAGGTCGCCGGCGGCCCGAGCAGGACGATCTTCGGGACGTTGAGCTCCTTCAATGCCGTGACCGTTCTGTCCAGCCCGTTGCGCAGGTCGTCCGGACCATAGCTCCAGGTCGAATAGAACACGACCAGATCCGGCTTCAGCTCGGCGACCTTCTGGATGACGAAGTCGTTCGCGCCCTTGCAGAACCGCCGTTCCGGATGGACGAAACCGAGCAGCGGCGGGCAGGCGGAGGCTGTGTATTCCGCGACCTCGAATCCTCGCTCGGCACCGAAATGAGCGAGTCCCGGATAGAGCGAGGCGGCATAGGAGTCGCCCCAGACCAAAATGAGCGGATGGCGGCCGGTGCCGGCGCATTCCGGTGAGAATTCGGACGCGCTCTGATCCGGCTTCAGCAGGCATTTGTCGGCCCGCCAGAAGCGGGCCGTCTCGCTGCCGTCCAGCATGAAGCCGCGAAGCTCGGCGGGAATGCGCGCCGGCAGGCCATTGGTGCGGTCGGCGACCACGCCGACGATGCCCAGCGCGACCATGCCGCCGACGAGTCCGCCGACCTTGAGCGGCACCAGGCGCCGGCCGAAGCGGATCGGCCGCTCGATGAAGCGGTAGGTGGCCCAGGCAAGCACCAGGCTGGCCACGATGATCGCACCCATGACCCACGCCGGCACGGGATCGATGAACTGGATGCGCGCATAGGCCATCAGCGGGTAGTGCCAGAGATAGAGCGGATAGCTGATCAGGCCGACAAAGATCGCCGGCGTCGCGGACAGCACATAACGATGCACCAGCGTGCCGCTGGTCGCGATCAGGGCGGCTGCGCCCAGCACGGGCAGCAACGTGTGAACGCCCGGATGCGGGGTGAGCCGACCGTAGCGCCAGAACGCGACCACGATCGCGAGCATCGCGGCCAGCGCGATGAGCTCGCGAACGAGCGGGACGTCGATTAGCGGCAGCGGACGAGCCTCCGCACTGCGCCCATTGACCCAGAGCGCCAGTCCCGAGCCGACCAAGAGCTCCCACGCCCGCGTCACCGGCAGATAGAACGCATATTCGGGCGCGCGCGGCTGCACGATCAGGCACGCGACGAACGACGCCGCCGCCAGCGCGACCGTGATCGCCAGGCTCCTGCGCCGCCATGAGCCGATCAGCATCAGCAGCAGCGGCCAGACGATGTAGTATTGCTCCTCGATCGCCAGCGACCACAGATGCAGCAGCGGCTTCTTCTCGGCGGCGAGGTCGAAATAGCCGACCTGCCCGAGCAGGATGAAGTTCTGGATGAAGACGGCGCCGCCGGCAATGTTGGTGCCGAGCGACTTCAGCTCGCGCGGCGGCAGGAAGAACCAGGCGATCAGGAAGGTGACCAGCACCACCGTGATCAGCGCCGGAAAGATGCGGCGGATCCGGCGGGCATAGAAATCGGCGATGCTGAACGTCTTCGACAGCATCTGCTTGTGGATGATCCCGGTGATTAGATAACCGGAAATGACGAAGAAGATGTCGACGCCGTAGAAGCCGCCGGGGACGGCCGCGGGAAACGCGTGGTAGAGAAGGACCGGCAGCACGGCGACGGCACGCAGGCCGTCGATGTCGGCGCGATAGCCGAGCGGGGTAGCGCGGGCTTCTTCCAGGGACATGTTCGGTTGGGCGAAGTTCATCGGACCGTTTCGTTTCAGGAGCGATCGAGCAGCGACGCCGCATATTTGTCCAGGAAATAGCGGGACGGCCGTGAATTGCCGAAGAATCCCTGGATGTTCACACATTTCTCCCAGGCATCGTCGACCGGCGGAATGACGGGCGCCGCCCCGGACGACAGATCCAGCACCTCCCGGGTGGTCTCCAGGATCTCGTCGGCGGAGCTCTCGCCGACCGTGAGGCCGGCCGCCTTGACCGTCTCATAGGTCGGGAACGTCCAGCGCCATGTCTCGGAGGTGACGTCGCTCAACGACAGCATGCGCCCCTCGCGCGTATGCACGGGCTTGAGCGAGAAGCGCGTATCCTTCGACCACAGCAAGCCGACGGAGCTCAAGGCGTTCACCATGGCGGTCGGAATGCCGAAGCTGGTCGCGACATAGGCGAAGCCCGAGGTCGTGCCGATGAACATGCGGGCACGGCGCATCAGGTGAATGTCCATCTCCGCCACCTGATCCTCGCTTCGCGCGTAGTCGACCACGCGCGGCATGTCCGGCAGCGGCGGCGCCTTGCGTCCGCCCATGCGGATCACCCAACCGCCCTGCTGGGTGATGTAGCGGACGGTCTCGAGATAGTTGCCGATGGTGGCGCTCCGGATCGACTCGCCCGTGCCGAGGGTCTCGCCGCGCGCCTCGGCGTCGCGCATGTGCAGGCACACGAACCAATCACCGGGCGCGAGCCCCCATTTCCGACGCAGCGACTGGTACAGCAGCTCGGTCCTGTCGTCCGCCTGCATGCGCGCGTCATAGATGTCGCACAACGGGAACCCCTTGCCCTCGCGCTCCCACTGCTGGAGCGCCATCGCACCTGCATCGTTCCAATACATCGTCCGGCCATCCTCGAACTGGAACGCCTGATGCGAGTCACCGAGGAAAGGCGTCAGGCTGGCGAGCTCGTACCAGACACCGGGAGAAACGTTCTCACCCAGGGTGAGCGTCGGACAAATCTCGGAAAACAGCGACAGGAACGGCTTGTTGGCGATCCGATCCTTGTAGGCGAGCAGGACCGGCTGTCCCTTCCACCAGCCCATGCTCCGCATCATCAGGTGCACGTTCAGATGACCATTGTGACCGATCAGCGCGCTCCAGTCGGGTGAAAGCAATCTGACGTCGCCGAGCTCGACACCGATCCCGTCGAGCACGCGCTTCAGCTCGGCGGACGGCTTCGGAAGCTGACGGCGAAGGCGACGCTGCGTGTCCAGACCGCGGCTGTACACGAGAGGAACCTTGTCTCCTTCCCCGTTGTGGTAGGTCCTCAGCAGGAGTTCGCGATAAGCATAGAACAGGTAGATGTCGAGACAGACCATGCGGTCAGGCAGATATCTGGGAAGGCTTTCCCAGTACTGCCCGGACGCGTCCAGCTTTCGAAGGACGCCCGTCGAATCGACGAGACCGAGTTCCTGCATCAGGCGGACGATCACCTCGCGGTCGCGGAAGAAATAAGGAATGAATTGCTCGACCGGGACGTCCCTCGGAACGTGATCGAACTCGACACGCCCGCGAAAAGCCCGTTCCTCATATTGAAAGTTGCGATGCTCCAACATCATCCGGACGAAGGTCCGCATCGCCGGCGACCGCTCGGCAACCTGCTGCCAGTCGAGAAAATGAATCTGCGTCAGCAGATCCATCGAGTAGCCGTCACCGACGACGCCCGTTCCGTGCAAGGCGAGCTCGGCGATCGGGCGCTCCCCGTCCCACCTCAACCGGCGGAACAGCGGCAGCGCTTCTTTCCGGTATCCCGCGAGTAGAAGATAGAATGCAACCTCGTTCGGGTAGCGCTCCCAAACAGAGCTGTTGAAGATCCAGGGCAGGTGCCGGCCCAGGAAGGGACCGCAGAAAAAGACGAAGTGGCGGTCCAGGCCCGGATGCTGGAAGAAGTGGCGGAATTGTACCGTCAGCCAAAATCTCGCCCTGAACGGCAACACCGTGAATGCCAGATTGCGCAGAAAATGCCGACCCGGAAGCCGCGCGAGAAGGCGCAACAGAGGATAATATCGGCCGAATGTACGTTCCGCGCGAGTCAGGTCGTGGACCGGAGCGCTGCCGACGGGCCGGCCCTCGGTCGAAATGGTGTCGAGCGGCAAACCGCACCTCCGGCGCAACCTCGGAAACAGCAGGCAACGATTACTGTGAAGGCCCGACCCGATCAACCCGAATCGGGCGAAAGAAGCCGCCACCTCCCGTCGGAAAGCCGCCGTCCTCGCGTGTCGCTGGCGGTGGTCCGCTCAGGTCCCCCTCTCCTGACGGGCGGCGAGCGCCTGGACTGGCGGCCAACCCACGCGCGCTCTATGCTCGTGCCACGCTTGGGCGCGATCCCTGTCCAGTCCGGAAAGCTGGCAGGCCTGTTTCAATGCCGGGCGGTTGTGCTGCCGAAGCAGTGCGCCGGTGAAACCTTCGCTTTCGTCATGGGGCCTTGGAAATGTTCGTCGAGTCCGTCCACTCAAATCCAGCCGGGCATCCCGCGCCACGCCAACGCAGTCGGGTCCAGGCGTTGAAGTCGAACCTCGCCGGCCGTGCCGCGAGGGCGATCGGCTGGTTTCTGAATGCAGCCGGGCAGGAACGCGCGGAATCGTTGAAGGACCTGATCTTCGCCCTGTTGACCTTCAGACAGGCCTTCATGGTGGCGCTCGTCTTCCACCGCTATGCACACCGGAACGAGTTTGACCGGCAATTCCGCTATTTCTGCGGTCCCGACATCGAAAAAGAGATGCAATGGGTGCTCACCCGCGGCCACTCGGGTCAGTACTGCAACGAGCTGATCCTCTTCCTTCTCATGTGCGAGAAGGAGAAGCGCGTTCTGGAGCTGTTTCCCAGAATCGACTGGGACCGGGTCGATGACGAGTTCATGGAGGCGATCGGCAAGCTGACGAAAAAGCTGACATCCGGCTACTTCATGGAGCTGCTGGCGCAGGCCCACACCATCAATTGGACCGCGCTTCGTCCGCAGGACCTGCGCCGGTTTGCCGAGCTGATCAAGATCATGCTGGAGCACCGGAATTTTCGTTTCGAGCAGACGTCCTTCGAAGGACGGCAATACGATGCGCGCCGAGACGGCGACCCCGAGCCGTTCGAAGCCCCGCTCGACCGCTATGTTCCCGACTTCTTCTGCGACAAGGAGCTGATCGAGACCCTCGTCACTCAGCTCGGTCTCCCCCGGCACGACGATATCCTCGCCGCACGCGAGGACCGCGGCCAATACTGGGAGCGCTTTCCCGCCGATCATCCGCAGCGCAAGGTGTTGTCGGAGATCAACCTGTTCTACGCCTATCGCCACCTGCTGCTGACGACATATCACAGCGGCGAGGGCTTCCATGTCCCGCAGGTCTACACCAAGCTGACGGAGACACAGAAGCGGTTGCGCCGTCATCTTCCCGCGCCCAGCCCCGAGCTCAAGGCCCTTCTCAAGAAGCTCGACACCGATCTGTCGGACGTCAGGCTGCTCTCGCCGGACTGGAGCGCGTTGATCGGCCATAACGGCCATCTCAACGTTCATCTGATGATGCGCGAGATGGGGTGGTGGCAGGGCCAGCCGCTGCTCCTGGCCTACAAGGACCGGATCGCCAACAAGCCGTTCCTATCGCTGTTCTCGGAGATCTGTCCGACGCTCACCCTGGGGGAGAACGTCACGGCCGGAGTCTGGCACGAACTCGCCAGCCTCACCCCGTTCATCGGCGACTCCCACCAGGCATTCCGCTTCGAGGACGGACGCGCGGTGTACTGGAACGATGCGGGCTCACTCGCGCTCAAGCAATGGGAAAGCCGGCAGCGAAGCTTTCCGCTGCGCGACATCTACGACCGCCGCCTGCTTTCCGACAACCGCGTCGAGCAGACGTACCAAGACTACCGGCGCAAGTGGGGCATGGCGGACGGCGACTGGTTCGTCTGCCTGCACGTGCGGGATGCCCAGACCCGGAATGATACCGAAGGCGTCGGCGAATCCATCCGCAACGCGTCGCTCGCGAGCTATCTCGATGCCGTCCGCCACATCACCGAATGCGGCGGATGGGTTGTCCGGATGGGCGGTCGCAAGGTGCCGCCGTTCCCGCAAATGGAACGCGTGGTGGACTACGCCCGCAGCGACGACGCGTTTCCGGAGATGGACATTCACTTGATGCGCCGTGCCCGCATGTTCATCGGCACGACCTCCGGCTTCGCCTATGTGGCAAGCAGCTTCGGCATCCCGACTGCGATGGTCAATGCATTGAGCTCGATCGGCCTGCTATGGTCGACGGACACCCGCTTCGCGCTCAAGCCCGTGCACAGGGCGGATGGCCAGATGCTTTCGCTGAGCGAATGGACCTCGGAAGAGTATCGCTGGGCTTACCCTACCCATGAATCCATGGCGCGTGCCAAACTCGTCGTGAGCGAGAGCAGCTCGGACGAAATCCTGGAAGCCGTGCGCGAGGTGCTCGAAATCTCCGATCCCCGGCGGAAAGGACCCGCCCCCGGCGTGGTCGGCAAATGGGAGCGTCACGTCCAGGTGCCGGGCTTCTTCGGCAGTTCACGGCCGAGCAGGTATTTCCTCGAGAAATACGCTCAGGACCTGCTGAGAGAACCGTGAGGACAGCGCGATGCATCAAGCGATGCCGCCCGGACCTGGCGCGCACCTGAGGACGTCGGCCGCGAACAGTAGGGCCGTGCTGTCGGACTAACGTTGTCGCGCCCTGGCGACCTCGGGAAGGCTCCTCTGCGGGGCCGCTCCAGGCACCAAGAATGCGCTTTCGTACTTCGCGAGATAGTGGGCACTGATCGTGCCGCCGCCGTAATAGTGAGGCGGCACAAGCTGCTCCCTCCAGAGCGACAAGAGTTGCTGCGAGGCTGTGTCGGCCGCATGTCCGCAAGCGAGATCGACGACCTCTTCGACGACCGCGAGGATTTCGTCTGACGTGTTGTTCAACGGCTGCGCTCCGTTGCGGCTGAGAACGCAGGCGTCGAACAGGCGCCAGCGCCAAGGCGGCGAGGTGAGCTGCGTCTGGGTCAGCATCTTTCCGTCGGCGAGACGCACCGGCTTCAGCGCAAACCGAACAGCGCTGTTCCACAATTGCGGATCCGTGGTGATGCAATTCACGAGGGCACTTGGAATGCCGAAGCTGATCGCGACATTCGTCAACCCTGAAGTCGTGCCAATGAAGGCTTTGGCATTCCGGATGAGGCAGATGTCCATCAGTTCGGATCTGAACTTGCTCTGAGCATAATCGATTGCACGGTCGAGCGGCGGAAGTCCGGGTGAATTTGGACCACCGAGCTTGATCACCCAGCCGCCCCTGCGGGTGACCGCGTGGATCGCATCGAGGTAGGTCTCGATCGGCGCATTGCGATGGGTCTGGCCGGTGCCGTCGACCTCGGAATAATGGGAACCGTCGCGGGTGTGCAGGCACACGTACCAGTCGTCCGGCTTCATGCCCCAGGATTCGCGCATCCGCCGATAGTCGTCCTGCAATTTCGGCGCCGCCTCGTAGATGCGGTCGTACTCGTCGCGCAAGGGATGCCCGCGGCCATCCCGCTCCCACTGCAGGATGGCAAGCGCCCCGGCTTCCTGCCACGGCACCACGTCGCCGTTCGGCAGTCGAAACACGTTGAAGTTCATGCCGTACCAACGCTGCAGCGACAGCAGCTCTTCGCCGAGCGCGTGAGAGATGGTTTCCCCGATCACGACGATATCGGCGAACCTTTCGAACAGCCGAAGAAACGCCCTGTTCGCCACGCAGTTCGGTCGCACGACGATCAGCGGTCGTCCCGACCACCACCCCAGGTCGCGCATTCGGAACAGGATGTCCAGCATCCCGAGGTGACCGATCTGGGTCGTCCATTCCTCGGGAAGGACCCGCAATTGCTCCAGTGGAATTCCCAACCTGCGCAACAGGTGGCTGGCCTCCGCTGATACGGCCGGCGCCGCCTTGCCGAGCAGCTCCGACTGCGCCGCAAGCGCTCTCGTGAACAGACCGATGCCGACGTCGCCAGAGCCGACATGAGTCACGCGCTGGCCGGTGAAGTTGCAGAGATCGAACAGCCTGCCCGCGGAGCCGCAGGTGAAATCGAGGGGGTTGGGATGATAGTTCCGCGCCGGCCGCGACGCCATGTTCTGGTGAGGACGCATGTAGTCGGGAATGCCACGGCATGCGTCCGACATGCATTCGACGGCGCGGGCCTCATTGCCCACCATGATCTCGAGCATGCCCTTGAGAAAGGCGAGATGTATCTCCGATTCCGACCTTGCCGTCAGATCCAGCTGGGAGGCCAGCCGATAGGCCTTGTCGAACTCCCCGAACTCGAAGAGCGCGCGAATCATCATGTTCGCCAGTTCCGGCGAGCGGGCTGCGAGTTGATCCTGGAGGACCAGATCATAGGCTTCCCAATCGGCCCCGATCCGAAGCAGCAGTTCCGCTGACAGCATTGGAAAGCACCGTCCGAGCAATCCCGAAAACCGCAGGTCCGGATCCTTCGCCAGCAGAGACGCGCAGTGGACCTGATAGGCTCTTTGCAGCAGGCGGCGATCGCGAAGTTCTCCGATCTCGAACAAGGCGAGGATCAGGAAGGCCAGCCGCGGCGGCAGCAGGCGCAGCAGCTTGGCAGTCCCGACGATCAGGATGCGCGCCCATCGCTGCGGCCCCAGCAGAGACCGCTCTCCCCAACGGGCCGATTCGGCTGGCAGAGTCTCCAGTGCGTTGAACAGCTCAAGGAATCCGCGTCTGCGCACTGGGCTCTGCAGAACTAGCGGCTCCTTGAAGCGCTGCATCGGCTACCCCAAATCCGTCTTCGGCTCACGGCCAGGCCCCCGTTCTCGAACATCCAGACCGCCCTGCGGCAGACCAGGAGAAGGCTATGCCGTTTGTCGCCTGTCTCGAATTGGCTGTCGGCAATACACGCCGCATGCCTGTCGGGCTGTCAAGCCAACCCGCGACCAATGAGCGTGATGATCCCGTGAACCCACTCGGTGATCGGCAACAGCCCTGCCCTGTCGACAATCAGCAGAATTGTCGACCACAGAGCCAGCCGCTCGAGCACGAGCCGGCCGATCCCCAGCAAGATGAAGACGAAAGCCACAAATCCCGCAAGCAAGGCGTTGAGGAACCCTGCGCCGACTGCAAGAAGAACACAGAAGAGGACCGTGCTCACGCAGACGGTGCGCAAGATCGATCTTAAAACGAAAACCATATCCTTCACGCCGGCGCCCCCTCTTACCAACGTTAGATCTCATGCGGCGGAACAATAGCCGCCAAAGCCCCTGGTCATCATGTGTAGCATCTTCGCTGGAAGACTGCCCAGTCGCACAATCCCCGCTACTGTAGAACAAATATCTACTGGCGTTCTTGACACTGATTCGTCGGTTGAACCGAGAAGGAGTGATGCGAGCGCTCAAAGAGCAATAGTAACGCGAAACATCACAAATGACGCGAGTTCCAGGGTCTGTGCCAAGCCGAACATTTTACGTTGTCATGTTCCCGATTACACTGCTATGGAGGTTGCCTCCAGATGGCAACATCCATAGCAGCCGGCGCGCTGGACGCAGCGGCGAGCCTGAGCGTGTCCATTGATCGAGCGATCCAGCCGAGCCATGTCCACCGGACCACGATCCGGCTGCCGATTGTGCGGTCAGCCGATCTCCCCGCAGGCGCTCCCGCTTGGTGAGCTCCCGGTCTGCAACCGGTTCGCGCGTGAGAACCATGTCCAGCTTCGGATAACCCTCGACATCGTCGCGTGCGACACGTGTCAGCTCGTCCAGCTCCGCGAGCCTCCACCGCCAGACGTGCTTGTTCCCGAGGTGCCATGGATCCGCTACCGGGAGCCGGAAGGCCATCTCGACGCCCTGGTCGGAGAACTGCTGTCGTTGAAGCCGCGGGCCTGCACCGCCCTCGGGACCGGTCCGTTCGAGGGGCCCCTGCTGGGCAGGTTGCAGGCCCGCGGGCTCACCGCGAGCGCCCTTGCGCTCGGCGCCGCCGGCGCTCCGGGGCGCTATCCCTATCTGGAAACCTGGCAGGCCACCCTCCGTGCCGACCGGCTGGCTGCAGAAGCGACGCAGCTTGGCACTTTCGACATCGTATCGTGCCGCTACATCCTCGAGCACACGCCGGAGCCGGTGCAGGCGCTGCAAGCGCTCAGGGTTCTTCTAAATCCCGATGGCCTGCTGCTGATCGAAGTCCCCGACAGCAGCAAGTTCCTCGCGGCGCGCGACTACTGCTTCCTGTGGGAGGAGCATAGCTGCTACTTCGTCGAGGACACGCTGCGGCGCCTGGCTGAGGTGAGCGGCTATCGCGTTCTGGCCCTGCTTCGCTATCCGGGCGCCCTGGAAGATGCCCTGGTCGCCGTCCTCACCCCGGCCGATATTCCCGCCACTCCGGTGAAGCCCCGCGGACCTTCCAGCCTGTTCCAGGTCTATCGTGACAATTTCGCCCCCGCCCGCGCGCGACTGCGCAGCAAGCTGACGGACCTGGCCGGTCCCGACCGCGACCGGATCGCGCTGTTCGGCATCGGCCATCACGCCATCATGTTCGTCAACGCCTTCGGCCTGGCCGACCTGATCGCGGTGGCCGTCGACGATGATGCGGACAAGACAGGCTTTTTCCCCCCCGGCTTCCGTACACCTGTGGTAGGCTCCCAGCGGCTGCTGGATGACGAGCGGATCAGGCTCTGCCTGTTTGCGATCGCGCCGCACATCGAGGGCAAGGTGCGTGAAAAGCTCGCGCCGCTCGCTGCCAGGGGCGTGGAATTCCGCTCGATCTACGCGGCGCTCGACAATTCGATCATGAGGGATCACGCATGACGCTCGTCCAGAAATCCCCCGAGGTATTCCTGGCCGAGGGCCCCATTTCATCGGTGGGCGCGGCCGAGATCAACACCCTGAAGGCCGCGGTGAAGGCCAGCCCGAAGCGGCGGGCCCGCATCAACGCCCATCCGGACGGCGATGACAGCCTGCATGAAATGATCATCGCGATCGATTCCAGCTCCTACATCCGTCCGCACAAGCACCCCGGCAAGAGCGAGGCGTTCCACATCATCGAGGGCGAGGTCGATATCGTGGTGTTCGACGATGACGGCCAGATCGAGCGTGTCGTCGAATTGGGGCCGCCGGGCGGTGCGCGCCCCTTCTACTATCGCATGTCGAATGCATTCTTTCACACCCTGATCATCCGCAGCGACCTGCTGATCGTGCACGAGATCACCAACGGCCCGTTCCGCCCCGGCGCCAGCGTGTTCGCCAACTTCGCGCCCGAGGACAGCGACGCCGCCGGGGCCGAGGCCTATCAGGCCGATCTCGTCCGGCGTGTCGCCGCACGGCAGGGCGTTGCCGCATGACCAGCCATGCCGTCGTGGTCGGCGGCACCCGCGGCCTCGGCCGCGTGGTCGTCGAACGCTTCCTGGCGCGCGGCTGCGCCGTCAGCGTCGTGTCGCGGCAGCGCCCGGCCGATTTTCCCGATCAGCCCGGCTTGAAGCATTTTTCCGCCGATCTCGAGCGCAGCGAGAGCTTTGCCGGGCTCTGGGGTGAGATCGCCGAGGCCAACGGCCCGGTCCGCTACCTCGTCCTGAGCCAGCGCTTTCGCGGCCAGGGCGATCCCTGGGCCGGGGAAATCCAGGTCGGCCTGACCGCCTCGCGCGACCTGATCGAGGGCTTTTCCGGCCATTTCGCTGACGATGGCGACCGCGCCATCGGCGTGGTCAGCTCGGTCTATGCCGAATTCGTCGGCAGTTCGCAGCCGGTCGGCTACCATGTCGTGAAGGGCGGCCTCAACGCCATGGTCCGGCATTACGCCGCGACGCTCGGCCGGCGCGGCATCCGCGTCAACGCGATCATGCCGCTGACCTATCTGAAGCGCGAATCGCGCATCTTCTATGAGCAGAACGAGAAGCTGATGGAGACCTACCGCAAGCTGGTCCCGCTGGGCCGGCTCGGGACGGCCGAGGAATGCGCCGACGCCCTCGACTTCCTCTGCAGCCCGCGCGCTTCGTTCATCAACGGGCAGAGCCTGTTTCTGGATGGCGGAGTGTCCACAGTCTGGCAAGAAGAGGTCGCCAAGAGCTTCGCCGGCCTGTAAAACCCGCCGCAAATTCCTCTTCGGCCGACCGTCCCGCCTGCGGGATCGCCAACCCAGGATCGACACCTCATGCAGCACGTCAAGCACAAGACCGATTGCCGCCTTTGCGGCTCGACCTCGCTCGATCACGTGCTGCCGATCAGGCCTTCGGCGATCGGCGACGCGTTCGTGACGGCGGACCGGCTGGGCGAGAAGCAGGACCTCTACCCGCTCGACTGCTATCTTTGCCTCGACTGCGGCCATCTGCAGAATCTCGACGTCGTCGATCCCGACATCCTGTTCCGCGACTACACCTACCGCACCTCGGTCTCGCTCGGCCTCGTCGAGCATTTCAAGCGCTATGCGCAATCGGTGGTGTCCTCGCTCGCCATCCCCAAGGGCAGCCTGGTCGCCGAGATGGGCAGCAATGACGGCTCGCTGCTCAAGGCGTTCAAGAACGAGGGCATGCGCGTGCAGGGCATCGACCCCGCCCGCGACATCGCGGCGACCGCCACCAAGGAAGGCGTGCCGACGATCCCGGATTTCTTCACCAGCGCGCTGGCGGCCCGCATCAAGTCGGAGCAGGGCGAAGCCAAGCTGTTCTGCGCCAACAACGTGTTTGCGCATATCGACAACATGTCCGACGTCGTGAAGGGCATCCGCCTCCTGCTCGCCGACGACGGCGCCTTCGTGTTCGAGGTCTCCTACATCGTCGACATGATCGACAACATGGTGTTCGACACGATCTACCACGAGCACGTCTCGCATCACGCGCTGATCCCGCTCGAGACCTTCCTGAACCGGCACGACATGACGCTGTTCCACGTCGAACGCACCGGCACCAAGGGCGGCTCGATCCGCGCCTTTGCGCAGCCGAAATCGACCGGCAAGCGCCCGCGCTCGGCGGAGCTGTCGACGCTGATCGCCGAGGAGGAACGGCGCGGCGTCACCAAGCCGCAGATCTACCGTGACTGGTTCGTCGCCATCGAGAACTGCAAGCGCCGGGTGCTCGCTACTCTCGACGAGGCCATCGCCGCGGGCAAGCTGGTCGCGGCCTACGGCGCCTCGACCACCACCACCACCCTGCTCTACCATTTCGAGCTGGAGAACCGGATCAAGTTCATCGTCGACGACAACCAGCTCAAGCACGGCCGCTTCAGCCCGGGCGCCCACATCCCCGTGCTGCCCTCCAGCGAGCTCGCGACGCGAAAGCCCGACATCGTCGTCGTCCTCGCCTGGATCTATGCGGACCCGATCCTGAAGCGCAACCAGGCCTACCTGGACGCAGGCGGTCGATTCCTGGTGCCGCTGCCGGAGCCGCGGATCGTCGACGCCTCGGGCTCGGTCGCGATCTGAGCCGCGGCGGCGGCCTGAGCTGACCGGTTGACAGTGCCCTCGTAACATGGTCCAGCAAGCCCCGGCGATGGGCCGCCGGCGTGGCGGGGGTCCAACCGCATTCAGCTGGTAAGACAAACACTTACGGCTCTCGCGAGGTACAAGGATGACCACCCTGACCGATGGACAGGTCGAGCGGTTCGTGGTTGCGGATCGGCGTCGCATCTCCTGGGCGCGCTGCCGCGAGGACATCGCGCCTTTCATCACCCGTCACGTCACCTGGCGCGCGCTCGCTGCCGGTGACATCCGATCGAAATACCGCCGCACCATGCTGGGCCCGTGGTGGATCACGGCCACCAACGCGATCACCGCCCTGATCATGGGCACGGTGGCTGGCCGCTTCCTCGGCGCCGACATGAAGACCTACCTGCCCCACTTCATGGTCAGCATGACCATCTGGAGCTTCATCTCGTCCTCGCTCAGCGAGGCCTGCTACACGATGATCAATGCAGGCGGCATGATCAAAGCCGTCGACATGCCGATCCTGATCCATGTCATGCGCATGGTTCAGCGCAACCTGATCATCTTCCTGCACAACATCGCGGTGATCCCGTTCATCTGGCTCGTCTATCCATGGTCGGTCGGGTTCGGAATGGTCCTCGCCATCCTCGGCCTGATGATCGTCTACGTCTTCGTCGTCAGCGCCTCGGTGATCGTCTCGATGATCTGCGTGCGCTATCGCGACGTGCCGCCCGTCATGGCGGCGGTGCTGCAGCTCCTGTTCTTCATCTCTCCGATCATCTGGGAACCGTCGAGTATCCGCGGCGGCGAGCTCATCGTCACGCTCAATCCGATCGCCTATCTCTTGTCGGTCACGCGCGGTCCGCTGATGGGCGACGTTCCCGGCCTTGCGACCTGGGCCGGTGCCATTGGATCGGTCGCGGTCCTGACCGCCGCCATGATCTATATCTACACGCGCTATCGGTCGCGCGTCGTGTATTGGGCCTGACATCATGGCCGGGAGCTCTGGATCCGCCTCGAATGACTCTCATTGAAGCCAAGCAAATCGGCATCGAATTTCCGGTCGCGCCGCCGAACGCACGATCATTCCGGCATCTGGCCATCAAGGCGGCCTCGCGCGTCGGCGGCCGGGTCTCGAAGAGCGACGGCTCGTTCCAGTTCGTCCAGGCGCTCGATGACATCAGCTTCACCCTGAAGCAGGGCGACCGGCTCGGCCTGATCGGCCACAACGGCGCCGGCAAGACCACGCTGATCCGCGTGCTCGCCGGCATCTACGAGCCGACGCGCGGCTCGCTGCGGACCGTAGGGCGTAACGTTCCGATGTTCGACATCGGTCTCGGCATGGACGAAGAGGCCTCGGGCTACGAGAACATTCGCACCCGCGGCCTCATCCTCGGGCTCTCGCCCGAGGAGATCGAGCAGCGCGTGCCCGAGATCGCCGAATTTGCCGAGCTCGGCGACTATCTGGAACTGCCGATCCGGACCTATTCCTCGGGCATGCTGCTGCGTCTCGTGTTCTCGATCGCAGCCTCGATTCACGGCGACATCATCCTGATGGACGAGTGGATCGCGGTCGGTGACGCGCAGTTCCGCAAGAAGACTCACGGCCGGCTGCAGGACATCACGATGCGCTCGGGAATCGTCGTGCTCGCCACCCATGATCATGGCCTGCTGCGCGACACCTGCAATCTCGGGCTCTATCTCGATGGCGGCCGCGTGCGGGCCTTCGGCGCCCTGGACGACGTTCTGAAAGAGCTGCCCAAGGTTTGAGCGGCCGGGCTCGACAGCATGCGGCAGGAAGCTCGCTGAACCATGACCACGACGCCCGCCCGCGCTGCCTCCCCGACCGTCACGCTGGTCGTCCCGAACTTCAACCACGCCCACTACCTGCCCGAGTCGCTCGGCAGCATCGCGAACCAAACCCGCGCCCCCGACCGCGTCATCATCATCGATGACTGCTCGACGGATGACAGCATCGCGGTCATTTCACGCTTCGTGGCGGAACGGCCGAGCTGGCGACTGATCCGCCACGAGACCAACCAGGGTGTCGTGCGCGGTCAGAACGAGGCCCTGGCGATCGCGGACACCGAATGGATCGGTTTTCTCGGGGCCGACGATGCGCTGCATCCGGCTTATCTCGAAAAGGCGATGGCGCAGGCGACCACCCATCCCGAAGCCGGTCTGGTCTTCGCCTGCTGCGAGATCATCGGCCCTCAGGGACCGTCCGCAAAACGGATGCTGCGGCCGGTGATGCTGCCGGCTTCCGCATCGGCGATGCTGACGCCGGCCGACGTTCGCCACGCGCTGCGTTTTGGCGACAACTACTTTTCGGGCACCACCTCGCTCTACCGCCGCACGGCCTTGCAGGCGCTCGGCGGATTCGACGTCAAGCTCGGCTCGTTCTCGGACGCGTTTCTCGCCCGGCGGCTGGCATTGACCTATGGCTGCTGCTTCATCGCCGAGGCGCTCGGCTACTGGCGCATTCACGGCCAGAACTATTCGACGGCGACCGCAACCGATCCGGCTTCGCTCAACGCCAAGCTCGCGGAGATCGGCGCGCTGATTGCGCAAAGCAGGCTGTTCCCAAAGGGGTATGAGGATGTGTTCGCCCGGCGCAATCGCTTCGGCGCCGCGCGGATGGTACTGGGCGGCGATACGGCAGCGTCGGCCAAGGCTGCGCGCGTATCCGCCTTGCTCGACGGCAATGCGCTCGATACGCACCTGCTTGGGCTGATGTTGAGCCTCGGCTCAAGCGGCCGCCTCGCTGCGCTGGCTTGGATCACCTTGCGGACGCGGCCGATGTCGCTGTCTCGCCTGCTCGCCCAGACCGCCACCCGGCGGGCGATCTTGTCCGCCACGCCCGGCTATCGCGCGTCATGACGGTCCGCGCCCCCTTCGGCTCTCTCCGGCGCCGCCTCGGTGCGAAGGCGGCGCCTGCGCCGATCCGCGCGACGCCGACGGCGCAACCATCGCCGCAGGCGCCGCGCAGCCGCTGGTCGCCGCGGACGTGGCTGACGGCATCCGCATTTCGTCTCTATGCGTTCCTGAGCGCGCGGCGCCGGCAATTGCTGCCGCTGACCACTCGCGCCGCGAACATCGTCGACAGCAGGCTCATCGTTGCGCCGGCCGGGGCGACGCTGCTCCGGCTGATGGACCGGCAACTGGCAAGGGGATCGCGCCTTGGCCGTTTGCTGGCGCTGACGACCTCGACCACGTTGGCCGCCGCCGCGCAGGTTCATCTGGCCGCCAGCCGCAAGCCGAGTGCGCTGCGTGCGGTGCGGATCTTGAACCTGATCTTCCGCAGCAACGTGCGTGCGCGAGCCGGTATGGGCGCGCAGGCCTATTTCACCACGCTGGCGCTGTGCAGCGCCTATGACCGGATCGTGCGCGACGTGCCACGGCCCGAGACGATCGACAGCTTCGCGATCAATTTCGCGGTCGGCGTCGCCCACATGTATCGCGGCAATCTGCCGGTCGCGGCCCATTTCCTGACAGCAGCTGCGGCCTCCGGCGACGGCAACGCGCTGCGCAAGCTCGGCGCCGTCCACGCCCTGGCCGGCGACCACGTCCGGGCCGCCGCCTGCTTCAGGGCGTCGGTCGCGCGCGATCCCCGCTCGGTGATGGCACACCAGAACTATGCCGGCGGCTATGATCCGTCGACCTACACGCCGAGCGCCTGGGAGCTGGAGCATGCCGGCGAGCTCCTGATCTACGACAATCTGATCCAGCTCGGCGAGAACTTCTATCACCAGGGCCGTTACGACGACACGTTCCGCTGCTATCAGGCCGCGCTCGACCATCAGGACGCCTTGGCGGCCAAATGGTCGATTCCCGGCGCGCTGATCGATCGGATTGCCGGCGCCAGCAGCATCTTCGATCCCGCGCTCCCGGTCCGGCTGCTCGGCTACGAATGGGTGACGCTGATCGGCCACATCGGCTTCATCGACTGCCATTTGCGCATGGCCGCGCTCGGCATGCTGCCGCGCGCCAACTACGTCCTGCTTGCTCCGGCGAGCAAGGTGGTCAACCAACCGTTCCTCAGGCTGTTCGCGCCGCATGTCACGATCGTCGAGGACCCTGCTCTCGTCGACGACCTGCTGCCCTATCAGCGGCTGGTCGGCGACCAGTTCATCGCCGTCCGCGGCCAGGACGGCCTGGCCGAGCCATGGGCCCACGCGGCGTCGCGCGCGCAGGTCGCCTGGGCCGAACAGCGGCGGCTGCCGATCGTGAAGGTCCCATCGGAGCTGATGGACACCGGGGCTGCCAGGCTGCGCGCCGCAGGTGTCACCGCGGACTGGTTCGTCGCGATGCACATCCGCGAGGGCGGCTATCATGGCGACGGACCAGGCACCACGCGCCAGCATCGCTCCGCCAATGTCGGCGACTACCTGGACGCCATCGCCGCAATCACCTCACGCGGCGGCGCCGTGGTCAGGCTCGGCGATCGCAGCATGACGCCGCTGCGCGGCATGGCCGGCGTGTTCGACTACGCGCACAGCGACATCAAATCGGCGGAGATGGACCTCTATCTCTGCGCCGCAGCTCGTCTGTTCGTCGGCACGACATCGGGCCTGACCACGGCCGTGCAGGCGCTGGGAACGCCGATGCTGCTGGTCAACTGCATCTCCAACGACTGCCAGTTCTGGCATGACCGCACCGACTTCACCGTGCGGCCGGTCTATGACCGGCGTGGACGGCGCTACCTCTCGCTGCGAGAGACCTACCGCCAGCCGCTGCAGGCGCTGCTGATCGACACCGCCGTGCTGGCCCGTCACGGGCTCGAAATCCACCCCAATACCGCACAGGACATCACGGCAGCCGTCCGCTACAAGCTCGATTGCCTGGACGGAACCGGCAGATCCCTGCGTGAGGGCGGCCCGCAGCTTGATCGCTATCGCGCAGCGCTCAGCAGCAACCCCTACAATTTTGGTGCTGCGCTACCGGTCCCCGCGTTCCTGGACCGTCTGCCCGAGCTGCTGCACTGAACGCGTAACCCGGCCTCGGTTCGATCAACGCCCGCGACGGCCATAGCGGGTCGTTTTCCAGTGCTTCGGGGCTCCCGTTAACCTCCGAGCAAGATCGATGCCCTGTAACTTGGGATGGTCGCGATTCGGCTCGGCAGCGCGTCGATACGGTCGAGCCATGCGCCGCTCATGCGATTAGCCGGAACTGAGGCAATGCCCGGAGTGTCCACCTTACAGTCGGTCACGACCTCACCTCCGTACGACGCGGGGGTCCCTCCGCCGTCGAATCCCGTGGAGCTGCCCGACGAGGCGGTCCAGGCCCAGCTCGCGCAGGGCGACTTCGGCGGGATCGGCGCGGTCACCGCGGTGAGCGCCGGCGGACTGACAATCAATCTGCTGTTCGACACGGCGGCGATGAATGCACCGGCAAGCTTTCGCGCCGGCATTCAGCAGGCCGCCGCGATCCTCACCTCGATGATCTCGGATCATATCACCGTCAACATCAAGATCGACTATAGCGGCGTCGGCGGCGGCGCGGCGGCCGGTCCTGACGGCGGCCAGTGGATGAGCTATTCGAGCGTCAGGTCCAACCTGATCAACTATGCCAGCCCAGGCGATACCACCTTCAATGCCCTGCCGGCGGGATCCAGCATCCAGGGACAGTCCTACGTCGCGGTGTGGAATTCGCAGCTGAAGCTGTGGGGCGGCCTCGGCGCCAACGATGCAACCACGGACGACGGCAGCGCGACCTTCGCGACTGACATCAATTCAAACCTGCTGGTCGGCGTGGCGCTGCACGAATTGACGCACGCGTTCGGCCGCGTGCCCTACGGGCCGCAGCCGGACGTGTTCGACCTGTTCCGCTTCTCCAGCCCGGGCGTCCGGCTGATGACCGGCGGCGCGACGGCGGGGACCGCGTATTTCTCGGTCGACGGCGGCTATACGAAGCTCGCGGATTACGGCCAGTCCTCGGACCCCAGCGACTTCCTGAACAGCGGCGTGCAGGGCGGCAACGATCCGTTCAACGAATTCTACACCTACAGCACGCTGCAGACGCTGACGGCCGTGGATCTCAAGCAGATGGACGCGCTCGGCTTCCATCTCGTTTCCGCAACGCCGGTGACGATCGAGGCGCTGGGATCGACCAGCCTGGTGCAGCTCGGACTGAGCTACTTCCTCAATCCGGTCGGCGGCGGTACCGGACCGCAGATCAAGTTCGGCGGCAGCATCGTCCAGCCCGGACAAATGGGCGGCTGGACCCCGATCGCGGGCGAGACCAGCGGCAGCGGCTATCAGGTCGCCTGGAAGATGTCGGGGGCGGATCTCTACACGGTGTGGAATGTCGACAGCAGCGGCAACTACACCGGCAATGCCATCGGCGCCGTCTCGGGAGGCACGGCTGCATTCGAGGCGTTCGAGACGTCGTTCCATGAGGACTTGAACGGCGACGGCATGATCGGCATTCCCACGACGGTCATCGAGGCCGTGGGATCGACGAGTCTCGTCCAGGCCGGCAACGGCTATTTCCTCAATCCCGTCGGCGGCGGCACCGGCCCGCAGGTCAAGTTCGGCGGCGCCAACCTGGTGGTCGGTCAGCTCGGAGGCTGGACGCCGATCGCAGCCGACGTCGTGGGCAGCGGCTATCAGATCGCCTGGAAGATGGCCGGCGCCGACCTCTACACGGTCTGGAATACCGACAGCAGCGGTGCCTATACGACGAATGCGATCGGCGCGGTCAGCGGGACCAACAGTGCGCTGGAAGCGCTGGAAACCAACCTCCACCAGGACCTGAACGGCGACGGCACGATCGGCATTCCGACCACCGTCATCGAAGCCCTGGGATCGACCAGCCTCGTCCAATCCGGATCCAGCTACTATCTGAACCCGGTCGGCGGCGGCACCGGTCCGCAGGTCACGTTCGGCGGCTCCGTTCTCGTCGTCGGTCAGCTCGGCGGCTGGATGCCGATCGCGGCGGACACCGTCGGTGGCGGCTATCAGATCGCCTGGAAGATGACGGGCGCGGACCTGTATACGGTCTGGAATACCGATAGCAGCGGCGCCTATACGAGCAACGCGATCGGCGCCGTCAACGGCACCAACAGCGCGCTGGAAGCACTGGAGACGAACCTCCATCAGGATCTGAACGGGGATGGCACGATCGGCATCCCCTCGGCCGTGATCGAAGCGCTGGGATCGACGAGCTTGGTGCAATCCGGTTCGACCTACTTCCTCAATCCGGTCGGCGGCGGCACCGGGCCACAGATCGTGTTCGGCGGCAGCGTCGTCACCGTTGGTCAGCTCGGCGGCTGGAACCCGATCGGCGCAGAGAGCTCCGGCGGCGGCTACCTGGTCGCCTGGAAGATGGCGGGAGTCGACCTCTACACGGTCTGGAATACCGACAGCGGCGGCGCTTACGTCAGCAATGCAATCGGCGCCGTTCCGGGCGGCTCGGCGGCGCTGGAGACGCTGGAGACCAGCTTTCATCAGGATCTGAACGGCGACGGCACCATCGGTGTGCCCGCGCACGTCGCGGCGAGCACGCAAGCCGTGACGCTGGCCGGTGGCCCGGACGTGGTCCTGACGGTGCCCGGCAGCTTCGGCGGCTCTCTGATCGGGTTCGGCAGCAGCGGCGATCAGATCGACCTCAACGGCATCGCCTTTCATTCGCTGCAGGCGCATTTCGACGACAGCAGCGGGCTGCTGTCGCTCAGCGACGGCGCGAGCAGCACCTCGTTGCATTTCCTCGGACCGCTGTCGCAGGACAGTTTCCGCTTCGCCAATGACGGCCAGGGCGGCACGATGATCTCGGCGGCCGCGGGTCCGGCGAGCGGCCCTGCTCCGCAGGCCGTCTCCCTGGCAGGACACGACACCTTCGTCTTCGCCGAGCATTTCGGCCAGGTCAGCGTCGCCGACTTCCATCTGGGCAGCGACGCGATCGTCATCAGCCACGACCTTTTCGCAAGTCAGGCGGCTCTGCTGGCGTCGATTCACGACGATGCGGCCGGCAACGCCGTGATCACCGATGCCGCGCAGGACACGATCACCGTCCAGCACGTCACGACGGCAGACCTGCTGACCCATTTGTCCAGCTTCCACCTGGTCTGATCGGCGCGCCAGCGGTCTTCGGGGCAGGCTGGCGGGAGCGATCCGCTGCGGCGCACGCTCCGATCTCCGCGACCGTCCGGAGCTGCCACCCCCGAACACAATCAATGGTTGAAATCGATCAAACAGATCGAACAATGACGTATGGCCGGAGCCGCCATTCTTCGGTACCATTTTATACAAGATCGAGGGGCATCACTGCGCGATGCTTCAATCCCATTTCGCCTGTCGGCCTCGAGGACAGGATCACCATCGCTGCATGCATGCTTTACCAATCTGGCCGTACCGAAGACATTCCTGACCGTTGGCGGGAAGCTGCCGAGTCCCTCATTTTCGATCCTGTTGCTGGCGGCCGTCACGAGTCGCATGTGCAGCAGCCTGCCGCGCCCGCCGAGTACGAATTCAAGCCGGCCTCCGCCATCGCGCAGACGCTGCTTGGCCCGGCCGGGCAGATCGATCCTGCCCCTCCTGCGCCGAGCGCCGATGCTCCGAGCGAGGCGCCGGGCCTCCTCGCGCACGGCGACGGCGAGGCAACGGTGGTCGCACAACTCTTCGACGTGAGCGCGCGGGCCCAGACGTCGGCCCAGGAGGCGGCCGAGCTAACGGCTCGGACGGTGGTCGCCGGCTCGACCTGGCAAGTCACCGAGACGTCCTTCCATCCGGCCCCAGCGATTGCGGGCAACGTCTCCGTCGAACCGGCGTATGCCGGGCCAAGCACCAACGAGACCGGATTCGTCCTCTCGATCAGCGTCGAGATGTGGTCAAGCGCCAGCGCATCGCTGCAGACATGGTCGTTCAGCAGCCTCGGAAAGCCCGCGACAGCGCAGGCCGGGCCGAGCGGCGCGCCCGCGCCGTCGCTTCAGGACGCAGTGACGGAAGCCATCGCCTCGGCGGTCAGTGCACAAGGTGCGACCAGCGCCCAGGTCGTTCAGGCGCTCGGCGGCAACTCCACGGGCGTGACGGGAGCCGGCATCAAGATCGGCGTCCTCTCCAGCAGCTTCAACAATCTCGGCGGCGCCGCTGCGGACGAAGCCGGCGGAGCCTTGCCTTCGGCCTCCAAGATTCAGATCCTCAAGGATATGCCATCGGGCGGGACGGACGAAGGCCGTGCGATGATGCAGGTCATCCACGACATTGCGCCTGACGCCAGTCTCGCCTTCTATACCGCGTTCCAGAGCGAACAGGACTTCGCCGACGGCATCATCGCGCTCGCCAATGCCGGCTGCAAGGTCATCGTCGACGATGTGAGCTATTCGGACGAGCCGTTCTTCCAGAACGGCGTTGTCGCCCAGGCCATTCAGACCGTTCAGGCCATGGGCGTGACCTATGTGACGTCGGCCGGCAACAACGGCAGCACGGCCTATCAGACGTCCTGGACCTCGATCTCCGGCAGCATCGGAGGAATGTACTACGATGGCAATGCGCTGAGCTTCGGCGGCAACATCGCGCAAACCATCACCGTGACCGCGGGCGCCAACCTGCTCGTGCAATGGGACGAGGCTTGGGGTCAAGCCGCGTCTCATCTCTCGGTCAACGTGTACCAGAATGGACAATATCTCGGACACGTTCCCAACAGTTATCAGAACCCGTGGATCGGCTTGCATTTCGCGGTCTCCGGCACCTACCAGATCGTCATTGCGGACGTTTCCGGCTCCACGCCATCGACGATCAAGGAGATCCTGGCAGGCAACGGCCTCCCGGTCTCCATCAGCGGCGCCAATATCGGAACTGTCTTCGGTCACGCGATGACCCCGGGGGTCATCACCGTCGGAGCCGTCGATGCCGCCAACACGCCTGCCTTTGGCGCAACACCGGTCTCGGAAAGCTTTTCATCGTCCGGCGCCGGGACCGAGATCCTGTTCGCCAACGACGGCACGCGCCTTACGACGCCGCTCCAGCTCAGCCCAGTCGTGGTCTCCGGCATCGACAACATCTCGACGACCGTCACCGGAATGACCGACTTCTACGGCACCTCCGCAGCCGCACCGAGCGTTGCCGCGATCGCGGCCTTGATCCTGACGGCCAACCCGACGCTGAGCTACGCCAACGTCTCGGAGATCCTGCAGCAGACGGCGGTGCCGATGGCCAATCCGGCGGTCGCCGGCGCGGGTCTCGCCCAGATCAATCCTGCCGTCGGATCGGCCCCCTATTTCGCCAACACCATCGTCGAGGCGCTCGGATCGATCAGCCTCGCCCAGGTCGGCGTCATCTACGATCTCAACACCATCGGTGCGAGCACATCGGTGGCGCTGCGGTTCAACGGCGCCAACGTCGTCGTTCACCAGCTCAGCAACTGGACGCCGATCGGCGTCGAAGCCAATGGAAGCGGCGGCTACGAAGTCGCCTGGACATTCCAGGGGCAGGATCTCTACACCGTCTGGAACGTGGACAGCAGCGGCAACTACATCGGCAACGCGATCGGCGCCGTCTCCGGAAGCTCGTCCGCTTTCGAAACATTCGAGACGGCGTTCCATCAGGATTTGAACGGCGACGGCACGATCGGCATTGTCAGCACGGTCATCGAGGCCGCGGGGGCCACGAGCCTGGTCCAGTCCGGCAACGGCTATTTCCTCAATCCGGTCGCGGGCGGGACAGGACCGCAGATCAGCTTCAACGGCAGCACCGTCAGCCCCGGGCAGCTGGGCGGCTGGACTCCGATCGCTGCAGAGGCCGTCGGCGGCGGCTATCAGATCGCCTGGAAGATGGCGGGCAGCGACCTCTACACCGTCTGGAACGTCGACAGCAGCGGCAACTACACGGGCAACGCCATCGGCGCGGTCAATGGCGCCAGCAGCGCGCTCGAGGCGCTGGAGCCGAACTTTCACCAGGACCTGAACGGCGACGGCACGATCGGCGTTCCGAGCACGGTCATCGAGGCCGCGGGATCGACAAGCCTGGTGCTGGCCGGGTCGAGCTATTTCCTCAATCCCGTCGGCGGCGGCACTGGTCCGCAGATCATGTTCGGCGGCAGCATCGTGACCGTCGGTCAGCTCGGCGGCTGGGCGCCGATCGCCGCGGAGCCGTCCGGCAGCGGCTATGAGATCGCCTGGAAAATGGCGGGCGCCGATCTCTACACCGTCTGGAACACCGACAGCAGCGGCAACTATACCGGCAACGTCATCGGCGCGGTTGCGGGAAGCTCCGCAGCCCTGGAAGCGCTGGAGCCCAGCTTCCACCAGGATCTGAACGGCGACGGCACCATCGGCGCCCCAAGCGTGACACCGAGCGGCAGCGTGATCGAAGCGCTCGGGTCTACCAGCCTGTCGCTGTCGGGCACGACCTACCTGATGGCGCCGGTGTCGGGAGGCACCGCAACGCAGGTCATGTTCGGCGGCAACGTCATCGTTGCCGGCCAGCTCGGCGGCTGGGCGGCGATCGCTGCGGAGGTCTCGGGCGGCGGCTATCAGGTCGCCTGGAAGATGGCCGGCGCCGACCTCTACACGGTCTGGAACACCGATAGCAGCGGCAACTACACCGGCAATGCCATCGGCGCCGTTTCCGGCAGCTCGACGTCCCTTGAAGCCCTCGAGAGCAGCTTCCATCAGGATCTGAATGGCGACGGCACGATCGGGATCCCGACCGTCAGCTCGGTGACGGCGAGCGCAGAGACGGCCACGACGTCGGGTGCGACCGACCTGGTCCTCGCCGCGCCTTCCTTCAGCGGCAATCTCATCGGATTCGGCGGCACCGCCGCTCAGATCGATCTCAAGAGCATCGCATTCACATCGCTTCAGATGCATTTCGACGAGACGAGCGGAATGCTGTCGCTGGGCGACGGGTCCAACAGCGCGTCGCTGCACTTCGTCGGCCCATTGTCGCAGGACAGCTTTCACTTCGCAGCGGACGGCCAGGGCGGCACTCTGATCTCCGGGACCTCGATCTCCGGCGCGGCATCCTCATCGGTGTCGCTGCAGGGACACGACACCTTCGTGTTCGCTGAGCATTTCGGTCAGGTGAACATCGCCGACTTTGCGGTCGGCACCGACAAGATCGTGTTCAGCCAGAGCATCTTCGCGGACCCGTCCACGCTGCAGGCCGCCATCCATGACGACGCCGCGGGCAACGCCGTCATCACCGATCCGGCACTCGACACCATCACGATTCAGCACGTGTCGACGGCCGAGCTGCTGTCTCATCTGTCGAGCTTCCATCTGGTCTGAGACCGGCGGCATTCGAGGCGTCGTCTCCGCCATTCCGCGGGCGAAGGGTGCCCGGCGGGCGGTTTCCGCCCGCCGCAGGACAGATAACGGCTCGCGCGAGGGCCGCTCTTGCCCTATACGGCGCTTCGATCATCCTACACCGTGAGTTTGATGCCCCCGCCCCGCTCCGCTTCGCCGCGCCGCCTGCTCTATGTGGCCAACGAGGATTACGCCTTCCTGATGCATCGCCTGCCGATGGCGCGCGCGGCGCGCGAGGCCGGCTACGAGGTGCATGTCGCGACCAACGTCAATGCCGGCGCCGCCGCGATCGCCGCCGAGCGGTTCGTGCTGCATCCGATCCCGTTCCAACGCGGCGGGCTGTCACCGTCATCAGCCCTGCCCACGATCCGCGCGATCCGCGCCGTCGAGGCTGCGATCAGCCCCGACGTGGTGCATCATTCCGGATTGCAGTCGAGCGTGCTCGGCTCGCTCGCCGCGCTTGGACGCACCACTCCGGTCGTCAACGCCATGACCGGCCTCGGCTATGTGTTCACATCGGCGAGCTGGCGCTCGCGTCTGCTCAAGCAGGGCCTGCTGTGGCTGCTGCCGCAGCTCATGAACCGGACACCGAGCTGCGTGCTGGTCCAGAATCCCGACGATCGCGAGGCGCTTCAAGCCATGGGCGTCCGGGGCGACAAGATCACGCTGATCCCGGGCTCGGGCGTCGACACCGACCGCTTCCAGCCGCTGCCAGAACCGGACGGGCCGATCACCTTCGGCTTCGCAGGACGGCTGCTGACCGACAAGGGCGTCCGCGCCCTGGTCGCTGCGCACCGCATGCTGCGCCAGCAGGGCCGCGACGACCAGTTGCTGATCGCCGGCTCGCCTGATCCGGCCAATCCTGCCTCGGTCTCGGCCGAGGAGGTCGAGGCCTGGCGGAAGGAACCCGGCATCACCCTGCTCGGCCAGATCAAGGACATCACCGAGCTCTGGCGCCGCTGCCACGTGGCCGTGCTGCCGTCGCATCGCGAAGGACTTCCGGTCAGCCTGCTGGAGGCCGCCGCCTGCGCCCGGCCGTTGATCTCCACCAATGCACCCGGCTGCCGCGAGATTGCGATCCACGACCAGACCGGACTCGCCGTGCCGGTCGAGGATGCGGCGGCGCTCGCGCAGGCGATGGCGCAGCTGGCGGCGTCGCCCGAGATGCGCGCACGTTATGGCGCGGCGGCCCGTCAACTGGTCGAGGACAAGCTCTCGGCCAGGATCATTGGCCGTTCGGTGGTGGCGCTCTATGATCGCCTCATCTCGGCCGCAGAGGTCTGCGGATGATCGCCGATCCCACCGCGGTCCTTGCCGCCATCGCCGTGCTCGCGGCCGCGATGTGCGCCATCCTGATCGTGCTGTTGCGTCCAGTGCTCCAACGCTACGCGCTGGCGCGGCCGAATGCGCGCTCGTCGCACAAGATCCCGACGCCGCAGGGGGCCGGCATTGCCGTGATCGGCGCCACGATCGTTGTCGGCGGCGCGTTCGCCTCCGTGGCCGGTTTCGCGCCGCTGCTGATGCTGTTCATCGCCGTGCCGATGCTGGCGCTGGTCGGCCTGATCGACGACATCAGGCCGATCCCGGTGCTGCCGCGCCTGGTCCTGCAGGGATTGGCCGTCGGCCTCGTCGTATTCACCGCGCCTGACGATCTCAGGCTGTTTCCGATCCCGCTGGCGGTCGAGCGCGCGCTGCTGCTGATCGCCGGCCTGTGGTTCGTCAACCTCGTCAACTTCATGGACGGGCTCGATTTGATGACCGTGGCCGAGGCGGTGCCGATCACGGCGGCGCTCGTCCTGTTTGGCCTCTCCGGTGAACTGCCCTGGCCGGCGACTGCCATCACTGCGGCGCTGGGTGGCGCCATGCTCGGCTTTGCGCCCTTCAACCGTCCCGTCGCAAAGGTCTTTCTCGGTGATGTCGGCAGCCTGCCGATCGGGCTGCTGCTCGGCTGGGGCCTGCTCCATCTTGCCTGGCAGGGCGACGTCGCAGCGGCGCTGCTGCTGCCGCTGTATTATCTGATCGACGCCACTTTCACCCTGTTGCGGCGGATGGCGCAGCGCGAGCCATTCTGGGCGGCGCACCGCACGCATTTCTATCAACAGGCCACCGATAACGGCTTCACCGTCTCGCGCGTCGTCAGCGAGGTGTTCATTCTCAATATCGTGCTTGCGACGCTCGCAGCCATCTCGGTCGCGCAGCGTTCCATGACGGTCGACGCCATCCTGCTCGTCTTCGGTCTCGGCGCCGTCACCTGGGTGCTGAGCCGCTTCTCGCGGCGGCGCCATTGAAGACTCAGGCCGCGCTCGAGCCGAATTCCGGCACCGCATCCTTCAGCACCGACTTGATCGTCACTGGATCATTGCGCGCGATCGCCTGATCGAGCGCCGCGATCCAGGCCTTCAGCGTCGGCATCGGCGGCTCGTTCGGGTTGGCGGCCATGATGCCGGCGACACCGATCTCGACCGGCGGCTCCTCGCTCGCAAACAGGATTTCGTTGAGGCGCTCGCCGGGCCGGATGCCCGTGAACACGATCTCGACGTCGTAGCCCGGCTGCAGGCCGGACAGGCGAATCATGCGCTCGGCCAGTTCGACGATGCGGACCGGCTGGCCCATGTTCAGCACATAGACCGAGACGTCCGGGCGCTGCGGCGCCAGCGCATGGGAGGCCGCGGTGATCACGAGATCGCAGGCCTCGCGGATGGTCATGAAATAGCGCACCATGTCCGGGTGCGTCACCGTGACAGGACCGCCCGCCTCGATCTGGGCCTTGAACTTCGGCACCACCGAGCCGTTCGACGCCAAAACGTTGCCGAAGCGCACCGAGATCAGCCGCATCGGCGGCCGTCCCACCGGCCGGTCGGCGAGCTGGCGATCGAGCGCCTGGCAGTACATTTCGGCGAAGCGCTTGGTGAGGCCGAGCATCGACACCGGCTCGATCGCCTTGTCGGTCGAGATCATCACCATGGCCTCGGCCCCTGAGGCCACCGCGGCATCGGCCACGTTGATCGAGCCGAAGATGTTGGTCTTGACGCCCTCGCTCCAGTCGCGCTCGAGGATCGGCACATGCTTCAGGGCGGCGGCATGGAAGACCAGATCCGGCTTGAACTCGCCGATCAGCGCGAACACCCGGTCGCGATCGCGGATGTCGGCGATGCGCCCCTCGACGGCGACGGCAGCCTCGGGATCGGCCGCGAGCACCTCGGTGATCGCGTAGAGCGCCGGCTCGGAATTCTCCAGAATGAGCAGCCGCGCCGCGCCGAATGCCACGACGCGCTGGCAGATCTCGGCCCCGATCGAGCCGCCGCCGCCGGTGACGACCACCGCCTTGCCACGCACCAGCGCTTCGAGACGTCCGTAATCGATCTTCTCGCTCGGCCGCAGCAGGAGGTCCTCGACCGCGACCGGCGCGAGCCTCGGCGCATCGCCGCTCTCCAGCGACGGCAGGCGGCTCACGATCAGGCGCAACCGGCGCGCCCGCATCAGGAAGGTTTCCGGATGACAGTCCGGATCGAACGCCGTCGGCATCATCAGGGCGCGCGCGATCGGCCGGTCGCGGCGGGCGAAGTCGGCCGCGACATCCTCGACATCGTCGATGCCGCCCAGCACCGGCACGCCGCGGATCAACTGCCCCCGGTCGGCGGCCGATGGCGAGAGAATGCCGATCGGCCAGATCCGCTTGACCGCGCCGCTCTCGATGCCGCGCAGCACGACCTCGGCGTCGGCAGCACGGCCGATCAGGAGCGCGGGGGCAGCGTCCTCGGACCGCGCGTGCCGTCGCACCCGCGTGTAGCGGAAGTAGCGATAGGCGAAACGCAGCGCGCTCAGCGCAAAGATCTCCAGGAACCAGTAGAGAATGATCGTGAGCTTGCCGAAGAAGAAGGTGCCGCGGACGTTCGGCGCAACGATGATGTAGTCGAGAACCAGCAGCGCCAGCGTCAGCACGGTCGCGACTCGGACGATGTTCAGCGCGTCCGGCAGCGAGATGAACCGCCACTTCGTCGTCAGAAGGCTCGAGAAGTAGAAGACGACGAAGCTGAAGGCGATGAAGTACGGCAGGATCTGCAAGAGCAGCGGCACCCGCTCCCAGAAGGTGCTGGCGCCTTCGAAGCGGATATAGAACGCCGCGAACAGCGCGACGACGCTGACCAGGAGGTCATGCGCGGCGATCAGCATATTCCGGTAGGTCAGTTGAGACGGACGCGTCATGGTTCGAGCGTCCCCTGCCTAGCATCAGGCGGCGTCCGCGATCGCCACACCATTCCGCCGGCCACGCCGACGCCGATCACGTACATCCACCCCTCGTGGAAATCGAAGATGTGGGAATTGAACAGCGAGGTGAAGATGTTCTGCACGACGACGAGCAGCCCGATCCAGGGCACCAGCCCGTCGCCGCGGAACAACAGAAGGTGCACGGCCCACATCGCGTAGAGAATCACGATCCCGAGCGCCCCCCATTGGACCGCCACGTAGAGCGTCTGATTGTGCGGATTGCTGACGACCTGGCTCGAGGAGAGGTCGCGCGACCCGCTCGCGGCCAGCTCGAACAGATGACGCGTCGAGCCCGAGCCGTGCCCGATCAGCGGCGCGTCGGCCAGGAACCGCAACGACTTGCGCCAGAACTCGAGCCGCTCGCCGATCGACGTCACCGCGCGATCGTTCCTGTAGTCCTGATATTGGCTCGTGAACGTCGCCACCTTGCCCTGCAATTGCGGGGACACGGTCCATGCCGCGAGGCCCAGCGCAAGGGCAACGGCCGCGATCAGCAGGTTGGCACGCCATTTCAGGTGGATCAGCCCGAACACCGCAAGCAGGATCGGGATCGTCACCAGCGCGGTACGCGAGACAACGATGAAGATCATGTTGGCGAGGAACGCGATCATGATCGCAGTGAGCAGGCCGGCCGGAAGGAAGCGGCGGGCGCGCAGCAACCGGGCGATCGGATAGGCCAGCGCCACGGCGCAGAGCGAGAACTCCTGGCCCTGGTCGATGTAGTTCTTCACGAAGATGCCGCGATCGGCATTGGCCTTGAGCGCGAGCGCAGGATTGAACGCGACCGCGGTCGACACCACGACCATCAGCACGCAGGAGGCGAGAAACGCGGTGAAGACCCACAGGCCGCGCTCCGACCGCTGGAAATGGTAGAGCAGCGCGGGCAGCACCAGAAGCTTGGCCGCAGGTCCCACCGCGTAGAACCGCGCGCCCCATGCGACGTCCGACCACAGCGTTCCCACCAGCGCCAGCAGGAACAGCGCGATCGGCGCCAGCGCGATCGGCCGCTTCAGGACCTGCAGCAGACGCTCGACATCGAGAAACGGCACCATCGTGATCAGCATGACGACGCCGAGGATCGACACCAGCGAGGTCGACCACGGCAGCGAGGCCGCCAGCAGAATCGCCACGACATCGACCGTCGTCCGCCACGCCGCCGGATCGCGCCAGCGGCGCGCCAGCAGCGCCGGGCCGGGATGACCTGCCAGCGCGCTCATCGCGCCTCGCTCCGGGCGCGATCGACCAGCGCGGTCGTGCTGTGCCCTTTCAGGATGTCGATCAGGATCACCTCGCCGCCGCCGGCCTCGACGACCTCATGCCCCACCACCTGCTCGCGCGTATAGTCGCCGCCCTTGACCAGGACGCTCGGCCGGACCAGCTCGATCAAGCGGAGCGGCGTGTCCTCGGCGAAGATGGCGACGAGGTCCACCGCCTCGAGCGCGGCCAGGACCTCGGCGCGCGCGCGCTCGTCCTGCACGGGCCGGCTTTCGCCCTTCAGCCGCTTGACGGAGGCATCGCTGTTCAGCCCGACCACGAGCCGGTCGCAGGCGGCGCGCGCCGCGGTCAGCACCTTGACGTGGCCGGGATGCAGAATGTCGAAGCAGCCATTGGTAAAGCCCACGCGCAGGCCCTCTCCCCGCCAGACCTCGACGCGGGCGGCGAGCTCGTCATCGCTCTCGATGATCTTCTCCTCAGCGGCACGATAGGCATGCGGCAGGATCTTTCGGCGCAGCTCGGCCGATGTCACGCTGGCGGTGCCGTGCTTGCTGACGGCCACCGCCGCCGCGGCGCTCGCCATCCGCAACGCATCCGCCCAGGCGGCGCCGGCCGCGAGCGTCGCGGCAAGCACCGCAACAACCGTGTCGCCGGCGCCGGAGACGTCGCGCACCTTCACGGGATAGGCCGGCACGTGAATCGGATCGCCCTCGCGCGGGACCAGCGTCATGCCGCGCTCGCTCTGCGTCACCAGGATCGCCTCGCAGTCCGCGAGATAGATCGCATCCTGCGCGGCCGCGGCGATCTCCTGTTCGGTCTCGGCGCGGCTGCGGGTCGCTTCCGAAAACTCCTTGCGGTTCGGCGTCAGCACGCTCGCGCCGCGATAGATCGCGAGATTCGCGCTCTTGGGATCGACGATGACGCGCTTGCCGGCCTTGCGCGTCGCGTCGATCACGTTGCGCAACACGCGCGCCGTGAGCACGCCCTTGGCGTAGTCCGACAGCAGCACGATATCGGCCCGCGCGATCAGTGGCAGGATGGCCTCGATCAGCTTCTGCTCGATCTCGCCGGCCGCCGGTGCGGCGCGCTCCCAGTCGGCGCGGAGCATGTGGGTGGAGAAATGCTCGGAGACGAAGCGCACCTTGCGCGTCGTCGGCCGCGAAGGATCACGGACAAGCACGCTCTCGATGCCGCCCTCCTTGGCGAGCTCGGCCTCCAGCTGGTCGCCGGCCGCATCCTGCCCGACGAGACCGACGAAGATGCAGCGGGCGCCGAGCGCGGCGATGTTGCGCGCGACGTTGCCGGCACCGCCGATAGTGGTCTCGCTTCGCTGGACCGCGATGACCGGCGCCGGCGCCTCGGGGGAAATCCGCGACACCTCGCCATAGACGAACTCGTCCAGCATCAGGTCGCCGATGCACAGCACCGTCTGGCGGGCGATCGCTTGCGAGAGATCGTCAAAGTCGAACATCAGCGGCAGTCTCGGTGCAATGGTCGGAACCAGATCGTCTAGCGGAAGCGGTCGGCGGAATCGAGATAGTTCCGGATATAGCCAGCGACCGCATCCTCGAGCGACGTGAAGCCGCCGTTGTAGCCGGCCGCCAACAGCCGGTCGACCTTGCTCTGGGTGAAATACTGGTAGCTGCCGCGAATCGCTTCGGGCATGTCGATGTACTCGATCCGCGGCGTCGCACCGAGCGTAGCATAGGCCGCCAGCATCATGTCCTTGAAGCTGCGCGCCTGGCCCGTGCCGACGTTGAACAGGCCCGAGACGGAGGGAGAGGCCAACAGCCACAGCATCACGCGGACGACGTCGTCGACATGGATGAAGTCGCGGCGCTGGTCGCCGTCGGCGATGCCTTCGCGGTGCGACTTGAACAGTTGCAGGGTGTGTCCGGCCTTGATGTCGTCGAAGCGGCGGGTCAGCACGCTCATCATCGATCCCTTGTGGTACTCGTTGGGACCGAACACGTTGAAGAACTTCAACCCGGCATATTGCGGCGGCAGCCTCTCGCCGCGCTCGGCGCGCGCGGCCACCGCCATGTCGAACAGATGCTTGCTCCAGCCATAGAGATTCATCGGCCGCAACGTCTTCAGCGCCGCCAGCGACGGCTCATCGACGAAGCCCTGCGCGCCGTCGCCATAGGTCGCCGCCGACGAGGCGTAGATGAACGGCGTGGTGTTGGCCGTACACCAGTCGAGCAGGCGCAAGGAACTGCGGAAGTTGCGCTCCATCACGAGATCGCCGTCGACCACCGTGGTCGCGGAGATCGCGCCCATGTGCAGGACGGCCTCGAGCCGGCGCCCCTTCAGCCAGACGTCCAGATCGGAAGGCGGCACGACGTCGGCCAGCTGCCGCTTGGCCAGGTTGCGCCACTTGCCCTCGCTGCCGAGCGTGTCACAGACCACGACATCGGTCCGGCCGGCGTCGTTCAGCGCCGCGACCAGATTCGATCCGATAAACCCGGCGCCGCCGGTCACCAGCAACATTCCGCAACCCGTCCTGATCCCGAAAACCCCGGCCCTCGCGTAGCGCATGCGGCGGCAAAGTGTAAGCGCTTTGGTGACGGCCCGCTCGGCCCACTTTACCTGCGGCGGCCGAGCGGCTACCAGCGCGCCTGAGCTAGGCAGACAAAGAATGAATTCGAATTCGGCCAAGGTCGAGGTGGACGCGGCGGACACCAGCCCGATCCTGATCATCCCCTATATGTGGATCGGCGATTTCGTGCGCGGCCACACCGTGGTGCGGGTGCTCAAGGAGCGCTGGCCGAATCGGCCGGTCGACCTGCTGGTGACGTCGCTGTGCGCGCCGCTGGTCGATTACATGCCCGGGGTCCGCTCCGGCATCGTCTGGGATCTGCCGCGCAGCCGGCTGGCGCTCGGCCGACAATGGCAGCTCGCCGCGATGTTGCGCGAACGTCGCTATCGGACCGCCCTGGTGATGCCGCGGACCTGGAAATCGGCGCTGGCACCGGCGCTGGCCGGCATCCCCGAGCGGGTGGGCTTCGTCGGCGAGATCCGCTTCGGCCTGCTCAACCGCTGGCGCTGGGGCGAGAAGGCGCTGCCCCGCTTCATCGACAAGAATGCCGCGCTGGCGCTGCCCGACGGGGCGCCGCTGCCGCCGGAATGGCCGGTCCCGCAGCTGCGGGTGCCGCCTGAGGACGTCGCGCGCTGGCGCGAGGCCAATGGCCTGGGGACCCGCCCGGCCGTGGCGCTGGCACCGGGATCGGTGGGTGCCGCCAAGCGCTGGCCCTATTACGGCGAGGCGGCCCGGCTGCTGCGCGAGGCCGGCCTCGACGTCTGGGTGGTCGGCGGCCCTGGCGAGAAGGCGCTCGCCGCCGAGATCGTCGCCGCCGGCGGCCCGGACGTCCGCGACCTCACCGGAACCGACCTTCGCAACGGCATCCTGGCCATGGCGGCGGCCAGCGTCGCGATCTCCAATGATTCGGGGCTCATGCACATCGCCGCGGCGCTGGGGACGCCGACCATGGGCATCTTCGGGCCGACCAGCCCATACCATTGGGCGCCGCTGAACGGCCTCGCGGCGACGGTCCAGACCAGGACACAGGTCCCCTGCCAGCCCTGCCACCGGCCGGTCTGCCGGATGAACGACCACCGCTGCATGCGCGACATTCCGGCGACCGATGTCGCCGCCATCGCCCAGCAGGTCCTTGCCGACGCGGCAATACGGGTCGTGCACTAGCTTGCGAAGCGACACCGCGCCCCATACACCGGCCCTGACGTAACCTGAGCCGCCCACGTGACCCGCGCCCTCAACCCGATCGCCAACCATCTCGCCCGCTCCCGCGCCGCCATGGAACGCGCGGCCGACGATGCCGCGATGCTCGCCAGCGCCGGGCGGATCGCAACGAAAATCATCTCTGCGCTGCGTCGCGGCCACAAGCTGCTGATCGTCGGCAATGGCGGCAGCGCGGCGGACGCGCAGCACATCGCCGCCGAGATCGTCGGCCGCTACAGGCAGGAGCGGCCCGCCTATGCCGCGATCGCGCTGACGACCGATACCTCGGCGCTGACGGCGATCGGCAACGACTACGGCTTCGATCACGTCTTCGCCCGCCAGGTCGAAGGGCTCGGTACACCGGGCGACGTGCTGCTGGCGATCTCGACCTCCGGTCGATCGCCGAGCATCCTCAACGCGCTGCGCAAGGCGCGCGAGCGCGGACTGGTCACGGTCGGCTTCACCGGCGCCAAGGGCCTCCCGATGGGCGAATTGTGTGACGAGCTGCTGGTGGCGCCGAGCGACGACACGCCGCTGATCCAGCAGATCCATCTCGCGACGGCGCATGGCATCTGCGAGATGATCGAGGCGGCGCTGATGCAGGACGAGGGCTAGATGACGACCGCTCAGCTCAAGCCGGCGGCGTTTCTCGACCGCGACGGCGTCATCAACCACGACGACAACTACATCGGCTCGCCCGATCGCATCCGCTGGATGCCGAACGTGGCGCAGGCGATCCGGCGGCTCAACGACTCCGGCTATCACGTGTTCCTGTTCACCAACCAGTCCGGCGTGGCGCGCGGGCTGTTCTCGGAGGATGACGTCACGGGCCTGCACGACTGGATGCGGGCCGAGCTCGCGGCGCAGGGGGCTGTCATCGACGACGTCCGCTACTGCCCCTACCACACCGAAGGCTCCGTCGAGCGCTATCTGCGCGAGCATCCCTGGCGCAAGCCGGCGCCCGGCATGATCCTCGACCTGATGCAGCACTGGCCCATCAGGCGCGAGGGCAGCTTCGTGATCGGCGACCGCGCCTCCGACATCGCGGCGGCCGAAGCCGCCGGCCTGCCCGGCTTCCTGTTCGCCGGCGGCGATCTCGATGCGTTCGTCGCCGAAATCATCGCTCAGACCAGTTCGCGATAGACGGCTGCGATCTTGTCGGCCTCGGCCTCGAGGCTGAATTTCTCCACCACGCGCGTCCGGGCCCGCGCGCCCATCGTCTGTGCGGCATCCGGATCCCGCATCAATGGCTCGAGCGCTGCGACCAGCGCATCGACGTCGCCGGGCGGGACCAGCACGCCTGTGAGGCCCTCCTCGACCACGATCTCCGCCGCGCCGGCGCGCGCCGCGACCAGGGCGGCTCCTGCCGCCATCGCCTCGATCAGCGTGAGACCAAAGCCTTCGTTGCGCGAGGTGAAGGCGTAGATCGTGAGACGCTGGTACCAGCGCTGCACGTCGGCGATGTCAAGCTCGCCGGTGATGACGATGCGCTGCTCCAGGCCCGCGGCGGCGATCTGCTTCTTCAGCTCGCTCGCGAACGGCATCTGCTCCGGCGTCACGGCGCCGACCAGCACCGCGGAAAAATCCGGAAAACGCGGCAGCAGCCGGCACATCGCCGCGACGAACACGTCGCTGCCCTTCTGCGCGCGGACGCGGCCGAAGCAGCCGATGGCAAATTTGCCCGGCAGTCCGCTCTCGGCGAAGGCCGCGGCGCGATCCGCCGGCGGGGAATACACGTCGGTGTCGACGCCATGCGTCACCACCGTCGCTTCGCCCTTCAGATAGGACGCCGAGATGTCGCTGGTCGCGATGATCGCATCCATGCGGCGGATCAGCCAGCGCGTGATCCAGCTGTGATGGCGCTGCGCGGCCGAGGTGAACACCAGCTTCAACGGCCAGCCGAGCGCCCGCATGATCACGCCGACGATCATCTCGTCGTTGCGGCGGGCATGCCAGATCAGCGGCCGCCGCCGGCCCCACAACTTGAACAGATCGCTCGCGCGCATCCGCGCGATCCCTTCGGGCGCGTAGGAGCCGAGCCACGCCGCGCGCACCAGCCTCGCCAGCTTCGGCGCCACCATCCGGTTGGTCGCCGTCACGCCGGAATAGCGCCGGTGCAGGTTGGGCACGATCACGTCGAGATCTGCGGCGGAAAACGGCTCGGCTTGCACACTCAACTCCAATTGCAGCGGTTCCCTATACGCAACATTAAGCATCGCCGCCAGTTCGCTATGCACGCAACAGGTCGTTCATTTCGCGGGCGTTAGTCTGCAGCAAAACAAACAGGGATCGCGTCAAACAATGACCGTGCTCGTGACCGGCGGCGCCGGCTATATCGGCAGCCACATGGTGCTCGCGCTGGCGGAAGCCGGCGAAAGCGTCGTGGTGATCGACAACCTTTCGAGCGGCTTTTCCGCCTTCGTGCCCGACGGCGTGCCGCTGTTCATCGGCGATGCCGGCGATGAAAATCTCGTCGACGGCGTCATCGGCCAGCACGGCGTCGACAGCATCATCCATCTGGCGGGCTCGGTCGTGGTGCCGGAATCGGTGCGCGATCCGCTGCTCTACTACCGCAACAACACCATGACCACGCGCAGCCTGTTGAATGCGGCGGTCAAGCGCGGCGTCAGCCGCTTCGTGTTCTCCTCGACCGCGGCCGTCTACGGCAATCCGGACGAGGTGCCGGTGCCCGAGAGCGCGCCGACCCGTCCGACCTCGCCCTACGGCACCTCGAAGCTGATGGCCGAGATCATACTGCACGACGTGGCCTCGGCACATGACCTCAACTACGTGGTGCTGCGCTACTTCAACGTCGCCGGCGCCGATCCCTTCGGACGAGCCGGGCTTGCCACCGTCGGGGCGACGCACCTGATGAAGATCGCGATGGAGGTCGCCACCGGCCAGCGCGCCAAGATCGACGTCTACGGCACCGATTATCCGACCCCCGACGGCACCTGCATCCGCGATTTCATCCATGTCTGCGATCTCGCCCAGGTGCACCGCTCCGCGCTGGCCTATCTGCGCGCCGGCGGCAGCTCGGTCACGCTGAATTGTGGGTACGGCCGCGGCTATTCCGTGCTCGAGACCATCGAGGCCGTCCGGCGCGTCTCCGGCCGCGCCATTCCCGTCCAATACGCGCCGCGGCGCCCCGGCGACATCATGAGCATGGTCGCCGACACCAGCCGTCTGAAGGCGCTGCTCGACTGGACGCCGATCTATGACGATCTGGAAACGATCGCCGCCCATGCGCTGGCCTGGGAGGAGAAACTGTTCCTGGAACGCCACAGCGGCACGCTGCAGCGGGCCTCGGCCTAGAATCAACGACTTAGCCGGAGGCCGGGGGGCTTGAAAAAGCCGCCCCGAGCGGGCAAGCACTGCTGTCCGCCCGGCGATTTGTCCCGGCGGCCAGGGACCAGAATGGCCGAATTTCCGAAGAAGATCACCGACGATCCCTATGGCGCCGCGATCCTGATCCGCCGCCTCGTGATGGAACAGGGCATCCTCTACTGGCGTCGCTATCTCACCGCCTTCGCGCTGATGGCGGTCTCGGCCGGCGCCAGCGCCGGCGCCGCCTACATCCTCGGCCAGGTCATCAACAAGGCCTATGTCGACAAGAGCATCCCCGGCATCGCGGTGCTCTCCGGCGTCACCGTGCTGCTCTTGTTCGTCAAGGGCGTCTCGACCTACGGCTACGCGGTGATCCTGTCGAAGATCTCGAACGCGATCCTCGCCAACAACCAGCGCGCGCTGTTCGCGAAGCTGATGAGCGAGAGCATCGGCTTCTTCTCCGAGCGGCACTCGTCGGAGTTCCTGGCACGCCTCACCGCCGGCGCCAAGTCGATCACCGACGTCCTGACCATGCTGATCAACGCGATCGGCCGCGACCTGCTGCTCTTGATCAGCATGATCGCCGTGATGGTCGCGCAGGACCCCTGGATGTCGCTGCTCGGCCTCGTCGTCGTGCCGCCGGCCATGCTGGTGCTGCGCAAGCTGGTCAAGCGCATCAAGGGCCTCGCCCACAGCCAGTTCACCGGCAATGCCGACATCCTGGAGACCATGCAGGAATCGCTGCAGGGCATCCGCACCGTCAAGGCGTTCACGCTCGAGGACGCGATGCGCGCCCGCATCGACGAGAACATCGCGGTGGTCGAGCGCAACGCCAACAAGATGGCCCGCGTCTCCAACCGTTCCAACCCGCTGATGGAGATGCTGGGCGGCTTCGCGGTCGCCGGCTGTTTGATGTATGGCGGCTATGCCGTGGTCGCGCTCAACGCCACGCCCGGCCAGTTCTTCTCCTTCATGACCGCCTTCCTGATGGCGACCGAGCCGGCCAAACGGCTGGCGCGGCTCAACATCGATCTCAACAGCCAGCTCGTCGGCGCGCGCATGCTGCTCGAAGTGGTCGACAGCCCCGCCAGCGAGCAGCCTGACGACGACAAGCCGGCGCTGAAGCTGACGCAGGCCAAGATCGAGCTGCGCGACGTCTCCTTCGCCTATCGCGACAACGAGCCGGTGCTCAACCGCATGAGCTTCACGGCCGAGCCCGGCAAGGTCACTGCTTTGGTCGGCCCGTCCGGCGGCGGCAAGTCGACGGTGCTGGCGCTGCTGCTGCGCTTCTACGAGGCGACCGCGGGCGACATCCTGATCGACGGCCAGTCGATCGCGCAGGTCTCGCGCCGCTCCCTGCGCGAGCAGGCCGCCTATGTCGGCCAGGACGTCTACCTGTTCCGCGACTCGATCCGCGCCAACATCGCCTTCGGCAAGCCGGGCGCGACCGAGGCCGAGATCATCGAGGCGGCGAAGGCGGCCTGCGCGCACGACTTCATCATGAGCTTCCCGCTTGGCTACGACACGCCGGTCGGCGAGCACGGCACCCAGCTCTCCGGCGGCCAGCGCCAGCGCATCGCGGTCGCCCGCGCGCTGATCCGCAACGCGCCGATCATCCTGCTCGACGAGGCCACCGCGGCGCTGGATTCCGAATCCGAGCGCCAGGTGCAGGAGGCGATCGAGCATCTCTGCCAGAACCGCACCACCATCGTCATCGCGCATCGCCTGCACACCATCATGAACGCCGACGCCATCCTGGTGGTCGAGGCCGGCGAGATCGTCGAGCGCGGCCGGCATGACGATCTGTTGCGCCGTGGCGGCCGCTATGCTTCGTTCTTCCGCCTGCAACAGCGCGACATGGGGCCGAACGTCATCCCCATGACCGCGACGTCCTGAACCGCTTATTTCACCGCACCCGAGATCCATTTCATGAGCGCCTCCACCGTCATCCCGGCCTTCCCGCAGCCTTCGCTTCCCGTCGTCGGCGAAGCCGGTGTCTTCCCGGTCCGCCGCATCTGGTGCGTCGGCCGCAACTATCTCGAGCACATCCGCGAGATGGGCAATGACGAGCGCGACCCGCCGTTCTTCTTCGCCAAGCATGCCGACATGCTGGAGCCGGAGGGCGCCGTGATCCCCTACCCGCCGCTGACCCAGGACATGCATCACGAGGTCGAGCTGGTGGTCGCGCTGAAGAGCGGCGGCCTCAACATCCCCACCGACAAGGCGCTCGACCACGTCTACGGCTACGCCGTCGGCATCGACCTCACCCGCCGCGACCTGCAGCTCGCCTCCCGCAAGATGCAGCGCCCCTGGGAGGTCGGCAAATCGTTCGACCATTCCGCGCCCTGCTCGGCGGTGGTGCCCGCGGCCAAGATCGGCCACCCCGCGAAGGGCAAGATCTGGCTGTCGGTCAACAGCACCGAGCGCCAGACCGGCGACCTCTCCGAGCTGATCTGGAACGTGCCGGAGATCATCTGGAAGCTGTCCCAGCAGGTCGAGCTCGCCGCCGGCGACATCATCATGACCGGCACGCCCGCGGGCGTCGCGGCGGTCGTTCCGGGCGACAAGATCGAATGCGGCGTCGACGGCGTGGGCACACTGAAGGTCTCGATCGGGCCTGCGGCGGCGTAAGCCGACGCGCCCACGGTCCTCGCAACACTTCCAAAAAGCCGCGCTCTGCGCGGCTTTTTTTGGTCTGGCGCCCAATCGCAGCCAAGCGCCGGGATCACCCTCCCCTGGAGGGGGAGGGTCGCCTCACGAGGAGCGCAGCGACACGTGAGGCGGGGTGGGGTGATCTCTCCGCTCGCACCGGCGCCCGCTGAGAGATCACCCCACCCCGCTCGCCCGCTTCGCGGGCGAGCGACCCTCCCCCTCCAGGGGAGGGTGAGACCTGCTTTGCGACATCATCTGATCCACAATCTCAAACAGCGTTCAGGCTGAGACGAGCATCCACGCTCTCGCGACGCAGTCCGCGCCCTGAACGGCTTTCCTTCATTGAAGCCCAATCGCAGCCGAGGACTGGTTCACCCTCCCCTGGAGGGGGAGGGTCGCCTCACGAGGAGCGAAGCGACACGTGAGGCGGGGTGGGGTGATCTCTCCTCTGGCACCGGTGCGCGTGGAGAGATCACCCCACCCCGCTCGCCCGCTTTGCGCGCGAGCGACCCTCCACCTCCAGGGGAGGGTGGGCACCGCCCTTGCGGCTACACTGATCCACAATCTCAAACAGCGTTCAGGCTGAGACGAGCACCCACCTTCTCGCGACGCATTCCGCGCCCGAGTGATGCTCTAACTCTCGCCCTCTCCAGATGGAGGGCGCAGGGAAGGCCGGGCGCTGGCCGCGCCCGTGGCCCGCCTGCAGAAAAAAAGCAGGCGGCAGTCACCACAGGTCTGGCCGAACACACCCGGCCCTCCCCGCGCGATGGTTTTAACAGGCTATAGCGCGCTCTTCCTGGTGCACCGGGCTTTCTGGCCACCATCCGCTGCGCAAAGCGAAGCTTTGTCGCAACGTTGATACTAGCGTCGGAGTATCAGAACCACACGCCTTCACCGTCCGCGAGGCAAACGTTCGTCCGTGCTCATCACACGCCGCCGCCCCGCGTCCACCGCTCCCCGCTGCCAACGTCCGTGACGACCGCGAACCGTCCCCTACCGTGCAACGGGATGGCGAGGACGATAATGCTGATTTGGGGGAGCATCCAAGCGATTTATGTTTATCGGAACGACTTGACTCGATTCTGTAAAGACGAATTGATTTGCCCGTCGGGTCACCCCGCCGAATTCCCCGAGTTGGAAGACCATGGCAGAGATGCTGATCGCGGCAAAATCTACGAATAGAGGCTTCCCGCAGCGGCCGTGCCTACTAGCGCGCTCTGCGGCTCGTTCTCACCTTGAGTATCCGCGTCGCCTCCTTGGCCAAGGTCGGCACGTGTAGAAACTCTTGCAGGGCATCATCGACGAGCGACAGACGCGAGCGCGTCAGCGCATCGAGCAAGAGGCCCCTGCAATCGCCGAGGCTCGAATCGCGAACAAGCGCGATCAGCTCCGGCATCACTTCATCGTCGGCGCTGTTCGCAAGGGCGACGGCAAGCCCCTGTTCTGTCCGGCTTCCTCGCGCGGCCTTCAAGTAGTGATCGGCGAGGATGTGCCAGGCGAAACGCAGCTCCGGATCGGCAAGCGCGCGGGCAATACCGTCGCGGATCGCGTCGGGATAGGGACGGTCCAGATGGGCAAGCAGGATCGGAAAGGACCGCGGCCAACGCCGCCGATCGTTGACGAGGTCCCAGATCGACGAGACCGGGATGCCGGCCGATCTGAGATCGGCCACCAATGGTGCTTCCGCCAGCGCACTCTGTGCCCGCTTCTCCGCGAACACGCGCTCGCGCTCCCGCTCTGCGGCCAGCCACGCGGGGTCGGCATGCAATCGCTTTAATAGCTCGTCGGCGGTGACTGGTTTGTCCTTCAAGAGACATCCACCTCGATAGGCCCGCCTGCCAGCAAAGCTGGGCGCCCCAACGGCGGGGCGCTTGTCTAGCCTGACTTGGCAGCAGGCGTAGGGCGGATTAGCCGAAGGCGTAATCCGCCGTCCCTCCGCGGAGAAGAAGCGGCGGATTACGCTCCGCTAATCCGCCCTACGCCGTCCATCACCGAAACGCCGATACCACGATCGCTCCCACGATCGCCACCGTCAGCGTGTACTTCGCCGCATAATACACCGTCCTGTTCCACGCCTTCACCTTCCGTGTCGCCAAGTGAAACTCATACAGCTTGCCGAACACCTTGTTCAGCACGCCGACGTGCTCGCCCTCGACGTTCTGCGTCGCCGAGGCCTTGACGATGTGGTGGCTGACCCAGCGGTTGATGGCGGCGATGAAGCCGAGCTTCATCGGGCGCTCGACGTCGCAGAACAGGATGATGCGGTTGACGTCGGTGGCGTTCTCGGCGCTGTGGATGAAGGTCTCGTCGAACATGAAGGCCTCGCCGTCGCGCCAGACGCAGGGCACGCCGTCGACCAGGATGCGGCACTTGTCGGAGTTCGGCGTGACAAGCCCCAGATGATAGCGCAGCGAGCCGGCGAAGGGATCGCGGTGGGCGCCGAGCTTGCCGCCGGGCGGCAGCATCGCGAACATCGCGCCGTGCACGTTCGGGATGGCGTTCAGCAGCTCGACCGTCTTCGGACACAGCGTACGCGCCGACGGCAGGAAGTCGTCGTACCATTTCAGATAGAAGCGCTTCCAGCCGCTCTTGAAGAACGAGTAGAAGCCCCAGTCGTTGTTGGCGGCGGCGGCGCGGATGAAGCCCTCGTCGAACAGGCGTACCGCCTCCTCGCGGATGGTCTGCCAGTTATCGGTGAGCGTCTTCAGCTCGGGAAACCGCTCAACCGGGATCACCGGCGTGTTGGGCACGGCCGAGCCGGCATACATCAGCACGTTGTAGGGGGCGAGATAGGTGGAGTGGTCGCCGAGCTGGCGGGCGAAGCGCAGCCGCTGCTTGCCGCGGAAGTGGACGTAGATGGTGGCCCCGATCAGGATGTAGAGGCCGATGAGCTGTGGCGCGAAGAGCTGTCTGAGCATGTCCGGGACCCATGATCCGGCCGCTCAGAGCGTGTTGCGCAGATGTGTCGCCTTCTGGGCGAGATCGAAGGGGTGCTCTGATGCCGGCCAAGCGCCTCAATTTAGCCGCAAGCGCGACCGGCCGCATCCCTTCGCACGAGGGTTGTGAACGGGAATCGGGGTTGAAAGTTCTGCGGCGTGACCCGGCTGCAACAGCCGCCGGCCCCGGCTCGCGATCGCGCTAAGCCCGCGTCAGCTCCTGCAGGCCCTTGAAGGTCAGCCGCTTGGGGTCGCGGACGCCGGCGAGATACATGCGGCGGATGAAGGCGACCACCGCGTCGCGGTCGCAGCCGGTGAGAACGACGATGGCATCCACCGCGGTCTTCTGGGCCTCCATGGGACTGGTCCTCCTGGCAATGCACCCGGCAACGCAAGCTTTCACGATGCCGATTAACATCGCGTTAACCGTGCGGACGGCCGCCGGTTCCCATGCCGCGATTCCTGCCGCCGCTCCATACGCGAAACCGCGCAGGCCGGAGCGGCCGCCGTCGAGCGCCGCAGGAGCGCCGCCGTCACACCAGGAAGAAGTCCTCCGGCGCCCCGATCAGGCGGTCATCGCCGTGGACCACGAGCTTCCGCCGCATCGGGCGCACCGGCGGCGTGATGACCCGCCGTTCGAGCTCGTTGGCGCCTGGCAACTGGTCGACGAAGCGGACGGCGAAGCCATCGGGGAAATGCCTGATGACACGGCCGATGCAACTGCCCACCGCCAGCGGCGTGCCGATCTCCGGCTGGATCTCCGCCGAGACCGCGGCGCCCGACATCGAGGCATCGATCACGAAGCACGGGATGCAGCTGCCGTCGGCGAGCGTCAGCGCCGAATGCGGCGAGTTCGGCACGAAGCGCGCGTCGCGGCGGGAATCGCGGATCGACGGATCCTTCTGCTTCTTCTCCAGCCAGACCAGCTTCTCGGCGAGCTTGGCGCGCTCGGCGCGCGTCATCTCCAGCTCGAGCAGAAAGCCGCCATGCACGGTGTCGCTGATCTCGCCTTCGAACTTGCCGAAGTCACGGAAATACGAGGTCAGGCGATCGCCGACCTTGCCGACCACGGGCACCTCGAGCAGCGCGCGGAACGGCGACACCCGCGTGGTGCGGCAGGCGAAAGACCGCAGCCGTCCTTCAGGGGAATACCAGTTCGGAAGCGTGTAGGACCCGACCGTCTGAATCCTGACCGCGCGCTGCTTCAGGAATCGAGCAACCGACATTGCACGTCTCCCCCCGAACCCATGCTGTCCCCGACGATGGCCCGGCCGACGCCGCGGCACGATATGCCTGTTACAATTTCTGCGTGCATTTTCGGTCGAACTAAATCGAATTGGGCAAAGCCGCCATGCCCGGACCGTGCGCGCAAATTGTTGAGGAAATCTGAATCCGAGACGGAAATCCCGCTCAACGGAATCGTATGTCCAACCCGTTTCCGCTTTCTAAAAATGCCGGCCCGTCGGACTACGGTGCGGCGCGGCACTTGTTCGTCGCGGGCACGAGCGGCTGATCGCATCAGCCGCGGCGCCATCGCGCCACGACGCACACCGTCTCACGATGAGCGTGCGTTCGCGTCCAACGTGATTAGTCAATGATTCATCCTAACGCGCGACCACCGAGGCGCGGCTGCAACTCACAATTTCATTCAATCTGGTGAGCAACTATCAGCGCGCGCAACCGCGCTGCGAGCAAACAGCTAACACATTCGCGTCGTTTCGCTATTTGCTTGCTAACAACCTGTTCACCACTTGCGCAATCGGTCCGCACGGCAGCTGCTGCAGCCCATGCCGTTCAATTTCGCTTATACTATTGCCGCTTAGTCGTAAGTGAGGGGGACGGCTGTCAGTCGGCTCGCGCGTCGCCCCGGGCGTATGAGTAAGCAGAGTAGTCACGCGTATGATGACCGCACGCATCGTGGTGTTAACCATCGCTCTCGGCGCGGGCGGCGTTGCGGCCTATCTGGTCAGCAATTCCGACGGCCAGCGGCAGACGCCGGCGGCCCCGGTCGTGCAATTGCCGACGGTCGAGGTGCTGGTCGCCAAGACCGACATCGGGCTCGGACAGGCGATCAAGCCCGGCGACCTGATCTGGCAGACCTGGCCCGAGGCCGCGAGCAACATCTTCATCCGGCGCGGCGACCGTCCCGAGGCGGCCAATCAGCTGGTCGGCACCATCGCCCGTTCGCCGTTCGTGATCGGCGAGCCGATCCGCGAGCAGAAGCTGGTGAAGGCGGACGGCTCCGGCTTCATGGCGGCGATCCTGCCCGCGGGCATGCGCGCGATCTCCACCGAGATCTCACCCGAGACCGGCGCGGGCGGCTTCATCCTGCCGAACGACCGCGTCGACGTCATCCTGTCGAAGCGCGACAAGAACCCTGACAAGCCCGGCGCCGCCGATTTCGTCAGCTCCGAGATCATTCTCTCCAACGTCCGCGTGCTCGCGATCGATCAGGCGCCGAAGGAGAAGGAAGGCCAGAACACCGTCGTCGGCAAGACGGTGACGCTCGAGCTCAGGCCCGAGCAGGCCGAGACCCTGGCGCGCGCGCGACAGGCCGGCTCGCTGGCGCTGGCGCTGCGCAGCATCGCCGACGTGAACGCCGCCGACGGCAACAAGACCGAGGCGCAGCAACAGCAGCAGCAGATGGCGCGACGGGGCAGCGCCATCGAGATCATTCGCTATGGGATCACGAGCTCGCTGACGGCGCAGAAGTGACCGAAAGGACGAGGAAGATGATGGGTGGGCATCAACGCGCAAAGTTCGGGACGTGGGTCGTCCGCGCGCTATCGACATCGGCCGTGATCGGGCTTGCGCTCAATCCGGCGCTGACGCCGGTGAAGGCGGCCGACGACAGGCTGGAGACGCCGGTGGTTTCGGTCGGCTCGTCGAAGGTGCGCTTCCTCTCGCTCGGCATCGGCAAGTCGGTGGTCGTCGACTTCCCGCAGGACGTCAAGGACGTGCTGGTCGCCGATCCCAAGGTCGCCAACGCGGTCGTCCGTTCGGCCCGGCGCGCCTACATCATCGGCGCCGCAGTCGGCCAGACCAACGTCGTGTTCTTCGACGGCGAGGGACAGCAGGTCGCCGCCTATGACATCGCGATCAAGCGCGATCTCAACGGCGTGCGCCAGGCGCTGAGCCAGAGCATTCCCGGCGTCAAGATCGACGGCGTCGGCGAAGGCGTGATCCTGACCGGATCGGTGTCGAGCCCGGTCGAGGCGCAGCAGGCCGGCGAGATCGCCGCACGCCTGGTCGGCGGTGCCGACAAGGTGGTCAACTCGATCGTCGTGCGCGGCCGCGATCAGGTGATGCTGAAGGTCAACGTGTCGGAGGTCCGGCGCGAGATCGTCAAGCAGCTCGGCATCGATCTCAGCGCCAGCCTGAACTACGGCACCGCGGTGGTGAACTTCAACAACACCAACCCGTTCACCGCCTATGGCAAGTCGCTGGTCGGCCCCAACGGCCTTTCCGCCACCGGCGGCGGCTTGTCGTCGGTCTCGGCGACGCTGCGCGCCATGGAGACGGCCGGTGTCGTCAAGACGCTCGCCGAGCCAAACCTGACCGCGATCTCCGGCGAATCCGCGACCTTCATCGCGGGCGGCGAATTCCCGATTCCCGGCGGCTATTCCTGCGATCCCACCACGCGGGTCTGCAGCACGTCGATCACCTACAAGAAGTTCGGCATCTCGCTCAACTTCACGCCCGTCGTGCTCGGCGAAGGCCGCATCAGCCTCCGGGTGATGACGGAGGTGTCGGAGCTGTCGAACGACAACGCGATCACGGTCTCCTATGCGCTGACCTCGGCCTCGACCTCGTCGGTGACGATCCCCGCGATCCGCACCCGCCGCGCCGAGACCACGGTCGAGATCCCCTCCGGTGGCTCGATGGCGATGGCCGGCCTGATCCAGAACCAGACCAAGCAGGCGATCAACGGCCTGCCCGGGCTCAACCAGCTGCCGGTGCTCGGCCAGCTGTTCCGCAGCCAGGACTACGTCAACAACGAGACCGAGCTGATGGTGCTGGTGACGCCCTATGTCGTGCGCGCCGTCGCCCAGAAGGAGCTGTCGCGTCCGGACGACGGCTTCGCGCCGGCCACCGACTCGGAGTCGGCGCTGCTCGGCCGCATGAACCGGCTGTACGGCATCGCCGCCAGGGTCGACGCGGCCACGGGGCAGCCGGCCGGCTTCGGCTTCATCATCGACTGAGATTGCGGGACGACGGGGCACGGGGGAACGATCATGTCGGCAACATCCATACCAGACGGCAGGCGCGCGCTGCGCCGGATCGTCGCCATCGCGGGGCTGGCGCTCACGCTGGGCGCCTGCAACACCACCACCGGTGAGGTCGTCGCGACGATCCCGGACGACTACAAGATCCGCCATCCGATCGCGATCGAGGAAGGCCGGCAGTCGACCGTCGTCTTCATCGGCAGCGGCCGCGGCGGCCTGACCTACCAGCAGCGCGTGGATGTCGCGGGGCTCGCGCGCTCATGGCTGCGCGAAGGCACCGGCGGGATCATGGCGGAGGTGCCGACGGGCACGTCGAATGCGCGCGCCGCGGCCGACGCCTACCGCGAGATCCGCGCCGTGCTGACCGCCGGCGGCGTTCCCTCGCACGCGATCACCCTGCGCAACACCATGCCCGACGATCCGCGGCAGCTCGCCGTCATCCGGCTGAGCTATCCGAAGATCGCCGCCGTCGCCGGTCCCTGCGGGCTGTGGCCCGACGACCTCGGGCCGAACATCAGCAATCCCGGCTACAGCAGCAACCAGCACTATCAGAATTTCGGCTGCGCCACGCAGCGCAACCTCGCTGCGATGATCGACAACCCGGCCGATCTCGAGCAGCCGCGCTCGGAGATGGCCGCCTACACGCCGCGCCGCTCCGCCCTGTTCGAGAAGTACCGCAAGGGCGAGTCGACGGCGGTGGCGTATCCGGAGTCCGACAAGGCCAAGCTCAGCGATACAGGCAAATGATCAACGCGTCCCGTCAGAGCCAGGATGAGCAGCCCGGCCCCACCGGCCCGGCCCTCGACGATCACATCGCGCCGGTCCCGCGCGTCTCGGTGCAGGCATTCTGCGAAACCGACCAGACCTCGGCCGCGATCCTCGCCGCGAGCCAGGACCGCCGGCTCGGCAAGGCGCACATCACGATCAAGGCGGGCGGCATGCCGCGCGCCATCGAGACCTATCATTCGCAGCCGACGCCGAACGTCATCGTGATCGAGACCAGGCCCGGCGGCGACATTCTCGGCGGCCTCGACGATCTCGCCAGCGTCTGCGATCCCGGCACCCGCGTGGTGCTGATCGGCAGCCCGTCCGACGGCGTCGCCTATCGCGAGCTGGTCCGGCGCGGCGTCAACGACTACGTGCTCGGCCCGGTCGAGACCATCGACGTGATCCGCTCGGTCTGCAGCCTGTTCTCGGCCTCAGAGGCCGTCATCACCGGCCGCATCATCGCCGTGGTCGGCGCCAAGGGCGGCGTCGGCGCCTCCACCGTCGCCCACAACGTCGCCTGGAGCATGGCGCGCGACCTGACGCTGGATTCGGTCGTGATCGATCTCGACATGGCGTTCGGCACCGCGGGGCTGGACTACAACCAGGATCCGCTGCAGGGCATCGCCAACGCCGTGTTCCAGCCGGACCGGCCGGATACGGCGCTGATGGAGCGCCTGCTCGCCAAATGCACCGAAAATCTCAACCTGCTCGCCGCGCCCGCGACGCTCGACCGCGTCTATGATTTCGGCGCCGACGCATTCGACGCGATCTTCGACACCCTGCGCATGACCCAGCAATGCATCGTGCTCGACGTGCCGCACCAATGGTCGGCCTGGACGCGGCATGCGCTGATCAATGCCGACGACATCCTGGTGGTCGCCGAGCCCGATCTGGCGAACCTGCGCAACGCCAAGAACCTGCTCGGCGTGCTCAAGGCCTCGCGTCCCAACGACCGGCCGCCGCTGTACTGCCTGAACCAGGTCGGCATGCCCAAGCGGCCGGAGATCGACCTGAAGCGGTTCGCCAAGACCGTCGAGGCCGAGCCGGTCGCGGTCATCCCGTTCGACTGCAAGCTGTTCGGCACCGCCGCCAACAACGGCCAGATGATCGCGGAGATATCGGGGCTGAGCCGCACGCCAAAACTGTTCCAGGACATCGCGAACCGGCTCACCGGCCGGATCGACCACAAACCGCAGCGCGGCTCGCTGCTGGCGCCGATCGCGAAACTGCTCGGCGCGAAATAGCGCCTGAGATCATGATGCGATTCCAGGGACTCGCATCATGATCTCATCTCCTTGTTTGAGCATGATCTCCGCGCAAACGCCGTTGGCGTTTGTCGCGAGGGAAAACCGGTTTCCACTTTCCGGATCATGCTCTAGTCGTCGGACCGGCTGAGTGCCCGCGCCAGCGCCTTGTCGGGCTCGCCGGCCACCGGACGGTCGCGGCGCGGCGACAGCTCGCGCTGCGCGATCTTGCGGCGCTCCAGGATACGCTTGACATAGGCGACGCTGGCGCTGGCCTGCTCCGGCGGCAGCCCCGAACGCGCGATGCTCTCGGCCTCGCTCATCCGGCCCTGCAGGCCGACGATGACGGCGAGATTGGTCCGGACCCGCGGGCTGGCGTCGGGGTGCGCGCTGGCCTTGCGCAACTGCTCCTCGGCCTTCGGCAGTTCGTTCGAGAGCGCATAGGAGAGACCGAGATTGGACAGCACGGAAGGATCGTCAGGGGCGATCTTCAGCGCCGTCATGTAGTATTGCCGGGCCTCCTCGTTGCGCCCCATCTGGTCGAGCGTGGCGCCCTGCGCCGACAGGATGCGCCAGTCGGGATCCTCGGGCGAATGCGCGCGGCTGAGCACGTCGAACGCCTGCTGGAAATTGCCGTTGTCGGCGAGCGCGCGGCCAAAGGCCGCCAGCAGCGCCTTGTTGCCGGGATTGGCGATCGTCGCCTGCTCGAGCACGGCGACCGCCTGCGAGCGCTGGCCGGTGCCGCGCAGGGCGCTGCCATAGCGCAGCGCCACCTCGGGATCGTTGGGATTGGCGCGGAAGCGCTCGCGGAGCTGGTCGATCTCGGCGCGCGGGTCGGCGGCGGCCGCGCGGCTCTTTTCGGGATTGCCGCCCAGTGCCCCCGTGACCTCGCTGAGATCGGTGGTCTGGCAGGCGCCGAGACCGAGCAGCACGGCCGTGAACGACAGCGCGAACGCGGCCGGCCGGAGCAGAGGGAGAGAGCGAAGGGGCCGCGTACGCATGCAACTGAACTACTTCGGGACCAGATGATCTGCACGCTGGCAGATTAACCCTAAGGTCCCGTTAAGCGGGCGCGGCCGGCCCGCCTCAATCGATGAATTCGGCGCCGAACTCGCAGCCTATGCGCCAGGCCAGCCGGCACTTGCGCTGGTGGTCGGGCGCGAAGACGATGGTGAACTGCGGGGGAATCTCGACGAATTCGGCGATCACCTTGACGCCGCCGTCGGAAATATCCGTGACCGTGCAGTCCCGCGGCAGGCTGCCGTTGCCATAGTGAATCTTCGCGATCCTCCTGCACAGCCGACGTTCACTCTTGCGACGGTTCGCCAACATCAACATTTCGACGTCTCACCCACTCAATCGTCCAATCCGGAGACCTCGTTTGTAGCGAGGAAACCTTGGGATCTGGCTAGCGCCAAGCCCGGAAATCCGGCGACCGGATTTGGGTTTCGTTTACCCTCTGCATCCCTCAGCGGACCGGCAGCAGCACGCCGTCGAAATACGCCGACAGCCTCCCGACGTCGTCGAGCGGCAGGACGTCGGCGACATACTGATCGGGCCGCACGATCACGATGCAGCCCGCGGCGCGATCGATGCCGCGCATCGCAAAGATGTCCTGGCCGCTCTTCAGATCGGCACAGAACATCTTCTCGTAGTCGATAAGACCGTAACGGCCCTTCCGCGGCAGCAGCAGCTCCGGCATTCGTTCGAGCGCGAGTTCGCGATGCCCCTGCTGGAACACCGCGCGCAGATCGATCACGGAGTCGATGTCGGCGCCCACCTGGGTGTGGCGGCGCACGGGCGAGGCCGAATCCTCGCTGAGGAATGTGCACAGGCGGCGGATCGCGGACCCCGGCGCGGCCGGATCCTCCGCGGCCGCGAAAGCGAAGATGCGGAAGCGGCCGTCGGCTTGCACGACATGTCCGAGCTGCGCCGGCTTGGCGTCGCCGAGCCGGATGACCGGCGCCGAGTGAAAGCGCTTGCCGATGACGAAGCCGGTGGCGAGCGGCTGGAAGGTGTCGTCGCCGGTGAGGACGGAGGGCCGATAGTGCGTGGCGGTGCCCGCCGTGTAGCGGCCGTGACGGACGAAATAGTCCTGCGTCCTGGCCGCATCGGCGCCGCCCTGCTTGGCGGCGGAGGCAAGAATTCCTGACCATTCGCGATCGAAATCGATCAGCTCCTGGGCGATGGCCCGCCGTTCGGCCGAATAGCTGTGCAGGAGCTGCGGCGCGCAACGCCTGCCCAGCACGGCGGCGAGCTTCCAGCCGAGATTGAACGTGTCCTGCATCGACACGTTCATGCCCTGCCCCGCCTTCGGGCTGTGGGTGTGGCAGGCGTCACCGGCGATGAAGACGCGCGGCAGCCGCGTTGCGACCTCGGCCTCCGGCACGTCGTCGAACTTGTCGGTGATGCGCTGGCCGATCTCGTAGACCGACCACCACGCGACCTCCTTCACCTCAAGCGTATAGGGCGCGAGAATGCGCTGCGCCTTGGCGATCACCTCGTCGACGGTGATGTTGCGCCCGGCCACGCGCTCGCCGACCTCGAGCTTGGCGAGCTCGACATACAGCCGGACGAGATAGCCGCCCTCGCGCGGGATCACCAGCAGGCTGCCGTCCTTGGCGGACTGGATCAGCGACTTGAAGCGGATGTCGGGAAAGTCGGTCACGGCGAGCACGTCCATGACGCCCCAGGCGTGGTTGGCGGAATCCCCGTGCAGCTCGCGGCCGATCGCCTTGCGCACGACGCTGCGCGCGCCATCACAGCCGACGACGTAGCGCGCGCGCACCGTCTCCACCTGGCCTTCATGCTCCGGATCAATGCGATCGAAGCTGACTGTCACGCCGTGCGCGTCGATGCCCGCGGCCGGATCGATCCGCAGATCACGCAGTCGCCGCGCGTAGTGCGGCTCGAGCTTCGCGGCCGAACGGCGCATCACGTCCAGGAAGAAATCGTGGACCCGAGCCTGGTTGAGCACGACATGCGGCATCTCCGACAGGCCGTCCTCGACGTCCTGCACGCGACCGCTGCGCGCGATATGCTTGCTGTCTTGGTCGCTCGGCTTCCAGAACGTGGTCTCGTTGATCCAGCACGCTTCCCTCAGCACTTTCTCGGCAAAACCATAGGCCTGGAACATCTCCATGGTGCGGCAGGCGATGCCGTCAGCCTGACCGAGCAGCAGCCGGCCCGGCTTCTGCTCGACGATGCAGGTCCTGATGTCCGGAAAAGCGGAAAGCTGGGCAGCGAGGTTCAACCCGGCGGGGCCACAGCCGACGATGAGGACATCGGCCTCGGGCGGCAGCGGGCCGGTCGCGCCGGCGCTCGCGACACGTTCGGCCGCGTCGAAGATCTCGGGATCGCCCGGCTGGAAGCCGTTGAGATGAAACTGCACGTGACCACCCTCCCTCGCCATTCTTATTGATCAGTATGCTGATCATCAGTATGCTTGTCAAGCTGGTGACAGGAGATTCGAATTGACCGAGATGCGGGACATGCCGGGGCACCTGGCGCGCCGGTTTCAGCAGATCGCCGTGGCGGTGTTCCTGGCGGAGGTGGAAGCCGCCGGCTTCGACCTGACGCCGGTGCAATATGCGGCACTGGCGGCGATCGCGGCCAACCCGGCCATCGACCAGATCACGCTGGCCGGCCTGATCGCCTATGACCGCACCACGATCACCGGCGTGATCGACCGGCTCGCACAGAAGGGCCTCGTCGTCCGCCGTGCGAGCGCGCGCGACCGCCGGTCACGGGAGCTGTTGATCACCGACGAGGGGAGAAGGACGCTGGAGGCGATCACGCCGGCGGTCGAGGCGGCGCAGCGGCTGATGGTGCGCGGCCTCAGCGAGGCCGAGGCGAAGGAGTTGATCCGCCTCATGCAGAAGGCGATCGCCGCCGGCAACGATCTCAGCCGCGCGCCGCTGCGGGAGGGGGCGGCGGAGCGGTGATGGAGGGCATTGCATTCGGACATGGGGGCGCACGCCGAAAGTGCCTTTCACCCCGGGCGAACTGCGACCTAGTTGCTCATGGTCGGGCTTGTCCCCGACATCCATCTCGTGGTTGCCCGGCATGTCGGCGTGGATGGGCGGGACAAGGCCGGCCATGACGCCGTGGAGAGATCTCGACGCAGACTCACACCACGTTGCCGATTCCCCCTGCCCTCATGAATACCGCATCACGCCGTCGTCGACCTTGCCGAAGCGCAGCGAGACGATATCCAGCGCGTAGTTCTGGTACAGCCGCCACGGCCGCTTGGAGCCCTGCTTCGGCAGGTCGGCGACCGCGCGCTGCACATAGCCGGAGCTGAAGCTCAGCGACGGCAGCGGCGTAACGGTGGAATCGTCATTGTGCGGCACGCATTGGCGATAGCCGTGCCGGTCCATGTAGTTCAGGAGACGGCAGACATATTCGCAAGTGAGGTCGCATTTCAGCGTCCAGGACGCGTTGGTGTAGCCGAGCGTCGCCGCCAGATTCGGCACGTCGGAATACATCATGCCCTTGTAGTTGAGCGTCTTGGCGAAATCGACGGTGCGGCCATCCACGACGACCTCGATGCCGCCGAGCACCTGCAGCACCAGCCCGGTCGCGGTGACCACGATATCGGCCTCGATTTCGCGGCCGTCGGTGAGGCGCAAGCCGCGCTCGGTGAAGGTCTCGATCCCGGCCGTCACCACCGAGGCGCGCTGCTCGCGAATGGTCTTGAACAGGTCGCCATCCGGCACCAGGCACAACCGCTGGTCCCACGGGTTGTAGCGCGGCGTGAAATGGGTGGCGACGTCGTAATCGGGACCCAGCGCGGCGCGCACCCCGCCCAGGATCAGCTGCTTGACCCGCTGCGGCTTGCGCCGGCTGAGCTGGAAGAAGTACATCCCGAACAGCACGTTGCGCCAGCGGATCAGGTGATAGGCGAGGCCAGCGGGCAGATGCCGGCGCAGCTTGTTGGCAAGCGCATCCTGCGCCGGGCGCGACACCACATAGGTCGGTGAGCGCTGCAGCATCGTCACATGCGCGGCGGACTTGGCCATCGCCGGCACCAATGTGACCGCGGTCGCGCCGGAGCCGATCACGACGACGCGCTTGCCGGCATAGTCGAGATCCTCCGGCCACGCCTGCGGATGCACGATGCGGCCCTTGAAATCGGCCATGCCCTTGAAGTCCGGCAGATAGCCCGACTCGTAGCGGTAGTAGCCGGAGCACATGAACAGGAAGCCGCAGGTCATCCGCACGGTCTCGACCGTGCCCTGCTCCGTCCGGCGCTCGGCCTCGACGGTCCAGCGTGCGTCCGCGCTCGACCACGACGCGCGCCGGACCCGATGGTTGAACCGGATGTGGCGGTCGATGCCGTTATCGGTCGCGGTGTCCTGGACGTATTTCAGGATCTGCGGCCCGTCGGCGATCGCCTTCGGATCGGTCCACGGCTTGAACGAATAGCCCAGCGTGTACATGTCGCTGTCGGAGCGGATGCCGGGATAGCGGAACAGGTCCCATGTGCCGCCGATCGCGCCCCGCCCCTCCAGGATCGCGAAGCGCTTGCCCGGGCACTTGTGCTGCAGATGATAGGCGGCGGCGATGCCGGACAGCCCGGCGCCGACGATCAGCACGTCGACATGCTCTGTTGACATGAGGTGTTCCTGGCGTTTCCTGGTGCGGCTTTCTTGCTCTGGCTGCGGACAGTCGCAACCCGGCTCGTCGCTGTCAAATCGCCGGCGCATTCGTCGTCGGTCAACCCTCCTCCGCTATCAGCGGGAAACACCCTCGATACGGATCTGGTGATGAACGCTCCCCACCCGCGCGACGACAGGCCCGGCGACAGCGACAGCCGGGACGGCAGTGGTGCGCCGTCGCAGCGCATCGCCCTGGGCTTTTCGCTGTTCGCAATCGGGCTCGCAGCCTGGTCGCTCTTCCCGAGCTTTCCGGCCGGCCAGCTGATCGCGGTCGTCACCGTCATCCCGCTGGTGGCGCTCATCCTCACCTTGCGCTTTCCCGGGCGGTTCCGCATCGGCCTCGGCTCCGGCTACGGCGCCAATCTCGGCACCGGTTGCATCGTGGCGGCCGGCACGCTCGCCGCGCGCACGCTGTCGGACATCAATCTCGTCGACTGGCTGCCGCTGACAGCCTTCGCGACCGCGGTCGCGATCATTTTCCTCATCGTCGCCGCGCGGTTCGAAACCCAGCTCCGCCGCCGCGGCTGGCGGCTGCTGCTCGCCGCTCTCTTCGTCGCCGCCTATGCGTTCGGGACGCTTGGCCAGTTCAACACCGCACTCGACCGCTCGGCGCCGGCGCTGCTGCGCAGCCGTGTGCTCGCCAAGCATCTCGGCCACAGCCGGCTCGCCACGCATCAGGTGACGCTCGAGCCGTGGGGCCCGTTCGCGCGAGCCACCGATGCACATGTTGCGCAGGCGCTGTACGAAAGGTTGCAGCCGGGCGACACCGTGTGCCTGCGCCTGGGCGATGGCGCGTTTCGCATGGCGTGGTTCACGGTGGCCGCATGCCGTTGAGACCCGGCGCTGCGGCCGAGACAGGAACGGCCATTTGCGCAGCGCGGCGATGCTGCGTATCGTCGTAGCTTCGTGGCCCGCATGAGCGCAGCGATATGCGGGGCCTCACGCGCCGTCTCGATGAACCCGGACGTCGCTCCGCTCATCCGGGCGATGCGATTGCGAGCCGTTCTGCATGACCGACTTCCTGCCCCGCCCTTTCGCTGTCGATCGTCCCGACGTGCTGGAGCTCGACATCACCGCGCTCGACGCGCGACCCGGCGCGGTGCTGGTGGCGCGCTCGCCGTTCTATCCCGGCGGTGGCGGACAATTGCCGGACCGCGGCACGATCACGTGGAACGGGATCGTCCGCGTCGTCACCGGGTTCGAGCCGACCGCCGACGGCATCTGGCACCTGATCGGTGATGACGCCATCCCGGACGGGGCGATCGAACTGCACGTCGATCCGGCGTTCCGGCAGCGCATGAGCGAGCAGCACACGGTGGCGCATCTCGTCAACAGCGCCGTCTACACCCTGTTCGACGGCGCGCTGCTGACCGGCGTCCGCATGACCGAGACCGACGAGTTCAGCGTCGACTTCGACCTGCCCAAGTTGGCGCCGGAGCAGCTGCGCGCGGTGGAGGACGCGGTCAACGCGGCGATCTCGGACGATCGCCCGGTACGCGCCTTCGACATGCCCTATGACGACGCGCAGGCGACCGCGGGCCTGTTTCGCGCCAAATCGGTCGCCCCGCCGCGCCAGGCCGACGGCCTGATCCGCATCGTCGACATCGACGGCCTCGACCGCCAGGCCTGCGGCGGCACGCACCTGGTCTCGACGGCGCAGGCGCGGCGGATCCGCATTCTCAAGGTCGACAACAAGGGCCGGCAGAACCGGCGGTTGAGGATCGGATTCGTCACGGCTTGAGAATCGCGCGGCTCGCGATGAAACGGCCGGCGTCGCAATGCACATTGTCAAACGCGTATATCATCGCTCGACGTCCGATACGATTGTAACGCAGGCGCGTCCGTGATCCCATGGAAGCTCACGTCTTCCTTGCGTTCCGCAACGTCTCCGAGGGCAACTCACCCATCATCTGGCGGTACTCGCTGGCAAAGCGGCCCAGATTGCCAAAGCCGCATTTGAAGGCGATCGACACGACGCTTGTGTTGGCATCGGGCCGTCGCAGAAGTTCAGATGCCCGCTGAAGTCGGACGCGCTTGGCAAACTGGCCGGGTGATCCGCGTCCCGACTCCGAGAACTCGCGGAAAATCGACCGGACGCTGACCCCCGCGATCGCGGCAATCTTCTCGAGGTCCAGAGGCTCGTCCCAATGTGCCTCGATATAGGACTCGACGGTATCGACAACCATACGGTTGACTCGCTGGGGCGCATTCAGCAGGCGGCTGCTAAAGCTGTGCCGATTTGCAAGCAGCAGCCGGATCATCAAGCTCCGCTCGAGCTCTGCGATGGCTATCGGCGAGTAGTCCGCTCCGAACATCTGCAACTCACCGGCAAGCCTGAAAACGTCCTGGCGGACGAGAGCCATGACAGCAGGATCGGTTGGGCCTTCGTCAAAGGTCAGATTCGTATCTCTGTCATCGCCGAGCATGGCTCTCAACAGCTGGTGCAAAGGCGCGCTTTCGACCCTGACCACCAGTTGGCAGTAGCCGGCAGGAAATTCGAGATCCAGTCTTGAATCCCCGGATATCAGGGGACTCCAGGCGACGATCGCCTGGTGGCCTCGCGCAGTCCTGTATCCGGCAGTGCCCTGGATCGAGAAGAACTGTCTGTAGATCGTCGATTCCGGAAACGACACCGACGCCGCGCCCGCATATGAGCAGAACGCCAGCCCCGCGGTGCTGAGCCGCGCAAGATTGGCCTCGATGCCGAAGCTGGAGTCGGAGCTGTCGAAACGATCGACGGCGTAGATGCTGAACAAGCGATCGCGCGCGAACTCGCGATCACGCGAGCGAAACAGCGGATATCGATCGAGATATGAGATTTGACCCAAACAGCTCCTCCGCCCGATCGGCATCACCACCTGGTCAACCCTCGTGCAATCGTCAGGCGCGTGAGCACAAGGCCGTGCGTTAGGACACGTGGCAAGCACGAATTTCGTTCAGTTCCACAGTTCGGACAACGTCCCGGCGCAAGGGGGCGTACGATTTTCGCGGTGATAACCGAACACCCCGTATTGTTACGGACAGAATGCTGCCTCGCGGGGCTGGCCGTGGTCTGCGCCGGGTCGTCCAATGGCTCGCTCGGAACAACGGCGTACCAAGCGGCCAAATGCGATGGGTATCGGGGTCATCGGAGCGGCAGCATACGGCCGATCTGTCGGGGATCGGACAAATACTTGGATAATTCGATTCAACTACGATCCGCTCACTCTGGACCAGAGTCGGGCCTCGCGGCGGCGTTTGGCCCCAGCGAACCAAGGTCCTGGAAATCGACAGACGTGCATGTGCCGAAACCCCGGCAGAGCAGACCTAGAGAGGAAAGAGAATGTTCGGCCGCAGACACGCCAAGGGTGACGCACAGGCCATGCTCGACGCGATCAGCCGCTCGCAGGCCGTGATCGAGTTCAACATGGACGGCACGATCATCACGGCAAACAAGAACTTCCTCGATACGCTCGGATACCGGCTGGATGAGATCCAGGGCAAGCATCACAGCATGTTCGTGGCGCCGGCCGAGCGGGACAGCGCGGCCTATCGCGAATTCTGGGCGGCTCTCAACCGCGGCGAATTCCAGGCCGCAGAATTCAAGCGGATCACCAAAGGCGGCGGCGAGGTCTGGATCGAGGCGTCCTACAATCCGGTTCTCGACGGCAACCGCCGACCGGTGAAGGTGGTGAAGTTCGCGACCGACGTTACCGCGAAAAAGCTGCGCAGCATGGCGGACGGCTCCAAGATCGCTGCCATCGATCGCGCCCAGGCCGTGATCGAGTTCAAGCTGGACGGAACGGTCGTGACGGCGAACCAGAACTTTTGCGACGTTCTGGGTTATCGGCTCGACGAGATCCAGGGCCGGCATCACAGCATGTTCGTCGAGCCGTCACAGCGCGACAGCGCGGCGTATCGCGAGTTCTGGACGGCCCTCAATCGCGGCGAATATCAAGGCGGCGAATACAAGCGCATCGGCAAGGGAGGCAAGGAGGTCTGGATTCTCGCCACCTACAATCCCATGCTCGATACCGCCGGCAAGCCGTTCGGCGTGGTCAAGTTCGCGACCGACGTCACCGCGCAGAAGCTCAGGAACGCGGATCTGGCCGGCCAGATCGATGCCATCGGCAAGTCGCAGGCTGTGATCGAGTTCAACATGGACGGCACGATCATCACCGCGAATGACAATTTCCTGCATGTGCTCGGCTACACCCTGGCCGAGGTCAAAGGCAAACATCATAGCATGTTCGTCGAGCCTTCGGAGCGCGATGGTGCCGCATATCGCGAGTTTTGGGCCGACCTGAACCGGGGGCAGTATCAGGCGGCGGAATACAAACGCATCGGCAAGGGCGGCAAGGAGGTCTACATCCAGGCCTCGTACAATCCGATCCTCGATCTCAACGGCAAGCCGTTCAAGGTCGTGAAGTATGCGACCGACGTCACCAGGCAGGTGCTGGTGCGCATAGGCAACGAGCGCGTCCGTGCGATGATGGAATCCGTCGCAGCAGGCTCCGAGGAGTTGAACGCGTCTGTGCGGGAGATTTCCGAAGCCATGACCAAGTCCCGCGAGACGGCGATGGGCGCCGTCGGTCAGGTAGCATCCGCCGACGGCCAGGCGCAGCGGCTGTCCGAAGCCACGCAGGCGATGAGCGGCATCGTCGAGATGATCAACAACATCACCGGGCAGATCAACCTGCTCGCGCTCAACGCCACCATCGAATCCGCCCGCGCCGGCGAAGCCGGGCGTGGCTTTGCGGTCGTCGCCGCCGAGGTCAAGAACCTCGCCAACCAGGCCAAGCAGGCCACCGACAAGATCGCCCAGGAAATCGAGAACCTCAACGGCATCTCGGGCGACGTCGTGACGGCGCTCAACTCGATCAAGCAGGCGATCAACAGCGTCAGCGAATACGTCACCTCGACGGCGGCGGCGGTGGAAGAGCAGAGCACGGTGACGAACGAGATGTCGTCCAGCATGGCCCGCGCCGCAGCCGAAGCTCAGGCCTTGGCCGCCCGGACCGCGGCTTAGCTGCGCGCGACCAGGGCGGCGGAGCCCGGCGGGCCGCCGCCCCATAAGCGATCGAATGGGGGCGTTCACAAGAAGGCGCTGACGAGAAGACCGTGGCCGACATCATTCATTTTCCTGCTCCCGATTCCTCGCGATTCGTCGAACAGCACGCCGTGGCGGCTTGTCGGGCACTCCTGCGTCCCCAGACCGAACGCCTCCAGCAAGAGTTGCAGCAGTGGCGCAACGCCTTGGATGAGTTGGATCAGCACATCGGCGCGGACCCGTCATTCGCCGCGCTACTGTCTGAGAGCGCAAAGGTGCGCGAGCTCATCTCCGCTGCCGAAAGCGCGCTGGACGCAATCTTCTGAGACCAGGCGGTGATCGCCGCGGCACGGCTGACGGTTGCGCGGCGACGCGCACCGCCAGGATTGCCGCCAACAAGCCAGCGGGACGACAGCAGTCCCAGTCGCCGCCGCAAGGTCACGGCCGATGCAAGATCACGTCGAATCCTTCCTCCGGGGTCGGCGCCACGAAGTATGAAGTGAACAGGTCGAACTCCTCGTCGGTCACGGTGAAGGCGTGGCGGCCTTCTGCGTTGCGCGCGCGCAGCCGTGCCTTGCAGACCTCGTCGGGGACGTCGAGGTGATGCAACTGGTGCGGCACGCCGGCGGCTTCGAACAGACCGCGCATCCAGGCGCGGCTCGCCGGCGTGTTGGCGGGGAAGTCGAGCACGACCGAAACGCCGGCTCGCAACAACGCGACGACGTGCGGCCCCATCACGCTGCGCAGCCGTGACGAATTGCGCACGTAGTCCGCCAGGCTGCTCTGCTCGCCGGGATAGAGCCGCGACAGCCAGTCGTCCTCGGCGACCACGACGGTGGCCGGGCGATGGCCGAGCTCCGCGGTGAGCGTCGATTTGCCGGCAGCGATCTTGCCGCACACGAGGTGCAGCGTCGGTTGGTTGGGAGACACGGATACAGACCTCGCATACGGCGCATCTTCGGGCGCCAAGAGCATTCACAGGCAATTCTCGCAGGCGGAAGCGCCCGGCCCGACGGATCAGGCCGGGTCGGTAATTCGGCTGCTGACGGCAGCGCCTGCGATGCGAATGCGGAAGGTCATGAGGATATATTTGACAGATGTCGCTGACGGCGTCCAGGCCCGGCCGTCATCCGTCGCGAGACCGCGCCGCGATTGAGTTCGACTCGCAAGAATGGCCCGCGCGCATTTCAGTCGCACCGGCCGCTCGCGAATGAGTTGAAGTCACTTCACTGTGGCCGAATTGATCCACTGCGACGGGAGTCGAGCCGGCCGCGTGTCGTCCATTGCCAACCGGATGTCCGCTCCTGTAGGTAGTTGCGAGGGACGGGGGCGTCAGTCGGTGGCTCGTCAAGGGCGTCAACTACAAGGCATCGCATCAGGACGACGTGAGGCGCGCATGCGCTCGGCGCGGCGGCGCGCAGCGCTGTCGCGGCTCGGCGGCGCTCTCGTCTGGTTCGCGGCATGGGCCCTGATCTTCCAGTCCGCGCTGGCGCTCTCCGCGATGAGCGCTGCGGTTGCGGCTCCCGATGCCGTCGCCATCATCTGTCAGAGCTCCGTCGACGGTCCGACGTCGGACGACATCGGCACTGCGGCCAAGCAATGCGCGAGTTGTCCGTTCTGTGCGCTCGGGCGCGGCGTCACTGTCCCGCACGTCCCCGCCGTGGCGCGGCCGATGCCGGTGGTCGTGGCGATCCTGATCGAGCGGACAGACCTCGTTGCGGCGCCTCGGCCTACGCTCGAACTGCCGGTCGCTCGCGGACCACCGGCGGCCCTCTAGGCCGATACTCCAGACATCTCATCCCGTCACGATGCGGCCGGTCTCGTCCGCGCGCGCTGTGGGCTGCCGTCCGGCGGTCGCCGCAGCCGTGCCCGCAGCCGCCTCGTCGCGACATGTTCACGAGGCCACGGCGCGCTCGCAGCCGGGCGCCTCTCCCATTCCTATTCCGAGATCCATCATGGACCATTGTTCGACACCCGTCCGGCGGCGGTTGCTCCGCTCAACCACTGTGCTCACATCGCCGGCGCTGCTGGCATTCGCCCTTTCGAGTCCCGTGCTCGCGCAGGACCCATCGCAGGCTCGCTCCGCCGCCACGCTGCCGCAGGTGACGGTCGCTGTCCCGAAGCCCCGCCCGGCCGCGCGAACGGCAGTCCGCCGCAGGGGCGCACATGCGGCGACCAATCCGGCCAGCGCGCCACCGCCGCAGGCGGCCTCATCCGACGGCGTCGACGCGCCTCCCGGCGCCACTTCGGTTGCGCCGGGTGACATCCTGGCGAAGCGCGCCATCACGAACGACACCGCTGCGCTGTTTGCCGATGTGCCCGGCGTCAGCCTCTATTCGGCCGGCGGGGCCTCGAGCCTGCCGGCGATCCATGGCCTCGCCGACGACCGCCTGCGCGTCAAGGTCGACGGCATGGACACCATCGCCTCATGTCCCAATCACATGAATCCGGCGCTGTCCTACATCGATCCGGCCCAGGTCGCCGCGGCCAAGGTCTGGGCGGGCATCACGCCCGTGAGCGTCGGCGGCGATTCGATCGGCGGCACCGTCGCCGTCAGCTCGCCGGCGGCTCTGTTCGCGGCGCCGGGGCAGAGCCTGCTGACCAAAGGCAGCATCGGCACCTTCTACCGCAGCAACGGCAACGTGCGCGGCGTCAACCTGTCGGCCACCATGGCCACCGAGAACTACAGCGTCAGCTACAGCGGCGCTGCGGTCAAGGCCGACAACTATACGGCCGGCGGCAACTTCAAGAACTTCACCCTGAGGAGGTCCATCACGCCGGTGCTTCCCCTCGATCAGGTCGGCTCGTCCGCCTACGAGACCAGGAATCATCTGATGGGCATCGCCTGGAGCAAGGACGGCCAGCTCATCGAGCTGAAGGCGGGAGTGCAGGAGGTGCCCTATCAGCTCTACCCGAACCAGCGCATGGACATGCTGGGCAACGATGCCTACAGCTTCAACCTGCACCATCTCGGCCGGTTCGACTGGGGCGATCTGGACACCCGCCTCTATCACCAGTCCGTCGATCACTACATGAACTTCGGCGGTGATCGGCTGTTCTCGTATGGCACGCTCAGCCCGCCGAACACGACGGGTGCGCGCTATCCGGTCAACGGCATGCCGATGTATACGCGCACCAAGACCAACGGCCTGACCTCCAAGGCCGACATCACGCTGTCGCCCCGCGACGTGGTCCGCGTCGGCGTCGACCTGCAGACCTACCGTCTCGACGACTGGTGGCCGCCGGCCCCCGATTGCGGCGTCGGCAACTGCATCGGCGGCATGGCGCCGCTGACGTTCTGGAACATCAACGGCGGCAAGCGCGACCGGGCCGGCGTGTTCAGCGAGTGGGAGGCGAAGTGGAGCCCGTCCTGGCTGTCGCTGCTGGGCGTGCGGTTCGAACGCGTCGAGACCGACACCGGACCGGTCGTCGGCTACAACACCAGCACCACGCCGCTGACATCGGGATTCATGTCCGGCATGTACGAGACGAGCTCGGTCGGCTCCCGCGCGGCGTTCAACGCCATGGATCGCTCGCGAAAGGACAACAATGTCGATCTGACGGCGCTGTTCCGGAACACGCCGAGCGCCCATCTCACCTTCGAGTTCGGCGCGATGCAGAAGACCCGGTCGCCGAATCTCTACGAGCGCTATTCCTGGTCGCGCAACACCATGGCGCTGGAGATGAACAACTTCGTCGGCGACGGCAACGGCTATCTCGGAAACCCCAATCTGAGACCCGAGGTCGCCCATACCGTGAGCTTCACCGGCGCCTGGCACAGCGCCGACCATGAGGCCGAGATCCGGCTCACGCCCTACTACACCCATGTACGCGACTACATCGATGCGGTGCAGTGGAAGGCCACCACCAACACCGCCGCCGTGCCTGCCGTCGCCAACCAGTTCGTGATCATGAAATACATGAACCAGCAGGCGCGGCTGTACGGGTTCGATCTGTCCGGCAAGGTGCCGCTGGGCACGACGTCGATCGGCGATTTCGGCCTGAAAGGAGTGTTGAGCTATACCAATGGCCGGAATCTCGACACCGGAAGCGGTCTCTACAACATCATGCCGATCAACGGCAGGCTGACGCTCACGCACCGGCTCGACGGCTGGGACAGCGGCCTCGAGCTGGTGATGGTGGGCCGCAAGTCCGACGTCTCCGTCGCGCGCAACGAGCTCAAGACCCCGGGCTACAGCCTGGTGAACCTGCGCAGCAACTACACCTGGCAGAGGCTGCGCATCAGCTTCGGCGTCGAGAACCTGTTCAACAAGCTCTACTACCTGCCGCTCGGCGGCGCCTATATCGGCGAGGGCGCATCGATGTCGTTCAACAAGGAGGCCGGCACCGTCGCGGCCACCGGCGGCGGCGTATCGGGCACCGCGACGATGTGGGGCACCGCCGTTCCCGGCCCCGGACGTTCGTTCTATCTGGGTGCGAACCTGGAATTCTGACGCCGGCATTCGCATCTCGCCCTGTCCCGCCAGCGGGACAGGGCGAGAGCGGGCGCCAGACGACACGGCGTCGCGACGAGCGGCACGAGCGAGACGTAACGTCGCGCATCACGCCGTCTGCGATTCTCGGCCAAAATCGCCGCTCTCACGAACTTGGAAAAGCTCTAAGAGCGATTCCAGCCGCCGCTCCGTTGACACATCGGGGCGGTTGCCGTCTCCACTGCTCCCACGATGCATCGTATTTGAATTTGCTCATTGGAGGGATTGATGAGACTGACCATCGCAGCCGTGATCGGTGCCGCACTCGCCGGCTTTGCCATCTCGCCGGCCATGGCCGACGGCTACAAGGACTGCACCAAGCTCGACAAGGCCCAGTGGAAGCCGGCCGCCGAGGCGGAAGCCAAGGCCAAGGAAGCGGGCTACGAGGTGCGCCGCTCGAAGGTCGAAGGCTCCTGCTACGAGGTCTACGGCGTTAAGGGCGGCAAGCTGTATGAGCTGTTCTACAGCCCGGAGGATCTCAGCCTGAAGCACACGATCGCCAAGTAGTTGGCGCAAGCGTCGCCCAGCGGGCTGGACGACGTGACGTGAGAGCCATGCACGGCACAGCCCCTCGAGCCAGCCTGAAACGCCAGGACGCCGCCGAGACCGTGCAGGTCTGGGACCTGCCGCTGCGGCTGTGGCACTGGATGCTGGTCGTGCTGGTGCTCATCGCCTGGGTGACGCCGAACGTCCATGACGGCCTGCACCGGATCGCGGGCTACGCGATCCTCGGCTTGCTCGCCTTTCGCCTGATCTGGGGCATCATCGGTACCCGCCATTCGCGCTTCCGCAGTCTCAAGCTCCGGCTGCGCGCGACGCCGGCCTACCTGTGGAATCTGCGGCGCGGCAAGACCGGGCGCTATCTCGGGCTGAATCCCGCGGGCACGGCGATGCAGCTCGCACTGCTGCTTCTGCTCATAGTCTCCGCGATGACCGGCGCGATGCAGGTGACCGTGCGCTTCTTCGGCATCTGGTGGGTCGAGGACACCCACGAGGTGACGTCATATCTCCTGATCCCGCTGGTGGTGCTGCATGTCGCCGGCGTCGTGCTGGTGAGCCGCCTGCAGCGCGAGAATCTCGCCCGCGCCATGCTGACGGGGCGCAAGCTGCTGCGGCGCGGCTCGCGCTGACCGGGCGGCTCAGCCGCGCACGGCGTAGCGCGTCTGCGCCAGATGGTCGGCCCCCACGGCGAGATCGCGCTGCGCATCGGCCAGCGCCTTGCGTTCGCGCTTTTCCTCGGGCAGCGACCAGATCGAGTCCTCGGGCGCGTAGTCCCGGATCAACCTCGTGCCGCCGACGATGATCTCGATGGTGCTCATGTAGCCAGCTCCACGAACGAGTTCCAAGAGAGTACGCGGCGCGGCTGTCGTTGGCAACCGAGCGTCGGCCGAAGGCCCTGCGGTCTCCGCCACCTGTCATCGCTGAACGATCGTTCGCAGCGAGTCGCGCCACACACGGAACTCACGATCGTTGCACGCAGGCCACAGTTCTCGCAAAAGCTGCACGGGTGCGGAGGTGTGTTATTGCGCCGGGCCGTCTTGCGCCGAACAATCGCAGGTCTCGGATGCCTGACCGCCCCTCACCAGCAGGGGCTCGGATTTTGGGGAGGCCGGATGATGAGCTCGCAGCAGTTTCTGACGCGTGCGTTGTGTCGGTCCGTTGTCCTGGTAGCTTGTGCGGCGGCTTGGCCCGCGTCCGCCGCCGAGATCGAGGCAGCGACGCCGCCCGTCGCCGCGGAGCCGATCGCGACGTCGCCGCAGCCGACCGCAGCCGAGACTGCGCTGACGACCGCGTCGATCACTCCATCGGCTGTTCTGCCGGCGGACGAACAGGCCGCGCCCGGCGCGGCGACCGAACCGCCCCGGCCCACCGTCGCCAGCGCCGACCGCATCGAGATCCTCGACGAGTGCCCCGACATCGATGCCTGCATCGACCGCTATCTGTGGGCGCTGTACGAGCGCGCGCCGAAGCTCGACAAGATCCGCGAGACCGAGCGCCGCGTCGTCACGGTCAAGCGCAAGGGGCGCATGGTGAAGGTGACGCGCAGCTTCACCAAGCTCGTCGACAACGACTTCACCTGGAAGGATCCGAAGGCGGCCGAGCGCGTCGGCCGCAGCATGATGGAGTATGTGATCGGCGGCATGGACCGCGGCTTCAAGCTGAAGCTGTTTCACACCTTGCATGCCGCCGAGGCCGCAGGGCTCGCGCCCGGCATCACCAGCGGCTTCCGCGACGACTACCGGCAGGAGATCGCGAGCGGCCTGAAGGCCGCCAGCAACCGCTCCTATCACGGCGGCAGCCTGCGCGGCGGCTACGGCCACGGACTCGCGGCCGACATCGTCAGCGTCAACGGCGCGACGCGCGCACAGCGCTGGGTGGCGACCGAGGCGCTGTGGAAATGGGTCGATGCCAACGGCAAGACGTTCGGCATCGGCCGGCCCTATCTCGATCACGACCCGCCGCATGTCGGCCCGGTCGACGGCGAGGAATATGCCAAGCATCGCGCGCCGGCCGTGAAGGTGGCAGCGGCGGAGACGAAGAAGCACAAGCGGATCGCGGCACGGCCTGAGCATCATGCGGCGAAGCGTACGAAGGCGATCCGCGCGTCGGCGCTGGCCTCGCGGCGAACGAGCTGATTGTCACGTTCACCGCAGGTCGCGGCGTTCCGCTGATTTCATAGAGTGCGCCGCGGTCTCCGTCATTGCGAGGAGCAAAGCGACGAAGCAATCCAGAATCCCATCCACGACTCTGGATTGCTTCGCGGAGCTTGTCATCGGGCCGCGCACCCGCGGGGACCCGGCGGCTCGCAATGACGATCGGAGGCAGGTGCAGATTCAACTCACAACTACGCCGAAGCAAGCAAAAGGCCGGGGCAATGCCCCGGCCTTCGCCATGTCAGCCGCGCGGTGCGCCGGATATCAGTAGCGGTAGTGGTCCGACTTGAACGGGCCTTCCGGCTTGACGCCGATGTAGGAGGCCTGGTCGGGGCGCAGCTTGGTGAGATTCACGCCGATCTTGGCGAGATGCAGCATCGCCACCTTCTCGTCCAGCGACTTCGGCAGCACGTAGACTTCCTTCTTGTACTTGCCGTCCTTGTTGTTGGCGTAGAGCTCGATCTGGGCCAAGGTCTGGTTGGTGAAGGACGCCGACATCACGAAGGACGGGTGGCCCATCGCATTGCCGAGGTTCACGAGGCGGCCTTCGGACAGCAGGATCATGCGCTTGCCGTCAGGGAAGGTGATCTCGTCGACCTGCGGCTTGATGTTGGTCCACTTCAGGTTCTTCAGCGAGGCGACCTGGATCTCGTTGTCGAAGTGGCCGATGTTGCAGACGATGGCGCGATCCTTCATCGCGCGCATGTGCTCGATGGTGATGATGTCCTTGTTGCCCGTGGCGGTCACGAAGATGTCGGCGCGCGGCGCGGCGTCCTCCATCGTGACGACCTCATAGCCCTCCATCGCCGCCTGCAGCGCGCAGATCGGGTCGATCTCGGACACCATGACGCGGCAGCCGGCCTGGCGCAGCGAGGCGGCCGAGCCCTTGCCGACGTCGCCGAAGCCGGCGACCATCGCGACCTTGCCCGACATCATCACGTCGGTACCGCGGCGGATGCCGTCGACCAGCGACTCGCGGCAGCCATAGAGGTTGTCGAACTTCGACTTGGTGACGCTGTCGTTGACGTTGATCGCGGGCCACAGCAGCGTGCCGGCCTTCTGCATGTCGTACAGGCGGTGCACGCCCGTGGTGGTCTCTTCCGAGACGCCCTTGATCGACTTGGCGATCTCGGCGAAGTAGCCCTTCGGCTTTTCCTTGAGCTGCTTCTTCAGCAGCGCGAAGAACACCTCCTCTTCCTCGGATGCCGGCTTGTCGAGGAACGCCGTGTCGCCGTTCTCGGCGCGCAGGCCGAGATGGACGTACATAGTGGCGTCGCCGCCGTCATCAAGGATCATGTTGGGATGGCCGCCGCCGTGCCAATCGAACAGCTTGGCGGTGTAGTCCCAATAGTCGACCAGCGTCTCGCCCTTGACGGCGAACACCGGAATGCCGGCGGCGGCGATCGCGGCGGCGGCGTGGTCCTGGGTCGAATAGATGTTGCAGGAGACCCAGCGGATGTCGGCGCCGAGCGCCTTCAGCGTCTCGATCAGCACCGCGGTCTGGATGGTCATGTGCAGCGAGCCTGCGATGCGCGCGCCCTTCAGCGGCTGCTTCGGGCCATACTCCTCGCGCGTCGCCATCAGGCCGGGCATCTCGGTCTCAGCGAGCGAGATCTCCTTGCGTCCGAACTCGGCGAGCGAAATGTCCTTGACGATGTAGTCGTTGAAACCTGGCTTGGCGGTCATGTGGGGTTCCTGTCTGTAAAAGGCGTCATTCCGGGCGCGCGTCAGCGCGAACCCGGAATCCATCACTTCGAGATTCCGGGTTCAGCGCTGTCGCGCGGCCCCGGAATGACGGCACTAAGAGCTACACCGCACGCTTGAGCGCCTCGACGAGGTCAGTCTTCTCCCAGGAGAAGCCGCCCTCATTGTCCGGCGTACGGCCGAAATGGCCGTAGGACGAGGTGCGCGCATAGATCGGGCGATTGAGGTCGAGGTGGGTGCGAATGCCGCGCGGCGTCAGGTCCATCGCCTGAGCGGCCGCCTTCTCGAGCACCTCCTCCGGCACCTTGCCGGTGCCGTGGGTGTCGATATAGATCGACAGCGGCCGCGCCACGCCGATCGCATAGGCGAGCTGCAGGGTGCAGCGGTCGGCGAGACCAGCGGCGACGATGTTCTTTGCGACGTAGCGCGCGGCATAGGCGGCGGAGCGGTCGACCTTGGTCGGATCCTTACCGGAGAACGCGCCGCCGCCATGCGGGGCAGCACCGCCATAGGTATCGACGATGATCTTGCGGCCGGTCAGACCAGCGTCGCCATCGGGACCGCCGATGTAGAACTTGCCGGTCGGGTTGATGTGCCAGATCGTCTTCGGCGTGATCCAGCCTTCCGGCAGCGCCTTGCGCACATAGGGCTCGACGCGCTCGCGGACCTGCGCCGAAGTCATGTCCTCGACCAGATGCTGGTGCGACACCACGATCTCGCGCACGCCGACCGGCTTGCCGTTCTCATACTGCACGGTGACCTGGCTCTTGGAATCCGGACCGAGCACCTTCTCGACACCGGCGTGGCGGGCTTCCGAGATCAGCCGCAGGATCTTGTGGGCATAGAAGATCGGCGCCGGCATCAAATCCGGCGTTTCATTGGTCGCGTAACCGAACATGATGCCCTGGTCGCCGGCGCCCTCTTCCTTGACTTCGCCGGGCTGCAGCGCGTCGACGCCCTGGGCGATGTCGGCCGACTGCGGATGCAGCAGGATCTCGATGTCGCAGGTCTTCCAGTGAAAACCTTCCTGCTCGTAGCCGATGTCCTTGATGGCCTCGCGGACGACGTGCTCGATGTGCTCGTTGGTGACCGAAGCCGGGCCGCGGGTCTCACCGGCGATCACGACCTTGTTGGTGGTGGCGAGCGTCTCGCAGGCGGCGCGGATCTGCCAGGGGTCGATGCCGGCCTTCGGCCCTTCACGGTAGAACAGGTCGACGATCTCGTCGGAAATACGGTCGCAGACCTTGTCCGGGTGGCCTTCGGACACCGACTCCGAGGTGAACAGATATGACGCGCGCATCAAGCAACCCCTTCTTCGCCGCCCACGGCGGTCGTTTGTATTGATCCCTAAGGAATGTCAGTCGCGACGCCGCGAGATGACGTAGGATTCATCGTAGAACCACAGCCCGTTGTGCTTTCGCAGAACCTCTCTGGCGGCGTCGAGCGCGCGGGACGAGTGGGCCACCTCGGTCAGGCGGTCTTCCTCGATCTGCGCGACATACACCGCCGCGTTCCAGGCTGCAAAGGCCGTCGAGGTTCCGATCGCACCGGTGACCTCGTTGGGCAGAGCCTCCATCTCATACCTGAAAATCGAGCGATTGTCCGCATAGGCGTTAAAATTTAAGTCCCGCCCACTGGAGCCGAGCTCGTATTTCACGGCGCGCAATAGCTCATGGCGGCTGACCGAGAAAGGATTTTCTCCCGGCCAGACCGCCTGGATGATGTCCAGGCCCGGATCCTGGCCGTGGGAGTGGATTCCGATCAGCCGGCCGCCCGGCTTCAGCGCCCGCGCCAGCGGTGCGATGATGCGCTTGGCGCGGAAATTGACCGAGGACCGGGCCCGGTAGGGCTGCGAGGCGATGATCAGGTCGAAATTGGCCTCGACCCGACCGGCCCGCGGGATGATGCCGTCGAGCAGGAAGCGGTGATCCTCGCGATACAGCACCAAGGCGATCGGCCGCTCATAGACCGGCATGCCGGTGCGCGGGGAGACGTTGGCGCGCCAGTTCTGCTCCAGAAACGGCTTCAGCGCCGTGATCTGGGCCTCGAAATCCCCGGACGAATCGCCCTGCAGCACGACCTCGTGCCAGATCATCGAGGCGGCTACCGAAGGCGACGCCGGCGTCAGCCAGGGCGCCTCGGCATAGTTCATGTTGGTGAACACGAACACGCTGGCCGGATGCTCGAACAGCCGGTCCGGGACCTTCTCCAGTGTCAGCCTGACATCCTCGAGGCTCAGCTCCTTGCCGGCCACATAGAACGGAATGTGTGGAAAACGGCCGTGCATGGTGCGCAGGACCTTCGACAGCACGGTGCCGTCGCCGACGCCGGCGTCGAACAGCCGCAGCGCCGGCGGCCGCGGATGGATGCTGGCGAGTTCGAGACCGACGCGCTCGGCCACCACCCGCTTCTCGCTGCAGGTGTGCACGAAAAGCAGGTATTTCTGACGGTTCTCGAAGAAGCGGAAATTGCTCTTGGGATCGCGCTTTTCGGGCACGACGTCGAGCCGCGGCGGCGGCAGCGTGCCAGTCGAGGCCGCGATATAGGCCTGGATGCGATCCAGCGTGTCGATGGTGATGCGCTTGCCCTCGCGCAGCCGCTGCACGAGCTTGCCGTCGTTCACGGCGCGCCGGCCGAACGTCGATTCCGCCATGTCCGACTGGCGGCAGAACTCCGTGATCTGGGCGAGCAGCTGGTCGTTCTTCATTCGGCTCGACGGGTGGGAAACAGGAGTGGGCAACGCGCCCTTGGCCCAACCTCCTAGCACCATCTGCCCACCATTGGAAAGAGCCTGAACCCGGAACCTTCCGGACGCAACAAACCGGATGGGTTCCCGCCTCTCGTCCCCCACGGTCCGTGCCGATGCGCCGCTCCCTCCTGCTGCTGATACCGCTGCTGGCTGCCCTCTGGGCGTCTCCCGGCCTCGCCCAGTCGAAGTCCCAGCTTGGCCCCCTCTGTACCACCGAGACGACGCCGGCCGACCAGATGATCGCCGCCTGCACCAAGATCATCGCGCTGAAGGTGTTCTCCGGCAGCCAGCTCGCCACGATCTATTTCTGGCGCGCGGTCGGCTGGAACAAGAAGGGCGACTACACCCACGTCATCGCCGATGCCACCGAGGCGCTGCGGCTGCAGCCGGCGCAGGCGATCTACAATCTGCGCGGCTCGGCCTATTACGACAAGGGCGAGTACGAGATCGCGATCGCCGACTTCAACGACGCCATCAAGAGCGGCGCGCCGAGCGGCACGCTCTTCCACAACCGCGGCAACGCCTATCGCGGCACCGGCGACTACGCCAGGGCGATTGCCGACTATGACCAGGCGATCAGGCTGACGCCGAAATCCGCGCTGTCCTGGCAGAATCGCGGCATCTCCAAGGAAGCGACCGGCGACCTCGACGGCGCGCTCGGCGACATCAACGAGGCGATCCGGCTCGATCCGGCGCTGGCCTCGCCGCTGATCAACCGCAGCGTGATCTGGCGCGCCAAGGGCCATCTCGACCGCGCCGTTGCCGACGCCTCCGAGGCGGTCCGGCTGGCGCAGAATCCGCCGGCCAACGTGATGACACCGCCGGGCAGCGTCGTCATCTCAGCCCACGTGCATCGCGCGCTGGCCTATGAGGCCAAGGGCGAGTTCGATGCGGCCAAGGCGGATTACGCCGCGGCGCTGAAGCCCACCGCATCCGATGCCGGCAGCAAGGCCAGCCAGGCCACCGCCAGGGTGCGGCTGTCGCTGCTGTCGGAGCCGGCGGCGCGCCCCCAGCAGCGGCCGGAATCCCCGGCCCCCTCCTCGGCCGCAGCGGTGCCGACCGGGCAGCGCATGGCGCTGGTCATCGGCAACGGCGCCTACACGCACGTGCAGCCGCTGCCCAATCCGCCGCGCGACGCGCGAGCCATCGCCAGGAGCCTGCGCGACATCGGCTTCACGGTGACGGAGGGCCTCGATCTCGACCGCGCGGCGATGCAGGCGAAGACGCGCGACTTCCTGCGCGAGGCGGCGCGGGCGCAGGTCGCCGTGGTGTTCTATGCCGGCCACGGCGTGCAGATCGACGGCCGCAACTATCTCGTCCCCACCGACATTGCGCCGTCTGCAGGCAGCGACGTGGTCACGGCGATGGTCGACATGGACCAGATCCTGGCCGGGCTCGACGACCAGGTCCGCACCAACATCCTGATCCTCGATGCCTGCCGCAACAATCCGTTCGCCCCGCCGGAGACGGCAGGCGCCGGCCCCGGCCGGGGTCTCAGCGCCAGCGGGCTCGCCGCACCAACGTCGCTCGGTACCGGCGCGACGTCCGGGGCCGGCACGCTGATCGCGTTCGCGACGGCGCCGGGCAAGGTCGCGCTCGACGGCGACGGCGACAACAGCCCGTTCTCGGCGGCGCTGACCCGCCACATCGGCACGCCCGGTCTCGAGGTACAGCAGATGCTGACGCGCGTTCGCGCCGAGGTCGTGGCCGGCACCAAGAACAAGCAGGTGCCGTGGTCGAACTCCTCGCTGCTCGGTGAGGTCTATCTGGCGGCGAGATAGATCTGCGGCTGGGCAGGCGCTGCTCCAGCCCGACCGTCACGGCCCTCGGGGAGTCAGGTGCAGCATGCCCGAATCCTGATATGCTGCCGCACAATGGAGACGAAGCGTATCGCCGTCGGCCCGCCCAATCGCCGACACGATCCGCCGGCAACAAGCTCGTCTCGAAGGATCAGGGAGGCTCGCATGATCGGTCGTTTCGTTGTTGGACTTGGTCTGTCAGTCGTGCTGGCCGCAGGCCCGGCGCTCGCCGACGATGTCACCGGCGTCTGGCTGCGCGAAAGCGGCGCCTCCAAGGTCAAATTCGCGCCCTGCGGCGGCGCCGTCTGCGGCACGCTGGTCTGGATCAAGGAAGGCACCGACACTCCCGCCAAGGTCGGACAGCGGCTGTTCTCCGGGATGAAGCCGACCGGCCCCAATGCCTGGGCCGGCAGCTACAGCAATCCCGATGACGGCAAGACCTATGATGCCAAGATGACGCTCACCGGCGGCACCCTGACGACCGCCGGTTGCGCCTTTGGCGGCGTCATCTGCCGTTCCTCGACCTGGACGCGGGCGAATTAGAGCTCCGTTTGCGAATTCAGACTACGGTCGGGTCGCATCAAGGCATCGATCGTCCATATGGCAGCAAAGACGCAGGCGCGGCTGGGATTCGTGCTGTTTGCGGTGATTGCCGCAGCAGCCGCGACGTTCGTGCTGGCGCGCCGCTCCGCGACGCCGTCGGGCAGCGACCACCGCACGGTTCGCCAGCTCATCGTCCACTACAACCTGATGGCGCGCTCCGATGACCCGATCGTCGTGCTCGGCGACAGCATCGTCGAGGCGGCGACGCTGCCGGCCAGCGCCTGCGGACATCCGATCGTCAACGCCGGTCTCGCCGGCGCCGGGACGCGCAGCGACCTGGCCGGCTGGCTCAAGCCCGCACTCGGCCCGAAACGGCCGTTCGCGATCATCGTCTCCCTCGGCGTGAACGATGCGCTGACCGCCAAGTCCGACTCCGGCGAGGCCTTCGCCGGGCGCTACGAGGCCCTGCTGCGCGAGCTATCAAACCTCACCACGCGCATCTTCGTCACCGAGTTTCCCTCCGTCGAGGCGCGCGGGCCATTCACGCCGGCCATGGAGAAGGCCGCCATGGCGAACATCACCGGCTATCGCGCCATGCTGCCGGACCTCGCGAGGCGCACCGGCGCGACCTTCCTGCCCCTGCCGCCGATGGAATCGCCGTTCACGCTCGAAGGCATCCACCTGAATGCCATGGGCTATCGGTCCTGGGACCAGGCGATCCTGCAGGGAACCGAGCTCGCCTGCCGCTGATCCCGCAGGCTGCGAAAACAATCCTTCACTTCGCGCCGGCTAGGATGGGGGCGCACATCCCGTCGAGACGGTTAACGATCACCGCATGGCCCCGCTTCACACATCGACATCGCCTGGGACTCACAAGCTGCTCGGACTGGAGCTGCTGCGTTTCCTCGCCACGATCTCGGTGCTGCTGTGGCACTACCCGCACTTCGCCTACATCGCCGATGCCCCTGTCGATCTCGTCCGCAGCGAGCTGCCGTTCTACAATGTCCTGTTTCCGTTCTATGAGCTCGGCGAATACGGCGTGGTGATCTTCTGGTGCATCTCGGGCTTCATCTTCTTCTGGAAGTACAGCGCGATCATCCCGGATGGCACGGTCGATGGCTGGACCTTCTTCGTCAACCGGGTGTCGCGGCTCTATCCGCTGCATCTCGCAACGCTGCTGCTGGTCGCGGGGCTGCAGGCCCTCTATGCCGCGCAGCACGGCGTCTTCTTCGTCTACCAGAGCAACGATCTCGCTCATTTCGTCACCCAGCTTTTCATGGCGAGCGACTGGCTGCCGCCGACCGGGGTCAGCTTCAACGGCCCGATCTGGTCGGTCTCGATCGAGGTTCTGGTCTATGCGGCCTTCTTCCTGGCGCTGCGTTTCGTCACCACATCACCGCTGTTGAACCTGGCGATGATCCTGGCCGGCATCGCGAGCGGGACACTGGTCGGCAAGTGTTTCGTGTTCTTCTATGCCGGCGGACTGGCCGCCATGGTGCGGCAGAGCGTCGCCGATGCCCCGTACCGCGCGCGGCTGGAAGCGTTCGCCGCGTGCGCCGTCGTTACAATTCCGCCGGCCCTCTGGCTCTCCGGCGTTGAGCTTGCCGAGCGCTCCGCAGCGCTCCTGCTCGTTTATACACCCATCCTCTTGTTCGTCTGCGCGACGCCCATCACGCTGCCGCGGCGCACCGAAGTCCTGCTGCAGGCCGCCGGCAACATGACTTATTCGTGCTACCTGTTGCACTTCCCGATCCAGCTCACGATCGCGCTGGCTTTCGGCGCGCTTGGACGAGCGATCCCCTACGGCAGCCCCTCGTTCTGGGTCGGCTTCATGGGGCTGACCCTGACCGCGGCGTATCTCACCTATTCCGGGTTCGAGGCCCCGGCACAGCGGCTGATCCGCCGCGCGCTGCTGCGCAAAAAAGAAGCGGAGCGGATTGCTCCGGCCCCGCTTCCGCATCACTGATCAGCACGCCCCATGTCGAGGCGTGCAGTGTTCACGGCGCGCTTACTTCCCCCAGATCTCCTCGGCAAGCTCGACGCAGAGGCGCAGCTTGGCCCACTGCTCTTCCTCGGAGAGGATGTTGCCTTCCTCGGTCGAGGCGAAGCCGCATTGCGGCGACAGCGCGAGCTGGTCGAGCGGGGCGAACTTCGAGGCCTCTTCCAGGCGGCGCTTGATGTCGTCCTTCTTCTCGAGCTCGCCGACCTTCGAGGTCACGAGACCGACGACGACGACCTTGTTGCCCTTGGGCAGGAAGCGCAGCGGCTCGAAGCCGCCAGCGCGCTCGCTGTCATACTCCAGGAAATAGCCGTCGTAATTGGTATTGGCGAGCATGGTCTCGGCGACCGGCTCGTAGCCGCCCGAGGAAATCCAGGTCGAACGGAAATTGCCGCGGCAGACATGCGTGGTGATCGTCATGTCGGCGGGCCGCTCGGCGATCGCGTAGTTGATGATGCGCGAATAGATCTGCTGCAGACCGTCGGGATTGTCGCCGCGCTCGCGCGCCTTCTTGAGCTCGTCCTGCGAGCACAGATAAGCCCAGACCGTATCGTCGAACTGCAGGTAGCGGCAGCCGGCGTCGTAGAAGGCCTTCACGGCCTTGCGATAGGTCTTGCCGAGATCCTCGTAGAAGGCGTCGAGATCGGGATAGACGTCCTTGGAGATCGACTTGCGGCCGCCACGGAAGTGCAGCACCGCCGGTGACGGGATCGTCATCTTCGCCGTGACATGCGCGGTGTCGGCGTGCTTCTTGAGGAAGCGGAAGTGGTCGAGCATCGGATGACTATCCGGGAAGTCGAGCTTGCCGATCACGCGCACCGCGTCATGACGGGTCTGCACGCCGGTGAACTGGATGCCGGTGTCCGGGTGAAACAGCTCGCATCCGGTCAGCTTGGCGAGAAAGTCGAAGTGCCACCAGGAGCGACGGAACTCTCCGTCGGTGGCGAGCTTGAGACCGGTCGAGGCCTGGCGATGCACGACCTTCTCAATCTCCATGTCCTCGATCTTTCGGAGATCGTCGGCCGAGATCTCGCCCTTCTCGAGCTTGGCGCGGGCTTCCTTGATCTTCTGCGGCCGCAAGAGGCTGCCGACTTCGTCGGCGCGGAATGGGGGCTTGGTGCGTTGCATGTGCTCACTCCTTGGAAGGCGTCGATTCGTTGGATAGGGTTGTTGGACCGGCTGCGATCTGTCCTGGCTGGTTACCTGGGCAAAGCGTGATGGACTGGGTCCATCCCCTACCCCGTATCCGGTCGGTATACAATTCTATCGAGGAGAGATCGTGGAGGGGCATGGCGCAATCCATGGCCCGTGCAATGGGCTGACCTACCCTGACCTCGTTCAATGGGGCATCCTGAGGTGAACCCATCAAATCCGCCTCCAGGTGAAGTGCCATCGCGACAACGGCGCTGGCCAGCCTTCCTGCTGTAACGACCGGATCCTGCATACCGGTGTCCACGGCGGCCGCACCATACCGCCGGATCTTCCGGCATGGCCTTCACGCTGACTGCGCGAGCCACACCGTCCCTGCAACCAAGGATGACGCTTCGCCCCGTAGCGTTCAAGCCCGACGATCAGGTCAATGCGCGGCCGCGCTCGCGACGCCGAGGTGCCGCTCCAATGGCGCCGGATCGGCCTTCAAGGCGCTCGACGGCGCGTCATGCACGATGGTGCCACGCTCCAGGATGACGACGCGGTCAGCCAGCGCGAGCAGCTTCTGCGCGTGCTGCTCGACGATCACGGAGCACAGGCCGCCGGCGCGGCTGATGGTGCCGATCGCGGCCAGCAGCTCCTCGACGATGATCGGCGCGAGGCCCTCGGTCGGCTCGTCGAGCAGCAGCACCTTGGGATTCAGGGTGAGCGCGCGGCCGATCGCCAGCATCTGCTGCTCGCCGCCGGAGAGCTGATTGCCGAAATTGTTGCGTCGCTCCTTGAGCCGCGGAAACATCTGGTAGACGCGCTCGATCGACCAGGGTCCCGGCTGCGCCACCGCCGTCATGTTCTCCTCCACCGTGAGCGAGCGGAAGATGTTGCGCTCCTGCGGCACCCAGCCGATGCCGGCGCGGGCGCGCTGGTCGGCGCGAAGAGCCGTGATGTCGGTGCCGGCGAGCGCAAGCTTGCCGGAGAAGCGGCGGGTGACGCCGACGATGGAGTTGATCAACGTGGTCTTGCCAGTGCCGTTGCGGCCGAGCAGCGCCAGCACCTGGCCCTCGGGCAGCTTGAGCGACATGTTCGGCAGCACGACCGCCTGGCCGTAGCCGGCGCGAAGATTTTCAATCGCGAGCAGATCGGTCATCACGCAGCCTCGCCGAGGTAGACCGCCTTGACCTGCGGATCACGCGCAACCTCGTCGGGCGTGCCTTCAACCAGCAGAGCGCCGGAGACCAGGACCGAGATGCGGTCGGCAAAGGAGAAGACGAGGTCCATGTCGTGCTCGATCAGCAGCACCGTGACGTCGCGCGGCAGCGCGGCGACGGCGGCGAGGATGTCCTTGCGCTCGCCCTCGGGCACGCCGGCGGCGGGCTCGTCGAGCAGCAGCACGCGCGGGCGCGCGGCGATCGCGACCGCGATCTCCAGCAGGCGCTGCTTGCCATAGGGCAAGGTCGAGGTGCGGTCGTTCATCACGTCGAGCAGCCGGAAGCGCTCGAGCGTCTCGGCGATCTCGGCATTGATGTCGTCGCGCGTGCCCATGCGCCGCCACCAATTGCCGCCGCCGCCGAGCCGCTCGGAGACCGCAAGCCCGATGGTCTCCAACGGCGTCAGGTCGGGATACAGCTGGTTGATCTGGAAGGTGCGCGACAGGCCGCGCAGCACGCGCTTGTGCACCGGCAGATCGGTGATGTCCTGGCCTTCGAGCAGGATGCGGCCGGCGCTCGGCTCCAGCACGCCGGTGAGCTGATTGATGACCGTGGTCTTGCCGGCGCCGTTCGGACCGATCAGCGCGTGGCGCGCGCCGGGCGCGATCTGCAGCGACAGATCGCGGGTGACGTGAAGGCCGCCGAAATGCTTGTCGAGGCCGCGGGTTTCCAATGCGTAGGTCATGGCGCCTCGTTATCGGTGAGGGCCACCGCGGCCTTGCGGCCGGCGATCTGGCGCAGGACGAGGTTGGGCAACCACAGCGCATAGGCGTGGATGCGGTGGCGGCCGACCAGCACGATGACGACCAGCACCAGGCCGATCCAGAACATCCAGTACTGCGGCGTGATCCACTGGAACAGTTCCTGCAACATCCGGAACACGGCGGCGCCGATCAGCCCGCCATAGAGATAGCCGGAGCCGCCGATGACCAGCATCAGCACCAGATCAGCAGAGCGCTCGAACGCGAACACGTCGAGCGAGGCGAGCGCCGTGGTCTGGGTGAACAGTGCCCCCGCAATGCCGGCATAGAACGCCGCGACGGTGTAGATCGCGATCAGGCGCTTGTTGACGGGAATGCCGACGGCGGCGGCGCGCAAAGGATTGTTCTTGATCGCGCGCAGCGACAGGCCGAACGGCGAGTGGACGATGGTCCGCGCCAACAGGAACAGCACGAACAGCACCGCAAGCGAATAGAAGAAGCCGGTCCTGCCGAACATGTCGAAGGCGAACACGCCGAAGATCGGCTGGATGTCGATGCCCTGGAGACCGTCGGTACCGCCGGTGATGTTGGAGAAGCGCTCCGCCAGCGCCTCCATCAACAGCGCGATGCCGAGCGTCACCATCAGCCGCGTCAGGTCGACGCCGCGGATGACCAGGAAGCTGGTGGCGAAGCCAAGCACGGTGGCGGCGAGGCCGGCCACGATCAGCGCCAGCACCGGCTCGTTGATGATGCCGTGCACCGAGAGCAGGCCCGCGCAATAGGCTCCGACGCCGAAGAAGGCGGCGTGGCCGAGCGAGACGATGCCGGCATAGCCGAGGATCAGGTCGAGCGAGAGCGCGAACAGCGCCAGCCGCAGGATCTCGGTCATGATCAGGTAGCGCGAGGGAAACGCCAGTCCGACCGCCAGCACGACGATCCAGAAGGCGAACTCGCTCCAGTGCCAGCGGCCATGCTGCCTGGCGTGAAATCCGACCTCGGCTTGTGCGTTCGTGGTCATGCGATCCTCACCGCGTCGCCGTGCGACCGAACAGGCCGTTCGGACGCCAGATCAGGATCACGATCATGATGGTGTAGATGACGAAGGGGCCGAGCTTCGGCACGTAGTATTTGCCGGCGACGTCGCCGATGCCGAGCAGCAGCGAGGCCAGGAACGGCCCGGTGATCGAGGACGAGCCGCCCACGGTGACCACGATCAGGAAGTAGATCATGAACTTCAGCGGGAAGTACGGATCGAGGCCGAGGATCTCGGCGCTGAGCGCGCCGCCCAGGCCAGCGAGCCCGCAGCCGAACGCGAAGGTGAAGGCGAACACCTGCGGCACGTTGATGCCGAGGCCGCTCGCCGCGCGGGGATCATCGACGGCGGCGCGCAGTCGGCTGCCGAACCGGGTCTTGGAGAGCACCAGCTGCAGCCCCACCGTGAGCAGCCCGCAGATCACGATGATCATCAGCCGATAGCGGCCGATGCCGACGCCGAAGACGTCGAACTGGCCCTGCAGCACGTCGGGCAGATTGATGAAGATTCGCGAGGAGCCCATGATGTAGTCGACCGCGGCCACCGTCATGAAGACGAGCCCGATCGAGAACAGCACCTGGTCGAGATGGCTGCGCGCATAGAGATGCTGATAGAGCGTCCGCTCCAGCAGCGCGCCGATCATGGCGCTCGCGACGAAGGCCAGCGGCAGCGCCGCGAAGAACGGCCATCCCATCCGGTTGACGAGCACGGCGCAGACATAGCCGCCGGCCATGGCGAAGGCGCCATGGGCGAGGTTGACGAAGTTCATCAGGCCGAGCGTCACGGCGAGCCCGCAGGCCAGCACGAACAGCAGCATGCCGTAGGCGACGCCGTCGAACAGGTTGGTGAGGATGGCGGTCATGGAGTCTAGTTTCAGTCCCCGGTCATCCCTTCATCCGAAGGGCATGCATACAACGCTTGCTCGGTCTGCGCCTCTCCCGCTTGCGGGGGAGGTCGGATCGCATCGGAACGATGTGATCCGGGTGGGGGAAATCTCTCCACATGACGCGTGTGCCGTGGGGTGCCCCCTCCCCAGCCCTCCCCCGCGGGCGGGGGAGGGAGCGCACGGTCCTTGCGCGTCCCTCGATGACGCCTATCGCGTCACTTCTTCGCCTTGCCCGGATCCTTGACGGCCTCGAAGGTCTGGAATTCGACGTTGTAGAGCTCGCCGTCGACCTTCTCGACCTTGCGGATGTAGACGTTCTGAACGATGTCGCGCGTCTCCGGATCGATCGAGATGGGACCGCGCGGGCTCTCCCACGCCATGCCCTTCATCGCAGCAATCAGGGAATCGCCGTCGGTCTTGCCACCGGTCTTCTTCAGCGCCTCGTAGATCAGATGGATGCCGTCATAGCCGCCGACCGCCATGAAGCCTGGACGGCTGTTGAACGCCTTCTTGTAGGCCGCGACGAACTCCTTGTTCTTCGCCGACGGATGCGCCGCCGAATAGATGTGCGCGGTGACGGCGCCGAGCACGGCGTCGCCCATGTCGTTGAGCAGGTCGTCGTCGGTGACGTCACCCGGTCCGATCACCTTGATGCCGCTCTTGTCGAGGCCGCGCTCGGCATATTGTTTCATGAAGTTGCCGCCCTGGCCGGCCGGCACGAACACGAACATGGCGTCCGGCTTGGCGTCCTTCATGCGCTGCAGGAAGGGAGCGAAGTCGGGGTTCGCCAGCGGAACCTTGATTTCCTCGACGATCTCGCCACCGCCAGCGGTGAAATGCTCCTTGAACGAGGCCAGCGCGTCGTTGCCGGGCGCGTAGTCCGAGGTCAGCGTGGCGACCTTCTTGATGCCGTTCTTGACCGCCCAGTCGCCGATGATGGTGGAGGACTGCGGCAGCGTGAAGCTGGTGCGGACGATGTAGGGCGACTTCTCGGTGATGATGGAGGTGCCGGCCGCCATGACGACTTCCGGGATCTTGCCCTGGGTGGCGAGCGGCGCGGCGGCGAAGGCCGCCGGCGTCACGCCAAAGCCGGCGATCACGTTGACCTTGTCGTTGACGATCAGCTCCTGCGCCAGACGCTTGGTGTTGTCGGGCAGCGCCGCGTCGTCCTTGAGGATGACCTGGATCTTCTTGCCGGCGACGGTGTCGCCGTTCTGCTGCATGTACAGCTTGATCGCATTGTCGATCTGCTTGCCGGTCGACGCCTGGCCGCCGGTCATCGGCACGATCAGGCCGATCTTGAACACGTCTTCGGCCCGCGCCGCACCCGACGCGAGCGCAGCCGCGGCAAGAGCCGCACTGGCGAGCGTCAGTGTCTTGTTTCGCACGAACATTGAAACTACCTCCCTGGTCGGATCAGGACCGCAGCCCCCGGCCATTGTTGTCTTAACCGTGCGATCTCGTTCGCGATATCGCGGGCGCATCGCTGCGGACTCGGGACCCCGTTGTCAATGGCGATCATGGGAGGCTTCGTGAACGGTAGGTTTCCGCAACGGACCACCAATCCGTGATAGGTATATTAATACCCCAATCATCGAACGGCCAAATTTTGCCAATTGATGGCAAGTCGTTAGGGTCCGGGCCGCGGATCTCCCGCAGCACGAAAGGTCCCCCGTCAATGCCGGCCAGACACCCCCACCGGACCAGACTGTTTCCGGCCGCGATGATGCTTCTGGCCATGGCTGGGCCGATCCTCGCCGGCTGCTCGTCGATCAATGAGAAGGTCGGCGCGGGGATGGGCGACCTGATGCCGCAATGGGCCGGCGGCCTGCCGGCCGGTGCGCCGCCCCGTCCAGGAACCCCGGAATACGACCGTTTCATGCAGGAGCGCGAGCGGCAGCGGCAGATGCCGGCCGCCGAACGCGACAAGGAGACGCAGTCGAACGCCAACGCGCAGGCGACCGTCCCCGGCCGCTGACGGGCGGTCGCGACATCAATCCATGAAGACGACGGTCTTGCGCCCGTTGAGGATGACGCGATCCTCGAGGTGATAACGGATCGCCCGCGCCAGCACGCGCCGCTCGATGTCGCGGCCCTTGCGCACGAGGTCCTCCGGCGTGTCGCGATGGCTGATGCGCTCGACATCCTGGTCGATGATCGGACCCTCGTCGAGATCCCGGGTCACGTAATGAGCTGTGGCGCCGATCAGCTTGACGCCGCGCTCATAGGCCTGGTGATAGGGTTTTGCGCCCTTGAAGCCCGGCAGGAACGAATGATGGATGTTGATGCAGCGGCCCGACAAGCTCGCCGACATCTCGTCCGACAGGATCTGCATATAGCGCGCCAGCACGACGAGATCGGTCTTCGTCTCATCGACCAGCTTCAGGATCGCCTGTTCCTGGTCGCGCTTGGTGTCCTTGGTCACCGGCATGTGGTGGAACGGGATGTCGCCGAAATCGAGCCCGGCATAGGTCTCGCGCGGATGGTTGGAGACGATGGCGGTCGGAATCATCGCGAGGTCGCGGGTGCGCCAGCGATAGAGGATGTCGACCAGACAATGGTCGAACTTCGACACCAGCAGCATCACCCGGCGCTGCCCGGCGCGGTCGCGCATCTGCCAGTCCATCGCAAAGCGCTCGGCGATCGCGGCGAAGCCGGTCTGCAGCGCCGGCAGGTTGACGGCGAGATCGGCGGCCGTGAACACCACCCGCATGAAGAAGTGACCCGTCTCGAAGTCGCCGAACTGCTGGGCATCGAGAATGTTCTGGCCATTGTGGGCGAGGAAGGTCGAAACGGCCGAGACGATCCCGGGACGATCCGGGCAGGACAGGGTCAGGACATATTGGTGGTCGGACATGGCGATGACGTACCGGGCGGATGATATGAGGGGAATGATGCGGCAGGCTTGGCGCCCGTTCGGGCCCTGCTCTACCACCCTCCGCGCGCTTGCGCCAACGCCCGGCGCGGGGGCAGGATGAACAAAACATCAACTCTCAAACTTCGAGCATCGCCATGGCTGACAGGCTGACCGGCAACCGCATCCTGATCCTGGAAACCCGCGAGGAGGCGCAGTTCTCGCGACTGCTCGCCGAGCAGGGCGCCGACGTGCTGCAATGTCCGATGTTCACGATCGAGGATGCGCCGGACCCGGTGCCGATCGAGGCCTGGATCCGCCGCTGCATCGAGCGGCCGTTCGATGACGTGGTGCTGATGACCGGCGAAGGCCTGCGGCGGCTGATGACCGTGGTGCGCCGGATCGGCCTCCAAGCGGAGTTCATCGCCGCGCTCGGCAAAACACGCAAGTTCACCCGTGGCCCGAAGCCGGGTCGCGCTTTGCGCGAGCTCGGGCTCGAGCCGCAGGTCACGACCGAGAAGCCGACATCCGAAGGCGTGGCTGAGCTGCTGTCGCGCTACGATCTCCAGGGTCATCGGCTCGGCCTGCAGCTCTATCCCGACAAGGACCATTCGGCACTGATCGGCGCCATCAAGGCCGCGGGCGCCGAGGTCGATCCCGTGCTGCCCTACGTCTATGACGCCAAGGCGGCGGATGCGAACATCCTCACCGCGATCGACGAGATGATCGCCGGCAAGGTCGATGCGATCGCGCTGACGAGCTCCGGCCAGCCGCGGCGGCTGTTCGACGTGGCCAGGGCGCACGGCGTCGAGGCACGCCTGCGCGAGGGGCTGGCACGCACGCAGATCGCCTCGGTCGGGCCCGTGGTGACGGAGGAGCTGGCTGCGCATGGGCTGGCGCCGTCGATCACGCCGGCGGGCGAGGCCTATTTCATGAAGCCGCTGATTTCGGCGATGGCCACGGCGCTGGGCGTGAAAGTGCCACGCGCTTCACCAAACTAATGGTGTCGTCCCGGCGAACGCCGGGACCCGTACCGCGTGATGTCTGACATGGGCAAACGGCACATTCCGCGCGTCTCACAGCATTCGGTGGTTATGGGTCGCGGCTCAAGGCCGGGACGACAGCGGAGGGTTACGCTTGCGCGTGCCCCCTCTCCTGCAGGAACGCTTGATACGCGCGCGCGATGCCGTCCTTCAGCGACGTCGTCGCGCGCCAGCCGAGCGCGGCGAGGCGCGACACGTCGAGCAGCTTGCGCGGCGTGCCGTCTGGCCGCGAGGTGTCGAAGCTGATCCGTCCCTGATAGCCGACCGTTGCCGCGACCACACGGGCGAAATCGGCAATCGTGATGTCCTCGCCGGTGCCGATGTTGACCAGCCCGGCGTCGGAATAGGTCTTCATCAGGTGCACGCAGGCATCCGCCATGTCGTCGACATAGAGGAATTCGCGCCGCGGCGTTCCCGTGCCCCAGACGACCACCTCGGGCGCATCGGCGAGCCGGGCCTCGTGGAAACGGCGGATCAGCGCCGCGACGACGTGGCTGTATTCAGGATGGTAGTTGTCGCCGGGACCGTAGAGATTGGTCGGCATCACGTTGATGAAGTCGGCGCCGTACTGGCTGCGATAGGCCTCGACCATCTTGATGCCGGCGATCTTGGCGATCGCATAGGGCTCGTTGGTCGGCTCCAGCGGCCCGGTCAGCATGGCGTCCTCGCGCAGTGGCTGCGCGGCAAGCTTCGGATAGATGCAGGAGGAACCGAGAAACATCAGCTTCTCGGCGCCATTCACATGCGCGGCGTGGATGACATTGGCAGCAATGGCAATGTTGTCGTAGATGAACTCGGCGCGCAGCGTGTTGTTGGCGACGATGCCGCCGACCTTCGCCGCAGCAAGGAACACGACCTGCGGCCTGGCGCGCGCGAACCATGCGAACACCGCCGCCTGGTCGCGCAGATCGACCTCGCCACGCGGCACCGTGAGCAACTCGACGCCTTCGCTCGCCAACCGCCGCACCAGCGCGCTGCCGACCATCCCGCGATGGCCGGCGACGAAGACACGCTTGCCGCGGAGATCAAACGGCGTGGCCACTGCTCGCCTCCCGCCGCGCGGCGCACAGATCGCTGGCGACCATCTCCTTGACCAGTTGGGCGAAGCTCGTCCTTGGTTTCCATCCGAGCTTGTCGCGCGCCTTGCTGCAATCGCCGATCAAGAGGTCGACCTCGGTCGGTCGGAAATAGGTCGGGTCGATCCGCACCACCGCCTTGCCGGACTTGGCGTCGATCCCGGTCTCCTCGACCCCCTCGCCGCGCCATTCGATGCGGCGACCGACCTCGGCGAAGGCGAGTTCGACCAGTTCGCGCACCGAATGGGTCTCACCGGTCGCCAGCACGAAATCGTCGGGCGTATCGGCCTGCAGGATGCGATGCATGCCCTCGACATAGTCGCGCGCATGGCCCCAGTCGCGTTTGGCCTCGAGATTGCCGAGATAGATCGTCTCCTCCAGGCCGGTTTCGATGCGGGCGACGCCGCGGGTGATCTTGCGGGTCACGAAGGTCTCGCCACGGATCGGGCTCTCGTGGTTGAACAGGATGCCGTTGCAGGCGAACATCCCGTAGGCCTCGCGATAGTTCACCGTGATCCAGTAGCCGTAGAGCTTGGCGCAGCCATAGGGCGAGCGCGGATAGAACGGCGTGGTCTCCCGTTGCGGGATCTCCTGCACCAGGCCGTACAGCTCCGAGGTCGAGGCCTGGTAGAAGCGCGTCTGCTTCTCCATGCCGAGAATGCGAATGGCTTCCAACAAGCGCAGGACCCCGAGCGCGTCGGCATTGGCGGTGTATTCCGGACTCTCGAAGCTGACGCCGACGTGGCTCTGGGCGGCGAGATTGTAGATCTCGTCGGGGCGGATCTGCTGCACCAGCCGGATCAGGTTGGTGGAATCGGTCATGTCGCCGTAGTGCAGCAGGAACGGCACGTTGCCTTCGTGCGGATCCTGGTAGAGATGGTCGATCCGCGCGGTATTGAAGGACGATGACCGCCGCTTGATCCCGTGCACGGTGTAGCCGAGACCGAGCAGATATTCGGCCAGATACGCGCCGTCCTGGCCCGTGACGCCCGTGATCAGCGCCACGCGGCCGCTGCAATCCTTCCCCGCCATGCTCACTCCAACACCGTCGCGCCCCCTCGGGCCGAAGTTCCCGGCGAGCAGTCCACAGCCGAAGCCGCCGGTCAAGCTCAACGGAAAACAGGCGTTGGATCAATCCCGTATCGGCGCAACGAAAAGCAGGACCTAATCCCCGTAGCAGCGCAGGCGGTCGAGATCGAGCACCGTCACCCCGCCATACTCCACCCGCAGCAGGCCCTCGCGCTCCAGCGTCTTGAGACACTGATTGGCGTTCTGCCGCGACAGGCCCGACAGCGCGCCGATCTCCTCCTGGGTGATCTCCAGATGGCGGGTCGTATTCGGGTAGAGGATCGGATTGAACAGCGAGGCAATGCTGCGGGCGAGCCGCGCCGTCGCATCCAGCGTGCGGCCGACCTCGACGAGGCCAATGAACTGGCCGAGCCGCTCGTTGAGCTGGGTGACGAGGAAGCGGTTGAAGCCGACGCTGTTCTCGAACAGCCGCATGAAGGTCGGCCGCTCCATCAGCGCGACGCGCGTATCGCGCAGCGCCACGACGTCATAGCGGCGCAGCTCGTTCTTCAGCACGCTGCCCTCGCCGAACCAGGCGCCCGCCGACATGCCGGCGAATGTCGTCGCCTTGCCGCCGCGCGACACCGTGCTCATCCGCGCGAGACCGGTGACGATCCCGGTCCAGTAGTCGAATTGATCGCCGCGAAGGAAGATGTGCTCGTTGGCCGCAAACGACCGCTCGACGATGCCGGCCGCAGCCGTGTCGATTTCCTCGGGCTTCAGATGGCGGGACCAGGGCGCGATGCGCAGAAGGGTATCGGGAGAGATCAAGCCGGCATCTCGTCTCGTCGAAGCTCGCGGCGACCATATTGCATCGCAACAATCCTGCAGTGAATATTGCCTGGGAATTGTCAGGCGCAAGACAATTCCTGATAGCGCTTTCCCCTATCGAGGACCACCGTCTTCGACTCGCGCCTCTGGACACGGACGAGGCGCATCGAGATGCGGCAAAATGCGCCCGCCCGGGTGGCCCGTCATTCGTCGGATGGCGCGGAACCGATGCCCGGGATAGGATTGCACCCAATGCGACGAACTCAACGTCGCGCGACACGATGCCTTGAAGAGCGCGCCAAGCGCCGAAGACAGTTCGGGAGGACGACTTGGACTATACGTTGGAAGCGCGCGGAGTGTCGCTGCGTTTCGGTGGGGTGCGAGCCCTGACCGACGTCAGCTTCGGCGTGCGCGAGGGCGAGTTGTTCTCGATCATCGGCCCGAACGGCGCCGGCAAGACCTCGATCGTCAACTGCATCTCCGGCCGCTACAAGCCGACCGAGGGCCGCCTGTTCCATCGCGGCCGCGACATCACCGGCCTGCCACCGAGCGCGCGCGCCAACATCGGCATCGGCCGCACCTTCCAGAACCTCGCGCTGTTCCACCACATGAGCGTGCTCGACAATATCATGGTCGGGCGCCATCACCTGCTGAAGAACAATTTCCTCACCGGCTCTCTGTATTGGCTCACCGGCGCGCGGCGCGAGGAGCTGAAGCATCGCGAGAAGGTCGAGCAGATCATCGACTTCCTCGACCTGCAGTCGGTGCGCAAGGCGCCCGCCGGCACCCTCTCCTACGGTTTGCGCAAGCGCGTCGAACTGGCGCGCGCCATGGCGCTGGAGCCGCATCTGATCCTCCTCGACGAGCCGATGGCCGGCATGAACTTCGAGGAGAAAGAGGACATGGCGCGCTACATCGTCGACCTCAACGAGGAATTCGGCATGACGGTCGTGATGATCGAACACGACATGGGCGTGGTCATGGACATCTCCCATCGCGTCATGGTGCTCGATTTCGGCCGCAAGATCGCCGAGGGCGACCCGGCCGCCGTGCTCGCCGATCCTCACGTCAAGCGTGCCTATCTCGGCGAGGAGGACGAACTGCTGGTCGATCCCGACGAGGCGCCGTCCATCGCGGAGGACGCGGCATGATGGACTATGCGGGTCGCGTCAAGCAGGCCGACACCTATCCGAAGCTGCTACGGCTGAACGCGAAAGAGCACGGGACGGAGATCGCGCTGCGCGAGAAGAATCTCGGGCTGTGGCGCACCTTCACCTGGGCCGACTACCAGGCGCGCGTGCGCGATTTCGCGCTCGGCATGGTGGAGCTCGGCCTCGGCAAGGACGACGTGATCGGCATCATCGGCGACAACCGGCCGGACTGGGTTGCCGCGGAGGTCGCGACGCATGCGATCCGGGCCATGAGCCTCGGGCTCTATCGGGACGTGCTCGACGACGAGGCCGCCTACCTGCTCAATTACGGCGAGGCGCGACTGGTGTTCGCTGAGGATGAGGAGCAGGTCGACAAGCTGCTCAACCTCGCCGAGCGCGTGCCGGCGCTCAAGCACATCGTCTATTCCGATCCGCGCGGCATGCGCAAATATGACGATCCCAGGCTGCTGCCGGCGGACAAGCTCGCCGAGCTCGGCCGCAACCGGGCGGCGCGCGAGCCCGATCTCTACGACCGCATGGTCGATGCAACCGTCGGCGACGACGTCGCCATCCTCTGCACCACCTCGGGCACGACCTCGCATCCAAAGCTCGCGATGCTCTCGGCCGCGCGCGTGCTCAAGCATTGCGCCACCTATCTCGCCTTCGATCCCAAGGGACCGGAGGACGAATACGTCTCGGTGCTGCCGCTGCCCTGGATCATGGAACAGGTCTATGTGCTCGGCAAAGGTCTGCTCTGCCGGATGAAGGTCAACTTCGTCGAAGAGCCCGATACGATGATGAACGACTTCCGCGAGATCGCGCCGACCTTCGTGCTGTTCGCACCGAGGGTGTGGGAGCAGATCGCGGCCGACGTCCGTGCCGCCGTCATGGACGCCTCGCCGCTGAAGCAGCGGCTGTATCATCTGGGCATGTCGACCGGCCTTGCCGCGCTGGAGAGGGGCCAGCATTCGAGCCTTGCCGACATGCTGCTGTTCCGGGCACTGCGCGACCGGCTCGGCTTCACCCGGTTGCGCTCGGCCGCCACCGGCGGCGCCGCGCTCGGGCCCGACACGTTCAAGTTCTTCCGCGCCATGGGCGTGCCCTTGCGCACGCTCTACGGCCAGACCGAGCTGCTCGGGGCCTACACGCTGCACCCGGCCGACAAGGTCGATCCGGACACGACGGGCGTGCCGATGGCTGAGGACATCGAGATCAAGATCGACCAGCCCGACAGCCAGGGGATCGGCGAGATCCTGGTACGCCATCCGAACATGTTCCTGGGCTACTACAAGGCCCCGGAAGCCTCGGCCGCCGACGTCAAGGACGGCTGGATGCATTCGGGCGACGCCGGCTATTTCAACGAGGCGAAGCAGCTCGTCGTCATCGACCGCATCAAGGATCTCGCCGAGACCGCGCGCGGCGAACGCTTCTCGCCGCAATATATCGAGAACAAGCTGAAGTTCTCGCCGTATATTGCCGAGGCCGTCGTGCTCGGCGCCGGCCGCGAGCATCTCGCCGCGATGATCTGCATCCGCTACTCGATCATCTCGAAATGGGCGGAGAAGAACCGCATCGCGTTCACCACCTACTCCGATCTCGCCTCGCGCAACGAGGTCTACGCGCTGTTGCAGAAGGAGGTCGAGACCGTCAACGCCCACCTGCCGCCGGCGCAGCGCATCGCCCGCTTCCTCCTGCTCTACAAGGAGCTCGACGCCGACGACGGCGAGCTCACACGTACGCGCAAGGTGCGTCGCAGCGTCATCAACGAGAAGTACGCCGATATCATCGACGGCATCTATGGCGGCAAGCCTGCCATCCCCGTCGATACCGTCATCCGCTTCCAGGACGGCACCACCCAGCGCATCCGCACGACGCTGAAGGTGGTGGATCTGGGTGGACATGGCGCCATGGCGGAGGCCGCGGAGTGATGCGCCTTCTGCCACATGAGGTCGTCATGCGCGGGCTTGACCCGCGCATCCATCCTCTTCCGAAAATCTCCTTCGCGATGGATCGCCGGGTCGAGCCCGGCGGTGACGAGTGAGAACGATCATGAACACCGCCTTCCTCATCCAGCTCCTCGTCAACGGCCTCGTCGTCGGAACGCTCTATGGCGTGGTCGCGATGTCGTTCGTGCTGATCTACAAGGCGACCCAGGTCGTCAATTTCGCGCAAGGCGAGCTGCTGCTGATCGGCGCCTGGGTGTGCTGGGCATTGCTGACGAAATATCAGGTGCCGTTCTGGGTCGGCATGCCGCTCACGCTGGTCTTCATGTTCGCGTTCGGCATCGCGATCCAGGTCGTGATCCTCCGTCCGATGATCGGGGAGCCCATCATCTCCGTCATCATGGTCACGATCGGCCTGTCGACCGTGTTCCAGGCGGCGCTGAAATGGATGTTCGGCGTCAACCCCCAGCCGTTCCCGCCAGTGTTCGCCAGCACGTCCGTCGACCTGTTCGGACTTCAAATCCAGACGGTCTACGTCATGAGCCTCGTGGTATCGATCCTGATGATGCTCGGCATGGCTTGGTTCTTCAAGGCCTCCAAATATGGCCTCGCGATGCGGGCGACCGCCTTCAACCAGCAGGTCGCGCAATCGCTCGGCATCTCCGTCAAGAACGTGTTCGCGATGGCCTGGGCCATCTCGGCAACGGTCTCGGCCGTGGCCGGTGTTGTCGTCGCCGTGGTCAACGGCGTCTCCTCCGGCCTGTCGGCCTACGGCATCAAGGTTTTTCCGGCGGCGATCCTCGGCGGCCTCGACTCGGTCGGTGGCGCCGTGCTCGGCGGCATCATCATCGGCCTCCTCGAGAACATCGCGCAGTATGTCGACAGCCAGTATCTGCACTGGGGCAATCTGTACGAGATCGCGCCATTCTACGTGCTGATCATCATCCTGATGATCAAGCCCTACGGCCTGTTCGGCACCAAAGACATCGAGCGGATCTGAATCATGGTTGCGCGCTCCACGATACCCGCCGGCGACTTCCGCACCTCCTACGCGGCCGACACCACGATCTTCCCGACCAGAACCAGCCGCAATTTCGCGATCGCCGGCGTGATCCTCTTGTGCTTCGCGCCGCAGGTGTTCTCCGAATACTGGCTGTCGGTCTCGATCCAGATCGGCATCTTCGCCATCGCCGCACTAGGCCTCAACATCCTGGTCGGCTTCACCGGCCAGATCTCGATCGGACAGGCCGGCTTCTTCCTGCTCGGCGCCTTCACCTCGGCCTATATCAACAACACCTACGCGATCCCGGTGTTCTTCGCGATCCCGCTCGCCGGGGTGATCACAGCACTCGTCGGGCTGATTTTCGGACTTCCGGCGGCGCGGCTGAAGGGTCTCTATCTCGTCATCGCCACCCTCGCCGCGCAATACATCCTGCTCGACTTCTTCTCCCGCGCCGAGTGGTTCTCCGGCGGCTCGGTGCCGGCCTCCGCCAATCCGTTCTCGATCTTCGGCTATACGCTGCGCGGCGACCGGCAATATTTCTACGTCGTGCTGGCCTATGTCGTGGTGTGCTACCTCCTGGTCACCAACCTGATGCGCACCCGCGACGGCCGCGCGCTGATCGCAATCCGCGACCACTATCTCTCGGCCGAGATCATGGGCATCAACCTGACGAAGTACCGGACGCTGTCGTTCGGCCTCGCCGCGTTCTTCGCCGGCATTGCCGGCGCGCTCTACGCGCACTACCAGCTGGTGATCTCGCAGGAAGGCTTTGGCATCGAGCGCTCGATCCTGTTTCTCGCCATGATCATCATCGGCGGCACCGGTTCGATCATGGGCACCCTGATGGGGACAGCATTCGTCGTTCTGCTGCCGGAATCGATGGAATGGCTGAGCCACCACCTCAAGGGCGGCGCGATCGACAAGGCGCTCGCGCTCAACAACAACATCACTTTTTTGCGCGAGATCGCGATCGGCCTGATCATCATCGCCTTCCTGATGTTCGAGCCCGACGGGCTGGCGCATCGCTGGCGCCAGATCAAGACATACTGGAAGCTCTATCCGTTCTCACATTGAACTCAACCAACAGGGACCGGCGACAATCCGGCCCGAACGCATCACAGGAGGAAGCACTATGACGATGAAATCATTGCTCGGCTCGGCGGCGCTGGCGCTGCTCGCAGGCGCCTTCGCCTCAACGGCGCAGGCGCAGCAGATCGCAATCGGACATCTGCAGGATCTCTCGGGCGGCACGTCCGACGTCGGCACGCCCTATGGCCAGGCCGTGATGGACACCTTCGCCTGGGTCAACAAGAACGGCGGCATCGGCGGCAAGCAGCTCGCGGTCGACAGCAACGACTACGGCTACCAGGTGCCGCGCGCGATCGCGCTGTACAAGAAGTGGTCGGCCCCGGACAACAAGGTCGCGGCGATCATGGGCTGGGGCACCGCGGACACCGAGGCGCTGACCGGCTTCCTCGCCAACGACAAGATCCCTGACATGTCCGGCTCCTACGCCGCCGCGCTGACCGACCCTGAAGGCACCAGCGGCAAGGCCAAGGCCGCGCCGTACAACTTCTTCTACGGCCCAAGCTACTCGGACGCACTGCGCGCCGAGCTGACCTGGGCGGCCGAGGACTGGAAGTCGAAGGGCAAGCCCGGCAAGCCGAAATTCGTGCACATGGGCGCCAACCATCCCTATCCCAACGCGCCGAAGGCCGCGGGCGAAGCGCTCGCCACCGAGCTCGGCTTCGAGGTGCTGCCGCCGCTGGTGTTCGCGCTGGCGCCCGGCGACTACAGCGCGCAGTGCCTGAGCCTGAAGAGCTCCGGCGCCAACTACGCCTATCTGGGCAACACCGCGGCCTCCAACATCTCGGTGATGAAGGCCTGCAAGAATGCCGGCGTCGACGTCCAATTCCTGTCCAACGTCTGGGGCATGGACGAGAACGCCGCCAAGACCGCGGGCGATGCCGCCGACGGCGTCGTCTTTCCGCTGCGCACCTCGGTGGCCTGGGGCGGCGATGCGCCGGGCATGAAGACGGTGCAGGAGATCTCCAAGATGTCCGACCCGACCGGCAAGGTCTATCGACCGGTGCACTATGTCGCCGCGGTCTGCTCGTCGCTCTACATGAAGGAGGCGATCGAGTGGGCTGCGAAGAATGGCGGCGCCACCGGCGAGAACGTCGCCAAGGGCTTCTACCAGAAGAAGGACTGGGTGCCCGCAGGGATGGAAGGCGTCTGCAGCCCCTCGACCTGGACCGACAAGGATCACCGCGGCACGATGAAGGTCGACCTCTATCGCGCCAAGGTGACCGGCCCGACCGATGGCGACCTCAACGATCTCATGGCCAAGGGCACGATCAAGCTCGAGAAGGTCAAGACCATCGAGCTGCCGCGCAAGGCGGAATGGGCGGGTTGGTAGGTTGCCAGGCGGCCGCTGAATCAACTCAGCAGCCGCTCCGCACGCCATCGTCATCCCCCGCGAAAGCGGGGGATCCGGTACGCCGCGGCTTCTCCACCGAGCATCGGCGGCTCTGGAATACTGGGCCCCCCGCCTACCGCGGGGGACGACAGTGAGGTGAACGGATATGGTTGAGACCCTCGATAAGCCCAATGCAAATGCGACCGCGAGCGCAGCCCCCCTGCTCTCCGTCCGCAACATCGAGGTCGTCTATGACGACGTCATCCTGGTGCTGCGCGGCCTCAGCCTCGACGTGCCCAAGGGCGCGATCGTTGCGCTGCTCGGCGCCAACGGCGCCGGCAAGTCGACGACGCTGAAGGCGATCTCCGGCCTGTTGAAGACCGAGGACGGCGAGGTCACGCGCGGCGAGATCATGTTCGACGGCACGCGCATCGACGGCATCGATCCGGAGAAGATCGTCCGCCGCGGCATCTTCCAGGTCATGGAGGGCCGCCGCATCGTCTCCGACATGACGTCGCTGGAGAACCTCAAGCTCGGGGCGTTCACGCGATCCGATCGCGAGGTCAACAGTGACATCGAGATGGTGTTCAACTATTTCCCGCGGCTGAAGGAACGCACCGGCCTTGCGGGTTATCTTTCCGGCGGCGAACAGCAGATGCTGGCGATCGGACGGGCGCTGATGGCGCGGCCGAAGATGATCCTGATGGATGAGCCGTCGATGGGCCTGTCGCCGCTGCTGGTGAAGGAAGTGTTCGCGATCATCAAGGAGATCAACAGGGATCTCGGCGTCACCATCCTGCTGGTCGAACAGAATGCGCGCGCGGCGCTGTCGGTGGCCAGCCACGGCTACATCATGGAACAGGGAAAGGTGGTGCTCGACGGCACCGCCGACAGCTTGCGCGACAACGAGGACGTCAAGGAATTCTACCTCGGCGGCGCCGGCGACCAGCGCAAGAGCTTCAAGAACCTGAAGAGCTTCAAGCGGCGGAAGCGGTGGCTGTAGCCGAACTCTCTCCTCGTCATGGCCGGGCTTGACCCGGCCATCCACGCACGAGCCGCAACGATGAACGACGTGGATGCCCAGGACAAGCCCGGGCATGACGACCGCAAGATTCAAGGACTGGGTACGATGACCCACTACGACGCCCTCGAAACCCGTGATCCCGCAGCCCGCGAGCAGGATCTGTTCGGCCGCCTGCCCGACGTGCTGCACGCGGCGATGAAGGCGCCGGCCTATGCCGCGCTGCTGCAGGACATCGATCCCCAGGACATCACGACGCGCGCTGCGCTCGCGCAACTGCCGGTGCTGCGCAAATCCGAGCTGCCTGCCCTGCACAAGGCGGCCCCGCCATTCGGCGGCTTCGTCGCGCAGGCGCCCGGCGCGTTCTCGCGTCTGTTCACGTCGCCGGGGCCGATCTTCGAACCGGAGGCGGCGCACAGCGATCCCTGGCGCGGCGCCCGCGCCCTGTTCGCCTCGGGCTTCCGCAGCGGCGATATCGTGCTCAATACCTTCAGCTATCACCTCACGCCAGGCGGCTTCATCTTCGACGCCTCAGCGCGCGCGCTCGGCTGCGCGGTGATCCCGGCTGGCCCGGGCAACACCGAGGCGCAGTTCGAGCTGATCGAGGCCTATCGCCCGATCGGCTACAGCGGCACGCCCGACTTCCTGAAGATCCTGCTCGACAGCGCCGCCAGCGCCGGCCGCGACGTGTCCTCGCTCAAGCGCGCGCTGGTGTCGGGCGCGGCGTTCCCGCCGTCACTGCAGGCCGAGATGAAGGCGCGCGGCATCGATGCCTATCAGGCGTTCGGCACCGCCGATCTCGGCATCGTCGCCTATGAGACCGCAGCGCGCGACGGCATGGTCGTCAACGAGGACCTGATCTTGGAGATTGTCCGCCCCGGCACCGGCGATCCGGTGGCGCCAGGCGATGTCGGCGAGATCGTCGTCACCTCGCTCGATCCCCACCATCCCTGGATTCGCCTTGCCCTCGGCGACCTCACCGCCGCCCTGCCCGGCACCAGCGCCTGCGGCCGCACCAACATGCGCATCAAGGGCTGGATGGGCCGCGCCGACCAGACGACCAAGATCAAGGGCATGTTCGTGCGCCCCGAGCAGGTCGCCGAGATCGGCAAGCGCCACCCGGAGCTCGGCCGCCTCCGCCTGGTCGTCACCCGCGCCGACGAGACCGATGCGATGACGCTGAAGGCGGAATGCGCCTCGCCATCAGATGGCCTGCAGGACGCGCTCGCCGCCAGCCTGCGCAACATCACCAAGCTCGGCGGCAGCATCGAGCTGATCGCACCAGGCACGCTGCCCAACGACGGCAAGGTGATCGCCGACGAGCGGTGAAGTCCTCGCGTTGTTCCCGTAGCAGGAAGCCCTGCGCCAGCGGCATGAGCGGGGCGGCCCGCACCACCCGCACGCAATTGTCGCCTCCCGCGCGCTCTCCTATACAGCCATGTCACGTTCTCTCGGAGTTCGTCGCATGGCCTTTCCGCGCGCGTCCAAAGCCCTGTCCCGCTTCACTGTCCTCGATTTGACGCGGGTGCGCGCCGGCCCGACCTGCGCGCGGCAGTTCGCCGATTGGGGCGCCAACGTCATCAAGATCGACGCCATGATGGAGGATGGTGGCGAGGCCCTGGGCGGCCCGCGCCGCGGTTCCGACTTCCAAAACCTGCATCGCAACAAGCGCGCGATGACGCTCAACTTGAAAGACCCAAAGGGCGTCGACGTGTTCATGCGACTGGCCAAGCGGGCCGATGTCGTGATCGAGAACTATCGCCCTGATGTGAAGACCAAGCTCGGCATCGACTACGAGGCCGTGCGCAACGTCAATCCGCGCATCGTCTATGGCAGCATCTCCGGTTTCGGCCAGGACGGCCCCTATGCGAAGCGGCCGGGCTTCGATCAGATCGCGCAGGGCATGGGCGGGCTGATGTCGATCACCGGCGCGCCCGGCGAGGGCCCGATGCGCGCGGGCATCCCGATCGCCGATCTCTCCGCAGGCCTGTCCTGCGCGATGGGCATCCTCACCGCGCTGCTCGAGCGCGAGGTCTCCGGTGAGGGCCAGTGGGTGCAGACGTCGTTGTTGCAGGCGCAGATCTTCATGCTCGACTTCCAGGCCGCACGCTGGCTGATGGAGAAGGAGGTCGCCCCTCAAGCCGGCAACAACCATCCGACCAGCATTCCGACCGGCGTGTTCAAGACTTCCGACGGCTACATCAACATCGCCGCCACGGGGGGGCGGATCTGGGAGCGGCTGTGCCAGACGCTCGGCGCGCCCGAATGGATCGACAATCCGGACTACGCGACCGCGCCGGCGCGCTCCAAGAACCGCGATGCGCTCAACGCCGAGATCAATGCGCGCACGCTGGCGAAGACGAGCGAGCAATGGGTCGCCGAGCTCAATGCCGCCGGCGTGCCCTGCGGGCCGATCTACGCGATCGATCAGATGTTCGAGGACCCGCAGGTGAAGCATCTCGGCATGGCGCAGCAGGTCGCCAGCGACGACGGCCGCGACATCACGCTGGTGGCGCAGCCCTTCACCTTGTCGCGCACGCCGAGCCGGATGGCGGCACGGCCGCCGGAGTTCGGCGAGCAGACCGAGGAGATCCTCTCCGAGTTCGGCTTCACCGATGGCGAGATCGCCGATCTGCGGCTGCACCGCGTCGTGTGAGCAGGTGCAATATGACCAAGCTGCGGCATCCCGCCGCTGTGGCCCAGATGTCACCACGTTGGAACTTCGACCTGGGCGGGATTGAGGCCAGAGCGAGACCGCGTTAATCTCTTCGCATCAGTTGATCGCGGACCCCTTCGGCCCGCGCGTGTGAGGAGTAGCCTTCCATGAGCGCGACGGAATTGAACGAGTTTCTGACGGCGATGGACATGGTGCGCGACGTCAACGCGGCCGCTCTGAATCACGTCGGCGTTCTGCCGTTCGACGAAACGATGCTCGACAACGAGTCCGACTGGTACCACATGCCGGTTGCGGAGAAGGCCCACTGAGGCTGACTTAACTCGGGTCCGCGCGCTCGCTGACCTGAATCATCTTTGCTCGAAGCCTTCGTTCCGAAAGCCGGACGGAGGCTTTTTCTTTTCGAGGGCGGCGGGATGAGCTGCGAACTCTGATCCGCCGAACGCAAAAAAAAGCCCGACGCACGCGCCGGGCAAGGTGATCGTCTCGGGAGGAAACATCAGGGCGCGATGACCAGAGATCAGGCACCGCGCGTGAGCAGAACGATATCTGCCCATGAATGGAGCCTATCACCGCTCTGCCTAAAATGCTGTCATCGCAAAGACACAACCTCTGGAGAAGCGCCGGACGGCTTCGAACATCGGTACGATTGTTTTGGTATCCCCAGCCAAGCCCTATCCACCACAACCCGTGAACCAATTACGGCATGGTCCCAATCAGAAACTCGCAACTGATGCCGATGGTCGTGGGAGCCTCAGCCTGTGGCCTGTTCACCCGCCGCGTTTGGCCGGCTCGGTCCGCGAGGCTGACGCGCAGGGAGAATCTGGGCAATTCAGGTGCTCGTCGCGGTCTATCCGCAGCGTTTGAGGCAGGATCGCTGATGCCACAGCCCATGCTGCACAAGCCCGCCGCATGCGCGCCATTCGGTTGCGGAACGACCACGCACAACCGGAGGCGGAGGCTGGTTCGTATCGAATGTTGCACGACGGTCACAGGCAGCGACGAACTTAGGCCATCTCGAAATCCACCCAAAAAATCACAGTACCCGCCGAGGCGATCTTGGCTGCGATATGCGGTCTGGCACGATTGGAGGCGCCTGACGGCGCCTGCATGACATGGATTCAATCGCGAAGATGCAAAGGCTGACGTGCTGATCGCAAACCGATCCGGTCCCCATACGGTCTCGCGCTCGAGGCGGTTGTGCTGGTTGTCAGCGGCCGCGCTGGTCACCCCGGTGCTTGCGGCGGCGCCAGCCATTGCGCAGGCCACCAGAGGCGGCGCCGGCGGCAGCAGCCAGGACACCTTCGCCAATGGCGGTGCCAGCTCGGCCACGGCCGTTGGAAATGTCGGCGCCAATGCACCTATTCCTACCCGAGGCGGCGGCGGTGGCGGCGCCGGCACACTCGGCGGGGCCGGCGGCAGCGATTCGACCGGTGCCGCACCGGGTGGCAGCGGCGGGATCGGTCCGGGCGCCAACGGACTAAGCGGTCAAAGCGGCTTCTCGATTCACAGCGGAGGCGGAGGTGGCGGTGGCGCACATGGCGCCGTCGTAACCACGGACACGAGCAACTCCGCAGCGGTGTCCGGCGGCAATGGTGGACGTGGCGGCGCCACCACCGGGGATTTCGGCGGTGGCGGCGGCGGCGCCGGCGGATACGGGGTGGTCGTCGATGGCAGCGGGCTCACCTACAGCAATGGCAGCAGCATCACGGGAGGCAAGGGCGGCAATGGCGGCGCGGCTGCCTCGCTAAATGTCGTCGTGAATGGCTGGGGTGGCAATGGCGGCCAGGGCGGTTACGGTATCTTTCTGACGGGAAGCAGCGTCGTGCTGACCAACGCCGGCACCATCAAAGGCGGTGGCGGCGGAAATGGTGGTGACGCGCCATCCAGCACCCAACCGAATGCGAGTGGCGACGGTGGTAGTGGTGCCGCCGGCGTCGCCTTCGCCGCGGACGGCACGCTGATCAACTCCGGCACCATCACCGGCGGCGACGCAGGCGTGGCCGGCGCGACGGATACAAGTCACTCCGGCACGGCTGGAAGGGCCGGTGCGGGCGTCATCGGCGCCAATCTCGCGATCATCAACAGCGGCACGATCTCGCGCGGTAACGGCTTTGGATCTTTCGTAGCCCCCGCCGCCATCAGCTTCACCGGCGGCAGCAACGTGCTGGAGATCTGGGCGAGCTCGATCATCAATGGCAATGTCGTCGGCACCGGCACCGATACGTTCCGGCTCGGCGGCGCCGCGAACGGCAGCTTCGACGTTTCCACGATCGGCGCGACCGCGCAATACCAGGGCTTCTCGAGTTTCGTGAAGACGGGCACCGCGACCTGGACGCTGACCGGCACGACGACCGAGGTTACGCCGTGGAGCATCAACCAGGGCGCGCTCGCGGTGTCATCAGATGCCAATCTCGGCGATGCTTCCGGCGGCGTGTCGTTCGGTGGCGGCACGCTGCAATATCTCGCCGGCTTCAGCTCCAGCCGGACCGTGACCCTCAATGCCGGCGGCGGCACGTTCGATACCAACGGCAACAACGCGACACTCAGCGGGACGATTTCGGGCACGGGCGGGCTCACCAAGGTCGGCGTAGGCATCCTGACCTTGTCAGGCACCAGCAGCTACACCGGGGCGACGACCATCGACGGCGGCGTGCTCGACGTCGAAGGTGCGATCACGAACACCTCTGGGGTGACCGTGAATGCCGGCGGCACCCTGACGGGTGCGGGTCTCGTCGATCCGCCGATGACGGTCGGCATCAATGCCGGCGGCACGCTGGCGCCGGGCAATGGCACCGCCGGCTCGTCGATGACCATCGTCGGCAATCTCGCCTTCCAGTCCGGTGCGTACTATCTGGTGCAGCTCGATCCGACCACGGCCTCATTCGCGAGCGTCACCGGATCGGCCACCCTCGGCGGCGCCACCGTCAACGCCGTGTTCGGCACCGGCGGCGGTTATATCGACAAGCGCTACACCATCCTGACCACGAGCGGCGGCATCTCGGGCGGCTTCGGATCGGTGGTGAAGACCAACCTGCCCTCCGGCTTCAAGACCAGCCTGAGCTACGACGCCAACAACGTCTATCTCGATCTGATCCTCGCCTTCGCCGTGCCCGGCGGACTCAACGGCAATCAGAAGACGGTCGGCGATACGCTGTCGGCGTTCTTCGATCGCACCGGCGATATTCCCGTCGTGTTCGGCAAGTTGAACCAGGCGGGCCTTACGCAGGCGTCCGGCGAGAGCGCCACCGGCGTGCAACAGACCACGTTCAACGCCATGAGCCAGTTCGCCAGCCTGCTGACCGATCCCTTCGCACAACGTCAAGCCAGCGGCGGGGGCGCGATCAGCTATGCTGACACATCCCGCAAGCGCACCGATGCTTTCGCGATGCTGACTGACGACAGGCCAGCCGAGTTTGCGCAGCGCTGGAATGTCTGGGCGGCGGGCTTCGGCGGCTCGCAAACGACCAGCGGCAATGCAGTCGTCGGCTCCAACGATACCACCAGCCGCATCGCCGGCACCGCCGTCGGCGCCGACTACCGGATCGCACCGCGCACGATTGCGGGCTTCGCGCTCGGCGGCGGCGGCACCAGCTTCAGCGTCAACGGCCTCGGCTCCGGCCGCTCCGACCTGTTCCAGGCCGGCGCCTATCTGCATCATCATATCGGCCCGAGCTATCTGAGAGCGGCCCTGGCCTATGGCTGGCAGGACGTCACCGCGGATCGCACCGTCACCATCTCCGGTGTCGACCGGCTGCGCGCGACCTATCAAGCCAATGCCTGGATCGGCCGCATCGAGGGCGGCACGCGCTTCGTCGCTCCCATCGGCGGCATCGGCCTGACGCCTTACGCGGCTGCGCAGGTGACGAGCCTGCGCCTACCGGCCTATGTGGAGCAGGCCATCTCCGGCACGTCGACCTTCGCGCTGAGCTACACCGGCAAGACCGTCACCGACACACGCACCGAGTTCGGCCTGCGCACCGACAAGTCCCATGCGCTGGCAGACGGCGCCCTCACCTTGCGCGGCCGCCTCGCCTGGGCGCACGACTTCAATCCCGATCGTTCGGTCGCGGCGACGTTCCAGACGCTGCCGGGCGCAAGCTTCGTCGTCAACGGCGCCGCGCAGGCGCGCGACTCCGCGCTGACGACGACCTCGGTCGAGATGAGCTGGCAGAACGGCTGGAGCGCCATGGCGACGTTCGAAGGCGAGTTCTCGAGCGTCACCCGTTCCTATGCCGGCAAGGGCAGCGTGCGCTACTCGTGGTAGGAACGGCGTAGCCGATCGAGCGCAGGCATCCAGCTGGCAGGGCACGGGTGATCAGCGACAACCGTACTAAGCCTCGGCCTTCGCGGCCGGCGCTCCCGACTTGCTGAAGCTCGCGATCACACGATCGATCAGCGGCCAGAACAGCAGCACGATCGCCAGCGTCGTGATGGTGCCCACCAGCCCGTTCGCCCAGAACACCTTCATGTTGCCGCCGGAGATGATCATCGACTGCCGGAACGCGTCCTCGGCACGGCTGCCGAGCACCAGCGCCAAGGTGAACGGCGCCAGCGGGATCTTGATCTTCTTGAAGACATAGCCGACGACGCCGAAGCCGAGCATCAGCCAGACGTCGAACATCGCGTTCTGGATCGCGTAGGCGCCGATCGCGCAGGACACCACGATCATCGGCGCCACGGCCGCGAACGGCACGCGCAGGATCGAGGCGAAGATCGGCACGGTGGAAAGCACCAGCACGAGGCCGACGACATTGCCGAGATACATCGAGGCGATCAGGCCCCAGACGAAGTCCTTGTGCTCCACGAACAGCAGCGGGCCGGGATTGAGGCCCCACACCATCAGGCCGCCGAGCAGGATCGCCGCGGTGCCCGAGCCGGGGATGCCGAGCGCCAGCATCGGCAGCAGCGCCGCGGTGCCCGAGGCATGCGCGGCCGTCTCGGGCGCGAACACGCCCTCGATGCGTCCCTTGCCAAAACTGTCCGGATTCTTGGAGAATCGCTTGGCGAGGTTGTAGCCCATGAAGGAGGCCGCGATCGCGCCGCCCGGCGTGATGCCGAGCCAGCAGCCGATCACCGAGGAGCGCAGCAGGGTCATCCAGTATTTCGGCAGGTCCTTCCAGACGGCGAGCACCGTGCGCAAGGAGATCGCTGCGGCGTGACCGCGCAGCGCCAGGCGTTCCTCCATCGTCAGCAGGATCTCGCTGATGCCGAACAGGCCGATGACCGCGACCAGGAAGTTGATGCCGCGCAACAGATCGGTCGAGCCGAAGGTCATCCGCAACTGACCGGACACGGTGTCCATGCCGACGCCGGCAAGCAGCAGGCCGAGCGCCATCGCAATGACCGTCTTGTGCTTGTCCTCGCGTCCCAAGCCCACGAACGAGCAGAAGGTCAGGAGATACACGGCGAAGAATTCAGGCGGACCGAACTTCAGCGCAAACGACGAGATCCAGGGCGCCAGGAAGGTGATCAGCATCACCGCGACCAGCGAGCCGATGAACGACGAGGTGAAGGCGGCCGTCAGCGCCTCCGCTGCCTTGCCCTGCTGCGCCATGGGATAGCCGTCGAAAGTAGTCGCCACCGACCACGCCTCGCCGGGAATGTTGAACAGGATCGAGGTGATGGCGCCGCCGAACAGCGCGCCCCAGTAGATGCAGGACAGCATCACGATGGCCGAGGTCGGGTCCATCGAGAAGGTCAGCGGCAGCAGGATGGCGACGCCGTTGGGCCCCCCCAGCCCGGGCAGCACGCCGACGAAGACGCCGAGCACGAGCCCAACCATCATCAGCAGCAGCGTCTTCCAGGTCAGGAGGACCGCGAACCCGTGCAGCAGCAGACCCAAGGCTTCCATGATTTCATTCCAACTGTTTCCTCGTCATTGCGAGCACAGCGAAGCAATCCAGAGTCGAGTGCGCAGCCCTGGATTGCGTCGTCGCGTTGCTCCTCGCAATGACGGCGGAGAGACCGGTGTCAGTACCCGAACGCCGCTTCGAGCGGGCCCTTCGGCATGATCACGTCGAACACGACATCGAACGTCACGAACATCACGGCGCTGAACAGGAACGCCGTGAGCAGCGATTTCCAGATCGCGATCTTGCCGACGAGACGCATGAACCCGGCGATGAGCAGGAAGCTCGCGACATAGATGCCGAGAAACTGCATGGCGATGCAGAACAGCAGCGTCGGCACGAACACCGCCATCACACGGCGCAGCTGCGCGCGCGTCACGAAAGTCTCGACCGCTTCTTTGCTGGACAGAAACGCCGCGCCGATCCCGTAAAGGCTGGCGCCGCCGAGGATCACCGACAGATAGAACGGAAAGTAGCCGGGCTCCGGACCGGTCGAGTCCCAGGACGCGCCGGTCCGCCAATTGTCCCAGGCGAGTACGGCCGCGAGCGCGAGCAGCAGCAGCGAGACCGCGACGTCGACGGTCCGGGTGGAGGTGACGGCCGGAGAATTCTCCTCCGGCGCGGTCGGATCGTCGACGGCAATCTCGAGCTCAGCGTTGGACATCGATCCTCCTCATCCCCTCGCCCCGCCCGGCCTCACTTGGCGACGAAGCCGGCTTCCGTCATCAGCTGCTTGTTGAGCGAGCCGTCCTCTTCGAGGAACTGCAGCATGTCCTTGCCGGTGAGGAAGATCGGCTTCAGCGCCTGCTTCTCCATGTAGTCCTTGTACTCCGGTGTCTGCACCAGCTTGCTGAACAGGTCGACGTAGAACTCCTGCTGTTCCTGCGTCACCTTGCCCGGCAGGAACATCGCGCGCAGCATCAGGTATTGCACGTCCAGCCCCTCCTCCTTGCAGGTCGGAATGTCGTTCCAGGACTGCGTCTCCGTGACCTTGGTCGTGTAGGAGATGCGCTCCTTGTCGAACACGCAGAGCGGACGCACCTGGCCGGCGCGCCAGACTTCGAGATTCTCGGACGGATTGTTGACGTTCGCTTCGGTGTGCCCGCCGACCAGTTGGGTCGCAGCCTCGCCGCCCGACTTGTAGGGCAGATAGGAGAACTTGGCTCCGGTCTTCTTCTCCATGAAGACCGTGAGCACGTGATCTTCGCGCTTGGAGCCGGTGCCGCCCAACTTGAACGGCGAGCTCGACGCCTTGGCAGCCTCGATGAACTCCTTCACCGTCTTGGGGCCGTTGACGTTGTCCCACAGCACGAACTGATCGAGTGCGATCACCGCGACCGGCGACAGCTCGTGCCAGTCGAACGGCAGCTTGGCCGACAGCGGCAGCATGTAGATCAGCGAATAGGCGATCAGGATCTTGTTCGGATCGCCGTCGCTGGACTTCATGTACATCAGGGCTTCGGCGCCCGACGCGCCGCCCTTCAGCGACACGACAACCGGCTGCTTCAGAAGATTGTTCTTCTGAATGGCAGCCTGCATCATCCGCGCCATCTGGTCTGATGCACCGCCAGCGCCTGCGGCGACGACAATCTCGACCGGCTTGGTCGGCTCCCAGCCGGCAAAGGCGGGCGCAGTTGCAAAAAAGGCCGCCGTTGCGGCCGCGATCTTGATGAGTTTGCGCACGTGTTTTCTTCCCCGTTCGAAGCGCCAGCTTGCATCCTACCAGGATACTGCTGGCTTATTGTGGTCAGTTCAAGAACACAAGCATGATGCGGCCTCATGTTCCTCGGCATAAGGTCGCAAGCACGGCATTGGACTACTTGCCTTTCCAGTTCGGCGTCCGCTTGTTGAGGAACGCCTCCATGCCCTCGCGGAAATCCTCACTCATATAGGCGCGCAGGATCAAATCCTCGCCCTCGTCCCGCGACAGGGTCCGGCGAATGCGGCGCACCGCCTCCTTGGTCACCTCGAGGGTGATCGGCGCGTGCGAGGCGATGAGCCTCGCGGTCTCCAGCGCGCGTGTCTGCAGCGTCTCGACGTCAGGCACGATCTCGTTGAGCAGACCGAGCGCGAGCGCCTCCGGCGCCTCGACCAACCGTGCCTTGAAGATCAGATCCTTGGTGCGCGCCGGTCCGATCAAGGAGACCACGCGCGAGATGTTCGACATCGACAGGCAGTTGCCGAGCGTGCGCGCGATCGGAAAACCGATACGTGCCGTCTCGGTGCCGATGCGAATGTCGCAGCAGGCGGCAATGCCGGCGCCGCCGCCGGTGCAGGCGCCCGCAATCGCCGCAATCACCGGCACACGGCACAGCTCCAGCGTGCCGAGCACGCGGTCGATCCGCGCCTCGTAGTCGAGCGCATCCTGCGCGGTCTTGAAGGCGCGGAATTGCGAGATATCGGTGCCGGAGGCAAACGCCTTGTCGCCCGCACCGGTCAGGATCAGCGCCTTGATCGACCGATCGGCGTTGATGGCCTCGCAGATCGAGGCCATCCGGTCGTACATCGCGAAGGTCATCGCGTTGCGCGCCTGCGGCCGGTTGAAGGTGATCTTGGCGATGCCGTCGTCGACGGCATAGATCAGATCGTCGGAGCCGGTCACAGGCGCGGTCATCAGGCCACCTTCGGGATTGGCGCCGCCTCGCGCGCCTTCAGGACGTCCATTGCCGCGAGCACGCCACCGGCACGATGCGGCACATTGGCGAGCGCAAGGCCCATCTCGACGCCGGCGAGCGTCCCCATCAGCATCAGGTCGTTGAAATGACCGATGTGGCCGATGCGGAACACCTTGCCCTTGATCTTGTTGAGGCCGGTGCCGAGCGACATGTCGAAGTTTTCCAGCACGGTCTTGCGGAACTGATCGGCGTCATGGCCTTCGGGCATGACCACGCCGGTCAGCGCCGGCGAATGCGCCTGCGGATCGGCGCATTGCGTGTCGAGGCCCCACGCCTTCACGGCGGCGCGCGTCGCAAGGCTGTGGCGGCGGTGGCGGGCGAACACGTTCTCGTGCCCCTCCTCCTCCAGCATCTTCAGCGCCTCGTTGAGGCCCATCAGCAGATTGCAGGCCGGCGTGTACGGGAAGGTGCCGAGCTTGTTGAAGGTGATGATCTCCTGCCAGTCCCAGTAGGAGCGCATGCCGGGATTGGCCTTGGCGGCGGCGAGCGCCTTCTCCGAGACGGCGTTGAAGCCGAGGCCCGGCGGCAGCATCAGGCCCTTCTGCGAGCCCGCAACGGAGACGTCGATGCCCCACGCGTCGTGCTCATACTCCATCGAGCCGAGGCCGGAGATGGTGTCGACCATCAGGAGTGCCGGGTGGCCGGACCGGTCGAGCGCCTTGCGCACCTCGAGCGGCGGCGTTAGGCAGCCGGTCGAGGTCTCGTTGTGCACGACGCAGACGGCCTTGATCTTGTGCGCCTTGTCGTCGACCAGACGCTGCTCGATCGCCGCGATGTCGGCGCCATGACGCCAGTCGCCGGGGATGAAGTCGACGTCGAGCTTGAACTTGTCGGCGATGCCCCGCCACAGCACAGCGAACTGGCCGGTCTCAACCATCAGCACCCTGTCGCCGGGCGCGAGCGCGTTGACGATCGCGGCTTCCCACGCGCCGGTGCCCGACGACGGATAGATGATCACCGGCTGCTTGGTGCGGAAGATGCGCTGGCTGGCCGCCAGCACGGCGAAGCCGAGCTCCGCGAACTCCGGACCGCGATGGTCCAAGGTCGGCATGTCCATCGCGCGCAGCACGCGGTCGGGCACGTTGGTCGGTCCCGGAATCTGAAGAAAATGCCGTCCCGTGTGCACAGTCATTGGCGTCCATCCCCGGTCATTTGGTTGGTGCGCGGACGTGGCATCCCACGCGCTGGCCGCGCTTTTCTCCCGCCAGACCGCTGGCGTCAATAAAGAAGACGCAAGCACCGATCGCTCCGGGCTGACATCCCTCAGATGCACACAAATCCCCTTCTTCTGTGCAGTGCGGCATAGCGGGACGCCCCAGCTTGCTGCACGCGGTTTAGCCTCATTTCACCGCCGCAAGCTGGCGCGGCGCATTGCCCTGCGATGGCTCATCCAGCAGCAGCATCGCGGCATCGACACCGCCCGCGCGATGCGGCACGCCGACCGCACGCAGCCCCATCTCGACTCCGCTCAGCGCCGCCATCAGGGTCAGCGCATTGCACTCGCCGAGATGGCCGATGCGGAACACCTTGCCCGCGACCTTGGACAGGCCCGAGCCGAGCGACATGTTGTAATTGTCGAGCACGACCTGGCGGAACTGATCGGCGTCATGGCCCGGCGGCATCAGCACGGCGGTCAGCACCGGGGAAAAATCCTTCGGCTCCTGGCACAGCACCTCGAGACCCCAATGCTCGACCGCGGCGCGGGTCGCGGCCGCAAGCCGCTGGTGGCGCGCGAACACCTGGTCGAGTCCCTCCTCGAGCAGCATGGCAATCGCTTCGCGCAGGCCATAGAGCAGGTTCGTCGCCGGGGTATAGGGGAAGAAGCCGTTCGCGTTCAGCTTCAGCATGTCCTCCCAATCCCAGAACGAGCGCGGCATCTTGTTGGCCTTGGCAACAAGGCGCGCCTTGTCCGAGACGGCGTTGAAGCCGAGCCCCGGCGGCAGCATGAAGCCCTTTTGCGAGCAGGACACGGCGACATCGACCTTCCACTCGTCGAAGCGGAAGTCGGCCGAGGCGAGACCGGAGATGGTGTCGACCATCAGCAGCGCCGGATGCTTGGCGCGGTCCATCGCGGCGCGCACCTCACCGATCCGGCTGGTCGCGCCGGTCGAGGTTTCGTTGTGCACGACCATCACCGCCTTGAGCCGATGACCGGCGTCGGCGACCAACGCCTCCTCGATGACGGCAGGGTCGACGCCACGGCGCCAGTCGCCGGGAATGAAGTCGACCTCGATTCCCCACCGCGCCGCCATCTGCCGCCACAGCGTGGCGAAGTGGCCGGTCTCGACCATCAGCACCTTGTCGCCCGGCGACAACGTGTTGACGATGGCAGCCTCCCAGGCGCCGGTGCCCGAAGACGGATAGATGATCACCGGGCTCGTGGTCTTGAAGATCGCCTGCGAGCCGCCGAGCACGGCCTTGCCGAGTTCGGCGAACTCGGCGCTGCGGTGATCGATCACCGGCATGTCCATCGCCCGCAGCACCCGCTCGGGCACCGGACTCGGGCCCGGAATATGCAAGAAATGACGGCCTTGAGGACGGGTCACGACAGAGCTCCGGGCGACGACGGCATTCTGGCACCCATGATTGCATTCAATCTTTCAGCATGCAAGAGCTCAATCGCATGCACGCACGAGGTCGACCACATCTGTAACTACCGCTACAATGCGTAAGATGAATTCCACGATTCCCGATATCGAGACGCCACCCTTGGCAGGGCCAAGCGGTCGATCCGTGCCTGCGCGGGACGAGACCTCGCTGCATGACGAAATCCTGGCGCGGCTGCGCGACTACATCGTCGAGGGCCATGTCGCCGACGGCGGACGCCTGTCCGAGCGGCAGCTTTGCGAAATGCTGGGGGTGTCCCGCACCCCCTTGCGCGAAGCGCTCAAGGTGCTCGCAGCCGAGGGGCTGGTCGAGCTGCTGCCCAATCGCGGCGCCCGGGTGCGCCCGCTCAGCGCCGCCGACATCCACGAACTGTTCGACCTGATGGGAGGCCTGGAAGGCCTCGCCGGACGCCTCGCCTGCGAGAAGATTTCAGATGAAGCGATCGCGGAAATCGAGCAATTTCATCATGATATGTACGGATTCTACATGCGGCAGGACATGCAGGGCTATTTCCGCATGAACCAGTTGATCCACCGGGCGATCGTCGACGCCGCCGCCAACGCCACCCTTCATGCGACCTATGAGAGCCTGGCGGGCCGCATCCGCCGGGTGCGCTTCTCGGCCAATTTCGCCCGCAAGCGCGAACGCTGGAGCGAGGCCATGCGCGAGCATGAGCTGATCCTCGATGCCCTGCGCCGGCGCGCCGGAAGCGAGCTGTCCGACATCCTGTTCCAGCATCTGCGCAACAAGGGCGCGGCTGCGATCGCGTACTTCGCCGAGAGCCAGCCGCCGCTGGCGGCAGCCAAGCCAGACAAGGTCGAATAACGCCGGGGATTGCGCAAATTTGCATGCAATCAGATTGACGCATTTGCGGAAATGAATGACACCGGGCGGAACAGCGCCCGCCGGACGACAGCCGGGCCCCACCAGGGATCACCATGCCGAACGCCAAAGCCGGTCCGTCCAGGCTCGAACAGAAGCTCCGCGCCGAGATGACAGGCGACGTCTTCTTCGACCGCTTCAACCGCGGCCGCTACGCCACAGACGCCTCGTTCTACCAAGTCATTCCGGCGGGCGTGGTCGTGCCGCGCACGATGGACGAGGCGCTGCGTGCGCTCGCCATCGCCCGCGACGACGGCCGCATCGTCACGCCCCGCGGCGGCGGCACCTCGCAATGCGGCCAGACGGTCAACGAGGGGATCGTCGTCGACTTCTCCAAGCACCTGAACCGCATCGTCTCGCTCGATGTCGAGGGGCGGACCTGCGTGGTCGAGCCGGGCATCGTGCTCGACGACCTCAATCGCCAGCTCAAGAAGCACGGCCTGTGGTTTCCGGTCGACGTCTCCACGGCGTCGCGCGCCACGATCGGCGGCATGGCCGGCAACAATTCCTGCGGCGGCCGCTCGCTGCGCTACGGCACGATGCGCGACAACACCATCGCCATCGACGCCGCGCTGGCCGACGGCACGCTGGCGCATTTCGGCGAGGTGGCGCGAGACCTTCGTGACGTCAGCGCGCCGGAGAGCGCGCGCACGCTGTTTCGCGACATGCTGGCGCTGGGCGAGCGCGAGGCCGCGGAGATCGCCGACAGGTTTCCCAAGGTGCAGCGCCGCGTCGGCGGCTACAATCTCGACGCACTGACGCCGCGCAACGCCGCCAACAACCTGGCGCATCTGCTGGTCGGCTCCGAGGGCACGCTGGCCTTCTCCACCCGGATCGAGCTCAAGCTGTGGCCGCTGATCCGCACCAAGGTGCTCGGCGTCTGTCATTTCGGCAGCTTCTATCAGGCGATGGATGCGGCCCAGCATCTGGTCAAGCTGAAGCCGATCGCGGTCGAGCTGGTCGACCGCACCATGATCGGGCTGGGCCGCGACATCGCGATGTTCCAGCCGGTGATCGCGGCGGCGGTGCGCGGCGATCCCGACGCGATCCTGGTGGTCGAGTTCGCGGAGGAGACGAAGGACGAGAACCTCGCCAAGCTGAAGCAGCTCTCCGAGCTGATGGGTGATCTCGGCTTCTCCTGGAGCAACGAGATCTGCAAATGGGGCGGCGTCGTCGAGATATCAGACCCTGCGCTTCAGACCGCCGTCGCCGACTTCCGCGCCGCCGGCCTCAACGTGATGATGTCGATGAAGGAGGCCGGCAAGCCGGTGTCGTTCGTCGAGGACTGCGCCGTGCCGCTGCCCCACCTCGCCGACTACACCGCGCGGCTCAACGAGGTGTTCGCCAGGCACGGCACGCGCGGCACGATGTACGCGCACGCCTCCGAGGGCTGCCTGCATGTGCGCCCGGTGCTGAACCTGAAGCTGGAGAAGGACGTCAAGGCGATGCGCGCAATCGCCGAGGAAGCTTTCGCCATGGTGCGCGAGTACAAGGGCTCGCATTCCGGCGAGCATGGCGATGGCATCGTGCGCTCGGAATTCCACGAGCAGATGTTTGGCAGCCGCATCGTCGCCGACTTCAAGGAGGTCAAGCAGCGCTTCGATCCGGCGAACGTGCTCAATCCTGGCCGCATCGTCGATCCACCCAGGATGGACGACCGCTCGCTGTTCCGCTATCCGCCGGACTACCGCATCGTCGACGACATCAAGCCGGTGCTCGACTGGTCGGCCTATCCGGGTGCCGCCGGCGGCTTCCAGGGCGCGGTCGAGATGTGCAACAACAACGGCGCCTGCCGCAAGCTCGACGGCGGCGTGATGTGCCCGTCCTATCGCGCCACCCGCGACGAGAAGGATGTCACGCGCGGCCGTGCCAATACCTTGCGGCTCGCGATCTCCGGCCAGCTCGGTCCCGGCGCGCTGTCGTCCGACGAGATGATGGAGACCTTGAAGCTCTGCGTCTCCTGCAAGGCCTGCCGCCGCGAGTGCCCGACCGGCGTTGACATGGCCAAGATGAAGATCGAGGTGCTGGCGGCCCGGGCGACGACGCATGGCCTCACGCTGCGCGACCGGCTCGTCGCCTATCTGCCGCGCTATGCCGATATGGCTGCCCGCATCGCGCCGCTCGTGAACCTGCGCAATCATGTTGCGCCCCTGCGCGTGCTGATGGAGCGCGTTGCGGGCATCAGCGCCAAGCGCAAGCTTCCGGCCTTCCGCACCGACACCTTCCGCGTCGACGCCGACGCGTTCGGTCCGGCTGATGGCCGCGAGGTCGTGCTGTTCGGCGACACCTTCAACCGCGTCTATGAGCGCGAAAATCTCGACGCCGCGCTGCGCGTGCTGATCGCCGGCGGCTATCGCGTCTACGTGCCCAAGCCGGCCGATGGCGGCCGCGCCCTGTGCTGCGGCCGCACCTTCCTCTCCGCCGGCCTCGTCGACGAGGCCCAGTCCGAGCTGCAGCGCCTGGTCGAGACCTACGCGCCGTTCGCCTCGCGCGGCGTGCCGATCATTGGCCTCGAGCCAAGCTGTCTGCTGACGCTGCGCGACGAACTGCTGTCGCTGCGCAACGACGCCACCGCGAAAACGATCAGCGCACACGCGCTGCTGCTGGAAGAGTTTCTGGCGCGCGAGGCCGAGAGCGGCAGGCTGGCGCTGCCGCTCGCCCCCCTGCCCGGTAAGGCCTTGTTGCACGGCCATTGCCATCAGAAATCCTTCGCCGCTTTCAAGCCTGTCGAGCAGGTGCTCCGACTCATTCCGGAGCTCACGGTCGAGACCATCGAATCCTCCTGCTGCGGCATGGCCGGCGCGTTCGGCTATGGCGCGGAGACCTACGAGGTCTCGCAGCAGATGGCGGAGGCGTCGCTGCTGCCCGCCGTGCGCAACGCCGACGCCGCAACGTTCATCGTTGCCGACGGCACCTCCTGCCGCCACCAGATCCAGGACGGCGCCGCCCGCGGTGCCGTTCACGCCGCGCAGCTCCTGGCGATGAGCCTGGAGCGGGCGCAAGCATCAACGTAGGTCACGAGAGACCGGACGCCGCGGAGCGCGACCTCAATGTTCGTCATTGCGAGGAGCGTAGCGACGAAGCAATCCAGACCTTTTCTTTCGTCCTGGATTGCTTCGCTTCGCTCGCAATGACGGATGATAGAGCCGACTTTTCATCACAAATCGCAAAGGACACCGACATGGCCGATCTCAAGCTCGACGCCGCTCGCAAGATTCTGGATGCCACGCTCGCGAAGGGCATCGAGAAGAAGCTCAAGCCGCTCGCCGTGATGGTGCTCGACGCCCGCGGCTGCCTGAAGGCGGCCGCCGCCCAGGACGGCACCAGCCTGATGCGGGCCGAGGTCGCGCATGGCAAGGCTTATGGCGCGCTGGCGCTCGGCCTCGGCTCCCGCGCCCTGTTCCAGCGCGCCCAGGAGCAGGCCTATTTCATCGACGCCGTGAACACGCTGGCCCAGGGCCGCATGGTCCCGGTGCCCGGCGGCGTGCTGATCATGGACGGCACGACGCTCGTCGGCGCCGTCGGCGTCTCCGGCGACAGCTCCGACAATGACGAGATCTGCGCCGTCGCCGGTATCGAGGCCGCCGGCCTCAAGGCCAATCCGGGCTGAGCTCCGGTCGCACCTGCAAAGCTCAGCGAGCTTTTCCGTCCCACAATCTCGAGGGGGCTGGCCGCCCTCTCGAAGCCTGATCGATCATGCGTCGAATTCCACGGCTCAGATCGCGGCTGACGGAGAATTCATTCGGCCGGCTTGACCGGCCCGAAACATTGCCGGCTGCTGCACGTTTGTACGACGGGGCGCGTGGAGAACCGGACATGCCTCGCAGACGAGCTCGCACCATCATCATCACTGGCGCCTCCGCCGGCGTCGGCCGTGCCATCGCGAACCGCTTCGGCGAGGCCGGCGATCGCATCGGCCTGATCGCGCGCGATGAGCATGCGCTGCGCGACGTCCAGCGCGAGCTGCAGGCGCGGTTTGCCCATGCCGAATACGAGGCCGTCGATGTCGCCGATGCGCAGGCCCTGTTCGACGCTGCCGAGCGGCTCGAGCAGCGCCTGGGTCCGGTCGACATCTGGATCAATGACGCCATGGAAACGGTGTTCTCGACCGTGGCCGACATCACACCGGAGGAATTCCGCCGCGTCACCGAGGTGACCTATCTCGGTTTCGTGCACGGCACGATGGCGGCGCTGCGATCGATGCGCCGACGCGGCGAAGGCCGCATCATCCAGATCGGTTCGGCGCTCGCCTATCGCGGCATTCCGCTACAGGCGGCCTATTGCGGCGCCAAACATGCGATCCGGGGCTTCACCGACTCGCTGCGGGCCGAGCTGATGCACGAGCGCTCAGGCATCACGCTCTGCATCGTCGATCTGCCCGCGGTGAACACACCGCAATTCGACTGGGCTCGCGCGCACCTTGCGCATACGCCACGGCCAATGGGCCGGCCGGTGGAGCCTGAGGTGATCGCTGACGCCGTCTATCGCGTTGCCGATGGCGGCTTCCGCGAATATTGGATCGGCTGGCCGACGCTGCTGACCATCCTCGGCAACGCCATCGCCCCGGCTTTGCTCGACCGCTACCTCGCCGCCAAGGCGATCGCCGGGCAGCAGACCGACGTGCCGCTGGTGCCCGACCGCACCGACAATCTCGATCACCCGGTTACACGCCTGCACCGTACCCGCGGCTCGTTCAGCCGTGGCGCGGCCCTGCACGCGATGCTCGTGCCCGGCGATGTGGCCCGCGCCGCGACCGTCGCAATCGGGGCCGCTGTCTTCTTTGCGCTGGGAGCGACGCTGAGCCGGCGGGGGAGGCGCTAGGCCGCGCGTTGCAACGCGGTGCTTGCGTGACACCGGCGAGATGCGCTTTTCTGCTCCGCGCTATCCATTCCCGTCCGGAGCGCCTGCATGACCATCGAAAGCATCAGCGCGATCACCGTTGCCACCCATGACATGGCCCGCGCGGTCGCCTTCTATCGCGCGCTCGGCTTCGACGACATCCCGTATGGCGGCGCCGACACCCCGTTCACGACCTTCCGAGTCGGCGCGGGCTATCTCAACCTGATCGCTATGCCGGAGGACAAGCAGTGGAGCTGGTGGGGCCGCATCATCTTTCATGTCTCGGACGTCGACGCCGTCTACGCCAAGGCGCTGGCCGCCGGCTTCTCGCCCTCCACCACGCCGCGCGACGCCGAATGGGGCGAGCGCTACTTCCATCTCACCGATCCCGACGGTCACGAATTGAGCTTCGCGCGGCCGCTCGACAAATGAGCTAGCCGAGCTCGAAAGTGGTGACGCCGAACAGCCGCTCGATGCGTAGTGGCGCGATCGGGCGGGTGTACATGCGCGCGGTCTCGAACACCGGCTTCAGCCCGAGACTCTCCGCCAGCGCCACCGCCTCCGGGTTGATCGCCGGCACATCGAGGAAGACCTCGGAGTCGCCGATCTCGCTCAGCAGCGCCGAGACGATGGCCTCGGCATCGGCCCGGCTGTGCGCGACCAGCGGACCGATCTTAGAGCCGGTGCGGCACGGCCGGATCACGCCCCAGGCGGCAAGCGCGCCATCACGGATGACAGCGCGGCCGACATGGCCGGGGGCTCCGATCCAGGCCTGCAGGAACGCGCGGCGCGACGCCGGAAACACAGCCGCGTCGGAGGCCTCGATGTCGGCCAGCGGCACGTCGCTCAGCGCAACGAAGTCCGATCGCGCAGCAGCGGGCAGCACCGTAGCGGCCTTCCCACTGTAGCGGACATTGGCATAGGCATATTTGAAGCCGGACTTTCGATAATTGTCCTGCTGCGCGACGACACCGTCGAGGCCGACGACACGCGATCCCGCATGCGCCATCGCAGCCTGCCAGAGCCGCAGGCCATAGCCATGCCCGCGCAGATCAGGACGTACGATGTAGAAGCCCAGAAACGCGAAGCGTCCGTCGTAGTTGACGCAGGACACCGTCGCGACCGGCACACCGTCACGTTCGGCGATGAGAAATCCCTGCGGATCGACCACGGAAAAGCACGCGGCATCGGACAGGCCGGGATTCCAGCCCTCGGCCGCCGCCCAGTCGATGGCCAGCGGAATCTCTTCCGGCCGCATCGGCCGGATGAGAAGACCGTCGGTTGCAATTGGGCCACTTTGCATCATCTCACAACGCTAGCGCCAACTGCCGTCCTTCGCAGCAACAAAGATGCCCTTGGGCGGGAATATTGCGATCGTTGCGCACAACGCTGCGCAGGGCTAACGTTCATCTCCCATGATACGACGAAACGCACAAACCGATCGCATGCGCCCTCGGTGGCTGACATGGATGCTGCGTGGCCTCATGGCCAGTGCCGCATTGCTCGCGACGGGGTCAGCTTTCATCGCCATCTTCAATCCACCGGCCGCCGTTCTATTTCTTTCAATACTCACCTCGCCGCTGTTCATGAATACACGGCCACCTCCGATGTTCGAGAACGACGTTGCGGACTCCTGGCTCAAATCAGTGGAGAGCGGAAAACGGCTCACGGCCCACCTTCAGGCGGAATTCCCATCCGGAACACCAGCCGCGATGTTGACAGCAACGCTGCTGAAGCAAGGATTCGAACCGTTCCCGGATTGCGTCCGCGACGGACATATCGTGGTGCGGCTGGGAGAGATTCATGCACCATGCCGAACGTCCGAGACCGCCAATGTCCATTTCTATCGATGGGGCAATCCAGCCTGTGTGCAGACGATCGACGTGACCTGGAAGTCAGACGATGCAGGAGCGATCACAGAGGTGACAGCAAGCCATCATGACGCCTGCCTGTGAACGCGGAAGTCAGTCCATTCCCTGCTTATGAGTTCTCAGCCCTATGACTGCGACGATCGGATCAGCTAATCCGACGGGGCCTGCCTCTGGTGGCGACCGGCTGCCAGCCATCGACATCCTCCGGGGCCTCGCCCTCTTTGGCGTCATGGCCATCAACGTCGTATTTGAGTTCCGTATCTCGATCTTCCAGCAATTTCTGCCGACGCCGAGAGCGCACGAAGCGGGCACGACCTTCTTCGCCGGATCGTCATCACCGGAGACGGTCAAGCTTTTGTGGGCCATCGTCGGAGACTCGCCCTTCAATCGCGCCATCGAAGATGGTCTCGCGCGCGCCGTCTCCATGAAGGCGCTTGCCCTGTTCTCGCTGCTGTTCGGCATCGGGCTGGCCATGCAGTTCGACCGGATCGCTCCGGAGCGACGTATCCCCCTGCTGCTCCGGCGGCTGCTCGTCCTGCTCGCGATCGGCATTTTGCACCTGACGCTGCTGTGGAATGGTGACATCCTGACCGAATATGCGCTTGCCGGACTGCTCGTGCTGCCGTTCCTGTTCGCGCCAAGCTGGCTGGTGATCGCGAGCAGCCTCACCCTGCTCGGGCTGTACTTCACCAGCTGGCTTATTCCCGTGCTGCCGCTACTAAGCTCCTCCTGGATGATGCAGCATGTTGTCGATGCCAATCGCATCTATGCCAACGGCAACTTCTCGCAGATCCTGGTGTTCCGGCTGTCCGAAATCAGCGCCATCGCGCCGCTGCATTTGTGGATCTTTCCGCGCACGCTCGGACTTTTCCTCGCCGGCATCGTCATCTGGCGATCCGGCCTTCTGCGCGATATGCCGCATCACCGCGTCATGCTGCTGCTGACGGCCCTGGCCGCACTCGCTGTCACGATCGACGCCGGCGCATCGCTTGCGACTGTGAGCCTGGCGCTTGCCTATGGTGCGCTGATCCTTTCGGCTGCAAGCACCATCTGGGGCGCCCGCCTGCTCGGCTGGGCGGCTCTCGTCGGCCGGATGGCCTTCACCAACTATCTCATGCAGTCCGTCATCTTCGGCGTCGTGTTCTACGGCTATGGCCTCGGCCTGTTCGGCCGGCTCAGCGTCTCGCTCGCACTTGGCATCGGCGTGGTCGTCTATGTGCTCCAGGTGATCGCGAGCTGGTGCTGGCTGAGGCTGTTTCAGTTCGGCCCCATCGAATGGCTGTGGCGCAGCCTGATGTACAACAAGCTGCAGCCGATGCGGCTTCGGCCGCACTCCTGACACGACTTTGCCCGTCGGGTTACTATGTCGCACCCCGGTGGGTGTTGTCTTGTCGGGCAAATCAGCTGCACATTTCACGGCGTCGCGGCTTACGAGAGGGGCGCCTCGCGATCGTCACAAGCGTTGGGCCGGTGATGCGATGGCCGTCGCGGCATCAGGCGCGTTTGCGCAAGACGACTGGTGGCGTGGCGGACGGCGAAATCGTGTGGTCCTGACATCCCGACGCTGATGTCAACTCGCGACGAGGCTTTGCTTCGCGCGGGGATGGTGGCCAGAAAGCCCGGCGCACCAGGGAGATCACGTATAAGCCGTAAGCCCGTCGCGCAGGGAAGGCCGGTAGTTGCGGCCAAACCTGTGGTCACTGCCGCCTGCTTTTCTTCCTGCAGGCGGGCATGGGGGCGGCGAGCGCCCGGCCTTCCCTGCGCCCTCTTCGTTCAGAGGGCGAAATCTGACGCAAGACTCGGACGCGAAGCGTCGCGAGATCGCGGATCCATGTATCACCCTATGTGGACAAATATTGTTGGAGCAAAGAACCTTTCCACCCCTCCACTGTCATCGCCCGCGAAAGCCGGCTATCCAGTATTCCAGAGGCCGTGGTCATCGAACCGGGAGGCCTCGGCGTACTGGATGCTCCGCCTTCGCGGAGCATGACAGCGGCAACAACAGAGCCGCCGTCACACACTCTACCCGCAGCGAGCTACTTCCCCGGCCACACCGGCTTGCGCTTCTCGGCAAACGCCCTCAGGCCCTCCTTGGCATCCTCGGTCATCGCCAGCAGCGCGATCTGGCTTTCGAGATAGGCGATGGACTCGTCGAACGACATCGAGGCGATGGCGCGCATGGCGTATTTGCCGCGGCGGATGGCGGTCGGCGACTTGTCGACGAGACGGCCGATCAGCCAGTCCATCTTGCCGTCGAGCTCGGCGGCGGGAACGACATGGTTGAGCAGCCCGGCAGCCTGTGCAGTCTTGGCGTCGAACGGCTCGCCCGTGAGCGCCCATTCGTTGACGAGACGCGGCGGCGCGATACTCTGCAAGAGGCTCAGGACCTGCATCGGGAACACGCCGACCTTCACCTCCGGCAGGCCGAAGACGACGTGATCGGCTGCGACCGCCATGTCGGTCATACACAGCAAGCCCATGCCGCCGGCCATACAGACGCCGCCGACGCGCGCAATCGCCGGCTTGGTGGAATTCTGCGACAGCCGGAGCAAGTCCGCGTAATCGACATTCGGGCGGGAGAAATCCATCGCGAAGGCCGCGCCGGAGTTCTGCAGGTCGGCGCCGGCGCAGAACGCCTTGTCTCCTGCGCCGGTCAGCACGATCACGCGCACCTCGGGATCGTCATGTGCCGTGCGATAGCCGCGCGAGATCCCGGCGATCACGTCGCCATTCAGCGCGTTGCGCTTCTCCGGACGATTGATGGTGATCCAGAGGGCCTGCCCGCGCTTGTCGAGAATCACGCTGTCGTCGGTCATCGCCTTGCCTGTCGCTTGATGTCGGATGCGAGATTGTCGCGGGATAGCTGCCGCGGGCAAGGAAAACTTGCGTCAAGAGGCCGCGCGGCGGCCGATCTCGGCGATGACCCCGTGCAGCAGCGGACGCACCGGCTCGAACTGGCCAGTGCGCAGGAACGCGATGGTCTGCCGGAACGACGTCGGATGCACCAGCAGGCCCATGTGCGACGCCTTGATGGTGGTGTGGTCCGTCATCCCGGCGAGCTTGCAGCTCTCGACGGAGACGCGGCCGTCGTTCGGCCACGGCAGCAGGAACAGCCCGGCGATCGGATCGAGGAAGCGGTTGCCGGCGATCACGCCGATCTCGTAGTCGGCGGGTGGCAGAGAGGCGAGCGTGACGTCCTTCGTGGTCACCAATTGCAGGCCGGCTGGACCGAAATAAGCGCGATAGAGCCCGACGTTCTGCAGCCGGTCGGCAAGCTCGCTGCCGCCATTGGGCGTTCCCAACATGACGACACGGCCGAGCCGCGCCGGCCGATGCTTCGCAATCGCGACCCGTGCCAGCAGCCCGCCCATCGAGTGGGTGACGAAGTGGATCGGACCGTCGATCCTGGCTGTGAAATCGGCGATCGCCGGGCGGATGTCGTCGGCAAGAAACTCGAGCGGTTTCTTGCGGCTTTCATAGTCGAGGTTCAGCGTCGCAAAACCTGCGCGCTGCAACCGCTTTTCCAGTGGACGCAGCATCAATGATCGGCCGGCGATGCCATGCAGCAGCACAACCCCCGCGCCGCGGGGGCCACTGTGCTGAGAACGCCGGCGCAGCGATGCGATCACGCGACTTCCCGCTCCTCCGGCTCACGCTCCGTCGTAGCGGTTGCCGCACTCGCCTCGGCAAGTGCCTTGGCGCCGACATAGTCGGTCTTGCCGGAACCGAGCAGCGGGATCTTGTCGACCACCATCACGACGGCCGGCACCGCAAGCTCCGGCGCACCTTGGCCTTTGGCCTGGCGCTGCATCGCGGAGCGTTCGGCATCCTTCTGCGTCGTGATCAGCACGATGCGCTCGCCCTTGCGCTGATCGGGGATCGACACCGCGACCGAAGCCGCCTGCGGCCACAAGGTCGCGGCGATCTGCTCGACCACCGTCAGCGACACCATCTCACCGGCGATCTTGGCAAAGCGCTTGGCGCGGCCCTTGATCGTGATGAAGCCCTGCGCGTCGATGGTGACGATGTCGCCGGTGTCGTGCCAGCCCTCCGGCAGCGCCTCGAGCACGCCGGGATTTTCGGCCCTGACATAGCCGAGCATGACATTGGGCCCCCGGACCGAAAGCCGCCCGCCCTCCTCGATGCCCGGCACCTTGTCGAGCCGGTACTCCATCAGCGGCGACAGGCGCCCGACGGTGCCGACCCGGTTGGCCATCGGCGTGTTCATCGCCAGCACCGGCGCGGTCTCGGTGACGCCATAGCCTTCGAGCAGGCGGATGCCATAACGCTCCATGTAGATCTGCCGTGTCCGATCCTTGACCGGCTCGGCGCCGGCGATGACCAGCCGCAGCGTGCGGAAATCATAGGCATGAGCGGAGCGTGCGTAACCAGTCAGGAAGGTGTCGGTGCCGAACAAGATCGTGGCGCCAGTCTGATAGATCAGTTCGGGCACGATCCGGTAATGCAGCGGCGACGGGTACATATAGATCGGAATGCCCGCCAACATGGGCATCATCATGCCGCCGGTGAGGCCGAAGGAGTGGAACACCGGCAAAACATTGAACACAAGATCGTTAGCGTTGGCATCGACCCTCGCCAATGCCTGGGCGGCGTTCGCGAGAATGTTGCGATGGGACAGGACGACGCCCTTTGGCGTGCCTTCGGAGCCGGACGTGAACAGAATCACGGCGGGGTGGTCGGCATTGCGGGCGACGCGCGGCCTGGTGCCGTCGATCATTCCCTTGATCTTGTCGGCCAGGCTGACCGAGGCCTTGACGTCCTCGAGATAGACCAGACGGGCCTGCCCCTCGATCGCCGCGATCAGCTTGTCGAGCTTGCCCTTCTCGATGAAGGCCCGCGACGTCAGAACGGTCGTGACCTGCGCCGCCTTCATCGCCGCCAGCACGTTCACCGGGCCGGCAGAGAAATTCAGCATTGCCGGCACGCGGCCGATCGACTGCAGCGCCATGAAGACCACGGCGACGCCGGCGGAGTTCGGCAGCAACAGGCCGATGTTCTCGCCCACCATCGTGCCCTGCTCGAGCTTGCGGCTGAGCACCTGCGAGCCAAGCAGCAGCTTGCGATAGGTCAGCTTGGTGCCGAGCGGATCCTCGATCATCACCTTGCCGGTGTCGTGGTCGCGATGGGCATGGGCGAGCGCCTCGAACAGTGTCCGATCCAGCATGGCGTTCTTGACCATGGCTTCGATCATCACGTCCTGCAGCGCAGCGCCAGCCGCGTTGCGGCGGGTCTTGCCCTTGAGAGCTGCATCGATGGTGAGCTTCACCGGCGGCAGGATCGTCACCGTCACCTTGGGAAACCACGAGCGCTTGATCTGGCCATCCTTGAGATAGCTGAGATGCGAGCGCTGCGCGCCCTCGATGCGGACGGGCACCACGACGGCATCGGCCTTGTCGGCGATCATCGCGGTGCCGTCATAGACCTTCATCAGCGAGCCCGACACCGTGATGCGGCCCTCCGGGAAGATCACCACCGGTTCCTGGCTGGCGACCAGCTTGATCAGGTCGCGCGCGCCGAGCGGCTTGGTCGGGTCGATCGTGATGTGGCTCACCAGTTTCAGGAAGATCTTCGCCCACCAGGCCTTGGAGATCCCGGTGTCGACGGCAAAGGTGGTATCGATCGGCAGCACCGCGTGGAGCAGCGGACCGTCGATCAGGCTGACATGGTTCGGCGCGATCAGCATGCGGGTGCCGACCGGCGGCAGGTTCTCCAGCCCACGCACCTCAGTGCGGAACAGCGCGCGGAACAGCATCGCGCCGAAGTCGCGCACGCCCTCCCTGCCCCATTTGGTGAGCACGAACCAGACGGCGCCGAAGCTCGCCAAGGCCAGACCGAAGAAGATCCAGGCGATCGAGACGCCTGCAGCCTGCAGGCCAGCCACGCCCAGCGAGCCGACCACCATGAAAGCGGCCTGCAGCACGTTGCCGGCGGCGATGACCCGGGCGCGCTCGGTGGGCTCCGACCACGCCTGCACAGCGGCGAACGCAGGAACCACGAAGAGGCCGCCGCCGAAGGCGAACAAGGCGAAATCGAACAGCATGCGCGAGCCTGACCAGGAGCCGATGAATCCCAGCGGCGTGATTCCCTTCGCGATCTCCGTCGTGCCGATCGCCCAGGACAAGTCGAGGCCGAGCACGCCCATGATGATGGCGCCGATCGGCACCAGCGCGAGGTTCGGCCTGACGTGGCTAAGATGCGCGGCGAACAGCGAGCCGATCGCGATGCCGACCGCAAAGATGGCGAGACACAGGGTGACGACGCCCTCGGTACCGCCGACGACGTCCTTGACCAGGGCCGGCAGCAGCGACAGCACGACGGCACCCACCAGCCAGAACCAGGACACGATCACCATGCCGTCCCACAGTCGGGGCGCGGCATGTAACGACTTCAGAAGGTGCAAGGTCGAGGTCCAGGGGTTGGCTGTGATCCGCAGATCCGGCGCGGACGGCACCGTGTGCGGGATGCGCGAGGCGGAGGCCCAGGAGATGACGGCAAGGCCGATCACCGCGAGAGCGACCCAGCCCATGTGCGAGGAGCCGGAGACAAGCTGGCCGCCGGCGATGGTGCCAATCAGGATGGCCATGAAGGTCGCACCTTCCACTAGCGCATTGCCGGTGGCGAGCTCGCCGACCGTCAGCTGGTCCGGCAGCATGGCGTATTTCACCGGGCCGAACAGCGCGGCGATGACACCGAACATGCCGAGGGCGACGAACAGCAGCGGGATCGAATGCATGAAGAAACCCAGCGCCGCGAAGCCGGCAGCGAATATCTCGGCGAACTTCAGCCTGCGCGCGACGATGCCCTTGACGTACCTGTCGGCCAACTCGCCGCCGAGTCCCGAAAGAATGAAGAATGGGAAGATGAACACCGCACCGGCCACGGTCACCAGCGCATCGCCATGCACGGCCATGGCGCCATAGAGCAGCATGATGACGAGCGCATTCTTCAGGACGTTGTCGTTCAGCGCCGAGGAGAATTGCGCCCAGAACAGCGGGGCAAAACGGCGCGACGACATCAACTGCTTGATCATGGTCGTTTCCTGGTGTGCTGCGGCGGCTCGGCCGCAAGGATGGCAAGAGTCTTGAAGGTTGGTGATGAAATGAGGTGGTGCCGGTGATGCACCCTGTTAGACGCGGTCATGCGGTCTGCCGTTCTGTTGTCGGCCGCCGACCAGCACGAAGAGTAGCCCGAAGGTCGTGTGCAAAAGGCTTATCCAGACCGAGGGCAGCTGGACGGAGGTTATGGGACGCGAGGACATGGTGACCGCTTCCTTGCGTATGAGCCGGGGATTTGAGCCGTGATCAACTCAGCTCACTCAGGTAGTGGAAGCGGCCGAACAGGCCACCGCGGCGAGGCCGGCGTCCCTCGCGAGCAGCTGCGCGAAAAAGCCGGTCTCCGGGCACCCGCCTTGCGCGCCGCGCGGCCAGCAGGCCGGCAACGTCACAGGCGTTGGCGATGCGCTCAACGCGTGCCGCCACAAGGTGAGACGCAGCCCGAGCCAAACCGTTCAGCAACGGCTGGAGATCGACGACGGGAAAAAGCTGCGGACCGCGAAAGCTGAGAACCTGCATGGGATTACTCCTCTAATTTTGAGCAACGCTCAAAATTCATATCTCAAAAATGAGCGCCGCTCAAGAAAATTCGATAAGGCGGAGCGATTGGGTAAACGAAGTCTTCCCGGCCGCGGCCAGTACACCAAGCAGGGCATCAAGCCATTGATTATAAAAAAATATTTCCGATGACCCGCCTAGGTCGGCGTCACCCGGCCGATTTGCGCAGCCAGACCTTGTTGTCGTGAAAGGCCGCGCCCCCGATCGGCGCGACGGTGTCGGCAGCGGTGAGCACGTTGATGCCCCGCCCCCCGACATGGGCGCGATTGGGATGGATGGATTCGGCGATCAGCACCCCGCGCCGGACTCCGTCGAACAGCCGGGCCGCAAGCGAGGTCTGGCCACGCTCGTTGCCGAGCGTGACGATATCGCCGTCGACGATGCCGAGCGGGGCTGCATCGAGCGGATGGATCATGACGGAGGGTCCCCCTTCCCGCGCCTGCGACGATGGCGTCTCGTTGAAGGAGGTGTTGAGGAACGAGCGCGCGGGGCTGGTCGCAAGCCGAAACGGATGCTGCTGATCGACCTCTTCGGTCACCGCCCAATGGTCGGGCAACGACGGCATGCGTTCAGGATTGCCCATGACGCGGCCGAATGGTGGATGCGCCCAGTCGGCCTTGAAGTGAAATTTCCCGTCGCTGTGCGCGAAGCCGTCGAGATAGTGCGAGGTGCGGAAGTCCGGCTGAAGGTCGCGCCAGACATCGGCCTCGAGCCCGGCGATATCGCCATGGCCGCTCTTCTTCAACGTCGCATCGATCAGCTCGCGCGGCGACATCTCGAAGCCCGGATGCACCGCCCGCAGCCGGCGCGCCAGGCCCTGCAGCACCTCATGATTGGACCGGCACTCGCCGGGCGGGTCGATCAGCTTCGGTCCGATCGAAATGTGCTGATGGCCGCCGCCGTAATAGAGATCGTCATGCTCCATGAACATCGTGGCGGGCAGCACGATGTCCGCCATCTGCGCCGTCTCGGTCATGAACTGCTCGTGGACGGCGACGAAAAGGTCTTCGCGCGCAAATCCGTTGCGAACCAGCTCCTGCTCGGGTGCCACCGTCATCGGATTGGTGTTCTGGATCAGCATCGCCTTGACTGGCGGGCCGCCACAGAGGGCCACCGCGTCTCCCGTCAGGATGCGCCCGATCTGGGACTGATCGAGAAAGCGAGTGGAATGATCCACGGCGTCGTGGCCCTCGATGATGGACTCGTCGAAATGCCACAGCGCCGCGTTGTTGAAGAAGGCACCGCCTCCTTCGTATTGCCAGGCGCCCGTCACCGCGGGAATGCAGGATGCCGCATGCATCTGCGTCGCGCCGTTCCTGCTGCGGGTGAAGCCATAACCCAGTCGGAAGAAGGTCCGCTTCGTCTCTCCGACCAGACGGGCGAACGCCTCGATCTCGGCCACGGGAACGCCGGAGATTTGCGATGCCCATTGCGGCGTCCGCGTCTGCAGATGCGCTTCGAGTTCCGCAGGACAGTCCGTGTACTTCTCCATATAGGCGCGGTCGGCAAAGCCATCGCGAAACAGCACGTGCATCACGCCGCAGGCAAAGGCGCCGTCGGTGCCCGGGCGCAGGATGATCTTGATGTCGGCCTGCTTCATCGTCTCATTGTCGTAGACATCGATCGCCGCGATCTTGGCGCCTCGTTCCTTCCGGGCGCGCGCGGCATGAGTCATGACATTGACCTGCGTGTTCACCGGGTTCGTGCCCCAAATCACGACCAGGTCCGAGAGCGCCATCTCCCGCGGATCGACGCCGGCGATCTTCCCAGTGCCGATGGCAAAGCCGATACGCGCGACATTGGCGCAGATCGTCGAGTAGAACCGCGAATACTTCTTCACATGGGTGAGACGGTTGAGGCCATCGCGCATCACGAGCCCCATCGTGCCCGCGTAATAATACGGCCAGACCGACTGAGCGCCAAAGTCGCGCTCCGCCTGGAGAAATCGCTCCGCGATCTCGTCCAATGCCTCGTCCCAGGACATGCGTGCGAATTGCCCTGAGCCCTTCGGACCGATGCGACGCATCGGATGCATCAGCCTTTCAGGATGATGAATCCGCTCGGCATATCTCGCGACCTTGGCGCAAACCACGCCAGCCGTATAGGTCTGCCGTTTCGAGCCGCGAACGCGGCCGATCGTCTTCCGATCGAGCACTTCGACGTCGAGCGCGCAGGCCGACGGACAATCGTGCGGGCAGGTAGAATGGCGGATATCGACCCGAGTCTGCTGGTTCATGCCCGATTGGTAGCATCAAAGAATGCATCCGCCGAGAGCATTCGCGAGGCATTCGCACGAACGAGATTCGTGCGTGTCTGCTCCACCGCAGATTTGCTTCTGGATGTGGACAAGTCGCCGCCGACAACGGCCGATCCGGCGTTAGGGGCGAGATGAAGACGGCAAGAAAAGACGATAGGCTCTGTTGCGTGCTCGTGGTTGCTGCCTGCGTACAGCGCAGTGCACCATCGCGAGTCCTCAGCTGACGGCAATTTCGATTGCAAAGCCAGTTTCATATATTAATATATCAGCTGAGGAAACGAAGATGTCCGGTCGACCCCCGAGGAAATTGGCCGCAGCGCCACGGCCCGTGGTCGCCCGCATGCGCCGCAATGGTCGCCCCCGCGGCGCGACAGCAGCGTCACGCATCTACACCGATCTCAGGTCCGAACTCGTGTCGCTCGTGCGCCTGCCGGGCGAACCGATTTCGGAAGCGCAGATCGCGACGGCCTATGGCGTCAGCAGGACACCGGTCCGCGAGGCCATTCTGAAACTCGCGGACGAAGGGCTGGTCGAGATCTTTCCGCAGTCCGGCATCTTCGTCTCGCGCATTCCGGTCGCAGCACTCCCCGAGACCATCATCATCCGAAAGTCTCTCGAAGAGACGACCGCACGGATGGCGGCCGAGCATGCGACATCGAGCCAGTTGCTCAACCTGCATGCGACCCTCGAACGTCAGCGCGAGGCCTGCGCCGCAAAGGATCGCGAAGCCTTCCACCAGGCGGACGAGATGTTTCACGCTGGCATCGCCGAGGTCGCCGGCTATCCCGGGATCTGGAAGCTGATCGTTCAGGTCAAGGTTCACGTCGACCGCTATCGTCGACTGACCCTGCCGCAGATCGGACGGATGGCCGAAGTGATCGCAGAGCACGAACCAATTCTCCAGGCCATCGAACGGCGCGATCCGGATCGTGCCAGGGCTGCCATGGCGAGTCATCTGGAACGCCTGCTCGACGACATCTCTGAAATTCAGACCAAGAATCCAGAGTATTTCGATCAACCAGGCTAACGAGATGATCGCATCGAACCTTGCGGCGACACGATCATTCCGTCGGAGAGACGCCATGAAAAGACGCGATTTCATCAGACTGAGCGTGGGCTTTGCGGGCGTTGCAACGCTGCCGCCGATCTCGGCCGCCCTTGCGCAATCGAAGGCGGTGTTCAAGGCATCCGACGTTCAGCCGCCGGGTTATCCGACGGTTGCAGCAACAGAAAACCTCGGCAAGAAGCTTGCAGCGGCAACCAACGGCAGGCTGTTGATCCAGATGTATCCCTCCGCTCAGCTCGGCGGCGAGAAAGAGACTATCGAGCAGACCCAGATCGGGGCGATCCAGATACTGCGGGTCAGCGCCGGCGCGCTCGGCCCGATCGTCGACGACGTCAACGTCGTCAACATGCCCTTCCTGTTCAAGAGCATCGAACATTCTGAAAAGATGATGGACGGTCCGATCGGTCAGGACCTTCTGGACCGCGTCAGCGCCAATGCCAGCGCAAATCTCGTCGCACTCTGCTGGATGAATTCTGGCGCGCGCAGCATCTACAACACCAAGAAGCCCATCAGGACGGTCGAGGACGTCAAGGGGCTGAAGATCCGCGTGATCGGCAATCCCATCTTCATCGACATGATGAACGCGCTCGGCGGCAACGGCGTCGCGATGGGCTACGATCAGGTCTTCAGCGCGCTGCAGACCGGCGTGATCGACGGGGCCGAAAACAATCCGCCGAGCTACGTCTCCAGCAATCATTACACGGCCGCGAAGTACTATTCGCTCACCCAGCATCTCGTCATTCCGGAAATCCTCGTGTTCTCGAAGCGGTCCTGGGCAAACCTGTCGACCGACGACCAGACCTTGATCAAGAAGTTCGCGCGCGAAGCGCAGATGGAGGAGCGCGAACTCTGGAAGGCCTACGAGCGGGAAGCGATTGAGAAGGCCAAGGCCGGTGGCTCCGAGATCGTCGAAATCGCCAACAAGGCGCCGTTCCAGAAGGCCGTGAAGCCGGTCTGGGACAAATACGGTCCGAAGTACCAAGAAATGATCAAGCGCATTCAGGACATCGCATAGACCGCACGCTCGGTTCGGACGATCAGGAGGCTTACGATGGCCGGACTCTATCGCCGGGCGATGGATGCACTGTATCCCGCTTGCGTCATCGTGGGCGTAACGGCGCTCGTGCTGATCTGAGCCGTCATCCCTTGGGCGGTCTTCACCCGCGACGTCCTGAACGGCGCCGCTTCCTGGCCCGAGGCGATGGCCGTCCTGTTGTGCTGGTGCCACCAAGCCCTAACGCCGTCCTTCACGCGCTCGCGACCGGCGGGACGATCTCGATCAGCGCGCTGTTCATGGCGGGTGTATTCCCGGGGCCGCTGCTCGGCTTCTCGCTGATCCTGCTCTGCATCGTGATCGCCTATCGCGAGGGCCATCCCCCACGGCCAGCGGGTCCGGCCAAGGATTTGGTCGTCCGCCGCCCCCCGAAATCCAGCTCGCCGCCGGCGAGATACGGCCATCATCGGCTAGGTAGGACGCCGGAAAATGCCTCGCCGCCCCTACTCGTCTTCGTCTTGACCAGCCTCCGCCAATCCGCGTAGCGGCTCGGGGTTCAGAAGCACGATCGCCCCGTGCTCGAGGCGGACCCAGTCCCGCGCGGCCCATGCACGCAACTGCTTGTTGATGCTCTCCCGCGTCATGCCGACCATTTCGCTGATCTCTTGCTGCGTGATGGCAATGGTGCGGCTCGCGGCATCCAGCTTGCGCTTGTCGGTCAGGCCGAGCAGCGCACTGGCAAGGCGGCGGGGAAGATCCTGAAGGATGACCTGCTCGACCTGGTCGCTGGTCCAGCGCAGCCGATCGCAAAGCAGCTCGATGAACTTCATTGCCAGCACCGGCTGGCTCTTTACGAACGGCAGGAATTCGCGCCGATCGATGACCAGGATCTCGCAGTTCGTATTGGCCGTTGCATCGGCTGTACGTTCTCGTCCGTCGAGCACGGCGACTTCGCCGAATATCTCGCCGGCGCTGATCAGGTTCAGGATAGCATTGCGGCCGTCGGGCGACGAGACACTGATTTTGACGGTGCCACTGATCACGGCATACAAGCTCGAGCCGGGATCGCCTTTTGAGAAGATGGTTGCACCGCGCTTGAGCGATGTCGGCTTGGCGTAGCGGCAGAGCTGATCGACTGCATCAGCCTCGAGTTCACGAAAAATCGGATGCTGACGCAGCACCGACAGCTTGCCGTTGTTGGTAGGTCGGACGCTCGCCCGCTTTTCCTCAGCCACACCGCATCTCCCAGGCGTCCGAATACCGCCGCCCAAGGGAGAGGTCCAAAGCCGGTGGCCAAAGCCCCGCGAATATCAGGGGACCATGGACACGCCTACAGCCACCAGCAAAGACGATCCCTCAGACTTGCGACCACCGATCCTCGATTTCATTGCACCTCGGAATACGGCAGATCGGCGGATTGTCCAGGAAAATGCAGCGAACGCTCAACGGCGAAGCCATGTGCCAATCGACGCCGGAGGCGTTTCCGCCGCCGAGACGGGCCCGGCATACATTGTGCAGCGCGTGGGAATCGTCCAGCCGCCCGTCGGACCAGCAGCGCTACTCTTCTGAGCGCAAGATGCCGCAGTCCAAGGGCAGCCTGTACCTCACACCCGATGCCTTGTCTGTGAATCAGCCCAAAGCAGGACCGCGGCGAACCCGACAAAGACCCCCACAACTGCAAAGCTGACCAACATAGCGTCGAGCGGCATGTCTCTCTCCCCTGTTCGAGCTTGAGATACAGTTCCCTACCGGCTGCGCGACAGTCCTTGATCCAGATCAATGCAATGCGGATTTCGCCAACGATGTCAGGCAGCAGCCATTGCTTCGGCTCGTGCCGAGTCCCGAAGCGAGACGCCCCCGGGCAGGATCGCGATGATGCCCTCCCGTTCGAGCTTCGTGAACGTTCGACTGACGGTCTCGATGGTGAGCCCGAGATAGTCGGCGATATCCTGCCGACTCATCGGCAACGGTACCATGTTAGAGGGCCCCCGAAGCTCCACCAGCCGATCCCTCCAGCCAACGAGGAATGTCGCGACCTTCTCCTCGGCTGATCGGCGCCCAAGAAGTACCATGTGATCACGCGCCTGATTCAGCTCCTGCACGGCCAGTTCGTTCATCCGGCGCAGCAGATTCGGCTTGTCCTCGGCAAAGCGTCCGAACGGTCCCTTCGCGAACTGGCAGACGGTGACGGGACCGATCGCGTCAGCCGAAAATCCGTGCCGTTCCTCCGTCGTCATGCCGACGAAGTCACCGGGGAGCGCAAATCCGACGATCTGCCTGCGTCCGTCGGGGAGAAGCTTGTAGAGCCTCATGACTCCATCCAATAAATTGTAGAAGCAGGACGACGTGTCTTCCTGCGCGAAAACCGTCTCGCAGGTCGCAAAATGCGCTCGGCGGCTGAGGTGCTCGAATTCGCGCATTTCGAACTGGTCGAGCGACGCACAGACACTGAATCCCCGCACGGCACAATCGGCACAGGCCTGCCCGTGGAAATCGATTGCAACAAGAGACGTCTTCATACGGGGGCTCCGGTGGGCCAAGCGCAAAGAGAATGATTGCATTCTAACGGACGCTCGAAGTTCCGATTGATTCAAATCAAACGAACCAACAATCCGGGCCCTATCGTGGCCGCCACTCCCAACCAATGGATATCGTGAATGCAGCGGCTTGTTCTGTGCCACCTTCTCGCCGCGATTGCGTTAGCCACCCCGTCATACGCGGCGTCGACGGCGCAGCAACGCGGACAGGCTTTCGCGAAGGCCCACTGCGCACGATGCCACGCCATTGGTCGAACGGGAGATAGCCCGTTCGAACCGGCTCCTCCGTTCCGAAGCCTCCATCTCCGCTACCCGATCGAATCTTTGGGCGAAGCGCTCGCGGAGGGGATCATGACTGGTCACCCGGCCATGCCCCAATTCCAGCTTGCGCCGCCGCAGATCCACGATCTGCTCTCGTATTTGAAGAGCTTGGAATAGCCCGATCGATTCAGAGCGCCTGTATCGTCCAGGTCAGAATCGATTTGGCAATCCGGCCGAAGGCCTCATCGAAGGCGGACACGGCATCAGCAGGATCAAGCCGGGCAACGGGCTGGCTTTCGTCAAACAGCCGAGACGCGATGGCCTTGCCGTTCTTGTCGACGAGGCGAGCCGACAGGCCAATTTGCACCGCGGCGGTATCGCCATTGATCCGGAAACGGCGGACATCGATCAGCAGCTGAAAATCCGGCTGGCCCAGATCGGATGTCCGCAGCGGAGCGTGGGCCACATCGTAGTTCTCGAAGGCATCGATCAGACGTGATTGCAACAACTTGGGGATGCTGTCAGCCCACAGGAAATCACCGAACCCGGGGTAGTCCTTTGTGGGCGTGAACAGCATGCGCTGAGTCTGCAGCATCGCCACGGCCGTGGGCTCAGGTATCGAGAGCTGACCCTTGATGGTCTTGTTGACCGGCCCCAGTTCTCTTGGCGCGCTCAGATCATAGGTGACTTTCTGTGCTGGAGCACCGCCTCCTGTCATTTTCTCCAGACCCGAGACGATTCCATCGAGCTTGCCGGTATTCCGCGCGAGGCCGTCCGAGAATGTCTTGAGGTTGGCGATCGTATCTTTGAGCGGCCCGGCATTCTCCGCAAGAACTGCGTCGACACGCCGCAGGGCGTCCCGGGCGGCCTGCGTCATGCTTTGTCCGGCGCCTGGTTCTGCAATCAAGGTCGATACGGCACTCGCCGCTCCTGCAGACGCGCCGCCCTCCAGCGCGATCACCGGCACTCCGGTCAGCCCCTGAAATTCCAACCCTACTTTGGTGTCGGCGCGCACCGGGGTCGTCGACGCCACGGAAATCGTTGCGTTGACCCGACGCGGATCGTTCGGCGCCAGACCGAGCTCAGTCACCTCGCCGACCCGGATTCCGTTGAACAGAACGGCAGCCCCGACCAGCAGGCCGGGCACCGAGCCCTCGAACTGCACGTGATAGGTCGTGCGAGGCCCGAGTCCTCCGGTGTTGTTGAGCCAGTAAACGAAGCCAAAGATCGCGACGATGGCCGCCAGCACGAAGCCGCCGATGACAGCGAAGGGCGCACGGGTTTCCATCTTTCAACTCGCTTTTGGTTGCAGCATCTGGGATCGCTTGCCGTGAAAATAGGCTTTGACCCATGGATGTTCTGATCGGAGGAGGTCGCTCATAGGACCAATCGCCACGATCCTGCCATCGGCCAACGCAGCGACACGGTCGCAGACCGTGTTGAGGCTGGCGAGGTCATGGGTCACCATGAACACCGTCAATCCCAACGTCAGCTGGAGCGTCTTGATCAGGGCGTCGAAGTCGCCGGCGGAGATCGGATCGAGGCCGGAGGTCGGCTCATCAAGAAATACGATCGCCGGATCGAGAGCGAGGGCGCGCGCCAGCGCGGCGCGCTTCGTCATGCCGCCGGATAGCTCGGCTGGGAATTTATCACCGTCCTCTGCGCGAAGGCCGACCATTTCGAGCTTGGCTATCGCGATCTCATCCATCAACTCCTGCGACATCTGCAGGCTCTCGCGCAGCGGAAACTGTACGTTCTGTTTGACCGTCAGTGACGAGAACAGAGCACCCTGCTGAAACAGAATTCCCCAGCGCTTCGCTGCAGCCTGCGTCGTCCGCTCCTCGGCGCCCCCAACGGTTGTCCCCATGACCTCAATGGTCCCGCTGCGCCGAGGAATGAGTCCGATGATCGTCCGCATCAGGACGGATTTTCCGCCGCCTGACGCGCCAACCAACCCGAGAATCTCACCGCGACGAACGTCGAGCGAAAGATTGTTCAGAACGAGCTGCCGGCCGAACCCGACAACGAGATCGGTCACGCGGATCGCGCTGGACACGCCAAGATCATCCATCGCTACATTCCAATGGACGCAAAAAACACGGCGAAAAGACCATCGAGCACGATGACCAGGAAAATGGATTTCACCACGGATGTCGTAGTCTGTTGCCCCAGCGATTCGGCACTACCTTTCACACGAAGTCCCTCACTGCAGGCAACAATGCCGATCACCAGGGCCATGAACGGCGCCTTCAATATTCCCACTTCGAAGTGCGTCACCGAGATGGCATCGTGTAGCCGGGCGATGAAGATTGCCGGTCCCATGCCGCCATAGAGCTGGGCCACCAGCCCTCCTCCATACAGGCCAGCCATCGAGCCGATGAAGGCGAGAATTGGCAAGGTCAAGATCAACGCAACGATACGGGGCAGAATCAGCACCTCGACAGGATCAAGTCCCATCGTCACCAGCGCGTCGATCTCCTCGCGCATCTTCATCGATCCAAGCTCGGCCGTGTAGGCGCTTCCCGACCGCCCTGCCACCATGATCGCGACGATCAGAACGCCAAGCTCGCGCAGGACCAGAATTCCGACCATGTCGACGACGTAAGACTCGGCACCGAAACGTCGAAAATGGAAGATCCCCTGCTGGGCGATGATGGCGCCGATCAGGAATGTGATCAACACCACGATTGGAATGGCCTGCCACCCGATGCGGTACATCTGATAGACGAGGGAGGTCACGCGCAGAGATTGAGGCCGGCGCAGCGTGCGCAGCAGCGCAAAGAACAGCGCGGCCAACATGTCCAGAAACACCTTGATGTCCTGGGCGGCCCCCAGACTCGAACGACCGAGGTCGGTGAGTTTGGCGAGGATCGGGTTAAGTCTCGGTGCCGGCTCGACGACTCGTCGATTGACCTGCCGGACCTCCTCGACGAGGCCGATGTAGTTTTCTGCTACCCCGATCATCTCGACCCGACGATCGCCCGCAGCAGCCCGGCGGCCGAGCTTCTCAAGCAACCAAGCACCGACGGTATCGATTTCGCTGACGGCCCCAAGATCGAGCTTCACGGCGGTCGCGCTGTTGATGCTGTTGCCGACAGAGCTGGTCAAGCTCTCGAGCTCTGCCACGTTCAGGGACACCCATGATCCGCTCGGACGAAGCTCGAGCACATCCTCCGTCGTCGCCGCGGTCAGTCCCGGATGAGCACGCAATTGGATGTCTCCCTCAGTCGGCGTGCCGAGGCACACCCGTTCCTAAATCGCGCCGATCTGCCTCGCTTGATCTGCGTCAATCCCGTCAGCGCAACGGGTTGAGCGAAATCAAGCATCGTGCCGAGCTACGTTCTACAGTGATTTTGACGCAAGGACAAAACATGGCCATCGACCCGACGCCCCTCCGGACCGAGCTGGAGAGCCTGACGCGAGAGCTAAGCCAGCTGTTGCGGGGCGCGGGTACGCCGCGTGACAACCCGGACGCGCAACCAGCCGCCGGAATGCTCGCTGCAGCGATCGAGGCGCTAGACATGCGTCTAAGCGAGACAGACGTTCAGGTGGAACGAATGATCAGGGATCGTCCGATCGTGGCGACGGCTTCGGCCTTCGCCCTCGGGCTTGCCGTTGGCCTCCTGCTGCGGAGAACTTAAGTGGATACCGAAAATGTCGTTAAACATTTACGCCTTCTCTGGCGGACGGACCGGGTCATTGCCGAAATCAGGCTTCGGCACTTGCTCGTCGGGCTTGGCCTCCGGGCCTTTGCGGCGCTGATCGCCGTCTTTGGCCTCCTGATGTTCGAGCTGGCGGCCTATCTTGCATTGGTCCAGGTCACCTCCGCGGTCGTGGCAGCCGCGGCACTCGGAGCCTGCAATATCGCGATTGCGGCGATCCTGCTGATCATCGCATCCCGTGCACCGTCCGGCCGGGAACTCGAACTAGCCAACGAGATTCACTCCTCGGCGATGGACTCGCTGCAATTGGAAGCACGAGCTTTGCAGTCCCGAATCTCGAGCGTGGTCAACCATCCGCTCAACAGCCTCATTCCGCTGCTCATCGTTCCCATTGCGACGATGATCATCAGAACTCTCCGCTCGCATGGCGCTTCCGAAGGCGAGGCGGCGAGTCCGCCGTCCAATGACGACCACCATCCGACCTGAACCGATGGACCGGGTGAGAGGACACCGAAGATCTGAGCTTAGAGCCTGAGTTTGACATTGCAAAGGTCGCGCTCGGTTGGATCGGTTTTGACCTCGAAACCGAGATTCCTACACATCTCCAGCATGACGACATTCTCCTGCAGGACGTCGCCGGAGATCATCTTCAGGCCCTCCGACTTGGCGTATTCGATGATCAGTTGCATCAATGCCCAGCCGAGTCCGCGTCCCTTGAGATCCGACCGCAACAGGATCGCGTATTCCCCGCTCTCGTAGACCGAGTCGGAGTGAATCCTCACGACGCCGACCAGTTCGTTTGTCGCTTCATCGAGAGCCACAAAAGCCATCGCGCGCGCATAGTCGAGCTGCGTCAGGCGCGCGATGAACTCGTGCGTGAACTCCTTCATTGGGGCAAAGAATCGAAGACGCAGGTCTTCCGCAGTGACATGCTTGAGGAACTCATGAATGGTTGGTTCATCCTCGGGTCGGATCGGCCGCGCAAGGATCCGCCAGCCGTCCTTGACCTGGAGATGCCGTTCCCATTGGCTCGGATAGGGCCGAACGGCGAAATTCGACGGACCAGAGCCTTTGAATTTCGGCGGAACCCTGCCGACGGCGACGCGCGCATCGACGGCCATGACGCCGCTCTCGTCGGCGAGCAGCGGATTGATATCGAGTTCGCGAATCTCGGGAACGTCTGCTGCAAGCTGCGCAAGCTTGACCAGCACCAGTGCGACTGCATCGGGCTTGACCGCTGGGACATCACGATAGGCGCGCAGCAATCGTGAGACGCGCGTCCGCTCGATGAGGTTTCGCGCCAGATGGAGATCGAGCGGAGGCAGACCGAGCGCTTTGTCGTTGATGATCTCGACGGCGGTACCGCCCCTGCCGAACACGATCACGGTTCCAAAGGTCGGATCGTCGGCAATGCCCATGATCAGCTCCCTCGCCTTGGCGCGGACGATCATGGCTTGCACGATCACGCCGGAAATCCGTGCGTCGGGCCGAACGGCCTTCGCGCGGGCCATGATCTCGTTCGCGGCGTTACGCACGGCCTCGGCCGTAGTGAGATTGAGCACGACACCGCCGACGTCGGATTTGTGAATGATATCTCTCGACAAGATCTTGAGCACGACAGTTGTGCCTTGAGCGAACAACTGCTCCGCATATCCGACCGCCTCGTCGACCGAGGACGCAGCGAACGTCGGCACCATCGCAATATCATAGGCCTCCAGCAGGCGACTGATCTCGACCGGATCGAGCCAGGTCCGCCCGTCGGCGAGGGCTGTCGCTACAATTCTGCGGGCTGCATCGACGTCGGGCGCAAAAGAGCTCGGCATGGCCGGCGGCACAGCGGCAAGCGATTCGACCACCTCCCGATGACGAACGAGATGCATGAAGCCGCGAACGGCATCATCCTCCGTTGGGTAGTTCGGAATTCCTGCCCCGCTCAAGGTCTCGATGACCGACTGCTCCGCACCGACCCATGCCGCCATAACCGGCTTTGCCCAGCGCCGGTGCTGCTTTCGATAGGTACTGACGAACTCGGTGACAGCCGTGGCAATGGCGCTCGCGGATGCAATCGCGGTCTGAACGTTCATGACGAGAATTGCATCGTTGGCTCGATCGGCGAGCAGCGCCTCGAGCGCGAGCGTGTAGCGTGCGGCATCGGCATCGCCGACGATGTCGACCGGGTTGGATCCGGACCAGGTCGGCGGCAAGATGGCATCGAGCTTGTCGTGGACGACCGGCGAGAGTGCGGCAGGCACGCCTCCGAGCTCGACCAGTCGATCCACGGCGAGCACGCCGATCCCGCCGCCATTCGTGAGAATGGCGAGCCTCTTGCCCATGGGCGACTCCACCCGCCCCAGCGTTTCGGCGCAGTCGAACAACTCGCGCAGATCGGAGACCCGCAGAACGCCGGCCCGACGAAAAGCCGCATCGTAGACGGCATCCGCTCCCGCCAGCGCGCCCGTATGTGTCGCGGCAGCTTGCGCACCGACGGCACCGCGGCCCGATTTCACGACCACAACCGGCTTGACCCTTGCCGCCGCTCGCGCCGCGGACATGAACTTTCGAGCGTCCTTGACGGCTTCGATGTAGAGCAGGATCGCGCGGGTCCCACCGTCCAACGCGAAGTGGTCCAGAAGATCTGCGAGATCGACGTCCAACTGATCGCCGATCGAGACGATTCCAGAAAACCCAACACCGCGCTGAGCAGCCCAATCTACCATCCCCGCCGCGATAGCGCCGGACTGTGAAATGAGCGCCAGGCTGCCTGCAACCGGCATGTGCGCCGAAAAGCTCGCATTGAGCTTGATGGTCGGCATCATGATGCCGAGACAGTTCGGCCCAATGAGACGCATGCCGTATTTCTGCGCTGCCTTCTCTGCCTGATCGGCGAGCGATCCCTCTCCGTGCCCGAGACCCGAGGTAATGATCAGAGCCCCTGCCGTCCCCAACGCGCCTGCGCGATGAATGAGATCCGGGATCGAAGGAGGTGGCGTCGTGATCACCACCAGTTCCGGCACAAACGCCAATTCGGCGAGACTGCCAACGGCTGCGATGTTGGATATTTCCCGATAGCGAGAATTGACCAGGCCAAGCTTGCCCTCGAACCGCGCCTTGACGATATTGTCAAGAATGGCCTTCCCCACCGAGTTCGGTCGCGGACTCCCTCCGATCAGAGCGATGGAGCGTGGCAAAAGCAGGTTCCGCAATCGGTAGGTCGACATTTGCACGTCCAACATCAGTTGGTGAAAGGCGGGTGAATCCCGGAGATTGATCTTAGTTTCAATCCGCAGCGGGTCTAGCGCGACTTATCATCCCAGCATAGTGACGGATGCAATACCGCTCCGTTCCCCGACCGCACCTGCCGGCTCTGCTCGGTAGGCCGCAGTATTCGAACCAAGTCCTTGATGAGCATCAAACGATTGCCGGGCTGATTATCTTATTACCCTGCAAATTCGTCCGGGAGGCATCTCCGATGCGAGCGATGGTTCTGCGAAAGCCTGGAGCGCCTCTGCAGCCCGAGACACTCGCGGACCCCGATCCTGGTCCCGGTGAGATCCGCGTCAAGGTCAGGGCATGCGGTGTGTGTCGCACTGACCTGCATGTGTTCGACGGTGAGCTTCCCAACATCCGGTATCCGATCATCCCCGGACACGAGATCGTCGGTCATGTCGATCAGATTGGTCCTGGTGTGACGACGCACAGGCTCGGCGAGCGGGTCGGAATTCCATGGCTGGGGCATACATGCGGCCACTGCACGTTCTGCGCACGTGGTATGGAAAATCTCTGCGACCAGCCGACGTTTACCGGCTATACGCGCGATGGCGGCTATGCGACCCACACCGTCGTCGACGCAAATTATGCGTTCCCGCTCGGAGGTCTGGAGGATGACGTCGCCACCGCACCGCTGTTGTGCGCCGGCCTGATCGGCTGGCGATCGCTGGTCATGGCAGGGAACGCCGAGAGGCTTGGCATCTACGGATTCGGCGCGGCCGGTCACATCGTTGCCCAGGTGGCCCGCTGGCAGGGGCGCCAGATCTATGCGTTCACCCGCGAGCACGACGAGGCTGCGCAGGATTTGGCGCGCCAACTTGGCGCCACATGGGCCGGAGCGGCGGGCCAGCGTCCCGATGTTGCTCTGGACGCGGCGGTCATCTACGCGCCGGCTGGCGAGCTTGTTCCGGCCGCTCTGCGGGCTGTTCGGAAGGGCGGCCGGGTGGTCTGCGCAGGTATCCATATGAGCGACATTCCGACGTTCCCGTATTCCCTCCTCTGGGGAGAACGCCAGGTGGTGTCCGTCGCCAACCTGACGCGGCAAGACGGTCTCGATTTCCTGCGAGTCGCGCAGCAGGCTCAAATACGGACCCATACGACGCCCTATCCGCTGTCCGACGCAAATGACGTTCTGGCTCGCCTGAGGCGGGGTGACGTCGTCGGCGCGGCGGTGCTCATCCCGGACTTTTGAATTGAACGCGGCAACACCGCCCATGGCATCACCATCCGATCAGGAACTGGTCTTCTCCTTCTTGGGCAATACCGCCCGACATCCAGGTGTCCGCCGGATCGACACGCACGCGGCTTCCGTGTTTCTGATCGGCGACCGCGCCCTGAAGATCAAGCGCGCCGTTCGGCTGCCATTTCTGGACTATTCGACGCTCGATCGGCGCAAGGCCGCGTGCGTAAAGGAAATGGAGATCAATCACCCGTTTGCTCCGGACATCTATCTGCGTGTCGTCGCCATCACCAAGGCGCCAGACGGGTCATTCGATGTCGGTGGATCCGGCACTCCGGTCGAATATGCCGTCGAGATGCGTCGCTTCGATGACAGCCAGACGCTTGATCATCTTTCTCGCCGCCAGCAGTTGGACGTCGGATTGGGCGAGCATCTGGCAGAGACGATCGCGGCGTCGCATGCAGTCGCCGTTCGGAGCTCCTCCAATCTGTGGACGGACTCCATTCCAATCTGGATCGACGCATTCGTCGCCAGCTTTCGGACAGTCTCGCGATTTGGCGAAACGGAGGTCGAAGAACTCCGCGTCCTTTGCCACTCGGCCTTCGCGCGGCTCCGCCCCCTGCTCGAGCAACGTGCAAAGGACGGGCACGTGAAACGCTGCCATGGCGACCTCCATCTGGCCAACATTGTCCTCATTGACGACAAGCCGGTGCTGTTCGACGCCATCGAGTTCGACGACCGAATAGCCACGATCGACGTCCTGTACGACCTCGCCTTTCCACTGATGGACCTCTTGCACTTCGCGCAGCCGGTCGCTGCAAGCCACCTCTTGAACCGCTACCTCTCGACCGCGGCGCCCGACCAGACCGGAGGATTGGCTGCTCTGCCTCTGTTCATGGCGATCCGGGCCGCCATCCGTGCACAAGTCTTTGTCGCAAGGTTCGACCGCCTTGATGCTGAACACTCGGACGCAGATCGCTCCACAACGATCGAGACCGCAGAGAGCTACTTTCAACTTGCGCGCAGCCTGATTCGGCCGGCGGAGCCGAGGATGATCGCGGTCGGAGGCCTGTCGGGAACGGGGAAATCTGCGCTCGCCCGGGCTCTCGCTCCTCTCTTGGTTCCTCCACCGGGAGCAATCGTGTTGCGCAGCGATGTGCTGCGCAAGCAACTGTCTGGCGTGAAGGAAACCGAACGCCTCCCAGCTGAGGCCTATACGCCGGAATCGAGTGCACGAGTCTATCGAGAGTTGACGACGCGGGCCAGCCGCGTGCTCTCACAAGGTTTCACGGTGATCGTCGACGCCGTGTTTGCACGTTCGGATGAACGGCAGGATATCCATGATCTCGCGAAACGGCTGAAGGTGCCCTTTGCCGGCCTCTTCCTCGTTGCAGATTTGCGCAGCCGGCAGGAGCGGATTCACCATCGAGTCGCCGATGCGTCCGATGCAACGGTCGGGGTTGCCGAGGATCAGGAACACTACGATATCGGCGGTCTCGATTGGCTCCAGGTCGATGCGTCAGGCACGGCTGAGACGACATTGGACCGAAGCCTTTCATTGCTCCGGGCCAGCGCCTAAGCCCGACGGGATGGTGCTCCTTGGCCGCAACATGCGGCGATCACGTGTGCACGTAGTCGCCCGGCGCGTCTCCGAGATCATTCGAACGATCTGTCCCGAGTTGCGGCGGCGCGCCCGGCGCTCCCGACTGCTGTCCGAGCCATGCTGTCCAGGCCGGCCACCACGATCCCTCCAGCTTTGGAGAGCTGCTCTGCCACTCGTCCGGCCCGAGATAAGGAGCGTCGGCAGCCTTGGTCCGCATCTGATGGGAGCGCCCCTGCTCGCCCGGCGGCGACACGATGCCGGCATTGTGGCCGCCGCTCGCGAGCACGAAAGTGACGTCAGCATCAACCTCGTAATGGACCTTGTACGTCGATTTCCAAGGCGCAACGTGATCACGCAGCGTCCCGACGACGAACATCGGCGTGTGGATATCGGAGAGCGAAACAGGCTTCCCCTCGACCCGATACCGCCCCTCGGCGAGATCGTTGTTCAGGAAGAGCTTGCGCAGATATTCGGAGTGCATCCGATACGGCAGCCGCGTCGCATCTGCGTTCCATGCCATCAAGTCGCTCGGGTTTGCGCGCTCGCCGAGAAGATAGTCGCGCGAGACACGAGACCAGATCAGATCGTTGGAGCGCAGCAATTGAAATGCGCCCGCCATCTGGGTGGTATCGAGATATCCACGCTCCCACATCATGTCTTCGAGAAAGGCGACCTGGCTTTCATTGATGAAGAGCGTCAGCTCTCCCGCTTCCGTGAAATCGGTCTGGGCCGCAAACAGCGTGATTGTCTTCAGACGCTGGTCGCCATCCCGTGCCATGGCTGCCGCCGTGATCGAAAGAAGCGTTCCCCCGAGACAATAGCCTGCGGCATGGACCGGCGTATTCGGAATGATCGTTCCGATCATGTCCAGGGCAGCCATGACGCCCAGCGAGCGGTAGTCGTCAAACGCAAGATCCCGGTCTTCCGCTCCGGGGTTTCGCCAGGAGATCATGAAAACCGTAAAGCCCTGGTCGGTCAGGTATCGGACCAGCGAATTGTGCGGCGACAGATCCAGGATGTAATACTTCATGATCCAAGCCGGTACGATCAGGACCGGCTCTGGTCGCACCTTCTCGGTCGTCGGCATGTATTGAATCAGCTCAATCAACTGATTGCGAAGCACAACCTTGCCCGGTGCGGTCGCGACAGTCTTGCCGACGACGAACTCACCATTGCTCGATATCTTTCCCGGCTGCATCACCTGCATGATATCGGCGAGCCAGTTCTGCCAGCCGAAGATCAGGTTCTCGCCACCGCTTTGAAACGTCCTTTCCAGAACTTCCGGGTTGGTCGCTGCAAAGTTCGATGGCGCTAAAATGTCGAGCAGTTGACGAATTGAAAAGTCAACGACGGCTTCGTTGGCGGGGTCGACACCACGAATGCCGGTGGTCGCCTTGTGCCACCAATCTTCTCCGAGCAGGAACGCCTGGGCGAACAAGTTGAACGGTTGGGCCGTCCATTGCGGCTTGGAAAAGCGATGATCGTTGACCTGCGGCCTGATCAGATCCCAAGGACCGCGATTGGGATCCGCAAAATGCAATGACCGTTCGGCAACCAGCTTCGCGCCGTTCCAGGCGTCTCGGACGATCTCGATTTGACGCTGAGGCGCAGCCGCCAGATGGCAAACCCAATCCAGATACGCCATCGACAGAGCAGCCGGCGATATCCCCGCGGTGAGTCGAGCCAGCATCGCGCTGAACGCCTTGTCCAGCTCGTGGTCCTCGCGCCGAAATGCCCCGGAGCCCGCGTCGGCTTCCTGACAGAGCGACCTTGCGTTCGATGCAGCGAGCCCCCCCGCCGGCTTCAAAGAGGTCTCTACGGAGACAACGGCCTTGCTCCGGTCGTTGTCGGTTGTTCTCTCACGCTCCCGCGCCTCGAGACGCGACACACCCGCACTCTTCAGTTTCGCCACCGTTGCCCCATAAGATTCACGCTGGCATCAATCAGGCGTTGCCCGTGCTTGAAGAGTCGATCGCAATCCCGCCTGACGAAATCAATCTGATGCCGTCCACATTCCTGAACCATCGCCTGGATTCCCGTCACGGAATGCACGCCAGCCAGCTTCGACACGAACTCGGCCAGCAGATGCGTCTCCGTGCGCGCGCGATCCAGCACTTCGTTGCTGGCAAACAGAACCTCCTCCATGACGATCTGCTGCGAACCAACTAGCAGCTCAAGTGCGTGCTTGTTGGAGAGAGCGACACGTTCGGACAGTTCGGCCGTTTCGTCGGCCAGGATCTTGGTCCCGGAGAACTCGGACATAGGCACCTCTCCTCGCGCTGGATCAGATTGCCTTATAGCTGCAATTCAATGCCAAGACCTTGAGCTGCGTCAATGACGGCGGCGGCATCTCCTTTGACCTGCGTCAATTCAAGACCGTCGCAGCGGGTTACTTTTTCTTAGCTTTTGACATTGGAGTTCGCCATGCGCGCCCATCAGATCATGACCCGTCCCGTCATCACTGTCACCCCTGACACTTCCATCGTGGATGCGGCAAATATCATGCTTCAACGGCACGTCAGCGGCCTTCCAGTGGTCGACCCCGGCGGGAAGCTGGTGGGCGTCGTCTCGGAAGGCGATTTCATTCGCCGAACGGAGATCGGCACTGGGCGAAAGCGCGGCCGCTGGCTGCGATTCATTCTCGGGCCCGGAAAGTCGGCCGCCGACTTCGTCCACGAGCATGGTCGCAAAGTGTCAGAGGTGATGACCAAGTCTCCCTTGACGATCACCGAAGACGCCGCGCTGGCTGAGATCGTGGAACTGATGGAAAAGAACCACGTGAAGCGGTTGCCCGTGGTCAAGGGAGACCGGGTGATCGGCATCGTGTCACGGGCGAACCTGCTGCAAGCGGTTGCCGCGCTCGGGCGGCAGGTTCCAGATCCAACGGCCGACGACGATCACATCCGCAACCGCGTGATCGACGCCCTCGAGAAGAACGACTGGTGCCCGTTCGGATTGTCCGTCATCGTCAAGGACGGTATCGTTCATCTGAGCGGCGTCATTACCGAAGAGCGGTCGCGGCAGGCGGCGATCGTTGCCACCGAGAACATCTCTGGCGTCAAGAAGGTGCATGATCATCTGTGCTGGGTCGACACCATGTCGGGCATGTATCTGAACTCACCGGAAGACGATGAGATGGCCAAAGCCGGCTGATGGCTGCTGAGGACGCTGCCGCTCTTCTTCCGTGTCCGGCACCAGTGACGATGCCTTAGGCTCCCGGATCGTTGCGTCCGAACGCCCCTACCTGACGCAGGGCTTCGATCTCCTGCTCGGTGTACCGAAGCCTGTCGCGCAGAATTGCGGCCGTATGCTCTCCCAGCCGCGGCGCCGCCGTGGGCTCGACGGTCGGTGTGAGCTTCATGGTGATTGCCGGCTCGACGTTGGGTATCGAGCCTGCCGTCGGGTGCGGAATACGACAGGTGCGGTCGCGCATCCGGACCTCGGCCGCGTTGAACGCCTGCTCGACCGTTCGAACGTGTCCAACCGGAACTCCAGCCTGGTTCATCCGAGATATCCAGACATCCATCCGTTCCGCGGCAAGGATGTCGGCGATGAGGCCGCGCAGTTGCGCACGGTTGACCCATCTCGCTCTTCGCGTGGCAAAGCGAGGATCGCTCAGGAGATCCGGACGACCAAGTACCTCCGTTGCCAACCGGCGGTAGAGTCGATCGTTGGCACATGCGATGTAGAGCGGGCCATCTGACGCTTCAAAGACGCCGACCGTCGGAGAGTCGTTCGGCGAATTGCCCGTTCGCGTGGGGTTCACGCCGCTCATCAAATACGCCATTCCGGAGAAGCCCGTCATCGCCAAGGCGATGTCGAACAGCGCCACTTCGACGTGCTGCCCGCGACCGAGCCGCTGCCGGGCGGCAAGTGCCAGCAGGATGGCATTGCAGGCGGACATGCCGGTGGCCAGATCAACGATCGGAGGACCGGTCCGCACCGGCGGACCGTCGGCGAAACCGTTGAGGGACATGAACCCGCTTTCCGCCTGGGTGATTGGATCGAACCCTGATCGCCACGCGAATGGACCTGAGCGTCCGTAGGCCGAGATCGAGCAATAGATCAGCCCGGGATTGGTGCTGGACAGCGTTTGATAGTCCAGCCCGAACCTCTCCATGACGGACGACGAGAAATTCTCCACGACGATGTCGGCCTTGGCGATCAGCGCACGAGCGACGTCTCTGGCCTGCGGTATCGTGAGATCCAACACCATGCCGCGCTTGTTCCGATTGAGGCTGAGGAACGCCGCGCTCTCTCCGCCGAGCTCGGCGTGCTCGTATGCGCGGGTATCGTCTCCCGTGAGCGGCTGCTCGATCTTGATCACCTCGGCGCCGAAATCGGCCAGCGTCTGTGTGCACGCCGGCCCTGCGACAACGCGCGTGAAGTCGATCACCAGCAGACCCGCCAGCGCGGTTGGCGCGTCAGGCGGCCGTGGCGCACGCTCTGGCAGGGTGACCTCGGCCGGCATCCCAGAGTCCTTCCCGCTGCTTTGATCGTCTGAAGCGATCTTCCGTTAACTGCCGGGCGCGGCTTGTCTCCAACGTCCGACAACGCATGGTTAGCTCAACGACAGCCGCAAAAAAAGGCGCGGGTCGGAGCTGTCGGACCGGCTTAATTCTGCTGCAGCGCAATGCAATCTGCATGAGGCGTCGGTCGACAGCTCACCGGCCGATCATCTTGCGCCAATAGAGCGAGTTCCCCCAGGCCCAGGGCCGGCCCGGTTGGAACAACACATATCCGCACCGAATGAAATTGTTCGCGGAGACGATGTTGCAGGTCGTCTCCGAAACGATGCAATCCAGGCCCGAGCGACGCGCGCGCAGTTCGATCGCACGCATCAGCCGCCGCTGCAGGCCGTAACCACAGCGCTCTTGGAGAACACCAACCCTCGAAAGATAGGCTATGCCTTTGCCGAGGGATGACGGCACCATTCCGGCAAAGGCGACGGGCCGTCCGAGCTCGGTCGATATCCACCATTGTCCGCTCTCGAAATCGGGCAGAGGCGCGCAATCGAGGAATGTGCGCGCATGGAGCTCCTTCAAGGTGTCGAGGACGTCAGGCTCGCAAGCGTCGACCTCCCTGATGCGGAAGCGGCGGCCTCGCCGTGAGATCCTGGCTGGCACGGCATCACCTTCCGAGCACGACTTTGATGCCGAGCCAGATCGCACCGATCAGACCGGTCGCGATGACCGTGATGACGGCCTTGAACGTATAGCTCTGAGCCTGCTCCACGCTCTTGCGCCAGCGCCGCAGGTGCTGGAAATCGGCTCTCAGTTCGGTGATCGTCTTCGACATGGTCAAGTCCGGTATCATGGATGGTGAATGCGAGGTTGGTGATCGTCACGAGATCGCATCGGCGGCTGCGATCATCACCAGGCCGATCAGGGCGAGCGCGATGAGATAGGCGGTCATCTTCCTCTCTCTCCTGGGCGAAGGAAAAGTGCGGCAGATCGCAGCCGAACGCGCGATCGTTTCAGGCGCGAACCCTATCCCTCGGCTCAAGCAAGGGACCGCTGCGGGCGGAGCGACGGTCGCCACGCCCACGCGCCGGCCCGTTCGCGCGGGCCAGCGAGTAACCGGATGTTCGAAGTTGTCTTCGCGCCGGCGCGGCGATGAATTGCCGGCGATCATGGTCGACAGCCGATGCCGGCCTGCGCTGCTCACGTCAAATGCCCGCGGACAACCCGGCATCAAATTTTCGGAAAATTCGATAATAACACTATGCCGGTGATTTGCCCGACGTGTCAAATTTGATCGAAATGCAGCAGTCAGGCCTTGCGATTTCGATAACCGCCGCTCCAAATCCGGTCCGAGCGAACAAAAAGCCCGCTGCCGAGTTCGCGGCGCGGGCTCTATGATTTCTTCGACGATGGCAAAATGCGCCTGATTTGCCCGACGTGTCAAGCGCAGATAGTTGCGCCGGCCGGCAACGCAACTTCAGCCCGTCGGGCGCGGCCGGCGGAGGAGATCTTCCGATGTATGTCGTTGCGGTCGTGCTCGCCGGCTTGTCCGCCCTGTTCTATGTGGCGAGCCAGCACCAGCTCGGAGCGGTCGGCGCCGATGTCTGTCAATATGGCAGCCTGTTCTGCGACAAGCCGCACTACATGATGACGGGCGCGTTGCTGGCCGCCCTCTGGGGCAAGTTCGTGAGCATGCGCTGACACGAGCCGGCGCGAAGCTTCGATCAACCCGTCAGTTCTTGATCGCGTAGAGCGGCGTTCTCACCGTCAGCTGGTAGACCGGCTTCGGCGCCCAGGCGATCTGCGCGGTGATGCCGAACAGCCGGTTGTCGTCATCGTCCATGCGGTCGAGATCCAGCCTGACCAGCGGCTGCGTGTAGGGCGCGATCGGCGTGACAGCAAGCAGCTGCGCACCGCCGAACGACTGGAGGCCGACGCGCGCGGAGACCTTCCAGTTGTTCTCCCACTGATAGAAGCCGCCGACATAGCCCGCCGTCGTGCTGCCGACATGCGCTAGCACTGAGTCGACCTCGACATGGGTATATTGAACGCCGGCGAGCCAGCCTTTCATCTCATCCGGATCGAGCGCGTATTTGGCTTCGATGACGGTGTTGAACGAGGTCGTCGCCAACGGCGCGTCCGGCACCGACCGGGTCAGCGTCGACTGCAAGGTGAGCGTCGGAAGCGCGCCGCCGTTCTGCTGATAGACATCGGCCTGGAAGCCGAGGAACCAGCTCGTGACCGCCACGTCGGACCAGCCGGACAGGCCGTTGTACGACGTGCTGCCGGTGAAGCCCGCGTAGAGCGACAACGCGTCGCCGAGATCGACCGTGAGCGGAACGTCGACGCCAAGGCCCTGGTTGGTCGGAGCCGACAGTTGCGGCCGTCCTGGCAAGGCTGGACGGTCGAGCAGCTTGCGCAAGGTCGCGAGCTGCGACAGAGTTCCGAACAGGGAGGTGTCGCCAAGGCCCGTCGACAATGCTCCGCCGGGCACATAGGCGTAGTTCGTGCGGAAATCGATGTAGACGTTGGCAAGGCCCGGCGCCGGCGCGTCCGCCTCATCGTCCTTGGCAAGGGCGCCGCCGCTCGTCACCAGCGCCGCGCCCGAGACAAGAGCGAATATCCGCCGCTGCGCCCGACCGCCACGCAGCCGCCATTTCTCGTCTGCCATGAGACTTCCCCCGGTGACCGAAAATACGCCGGTCCGGCGCGATCCTTCAAGTGCGGATCGCGCGAGGCCCACCATGGTCAGGGGAAAGCTGCCGCGGTTCTCATGCCGACGACGCCGGCTTCGCGCCTGCGGCTCGCGCGGCCATGACCTGCCGCAGCACGCGCGACAGCTCGTCGACCGAGTAAGGCTTCTGGATCAGGCTGAATCCGTGGCGGTCGCCGTCGGCGAGGACATGGCTGTAGCCGCTGTTGAGCACGATCGGGATCATCGGCAGCCGCCGGCGGATTTCCTGGCCGAGCGTCACCCCGTCCATGCCGGGCATCACGACGTCGCTGAGCACGAGATCGAAGCTCTCGGGATCCTCGTCGATCATCCGCAGCGCATCCGTTCCGCTGCGCGCGAGCACCGTTCGGTAGCCGAGATCCTCGAGCAACTGCGTGGAGAACTCGCCGATTTCCGGATTGTCCTCGACGACCAGCACATTCCAGCGCGCGGCGAGCTGTTCGGGACCCTGCTCGCTCCGCTCGCGCGGTCCCAGCGGCTTGTGCGTCAGCGGGAGCAACAATGTCAGCTTCGTGCCCTTGCCGAGCTCACTGTCGACCAGCACCCGTCCGCCGGACTGATGAACGAAGCCGTAGACCTGAGACAGGCCGAGGCCGGTGCCGCGCCCAACGCCCTTGGTGGTGAAAAACGGCTCGAAGATCCGGTCGATCTGATCCGGAGGAATGCCGGATCCGGTGTCGCTGACGGCGATGGAGACGAACGACGACTGCCCGGACTGACCGTCCTCTCGGACGATCTCGCCGCGAATGGTCAGGACGCCCTGCCCCTCCATCGCATCACGCGCATTGGCGACGAGGTTCACGAGCGCCGTCTCGAACTGATTGATGTCGACGTCGACCGGAAGCGGCCGCAATGCGAGGTCGAGTTCGATCACGGCCGGCGCTCCGAGGACGGTCTGCAGCATCTCTTCGATCCGCTCGATATGCCCCGCGGCATCGAAGACGCGGCGCTCCATCGGCGTCCGCCGCGCGAAAGCGAGCAACTGTCCGGTGAGCTTGGCGGCGCGATCCGCCGTGTCCGAGATCGCATCCACGTAGCGCCGCATGCGCTCCGGGGACAGCTGGCGCCGGCGCAACAGGTCGGCCGACGACCGGATCACGGTCAGCAGATTGTTGAAGTCGTGCGCGACGCCGCCGGTGAGCTGGCCGATCGCCTCCATCTTCTGGGCCTGGCGGAATGCCTCCTCCGCCGTGCGCCGTTCGGTCAGCTCGACCGCCTCGGGCACGATGGCGGCCACCTGTCCGGTCTCGTCCCGCACCGGCCGCATCTGGAAGTCGAACCAGCGCGAGCCGCCGACCGGCAGTTCGAGCTGCAGCTCCTGGCGCGCCCCGTCGCCGCGAGCGACGGCGTCGACCAGGGATCTGATCACCTCGGGCATGCCGGGCGTACCCGCAAACCACGGCGTCTCCCAGAATGGCAGCCCTGCGACCTCGTGCAGCGGCGCAGCGATCGCTTCGAGCGAGGTCGCATTGGCGTCCAGAAGCGTCCCATCGGACGAGAGCAGCGCTTGGAACGTGTAGCTCGCCTCGAAGATCGTCCGCAGCCGCGCCTCCTTGGCCTGCAGCTCCGCGGTACGCTCGGAGACCTGCGTTTCCAGACGCTCGTTCAGCTCACGCAGCGCGATCTCGGCCTCGTGCCGCACCCGCGACAGATCGATATTGGCGCGCACCCGCGCCAGCAGCTCGCGCGCGCTGAACGGCTTGGTGAGATAGTCGCTCGCCCCGGCATCAAGCCCCTCGACCTTGGCCTCCTCTCCGGCGCGCGCCGACAGCATGACCACAGGAATGTCGCGAAGCTGCGCATCGCTACGCAGCGCTTTCAGCAGGCCGAAGCCGTCGAGCCCCGGCATCATGACGTCGGTCAGCACGAGATCGGGGCGGCGCTGTCGGACGGCCTCCAGGGCCGCCATGCCATCGCTGACCGCCTCCACGTCATAATCCTCGCCGAGCAGACGGCGGACGTAGTCGCGCATATCAGGATTGTCGTCCGCGAGCACCACGCGATCACGGGCCGATGCCGTCGCGGAGCGAACTCCCAGGTCGTCGGATGATGACGGGTGAGGAAGCTCGAACGGCACACCGCCGTTCAACCACCCGAGCGCCTCCTCGATGTAGGCTTCGGCACGGACGTTGGTAACGGCCAGGACACGGGAAGGTCCGATCTGGCCCGCTGGCAGATGCGCCGAGCCTAGCGGAATTCGCACGGTGAAAACCGAGCCGCGACCGAGCTCGCTGTCTACAGCGATCTCCCCTCCATGAAGCCTCACCAGCTCCTGCACGAGAGCGAGACCGATGCCGCTGCCCTCGAAGGATCGGCCGCGCGCGCCTTCGATGCGACGGAACCGTTCGAACAGGTGCGGCAGTTCACTGGGCGGGATGCCGGTGCCGGTGTCGCGAACCCTGAGCTCGGCATGATTGCCGTCAGTGGACAAGCCGATCGACACCGCGATTTCACCTTCGAAGGTGAACTTGAACGCATTCGACACCAGATTGAGAACGATCTTCTCCCACATGTCGCGGTCGACATACACCGGCTCGGACAGGGGCGTTGGGTCGATGGTGAGGCGCAGGCCGGCAGGATCCGTCGCCGAGCGGAAGTTGGACACGAGCTCGGCCGTGAAAACCGCAAGATCGATCGGCTCGAAGTGCGCGGTCATGCGGCCGGCCTCGATGCGCGAAAAGTCGAGCAGAGTGTTCACGAGCTTCAACAGGCGAATGCCGTTGCGGTGGATCAGGCTGAGGACGGATCGCGCGTCGGAGGTGAGTTGGGCCTCGTCGCGGCCGAGCAGGTCTTCCAGCGGGCTCAACATCAGCGTCAGCGGCGTGCGAAACTCGTGGCTGATGTTGGAAAAGAACGTCGTCTTGGCGCGGTCGATTTCGGCCAGCGCTTCCGCCCGACGGCGCTCTGCCTGATAGGCCCCGCCATTGCTGACGGCCGCTGCAATCTGCCCCGCGACGAGGTTCAGGAAGCGGGCATAGCTCTCGTCGTAGAGACGGAACGGATTGAGACCTGCGATGAGGAATCCGCCCCGTCCGGCTTCCCCCGACGCGGGCAGCGGAAGCACAACGGCGTGCTGTGGCGGCTGACGCCATCCGCCGGTCGGAAAACTGAGGCCGAACCGCCGCGGAAGGTCACGAACCAGCACCGCATCCTGCAGCTTCAGCGCTTCAGCCAGAGGCCACGTTCCCTCCGGCTGAATTCTCAGCCTCGGCTGAACGGCAGGATGATCGCGGTCGATGCCGGTCAGGGCCTCCAGTCGCGCCGCCTCGCCGTCCGGGTCGGTCATGTAGATCATTGCGAACGGCAGGTCGCGCGACTCCCGCGCCAAGGCGTCCGCGCAGCTTGCGCAGGCCTGATCGATGCTGCGGGCCCCGGCCCCGGCATTTGCCAGTTCGCGCAGCAACGAGAGCTGGCGCTCGCTGATCACGCGCTGAGTGTCATCGGTGTTCGCGCAGAAGATTCCTCCGGGTGATCCATCGTCGTCCGGAATGGGACTGTAGGAAAATGTGTAGTACGTCTCCTCGGGAAAGCCGTTGCGCTCCATGATCAGGAGTTGCGCCTCGACATAGGTGCCCTGATCACCGCCGCCGGCCTTGGCCAGCAACGGACCGATGTCCTCCCAGATCTCGTGCCAGACTGCAGAGATCGGTCGGCCGAGAGCCCACGGATGTTTGCCGCCGATGATGGTCTTGTAAGCATCGTTGTAGAGATAGATCAGCTCCCTGCCCCAACCGATCCAGATCGGCTGTTGGGATGTCAACATGATCCTGACGGCCGTCTTCAGGCTCTGCGGCCAACGCGCCGGCGGTCCGATCGAGGTGCTCTCCCAATCGAACCGCAACATCAGTCCGGCCAGCTCACTGCCTCCGGAAAAAAGCCTCTCGCGCTCGGCCATGCCGAGCTCCTGATCGTGCCCTGTTTGTCGCTGGTCCGGCACGCGCTCCCCCTGGTCGAAATCCGACGTGATCTGGAACGCTGGTAATCTCCTCCGGTTCCGGAGCCGGGAACAAAAAGGGGTCGTGCGACTTCGAGAGACATACACCGCCGGGGGAGCGCTGCCATGACCACGACCATCGGATCTGAACCGAACAAGCCGAAACGGTCGCTCTGGAGCGTATTCCGGCTGTTGGGTCCAGGTCTCGTGACCGGTGCCGCCGACGACGATCCGTCGGGAATAGCGACGTACTCCCAGGCCGGCGCGCAGTTCGGCTACGGGCTGTTGTGGACGGTCTTTCTGACAGCGCCTTTCATGATCGCGATCCAGCTGGTGAGCGCGCGCATTGGCCGTGTCACCGGCAAAGGGCTGGCGGCCAACATCACCGCGCTTGCGCCACGCGGCATCGTCTTCGGCCTCGTCGCGCTCCTGGTCGGCGCCAACACCTTCAACATCGCAGCCGACATTGCGGCGATGGCGGAGTCGCTGTCGCTGGTGATCGGCGGTCTCAATCATGAGCACGCGCTGATCTTCGCCGCCGGCTCGACGCTGCTCCAAGTATTCCTGCCCTACCGCCGCTACGCACCCTTCATCAAGGTGCTGACCCTCAGCCTGTTCGCCTACGTCGCGACCGCCTTGATGGTCAAAGTGCCCTGGAGCACGGCGCTGCTCGCGGCGGTTTGGCCCAGCTTCTCGACGGAGGCCAACTATCTGCTGACGGTGGTGGCTGTGCTCGGCACCACCATCAGCCCCTACCTGTTCTTCTGGCAGGCCTCGCAGGAGGTCGAGGAGATGAACCAGGGCAAGGTCGACCGTCCCTTGCGCGAGCTGTCGAAGAAGGACCACCCCGACCTCCGACGGATCAGGATCGACACCACGATCGGCATGATCTTCTCGAACGCGATCGCGTTCTTCATCATCGTGACGACCGCCACGGTGCTGCACGCGCATGGCATCACCAGGATCGACTCGGCGACGCAGGCGGCCGAAGCCCTACGCCCGCTCGCGGGCGACTTCACCTTCCTGTTGTTCGCGCTCGGCATCATCGGGACCGGCATGCTGGCGATCCCGGTGCTGGCGGGCTCGGCGGCATACGCCGTCGCCGAGATCTTCGGCTGGCACGCGACCCTGGAGGCCAAGCCGGACGAGGCGGTCGGCTTCTACAGCATCATCGCTGCCGCCACGATCATCGGCTTCGGGCTCGGCTTCACCGGCATCGACCCGATCCATATGCTGGTGTGGAGCGCCGTGCTCAACGGCATCGCCGCTGTGCCGATCATGGCGATGATGATGGTGATCGTGTCCAATCCCAGGCTGATGGGCCGCTTCCGCGGACGGACCTGGCTGATCGCCCTGGGGTGGATGGGGACAGGTATCATGGCCATCGCCGTGCTGGCGCTGCTTTGGTCATTCGTCACGGGCCGCGCCTAGCGGCCATCGCATTTTCCTTTGCGTGGGCTGCAACGCAGTTGCACAACGTCATTGGTGCAATGCGGAACGTAAACTGTGTTAACAGTCCCGTTCCCGCCATCCCGCCGCGATTGATGCCGATCAACGCCGGGCGCGCTCCGGTATGGCGGTGCTCGAACAAAGGACCTCGGAGACTGCCTTGACCCAGCCGCAACGCATGAGCGCATCGACGCTACCCCCCTATTCTCCGCGCGGACTCGCGCTGCTGCGCGATCCGCTGCTCAACAAGGGCACCGGCTTTACCGAGCAGGAGCGCGATGCGCTCGGCCTGCGCGGCTTCCTGCCCGCCGGGGTCATGTCGATGGAGGCCCAGGCCGAGCGGATCCTGGTCAATCTTCGCAGCCTGTCCAGCGACCTCGAGAAGTACGTCGCACTGAACGCACTGCATGACCGCAACGAAGCGCTGTTCTTCCGGGTGGTCTGCGACAACATCGACGAGATCCAGCCGCTGATCTACACGCCGACCGTCGGCCTCGCCTGCCAGAAATACGGTCTGATCTTCCAGCGTCCGCGCGGCCTGTTCATCTCGGCCAACGACCGCGGCCGGATCGCGGAGATCCTCGCCAACTGGCCATATCGCGCCAAGCTGATCGTCGTCACCGACGGTGAGCGCATTCTCGGGCTCGGCGATCTCGGCGCCAACGGCATGGGCATTCCGGTCGGCAAGCTGTCGCTGTACTCGGCCTGCGCCGGCATCCATCCGGAAGAGTGCCTGCCCGTCATGCTCGATGTCGGCACCAACAACGAAGAGCTTCTGGCCGACCCCTACTACATTGGGCTGCGCCAGAAGCGCCTTACGGGCGAAGCTTACGACACGTTCGTCGACGAGTTCATGACCGCGGCCCGCGCCGCCTTCCCGGGCGTGCTGATCCAGTTCGAGGACTTCGCCAACCACGCCGCATTCAAGCTGCTGCACAAATATCGCGACGACGCCTGCGTCTTCAACGACGACATCCAGGGCACGGCGGCGGTGGCGCTTGCCGGCCTGTTTTCGGCGCTGCGCATCACCGGCGGCAAGCTCCGCGACCAGACGGTGCTGTTCCTCGGGGCCGGCGAGGCGGCCACCGGCATCGCGGATCTCGTCGTCTCCGCCATGATGGCCGAGGGCCTGTCCGAAGCAGAGGCGCTGCGGCGCAACTGGCTGACGGACTCGCGCGGCCTCGTCATCAAGGGGCGAGAGAACCTGCACGGCCACAAGCTGCGCTATGCGCACGACCAGGCGCCGATCGCAGACTTCCTGACCGCGATCAGGACGCTGAAGCCGACCGCGATCATCGGCGTGGCGGCCGTCGGCGGCGCCTTCACGCCAGAAGTGCTGCAGGCCATGGCCGAACTGAACGAGCGACCCATCATCTTCGCGCTCTCCAACCCGACCTCGAAGGCGGAATGCTCCGCGGAGTCGGCCTATCGCTATACCCAGGGCCGCGCGCTGTTCGCCTGCGGCAGCCCCTACGATCCGGTCAAGCTCGACGGCAAGACCTTCGTGCCGCGCCAGGGCAACAACTCCTACATCTTTCCCGGCGTCGGCCTGGGTGCCATCGCCAGCGGCGCGCGGCTGGTGACCGACGAGATGTTCATGGCCGCCGCGCATACCCTGGCGAACTGCGTCACCGGCGCCGATCTCGAGCAGGGCAGCCTTTACCCGGCGCTGCCGCGCATCCGCGAGGTGTCTGCCTATATCGGCGCCGCGGTAGCCGGCGTTGCCTATCAGAACGGGCTCGCCACAGGGCCTGCGCCGAACGATCTGCTCGGCTTCGTCGAGTCGAAGATGTACGACGCACGCTACTGAGCCCGAGATTGCGGATGCCTCGGGCTCACCGAGGTCGAGTGAGGAGGCATCCGCTCTATTGATCCGGAACGATCGCATTGCTCGGCGTCGGCCGGTCCGTGATCTGCTGACCGAACAGGCTGGCGACCAGTTCGACGGCGACGCGCGCGGTCTTGCCGCGCTCGTCGAGGAACGGGTTGAGCTCGACGATGTCGACCGAACGGACCAGGCCGGAATCGTGCAGCATCTCCATGATGAGATGCGCCTCGCGATAGGTCGCGCCGCCCGGTACGGTCGTGCCGACGCCGGGGGCGACCTCGGGGTCGAGGAAGTCGACATCGAAGCTCACATGCAGGACGCCGTTCCGCGCACGAACCTTGTCGAGGATCCGGCGCATCAGCACGCCGACGCCGAATTCGTCGATGGCGCGCATGTCGGCGATGCTGATACGCCGGAGACGCAGCAGTTCCTTTTCCGCTCTGTCGATCGAGCGGATGCCGAACAGCTCCAACTGATCTGGGGTGATGGACGTGCGTGCCTCGTCGCCGAGCAGACCATCGAGACCCGGCTCGCCGCACAAGAACGCGGCGGACATGCCGTGCATGTTCGCCGTGATGGTGGTTTCAGGCGTGTTGTAGTCGGCATGTGCGTCGAGCCAGAGCACGAACAGCTCCCGCCCGATCTCGTGGCAATGGCGCGCGATCCCGTTCACAGACCCCATCGACAGCGAATGGTCGCCGCCGAGAAACACCGGGATGGCGCCGGTCTGCGCCAGCTCTTGACTGCGACGCGCCAGCACCAGCGACCAGCGCTGGATCTGGCGATAGTGCTTGGCCTTCATCGGCGGCTCGTCAACCTGCTCCGTGATGTCGGCGATGCCGACATCGCCGTAGTCGGTGACGTCGAGCCCGAGACTTTCCAGCACGGTGACGAGACCTGCGGTGCGCAGCGCAGCAGGCCCCATCAGCGTACCGCGGACCGACGCGCCGAGATCGATCGGCGCACCAAGGACGGCGATGCGATGTGGCGCTGTAAGGTCTGGAGAAGCCAAGACGGAATCCTTTCATCGACGGCCGGTCGCCCAGCGTAGCGCGATTTTGCACCGCATGCTTCGCCAGCGACGTCTCGGTCCATGGGAACCAATCGCATCAGCCGGCATTTTCAGGAGCATTACATTCGCCCTCGGCCGAATCGCGTCGGCACGGGGGTGCCAATCCGACGAGCCGCGGCAAGAAGGCAACGACAGTGAACAGCGAAACGTTCGAAACACCTCCACAGCCGGGCGTTGCCGAACGCGCGCTCGACACCGCGACGGACATGTCACACACACTCGGCGAGGTGGTGGGCACGCTGGGAGCGGCCGTCGACCGACTGAGCGAAGCGGCAAGGGCCGCGCGGCGGCCGGGGACCGCCCTGTCGACCATCAGCGCGATCACCCGCGAGGCGCCGCTCGCGAGCCTGTTCGTCGCCTTCCTGCTCGGGGTCACCGTCGCACGCCGGCGTTGAGGAGCGGTGGTCAGAACAGCCGCGGCCCGCGCCGGTCGAGCTGTGATTCCCATGTCAGCAGCGTGGCCGCGATGGTCATGATCGCGATCCCGGCGACACTGATCAGCAGCTGCATCGCCAACCCGCTCGCCACGTCGGTCAGAATGACCTGGCCGAGGAAGGCCAGCAGCACACCCTGGCAATAGATCGGGAGCGAGTTCTCGCCGCACCTGATCATGGCCGTCATCAGCGGACGAATCGGCCCCTTCCAGTCCCGCGGCGCCAGCCGCGACACCACGAAGGCAAGCGCCAGGAAGTGCAAGAGCCGCACCGGCGCCAGGTGGCTCTTGTAGATCGGATAGATCAGGCCGTTGATGGCCGACGGGATCAGGTTCTCGAGACTCTTGAACTCCCAGCTGAGCGCCATCAACAGGCTGAACGCGAGATAGGTGATCGCCACGATCAACAGCGCTCGCGAGTCGAGGAGCGGACGCAGGCGCGTGGTGCCGGCACAGCCGTACCAGGCGCCGATCACGAACAGGAACTGCCAGGCGAACGGATTGAAATACAGTTCGCCGCTCGGCCACGCCGGCACCTGCCAGCTGAACAGCTGAACCATCATGTAGAGCAGGAATGAAAGCACCAGCGTTAACGTCGCGCTGGTGATCATCAGCCACAGGATGACGGGAAAGCAGATGTGCAGGATTGCGAACGTCAGCAGGATGTCGGTGTTGACGGGCGCGAATTGCAGCAGCGCCACATGCACCAGCGTGGGCCCGGGCTCGCGAAAGAAGAAGCCGGTGTTGGTCTCGTCGACGAAGCGCGTGCCGCCGCCGATCACCCAGACCAGCGCCGCATAGGCGAGCAGCAGCACCAGGAACGCCGCATAGATCTCCCAGGCGCGCCGCAGCGCCCGCACCACCGTGGTCGCCCAGCCCTGCTTCGGCAGCGCTCCGCCATAGGCGAGCATGCAGGTGTAGCCGGAGACGAAGACGAACACCTCGGAGGTGTCGCTGAAGCCGTAGTTGCGCAGCGTCAGCCACGCCAGCGAATTGTCCGGAACATGATCGATGAAGATGAACCAAAGGGCGAGCCCCCGGAACGCGTCGACCCGGAGGTCACGACCTCCGTTGCCGTTACCGGCTGCCACGCTATCTGTCTTCGCCAGTTCTTGATCATCGGCAAGCAAGATGGACCTCGTCTCGGGATGGCGGACTAACATCGACTCCGGCATGTCGTGCCTTGATATCTCCTGCCGGCCATCGATCGGAACTCGAATCCGCCACACGCGTCGTCCGCCCTTCTGGCAGATTTCGGGCCCTTGAACGCAGCCCCCGTCTGCGTCTTCAGGCTGCCCCGCGATTTCCGCCGATTGTGCACGGCCGATATCCGCACCGGAAAAGTGTGCACGGAAGCCGGGCACCTGCGGAACATTGTCGGCATGGTGGTGTTAACCCTCTAACCACCGCGGAGCTGGCAATTGTTCCAGTCCCGTATTTGCCCGGATTGATTGTAGATTGGTTAGACATTGACTTTGAGTGGAAGTGTTGACAGGGGGGGTTCCGTGATCCACCGAGGTGTTCAATATACCGTCGTGGCGACTGCTGAACCGGACATTTGGGAATGGCGGTACGAGTTTGGCGATCAGATCAAGACCGGACGCACCCAGACCAGACTCGCTGCGCTCGCAGCGCGGCGCGTGAAGTCGAAGATCGATGCGGCCCTCCGTGCGGCCCAGACGGGTTCCGTGTCCACGGTAAACGTTGCCGAACGGATCGGCAGGGCGAAGGCCGCATCGCATAGCCTGACCTGACATTCTGTCCTCCGGCAGTCCGGCACGCGCCGGTCGCCTCATCGTCTGTTGAGACAGATCAAGGCATCGATGCGGGCATTTGTCATGTTTAGATGATGGAAACTCTCGTTTTTCGCTGCTCCCAGACGGGATCGAACGTTCAGATCGACTTGGCCGCACCGGTTCTTGCCGACCAGTTCGATGCCTATGAGGCGGCCGCATGCCCAGCATGTGGCGGTACGCATCTCGTCAACAGGCTGAGCGGAAAGATGCTGAGCGACAGGGAGGGCTCGACATGTCCTACGTTGCGGAAGAGTTGACGATCACCGCCTCGACCGACGTGTCTCGCCCGGCCGATATGTCTTGGCTGCGCCGCGCGACCGCGCTCCTGAAGGCAATCGTCAGCCGGATCGACCTGTCCCACTTTCCCAAATCATGCTGTAATTGACGTCGAGATTCATCGACGTGCCGCGCGTGCCTGCGAGACGGAGCCGCCAAGATCGCTCCTCTCCGGGGGCGAAACATTCCTTCGTGAGCCACCCGCCGTCACTCCGGCGAGGTATGCCACCACCCAACAGACAAAGATCAGGAGTTCCTTGATGCACGCCTCGGTGATGAGAGTTATGGCGATCGCGATCGCGGCTGCGGCATCGACACCGGCCTGGGCCGCCGATCCGGATCACGGCGGAGATCTGGCCCGTCGCTGGTGCGCCTCGTGCCACCTCATCGAGGGGACGCAGAAGCAGGCCAGCGCGGACGTTCCCTCCTTCGCCCAGATTGCTCAGAGAACGGATTTCACGCCGGAGAAGGTCGCGTTTTTCCTGCTCGACCCGCATCCGAAGATGCCAAGCTTCCCGCTCAACCGGCTGGAGGCAGCCGACATCGCCGCCTATATCGGCAGCCTGCGAAAATAGGGCTGGGCTCTTTCGCCCGTCTCGTCCGCTCGCATCCATTCGGCGGCAGCACTGCCGCCGAGTTCCGTCCATGCAGACCGTCGCTCCTGCGACGGCGAGGCTCGCGCTTCAGCTCTTGGGCTCGGTCGCCTTGCTCGCGGCCGACATGATGCTCGCCGTGATCGTCTTCATGTGTTCACCGGCGTTGGTGAACTGGCTGCGCAGGAACTCGGACTGGATCCGCATCGCCTCCTCGAGCTCGGTGGCGTGAACGAGCTTTCGAGCGTGCTCGAAGGCCGTCTTGATGTTCTGCTCGGTAAGAGTGAGCGCCTGCTTGGACATGTCGGCGGCAGGCCCGGGAACTGTGCCGATCGACTTGCCGGCTGCGTCGAAGAACATCTCGAATGCTTTTTCAGCCTGCGAGATGGTCTTTTCGGCCAGGTCCCGCAGTTCAGCGGGCACTTCCAGTTTGGTTTGGGTCATCGTTGCTTCCTCCACGACAGATCCAACTACCACATCCGACTCCCTGCGTCGCCGTACAAATGGATGCGGAGGAAAGCCGCCAGCGGCTGTCAGAATGCGGCTATACGTTGACGCGCAATCTGCAAAGCGTATTCGATCGAAGCGAGGTGACGATCATAGATCCGTCGCGCGCGCTCGTCCGCAACAGGCCCGAGAGCTCTCGCGCATGCTGCAGGGCAAGATCGAGGAGGAGGACAGTTTTTCTCGCATCCTCCCTGACGCTGAATGCACCGACTCGCACGGTGTCCATGAGGCCAGCACCGGCCACCACAACCACCGCCTTCTGCTCAGCGCTCGCAAAGGCGGCCTCAGGAGAGAGTGTCCTCGTGCGAAAGGGAACGATGTTGGTCATTGGCCTTTCCCCTCGGCGGAGGCGGATCTGCATCAAATTTTCAGCATTATACACGTGGCCTTTTACGGAAGGCTTTGAGCGCTCGCATAAGGCATGGCCGCACCGGCCTCAAAGCGAGCGGCGGGATTGACCCGAAAGCAAAGGAAAGGGCGCCGAGTCCGGCGAGTCTTGTCAGCCCCGGTTGCGGCAAGCGCCGCTCAGCCCGAGAAGCGGCGCCGATACTCCGACGGCGACACACCGAGATGCCGCAGGAACGCCCGCCGCATGCGCTCGTCGTCGCCAAAGCCCGCCCGTTTGGCGATTTCGACCACGTTTTCGATCTGGCGGCTTTCGAGTAGGAGGCGCGCCGTCTCGACCCTGAGCGCCTCGACTCCCTGTGCCGGGGTCATGCCGGTGCGGCTGACATAGGTGCGCGCAAAGGTGCGCGGCGTCATGCCGGCTCGCGCGGCCAGCGCCTCGACCCGCAAGTCGCTGGCGATGTTCTCGATGATCCAGGCATGCAGCGCACTGAACCGACCCTCGACGTCGGACGCCTGCGCCGCCAGGACGGTCGAAAACTGACTCTGGCCACCAGGACGTTTCAGAAAGACGACGAGCCGGCGCGCCACGTCGAGCGCGATCGTATGGCCGAAATCCTCCTCGATCATCGCCAGCGCGAGATCGATGCCGGCGCTCACGCCTGCGGATGACCAGACCCGGCCATCCTGCACAAAGATCGCGTCGGGCTCGACCTTCACGTTCGGAAAACTGTCCTGCAGACGGGGGCAGTAGCGCCAATGTGTCGCGGCCCGCCTGCCCTCCAGCGCGCCGACCCAGGCCAGCGCAAAGGCGCCCAGGCAGACGGATGCGATGCGCCGGGCACCGGGGAGCACCTGGCCGATCCACTGCATCACCATCTCGTCCTGCCGCAGCTTCCAGATGCCGGGCCCCCCCGGGATCAGCAGCGTATCGACCTCCTCAGGCTTCAGGGACGAGAGTGGCGCAGTGTCGATCATCAGGCCGACATCGGTCGGCACCAGTCCGCCCTCCTTGGACACGTAGCTCAGCGCATAGCCCGGCCCTGGCAGCTCGATCTCGCTGAGTTCGGCGAACACCTGCGCCGGGCCGGAAACGTCGAGCAACGTCACTCCGGGAAAGGCAAAGATGGCCAGCCGCCTTTCGGCACTATCTCGACGCACCGCAGCACGCCGGGGAGAGTTGGCAGAATTCGAGGGCATATTGTCCTTTAAGCCATCGGAGGACCGCCTGTATAGCTCGACCTTGCAGTGGTGGAGTTCACGCGATGTCGCGCAATTTGGACGGTCGATACAGGACCATCGCCTCGCCCTGGGACGACTACACCGTCTACAGCTTTTCCGACGCGTCGGAGATCGAGCTGCCTGATCGGCAGCCGATCATGGATGCAATGAATTCGATCATTGCCATTAACTGGAAAGCAATCGAACCGCATTGGACCGCGGCCTCGTCGCCATTCACCGGCAAATACGGCCTCGTTCTGGTCTACGATCACGTCGGACTGGTCGCGTTCTCAGTCTATCGCGTGATGACCATCGCGCAGCGGCCGGCCATTTATCGCAGTGGGACCGAAGTATTACCCGCACATCAGGGTCGTGGCCTGTATGGGTTCTTTACGTCGCAGATCCTCAAGCATCACGGCTCGGCCACACCCGGCGAAGAAATTCTTTACGGATGGCGTACGCGCAACCCGATCGTGTGGGCTGCCAACGCCAAGATCTGCGAGAGAGTCGCGCCGTCGCTGCTCGATGAGACGGCGGATGCCGAGTTGCAGGCCGCCTGCGTCGAGATGTGCGCGACGATCTATCCGGGCAAGCCGCTCGAGGTGCCCCGCATGATCATGCGCGGCGCCTACGGACACATCCAGCACATCAGGCAAGACTATCACGGCAGAGCCTCGCTGGTCGAGACCGCGATGTCGCGGATCATCCCGGATTCCGCCGACGCCCTGTTCTCCGTCGGCTATGCGAGGGTGTGATGGCGGCGCTCGGACAACAAGCGGTCGCATCCTCTCCGCTCCGGTTCCTCGATCGCGCCTATGTTGCGTGGGGTACGGTCGCGCTCGCCTACGCCGTCGCCTTCCTGCAGCGGATGTCGCCGCAGACCGTGGGCCTCGACTTCATGCGCGACTTCGGCACCGACGCCTCCGGCGTCGCGATGCTCGCCTCCAGCTACTTCTGGGGCTACACCTTGATGCAGATCCCCGCGGGCGTTCTGGTCGACCGCTACGGTGTGAAGCGCGTCGTGCTGTGCAGCATGACGGCGTCGGTGCTCGGCAGTGCCGCCTTCGCCCTGTCGCCCAGCCTGCTCGACGTCTTCGTCGCGCGCGTGGTCGTGGCCTGCGGCGACGCGCTGGTGTTCACGGCGCTGCTGAAGCTCGTCGCGCAGAGCTTTTCCGACCAGCGTTTCGGCTTGATGTCCGGCATCTCCCAGGTGTCGGGCTATGTCGGCGGCGTCCTCGCCACGACCCCGCTCGCCGCTGCGGTCAGCGGCTTCGGCTGGCGCGCCTGTTTTCTCTTCATCGCCTGCGTCGGCGTCGCGAACTTTGCCTGCGCGTTCGCGACCTTGAAATCGGCACCGGCGAACTACACCAGCCGGACGCTGAAGAGCGTCCTGGTCACAAGCTGGCATGCGCTCGGATCGGCCGCGACCTGGGGCTGCGCCATGAGCTTCGCTGCCCATTTCGCGGTCGTGACCACGCTCGCCGGGGTATGGGGCATCCCGATGGTCGCGCATTATTTCGGCATCTCGCCTTCGGCGGCCGGCGGTCCCCTGCTCGCTTTCATGGTCGGCAACGCCATCGGATCGATCTTTCTCGGCCATGCCGCGGACCGGATGCAGTCGCTCAATGCAGCTCTGATCTCCATCACCTTGCTGCGCATGCTGCTCGTCGTGATGCTGTTGCCGGCACTGGCGCACAGCTTCGGCTTCTTCTATGTCGGCGCGGTGTTCGCCGTGCTCGGTCTGATGGCCGGGGGCACCGTGCCGCTGATCCTGAAAAGCACCAAGCATCTCTACACGGCGGAGCGCATCGGCGTCGGCGCATCGATCAATACGACGGCCGCCGGCATTTTTGCCGGACTGGCTCAGCCGGTGATCGCCTTTGCCATGGTGAGTGCGAGCGGCCTCAACCCCGACATCGGATCAAGCCTGCGCAGTGCCGCCAGCGATTCCGGCTACGCAGCCCTGATCGAAATTCTCGTTCTGATGTCGCTTCCTGGACTCCTTGGGCCGCTGATGATGAGGCGCAAATTGATACTTCGTACTTAAGCATAAGAACAGAGAGGGTCAGTATGTCGCGTTTGTATTTGAGAAGGGACGAAGCCCGATCCGGCCATCAGGCCGGCACCTGGCAAAGTGTCCTGTTTTCGGAATTCGAGGCTCAGATGAGCAGCGAAGCAAGACCCTTTCCGTGCGTATTCGGCGTCGCGGGCTATCGTCACGATCAGCTTCGTTATCTGTTTCTCGACCCCATCGACATCGACGTGCTCGGCCAGCAGCTCGCCTTGTTCGTCTCGGAGAGCCGCTCGCACGGACCCAACACCTCGCTGGTGCTGTTCACGCGCCCGCGCCCGGTCCAGACCATCAACTCTTACTACAAGAAGTTCTGGCACATCCTCGATCAGCTGGCGCGCGTCGACAGCCAGCCGTGGCCCGCCGAAATTCCCGAGACCGTCGATCATCCGATGTGGGAGTTTTCGTTTGCCGGAGAGCCGATCTTCGTCGTCTGCAGCACGCCCGCGCATGTGATGCGGCAAAGCCGCCGCTCGAGCGCATTCATGCTGACCTTCCAGCCGCGCTGGGTGTTCGAACGGATGCTCGGCACGGAGGAGGCCGCCGCCAAGGCCTTCGGCGAGGTGCGCAAACGGCTGGTCCCATTCGACACGACGGCGCCTTCGCCCCAGCTCGGACGCTACGGCAATCCGGAGGGCCGGGAGTTCAAACAGTACTTCCTCTACGACGACAACCAGCCGCCGCCCGCCTGTCCCTTCCACAAGCTGGCGCAGACCAAGCCATCGTCCATTGCAGACAAGGAGCAGGCCGCATGACCCAGATCATCGCTGGAACGAAGACCAGCTTCGCGATCGATCCCGACATCCTGGCGCTGTTGCCGACGCAGGGCTGCATCGAGCTGCAGCACGATGCGGCCGGCAAGGTTCACGCCTTCCATACCCACCCCGTCGACGAAATCCTCGTCGTGATCCAGGGACGACTCACGTTTCGTTGGGAAGGTGGCGAGCGCATCTGCACGGCCGGCGACAAGATTCTGCTGCCGGCCGGGACGCTGCACGAATCGGAAGCGCTGGATGATGCAATCTATGCGATTGCGACGCGACCTCCCGCAACCATTGCAGGTAATCGGGAGGGATGAGCTCAGGACAGAGGGCGATCGGTCTCCGAAAGGGACTCCGCGGTCAACCGCTCAACCATCTCGATCACCTCGATGCGCTGGCCCGGAGCCAGCTTCAGGAATGCCTTCAGCAGACGAAGGCTTTCCACGGCTTCGCTCGATGGGGCTCCGAGCTTCGTGTGCAGCTCCGCGATGAATGTTGAATTCTTCATCTCGCACCTTTGGCAGGAAACAGTAATGCCAGTCCTTAGCAAACGTGAAGGCCTTGCACGCAAGGTAGATACTGCAGCAATCGAGGCTGAAAGTCTCGGTCTGACGACTGCGACCCTGATCCTCAGGATGGCCCGCCTGGAAATCGACCGTGCGGAACCCGACGAGGTTGAAAGTATGCCAGCGAACAACTCTTGCAGCAAGCCGAACTGACCGGTTGGTTGATTTCGGCGTCACAATTTGAGCCTTCTGGCAGTTTCCGGCTGACGATACCAGTGGAAACGGTCGTTTACCGAACGAGGCGGGGGGATTACGGCAGCGGTAAGCTTGTCCTCCACATTAGAGGTCTTCTATAGTTTGCTTGGGGGGAAGAATGGGTTGCGGATCTCGCTCGGGATCCGTGCCCACTCCCGCGACACAGCGGCTGCAGGAAGACCATGCGCACTTATTATTTCGATATGAAGGATGGCATACCGACCAGAGACCGGACCGGCCTGGAATTTGCGACGAGTGCAGGGGCGATCGAGCACAGCCGGGATTTGGCCCGGCGCCTCCGGCACGACCCGCGCATCACCGACCGCAGGCTGTCCATCGTCGTCGTCGACGAATCTGGCGCGGAGGTTCACCGCGAGCCGGTTTATCCGGCTGCAGTGAAAGTCAGCCTGTCCTGATTTTTTCATAGGCGTGCCGGCAGTGACTGCGCGCTGACTGCCTTTTCTACTTTTCGTAGAGGAAACGAAAAGCCGAACAACTCTTGAGTGTGCATATCGGGCACGCGATCGGGCCGCTTCCGCAGCAAGAGCACCTTGAGGGCTAGACGCCCCGCCGATCCACTCCACCGGCTCTCCCCTTCCCTCGGCCGCCAACGAACGCCTCCGCTGCGCCACCGAGGGTCTATTGCTGCTTCTCCCAGAACGAGAGCAGGCCCTGGGAGGCCGAGCCGCCGATCACGCAAGGGATGCCGACGGCGACCTGCCCCAGCGCGGCGGCCGAGACACAACCGAGCGCAAGGGCGCCGACGCCGAGCTGTCCCCAGAAATCCATGTTGCGCCGGGCGTCAGAGCCCCTGGTCTTCAGCTCCTCGACGGCGGCGACGGCATCCTTGCGGACGGCGCCGAGCTGCACCGTATCGGCGGCCTCAACCACCTCCCTGAGCGGCTCCTTGACCGGTCCCGACTGCCGCGCCAGCTCCTCCCGGAGATAGTCGCGCAGGCTGGCATCGCGCACCGAATAGCTGGCAAGCGTATAGCGCGCCATGCTGCCGATCGTCAGCTTGTCGACCGTGTCGCGGCTCTTCGACCACGGCAGCATCTGCACGATGCGCTGGATCGGTACGCGCGAGCCGGTTGCGAAGTAATAACCCCAGAGGATGTCGAGCAGATCCTGGTGGGTCGCGTAGCTGAGCCGCGTGTCGAGCTTGCGCTCCTCCTTCTTGAACGGATTCTGCGTCAATGCGCCACGCAGCTTGTCCATCACGCCAGGCTTCGTTTCCTCCAAGGGGATGTCCATCAAGGTCGGCTGTGCGCCGCTCAGATAGCCGTCGATCATCACGCGGCGGCCCGGCATCTTCGGCGCGACCCTGCGCATGAGATTGCGCCAATCCGGCAGACCCGAATAAGCGATGGCACGCACGACCACCCACTCCTCCTCGGGAGGCACGGGAAAGAAGCTGTTGACGAGTTGTTCGGCCTTGGCGGGATTGGAGCCGATCGCCCCCGCGATGAAGCCGAGATAGATGCCCGCGTTCTCCGGCTCCTTGAACGTCTGCGAATGAAACAGCACCCGGACCGCCGCCGGCACATGGGCGTAGTCGGGTTTGGTGCGATAGTTGTAGATCCAATTCTGGACGACACCGAGCGACGCGCGTGGGTCGATCTCTGGGACGACCGCAGCAGCAAGGGCTGATTGAACGAAAGTGCAAGCGATGAGGGCCAAGGCGATCGCGCGCATGGTCTGCTCCCGACAAACGTTCGCCGCATCAGCATCTGCTGGCGCGTACGGATGAGGACGATGCTGCACGCCGTTTGAATCGACTCTGCGTCGATTCTGCGGCCGCGCTCGGTTCCCTGCCGGCCACCCTTCGCAGGCGTGATCGCAGGCCCCCGAGTCTCCACGGCCTCGACATGATTTGGCCGCCCACCGGCTCTTGCATCCCGGCATGACGAGCAGGCAGACGCGCGCATGTTGACCCAAAACAGCCGTCACCGCGGAGACAGCAGATCGCGACACGTCGCATTGATCGTTGCGACGCTGTCGGTGCTGACGTCCGCGCCGCCGGCGGTGGCGGGCGAAGCCCTTGCAGTACAGGGCAATCGGCGCGTCGATGCCGACACCGTGCGATCCTATTTTCGCGCTGACGCCAACGGGCGCTACGACGCCGCCGCGCTCGACGCCGGCTTGAAGGCGCTGGTTGCGAGCGGACTGTTCGACGACGTGAAGATCAGCCGCGCCGACGGACGGACCGTGGTCCGCGTCTCGGAAGCAAAAGTGCTCGATCGCGTCGCCTTCGAAGGTAACAAGAAGGTGAAGGACGCGGAGCTCACGGGCGCGGTGCTATCAAAGCCGCGAGCCGGCCTGCAACGCGCAACTGTCCAGGGCGACGTCGCCCGCATCATCCAGGCGTATCATCGTGCGGGACGCGACGACGTCCGCGTCGTCCCGGAGATCATCGATCGCGGAAACGACCGCGTCGATCTCGTCTTCACCATCACCGAAGGCAGGAAGACGCCGGTCAGGGCGATCAACTTCACAGGCAACCGCGCCTATGGCGCCCGACAATTGCACGCGGTGATCAAGACCTCGGCCACCAACGTGCTGAGCTTCGTGACCGGGGGCAACGTCTACGACGCAGATCGTGTCAACGAGGACCGCGAGCTGCTGCGGCGATATTACCGTGACCACGGCTACGCCGATGCCGAGGTCACGAACGTGAGCGTCGACTATGACGCGGCAAATGGCGGCTACAACCTCACCTTTGCGATCGAGGAAGGCGGCCTCTATAAATTCGCCGCAGTCGACGTCTCCTGCAACGTGCAGGGGCTGGCCTGCGACCGCCTGCGCACATTGTTGCTGACGCAGCAGGGCGACACCTTCGACCAGAGCAAGATCGACAAGACCTCGGACGTCCTGACGGCCGAACTTGGCAAGCTCGGCTTTCCGTTTGCGCAGGTCGAGCCCAGGATCAATCGGCATGCGCAGGATCGGCAGGCCGACGTCACCTTCCAGATCGAGCAGGGACGGCGCAGCTATGTCGAGCGCATCGAGATCCACGGCAACACGCGCACGCATGACGACGTGATTCGACGCGAGTTCGACGTCAGCGAGGGCGACGCCTACAACCGGACGCTGATCGACCGCGCCGAACGTCGCCTGCGCAACCTCAACTACTTCAAGACCGTCAAGATCTCGACGCGGCCGGGCTCGGCCAGGGATCGCGTGGTGCTGGATGTCGAGGCAGTCGATCAGGCGACCGGGGACTTCAACGTCTCGGGCGGCTATTCGTCCACGGACGGATTGCTCGCCGAGGTGAAGATCGGTGACCGCAACGTACTCGGCACCGGCAACACTGCGCAGGCCACTTTCACCTACGGCCAGTTCGCGCGAGGCGCCAGCCTGTCCTTCACCTCGCCCTACGCCCTCGGTCGAACGACACCCGGCATGGAGCTGTTCGCGCGACAGAGCATGGTCAGCACATTCCAATCGTTCGGCAGCAACACCTATGGCGGTGCCCTCACCCTGGGCATGCCGGTCAGCGAGCAGACTGCCATGCTGTGGCGCTATTCGCTCTACGACCAAAGGGTGGTGCTCGCGCCGGGAATCTCGCCGGCGGCGGTGTCCCTGCCGGTTCGCCAGGCGGTCGCAGCCGGACGGCAGACGGTGTCCTCGCTCGGCAATACCGTCACCTACAGTTCGCTCGACAACAACAAGGTGCCGACCAGCGGCATTCGTTCGCAGTTGACGCAGGATCTCGCCGGTCTCGGCGGCGACGTTCGCTTCTTACGGACCACGGGCGACGTCCGCTATTATCGGTCGATCAACAGCGACCTGACCGGCATGGTGCGCGCGCAAGGCGGCTATATCACCGGATGGGGCGGCCAGCAGGCGCCGCTGCTCAACAGCTTCTTCGGCGGTCCCACCATGGTGCGCGGCTTCGCGCCGGGCGGCTTCGGACCGCGCGATCTGACGCCGGGATCGACGATGGACAATGTCGGCGGCAGCCTGTTTTGGGCGACCACGGCGGAGCTGCAGGGCAACATTCCCGGATTGCCGCAGGAATACGGCCTGCGTGCATCGGCCTTCGTCGACGCCGGAACCGTGTTCGGCTATCGCGGCCCGACCCAGAATGTCCAAGTGGCGAACAGGAACGTGCTGCGCTCCTCGGTCGGCGTCGGCATGACCTGGGCATCGCCGTTCGGACCGCTCACGGTCGACTATGCGGTCCCGATCAGCAAGGCGGCGTACGACGTCGTGCAGCCGCTCCGTTTCAGCGCCGGCGGCTTCTGAGCCGACACCGCAACATGGACGGAGCGCCGCGTCACGTCAGTACGGTCAGTACGGACTGTAGTAGTAACCGGGCGGGCCGTAATACGGACGAACATAATATGGCCGCGGTGCGTAGTACACCCGCGGCGGCCCGTAATAGACGGGTCCGGGATAATAGCCGGGTCCATAGTAATAATAGTCGTCGTGCTGCGCGGCGATTGCGCCGATGGTGCCGATCATTGCACCCATGATGGCCAAGCCGGCGGCCGGATTGCCCCTGTAGACGCGGCGATAGCGCCGACGAGCGCTGAGATCGGTCAAATCGCCGGATGTCGCCGTCGCGACCGCCGACTTGTTGGCCGGACCCGCCGCCCCCGCATGGGCTGGCGCCGGCGCGCTCGCCACCGCGGCGATGGCCGCGACGGCCGCAATCGCGATTTTTCCACCGGCCGAAGGAGATCGATATTTCCCGCTGAACATGGCATCACCCTTCACTTCACTCGTTCCCAAATACGACATGCCCGGGCGTGCAGCTTGACCTGTGTCAACTCAGGACCAACCCGGCCGTCCGGCGGCACGTACGCATCCCGCAATCGTGCTTAGACGCGACGTCACGCCCCCTGGTTCAGCCCACCGCCGCATCGATTTCTTCGAACCGACGGCCCCCCGTCGGGAACCAATGGCTGCACGCCGACGCCGTCCATCATGCCGTCGGCAACAGGAGTCCTCATGCCTTCCAGACTGACACGCCCATTCTTCAGCGCCGTCGCCACGCTGGCGCTCACCGCTTCGATGGCGAGCGCCGGTGACAGCGCGACCTCGCTGTTCAAGGTGGTGACCGTCAAGGACGAGATCGTCATCGGTCTCAATAGCGACGAGCTGGCGACGATCGGCGGCAGCGATGCCAGCGCCGTTGCGCGCGCACTGGCGCAGAAAGGCGACCTCTCAGCCTGGCAGTACAACGTTCATCGCGGCCCGAACGGCGAGCTGCAGATGGCACCTTCGGCCAAGATCGGTCTGCTGTCGCATGCCTCGCTGCGCGTCGAGCCCTACAGCACCACTTATGTCGTGACGCCGCATCCCTGAGGGAAAACGATTGTCCGACCGGCGCTCGTACCCGTCGACGACGGAACGAGTGCCGGTCGTACCGGCCGTTAGCTCTCGCCCCGATGGCCCGATCGCACGGCCCCATCGCATTTCCTGGAGACCCTGTCGGTGGACAACCCGTAGACCACGGCCAGCCGGTCCAGGCACTCCTTGAAGCGCCGGGCAAAATAATCATTCCAGCGCTGGCTGGCGAGCCCCCGCTTGTGTCCGACCTGCTCCATGGTCAGGCCGTGCACCAGGACGTCATGGGTGATCGCCGCGCCGTCGGCGCCGAGCTCGCGCTCGGCGCGGTTGAGCCGCAGCACCGCCTGCCTCTGGCCTTCGGTGACCGGCTCACGCCCGCGGGCGCCGTCAACGTGCTCGCGCGAGGGATCGACCGCCTGCGGGCCTCGCTCGGCCCGCTCCCAATCGTTCTGGAACGCCCGTCCGGCCCGGTATTGGGCGTCATCCAGCTGCTTGTGCGCGTGCAGCCGGCCGAGCGGGTCGCTGCGGACCGATCGCAACGCGACGATCTTATCGCCGGGCTCGAGCGCCAGCGGATCGTCGATCTCCACGGGAATCACGTCTGCATTTCGCGGCAGGTCGTGAGCTCTCCGGTCGTGGGTCTTGGACATGCGATGGGGCTTGCTGCGTCTGGGGCGCACCATGTCTCGTCTCCGGAAAATGGATGGGGTCGGTTCGGGTCGGGTTTGCCGCGCTCTACGCGGCGGCAACCAGCCGCAGGATCAAAGGGCCGGCGGAGCGCACGGCGGCCTCCTCGGGCGGAAGCCGCGTGAGATGGTAGTGCGGCGTGCAGTAGCAGGAGCCGGGCTGGCGCGGATGACCACAAAAGGTGATGGGATCGTCGTCCCGGTCACCGCCATAGGGGTAGCGGCAATCGTTGCGCTCGAGCTGGTCCAGGGACAGCAGGCGCGGGCTGATGCCGACGCAACGCAGCTTGACGGCCGCGGCGGGCTTCGCCGGGGACGGCATCGGCCGCACCGCCGCGTCGGCGCCTCGCCGTCCGGTTCGGGGCGCCGCGGACATCGACCGGGGCGCGGATCGCGCGGCTTTCGGCCCGCCCGGCGCGGCCAGCCCGATCCGCTTGCCGCGGCCAAGCGTCGCGTTCCGCGTATAGGCGGTTCCGAACTGCGCATTGAGGGCGCGCGCGATCTCGGCATAGGACCGCCCCTGGGCATGAAGCTCGCACAGCATCTTGGAATGCTGGTCTGGCCAATCTGTGGATTGCATTCTCGCCTCTTCCTTCTGGGTCGGGGCCGCCGGATCCGCCGGCTCACCCGACGGCCAAATCTTCCGATATTCCGAAGAAAAAGTCAAGCTTGAGTTCTGATTATTCGAAACATATAATCCCTTCCGAGATTCGCAAAAGAGGTCAAAGCCATGTTGGACGTTGCCATGATCGAGCGTGCACTCGAGAAGCCGGGAAAGACGAAAGGAGGGTTGGCCCGCGCCATGGGCGTGCGGCCGGGCGCGGTCTCCGAGATCCTCGGCGGCCAGCGCCTGATCAAGGCGGCCGAGATTCCGCTCATCACGGAATATCTGGAGCTCAATTCCGTCCCCATCATGGGGCGGGTCGGCGCCGGCTCGGTGATCGAGCCGGATTACGAGCAGGTGCCCGTCGAGGGCCTCGGCGAGGTCGCCCTGCCCTTCCCGATCTCCGAGGAGACCATCGCCTTCGAGGTCACGGGCGATTCGATGCTGCCGAAATACGAGAATGGCGACGTGATCGTGGTCTACCGCGAGCAGCGGCACCCGCTGTCGAGCTTCTACGGCGAGGAGGCGGTGGTACGCCTCAAGTCCGGCGAGCGCTACCTGAAGACGATTGAACGCGGCAAATCGCCGTCCGTGGTCAATCTGAAGAGCTTCAACGCCAAGCCGATCGTGGGGGTCAAGCTGGACTGGATCGGCGAGATCTTCGTCACCCTGCCACGCGGCCAGATCTCGCGGATCCGCGCCAAGGCGGCCGCCAAGTCGCGCGCCCGCGCGGCGAACAAGTAAGACTCGACGCCGGATGCAGGGGGAACGCCGCGGCGTTCTCCCTGCATCCCGCCTCCAAGGGAGGGTAGGCCCCGCGCCTGTGGCGCCGTCGTGATCAACAATTCTGAGCGACATATGGGGATGTGCGTCCTTAGCCTCGCGGCGCCCAGGCGTCCGAGTGATACAGTGGTCTCACCCTCTTCAAACGAGAGGGTGCAGGGAAGGCCGGACCTCGACTGAGGCCCGTGGCCCGCCTGCTCAAAAAACGCAGGCGGCAGGTACCACAGGTCCAGCCGGAACGATCCGGCCCTCCCTGCGCGATGGTTTTCACGGCTGCTTCGCGTTCTCCCCGGTGCGCCGGGCTTGTTGGTCACCGTCACCCACGCGGCGCTGTCAGCGCCGGCGCAGGCTTGATACCGGCATCGGGGTATCAGGACCACGCGACTTGACCGTACGAGCCGGTGTTGTTCGTCGGCGCGAATGACCACGCTGCAAACCGGCTCGCCCATCACTCCCCGCCTCCACGTGTCGTGACGACCGCGATACGCCCCTCTCCATGAGGCGGGATGCGCGTAGACAATCATGAATTCTGAAAAAGAGAAAGAAGAATCTTTCGGCCCGGCGGGCCAGACCGGGGCAATGCGTTGAAGCCTCGCCCAAAACAAGCGTTTCCGCACACGTCGTCTGCAGGCGATCGAAGGCCATGAACGGACCATCGTGCGGGCGCATCGACCCTGATTCGCCCGACGGGCGTGACGCCTTGCCACCAGCCGCGCCCGGCGCCCGGATCAGTCCTCGACCCGCAGCTCATCGCGATGGACGTAGCAGTCGGCATTCGGAGGCGGCGGTGGGACAGGCTGGTCTTCCGCTATCTCGGCTCCAAGCGGTGACCCGCCCCGACGATCCACGGGCCGCCAGCGAGCGGACCCGCTGTGCCATCGCGTCATCGCCGACGTCCGGCCGGCGTTGACGGCGTCGCGCAAGCGGATTGATCCCGATCAACGACCAGGCGCCGCGCCGGAGCAAACTCATCTTCAACCTGTGGCTGCACAGGCAGGACATGGGGGAAACGCCATCATGGGAAACGCCATGCGGAGATATCTTCTTGCCTTTACCTTGGTGATCGCCGCACTCGGCTTTACGTCGTCGGCGCGTGCGGGATGCTGGCCGAACGAAAACTTCCACCTCGTGTGCTGGCTGGATACCTATGGAACGGCGTGCGAAGCGCACCACGCGCTGACCAGCGTCAGAGCCGTGCTGTATCCAGAGCCGCGCTACTCGTACTATGAATTCGAGGTTTCGCACTGGTGGACGGCCCACAAGACCGTGGCCTGTCCGCCGAATCAAAAGACGACGTTCAGCGGTGTCTGGGACCGGGAAACCGGAAAGGCGGAGGAAACGGCGACCACCGGCATTTCGTCGGTGACGAGGCGCGTCTATTGCAGCAACAATCCCTGGACGGGCCAGGGGCCGCCGACGGTGCCGATCTGCTCATATCCGGCCGATGATCCGAACGTGGGACTGCCCGTCACCTCGGCGATGCTCACGCAAAGCCAGCGAGACGATCTGCTTCGCGTTCAGGAGCCGTTGCATACCCGTTGCCAGCAGATCAAGCCACTCGAGGACGAGGTGTCGTGGCTGAACGGTCGCCCCATCGTCGAGGTGGTCGCGTCCCATCATGAATATCAGAAGCTCGAATGGCATCTGTGGTTCATGGACTTCGGCGAGTTCGGACCGTGGCATGAGGTCGCGGCACCGAAGCCGAAGGGCCCTTTGATCTGGAAGGGCACGACCTATACCGAGCGCCGCATTGCGACATCGAGGCACAGATATTGGCTGAACAAGCCCGGCCGCTGGAAGGTGGTTGCGAAGCCGAAGCCGACCGCGGCGGCGGCGCAGGCGATCCCGATCAGCGTGACCACCGAATGTCCCGGCGCGACGTTCAACGTGCAGTGATGGGCGATGACGCGGTCCTCATGGCGTGCGGGAACATGCTTCCGCACGCCACGTCACATCGCCTGGACTATCTCTGCGCTGATACCGGCGTGGTCGCGGCCGCGCAGGCTGGGGATGGAGTCGGTGAGACGAGGGTGGACCGAATCAGTCTTGACAAAATTCTGATTTAAAGAAATAATGGAGCGATCACAGTCAGCCGAAGGCGAACCGGCGCTCCATGCAGTATTTCGTCGTGATGATCGACTACGGCCGGCGCGGACGCGAGGCCGTGGTCGATCCTGAGATGACCCGGCGCGACGTCGTTGCGCGCATCGCGTCGGGGGAATATTCGAACGTCAGCTTCATCCACGAGATCGTCGACCGGTCGGTTGCCGACGTCACGGCCGACATCATGTCCGAAGCCGCCCTGCCCGAGATCGATGGGCGGGACGCCGACCTGCAGGCCGCCCGGTCCGATCACCTCCGCGACCTGCGCAAGCACGAGCGGGTTTGACCCGGCTGCGCCGGCCCTATCGGGATCTCGCGACCGGAGGACGCGCCAGATCAGACCAGAAAGACCGTCGAGCCGGTCGTCTTGCGTGCCGCGAGATCGGCGTGAGCCCGGGCCGCCTCCTTGAGCGGATAGGTCTGGTTGACCTCGATCTTCACCGCGCCAGATTTGACCACGTCGAACAGCTCGTTGGCCATCGCGACCAGGCTCTCGCGCTTGGCGGCGTAGGTGAACAGCGTCGGCCGGGTCACGAACAGCGAGCCCTTCTGGGCGAGCAGCCCGAGATTGAGCGGATCGACCGTGCCGGAGGACTGGCCGAACAGCACGGCGTAGCCGAGCGGCGCGAGGCAATCGAGCGATTTCAGGAACGTGTCCTTGCCGACGGAATCATAGACCACGGGCACCTTCTTGCCGCCGGTGATCTCGCCGACGCGCGCGACGAAGTCCTCCCGCGTATAGATGATGGTGTGCTCGCAGCCGTGGGCCTTGGCCAGCTGCGCCTTGTCATCGCTGGATACGGTGCCGATGACGTGAACGCCGAGATGCTTGGCCCACTGGCTGAGGATGAGGCCGACGCCGCCGGCGGCGGCATGCAGCAGGATGGTCTCGCCCGCCTTGACGCGGTAGGTCTGCCGGATCAGGTACTGGGCGGTCAGGCCCTTGAGCATCATGGCAGCGGCGGTCTTGTCGTCGATCTCGTCGGGCAGTTTCAACAGCAGCGCGGCCGGCATCAGCCGCGCCTCTGAATAGGCGCCGAGCGGCGACGAGCCGTAGGCGACCCGGTCGCCCACCTTCAGGTCCGTCACCCCTTCGCCCAGTTCCTCGATCACACCCGCGCCCTCGCTGCCCAGTCCGCTCGGAAGCTGGACCGGATAGAGCCCGGAACGATTGTAGATGTCGATGAAGTTGAGCCCGACCGCCGTGTGGCGGATACGCGCCTCGCCGGGGCCGGGCTTGCCGACCTCGATCTGCTCCCAAGCGAGAACCTCGGGACCGCCGGTCTTGTGGAAACGAATGGCGTTCGTCATGGGTTATCCTCCCTGTCGGATCGCGCGACGCTGCGCCGCTCGGCCGCGCGCCGGCCCCCCTTGCGGGCCGTTCGAGCTTTGTTTTTCCGCGACCGAACCTCGGTCATCCGTAGCCGCTGTCGGCTCGGTTTGGCAATCGGCTTTGCCAGCCGGCACAGGAACAACGTTCACCGTTCCAGCGTTCATCGGCCATAGCGTGGAGTCCGAGCCCATGCCGCCCAAACGACGCAGCGCAGTAGTCAATCCGGCCATGCTGATCGAGCTGGCCTGCCACACCTTGATGGGCATCGCCATGGGGCTCGGCTTCGCCTTCGGGCTGACCCAACTGGATGCGTTCGGCATCTCGACCCTGATCGCCCACAGTGTCGATCCGCACGCGACGCTCGTGATCTTCGTCGGTGTATTGACGCTGTCCTTTGCTGTCGGCGCAACGCTGACAGGATTCGTATTCACGATGATGGAGGAGAGATAGACCCGACGCGCGCCCAGCTTGTCATATGCGCGTCGCGCAAACCATGCAGATGGACGGCAGGTTCGACCGGCGCGGAGATGACGAAATGGCCGGACTGCTCGGTGCAGGCGATCCGCGGCTTCGCGAGGCCCGCCTCGGATCTGTGGGCGATGTTACACCGTTGGGCGCGCGGCCCTCATGAACGGCTGGCTAGCTCTGTTCGCGGCCGGAGCTCTCGAGATCATCTGGGCGCTTGGCCTGAAGCATTCCGACGGCCTGACGCGCTTCTGGCCCAGCGTCGCCACCGTGATCGCCATTCTGCTCAGCTTCGCGATGATGTCGCTCGCGCTGCGCTCACTGCCGTTTGGCACCGCCTATGCGGTATGGACCGGGATCGGCGCGGCCGGGAGCATCCTCGCCGGTATGATCCTCTACAGCGAGCCGGCGGACCCGACACGGCTGATCTGCCTCACGCTGATCATCACCGGCATGATCGGGTTGAAGCTGAACTCGCCGGTCTGACACCATCGACGACCTCCGGCAGGAGCGCGACAGCTCGACGCTGCCGAACACGACCAGGGCGAGCACAAACGGCAACAGGTGATAGAGCGCGCGGAAGATCAGCAGCGCCGCCAGCAGGCGCTCCTGGTCAACGCCGCCCAGGCCCAGCAGGATCGTTGCGTCGAACAGGCCGATGCCGGCTGGGGCATGGCTGGCAAATCCAAGCAAGGTCGCGGCAATGAAGACCGCCATCAGCCGCGCGAGGTCGATGCCGAGTTCCGGCGGCATGAGGACGTACATTGCCAGCGCCGCGGCGCTGAGCTCGAACAGGCCGACCACGATCTGCAGCAGCACGGCGGGCCCGGACGGCAGTCGAACGGGCCAGCGCGCACTTCGCCGCCCGGGCCAGCTCCACACGACGAAGGCGGCAACGGCGCAAAGCAGTGCCGCGGCAACGAGACGGTTGATCGCCGGCGGCCAATATTCCATCCATCCGAAGGCATCCGGATCGATCATCAAGCTCAGGCCGAGCGCGGTGAGATTTCCGAGCCAGAAGGTCAGGCCGGTCAGGAAGCTGATATTGGCAATGTCGATCGCACCGAGCCGGTACGGCGCGTAGATCCGATATCGCACCAGTGGCGAGACCAGCGCGACCGCACCGATGCCGTGCGCGATCGGGTAGCTCGTGAAGCTGCCGAGCGCGGCGGCGCGATAGGGAATGTCCCGGCGGCCGATCGTCCGCAACGCGAACAGGTCGTAGAGCGTGAGGCTGGCGTAGGAGAGGACGATGAACGCCAGCGCCATCGCGATCAGATGAAGGTCCGTGGCCTCGACGATCGACAGAACATGAGCAAGGTCGAGCTTCTTGACGGCGCGTGCCAGGACATACACGGCCGCAGCTGCAATCGAGAGGCTCAAGGCCAGTCCGCCCAGACTGCGCAACCAGATTCTGCGGTTCGATCGCAGCGGCGGAACGTCGGTCAGGTCAGCCATTCAACGTGTTTCGCTTCAAACATGCGCCGGCCGATTCGAGCAGGACGATGGCGCCGTTTGACACACCGATGTGACAGCGGCGTTACCGTTGTGCGCTGCCCACATCGCTTAATTATCTGTTAACGACGGACGATCGTTCACCGCTACCAACACGGCGAGCTGCAATGCAGCACCACATTCGCGATCATTCAAATTTGAATTAATCGCGGGCGGGTTCGAGCGTAATGACGTGGACCGTATCAGTACGGATGCATGAAGGTCGCATCTTCGTCACGCGGACTTTCTAAGACGAGTGCCGGACGTCAACATTCGAGGCAGCATGAACGCGGAATTCGAACACGAACTCACGCCGGACCAATGGGAGACGCTGAAGGCGCTTCGCATTCCCGCGCGTGAACGCCGCAGGCTGAACGGCATGATTGTCGACGAGCTCACTGCATTTGGACTCGCCTCCATCGACAATGGCGCGGCAACACTCACAATGGCCGGCCGCAAGGCGCTCGTCAGGGGATCCTCACGCCTGCTCGATGTCGCAGCCTGATCTTTAGGAGCGCGGCCTCCCCTTTTTTGAAGAGCCGCGCTCCGAATTCACCACATCGATTTCCGCGCACGCTCGGGCCACTCGCGATCGTACGCCGCGCCGTCGATGTCGTTGGCCGTCATCGCCGCAAGGATCTGTCCCGGCGTAGGCAGTTGCTGCGGGTCGACCCGCTTGTCCGGGTTCCAGAGATCGGCACGAACGATCGCGCGCGCACATTGGAAGTAGATCTCTCCCACCGTCATGACCAGGACGGAGCGCGGCAGCTTGCCTTCCATCCGGAACGACTCCAACAGATCGGGAGCGGTCGACAGGTGACCGTGCCCGTTCACACGCAGCGTGTTGCCCGATCCCGGAATCAGGAACAGCAGTGCGATCCGCGGATCGCGCACGACGTTGCGCAAGGAATCCACGCGATTGTTGCCGCGGCGATCCGGCATCATCAGCGTCTTGTCGTCATGGATGCGGATGAAGCCGGGAAGATCGCCGCGCGGCGAACAGTCGAGACCTTCGGGACCACACGTCGCCAGCGCCACGAAAGGCGACTTCTCGATCATGATCCGGTAGTGCGGCGTCACGCGATCAGCCACCTTCGCCGTCGATGCCAGCCCCGTCTCGCCATAGATCGCCTCGAGCTGCTCAATCGTGGTGATGATCGACATGGCCGCTTCCTCCCTCGGATCCGATCGGTTCTGCGTCGATCGGTCGCTTGATGATGTTCGCCAGCCTGTGACCGTGCGGCTCGGGATCGCCGACATTGACGATCGTGACGTCCGCTGCGGCGTCCTCGCTCACCGCCCGGTGAAGACGCTCACCGATATCGCCGTCACTCGGGCGGTGCCGCTTGCCGAGCCGTTCGGCGAGAACATCCGCCGGCGCAGTGATGGCGATGACGACGACGTCGGCATAGTCCCGCCGCGCGGCGGGAATGATCGTTCGCGAGACGTTCACGACCACGATGCGGCCGGCCAGGATGTCATTCTTGATCGCGCGCGGCACGCCGTAGTCGTGTCCGTGGGCCTCCCAATGCAGCGCGAACTCACCGGCGCTGAGCGCCTCACGAAAAGCGGACGCGCTCATCTCGAGATTATCCTCGAAAGCCGAGGCCTCGCGCGTGACGATCCGCCGCGGAAAAACGATCCGGTCGTCGCCAGCGCATTCGCGGCGCGCCACATTGAGCAAGGTGTCCTTGCCCGCGCCGCTCGGCCCGACCACCAGGATCAGGCGGCCGGGACCGAGCTTCGCGGGCGTCTTCGCCGATGCAACCTCGGTTTCGCTCATGCCACCCGCTGTCCTTCCCGCCAGACGCTGCGCACGACCGACAACTGGCCCGCGACATGGACGCGGATCAGGTCCGCACGCTTGCCCACCGCGATCTCGCCGCGATCATGCAGGCCGACGGCGTCCGCAGGGGCCTTGGTGACGGTGCGGACGGCCGCCGCAAGACCGATGGACGGCACCCGCTGCGGCAATTGCAGCGCGCCCATCAGCAGGCTCGACGGGACGTAGTCCGACGACAGAATGTCGAGCAGGCCCTCGTGCGCCAGGTCCACGGCGGCGATATTGCCGGAGTGAGACCCGCCGCGCACCACGTTCGGAGCGCCCATCAGAATGCTGATGCCCGCCTGGTGAAGGCCCCGCGCGGCTTCCATCGTGGTTGGAAACTCCGCGACGGCGATGCCGTCCTTGATTGCATCGGCGACGTTCTCCTCCGTCGTGTCATCGTGACTGGCCAGGGGCACGTCATGGGTCTTCGCCAGTGCAACGATGTCGCGCATGTTCGGCGCCGCATAGGCCTGCTGATAGGCGAAGCGGCGTGCGAACATCACGTCGAGCTCCGCATCGGTCTTGCCGCCGCTCTTGCCGCGATAGTAGTCGCGCAGCTTGCCTTCGTCGCGAAACTGGCGCTGCCCGGGCGTATGATCCATCAGCGACATCAGCCGCACATCCGGACGCCCCGCCAGTTGCCGCGCCTCCTCGACCACGGTCGGCATCGGCACCTCGCAGCGCAGATGCAGGAAGTGATCGGACCGCAGCAGCCCGCCGTCGCGCGCCGTCGCGATCGCTTCCGCGAGCACATTGGCCTGGCCGTCGACGCCCTCGGCGCCCTCCTCGCTCCACACCCGCAGCGAATCCAGCACCGTCGTGATGCCCGCGGTCGCAAGTTGCCCGTCATAGGAAATGACCGCAGCAACGGGATCCCAATAGACCTTGGGGCGGGGCACGAAATGCGCCTCGAGGTGATCGGTGTGCAGTTCGACCAGCCCGGGCATCAGCAGGTCGCCGCCGGCATCCAGGCTGCCGGCCGGCGCCGCCCCCTCGCCCAGTTCCGCGATCAGGCCTCCGGCGATCGCCACCCAGCCCTGCTCGACGACCCGGTCGGCGAGGACCAGCCTGGCATTGCCTATCACGATATCGGACATGTTCGCGCTCATCTGCAATGTGTACCTCATGCCGCCGCAGCGAATGTCGTGACGTCGACCGTACGATCCGCAATCTGCGCACGGATATCGTCATCATGCACGATCGCGAGCATCGCCACCCCGTCCTTCTTCTTCGCCGCAATCAGGTCGACCACGACCGCACGGTTCGCCGCATCGAGCGACGCGGTCGGCTCATCGAGCAGCAGCACCGGGACGTCGGAGATGAAGCCGCGAGCGATGTTGACCCGCTGCTGCTCGCCGCCCGAGAAGGTCGATGGCGGCAGCGACCACAGCCGCTCGGGAATGTTCAGCCGCCGCAGCAGTCCTCCCGCCCGCACCCTCGCATCGTCGCGCGGCAGGCCGGCCGCGAGCAGCGGCTCGGCAACGACATCGAGCGCAGGGACACGCGGCACCGCGCGCAGGAACTGACTGACATAACCGATGGTCTGCCGCCTCGCATGGAGGACAAGGCGCGGCTCGGCGCCGGCGAGATCGGTCATCTCGCCGAGGTGCCGGACGCCGATGCGTCCGCCATCGCAACGGTAGTTGCCGAAGATCATCTTCAGGATCGACGACTTGCCGGCACCCGACGGTCCCGACAACACGACGCATTCGCCGGCCTTGACCTGGAACGACACGCCGCGCACCACGGGCAGCGATATGCCGCCCTGCAGATGCATGGTGAAGGTCTTCTCTGCACTTTCGACATCGATCATCACGGTCATCGCATTGGGCTCATTGCATCATGGCGGCAGGATCGAGGATACGAGTAGCTGCGTGTAAGGCTCGCGCGGATCGTCGAGCACCTGGTCGGTGAGGCCGGTCTCGATCACCCGCCCCTCCTTCATGACCATCACACGATGAGACAGCAACCGCGCCACGGCCAGATCGTGGGTCACGACGATGGCGGCGAGGCCGAGCTCGTTGACGAGGCTGCGCATCAGATCGAGCAGGCGCGCCTGCACGGACACGTCGAGTCCTCCGGTCGGCTCATCCATGAACACGAGCCTGGGCTCGGTCACGAGATTGCGCGCGATCTGCAGCCGCTGCCGCATGCCGCCGGAATAGGTCCGCGGCGCATCGTCGATGCGGGCAACGTCGATCTCCACGCGCGCGAGCCAGGACGAGGCGGTCTGCCTGATCTGACCGTAGTGATTCCAGCCGACCGCCATCAGCCGCTCGCCGACATTGGCGCCGGCGGAGACCGCCATGCGCAGGCCTTGCGTCGGGTCCTGATGGACATAGCCCCAATCGGTGCGGAACAGAAAACGGCGCTCCACCTCGCCAAGGCCGGCAAGATCGCGCAGCACCCCGTCCCGCATCCGATAGGACACGCGGCCCAACGTCGGCGCCAGTTGCGCCGACAGCATCTGCAAGAGTGTCGATTTGCCCGAGCCGGACTCGCCGACGATGGCGAGCACCTCGCCGGGATAGAGCACGAAGGAGACGTCGCGGCAGGCTGCCAACCGGCCGTAGCTCTTCGCAAGCCCTTCCGCGACGAGCAGCGGCTGATCGGATGCGCTGATCATCTCAGCCATGGGCGCTCTCCTTGTGCGGGGCGGCGCTCTGCTCGCCACGATGTCCGGACGCCTGGCGGCCCTCGCAGTAATCGGTGTCGGAGCAGACGAACATGCGGCTGCCCTTGTCGTCGGTCACGATCTCGTCCAGGTAGGAATCCTCCGCGCCGCACAGCGCGCAGGGTGCATCGAACTTGTAGCGCGTGAACGGATGGTCCTCGAAATCCAGCGAGACGACCGGCGTATAGGGCGGAATGGCATAGATTCGCTTCTCGCGTCCCGCACCGAACAATTGCAGCGCCGGGCAATTGTCCATCTTGGGATTGTCGAACTTCGGCGTCGGCGACGGATCCATCACGTAGCGCGCATTGACCTTGACCGGATAGGCGTAGGACGTCGCGATGTGGCCGAAGCGTGCGATGTCCTCATAGAGCTTGACGTGCATCAGGCCATATTCGGCCAGCGCATGCATGCGGCGGGTCTCGGTCTCGCGCGGCTCGAGAAAGCGCAGCGGCTCCGGGATCGGCACCTGATAGACCAGCACCTGCCCCTCGTGAAGCGGCGCCTCGGGAATGCGATGCCGGGTCTGGATCACGCTCGCCTCTTCCGTCGACGTCGTGGTCGCAACGCCCGCGGTCTTGGCGAAGAACTTGCGGATCGAGATCGCATTGGTCGTATCGTCCGAGCCCTGGTCGATGACCTTGAGCACGTCGTCGGGACCGAGAATGGCGGCGGTGACCTGTACGCCGCCGGTGCCCCAGCCATAGGGCATCGGCATCTCGCGGCTCGCGAACGGCACCTGATAGCCGGGAATCGCGATCGCCTTCAGGATCGCGCGACGGATCATCCGCTTGGTCTGCTCGTCGAGATAGGCGAAATTGTAGGTCGGCGCGTTCATTCCGCAGCCTCCTTCAATTCGGGAGCGGCATTGGCCTCGGCGAACTCCTGGCGCAGCTTGCGCAGCAGGCCGAGCTCGGACTGGAAGTCGACATAATGCGGCAGCTTCAGATGCTCGACGAACCCGGTCGCCTGCACGTTGTCGGAGTGCGACATCACGAACTCCTCATCCTGCGCCGGCGCGACCATGTCCTCGCCGAGCTCGCGCGCCCGCAAGGCGCGGTCGACGAGGGCCATTGACATGGTCTTGCGCTCGCTCTGGCCGAAGGCGAGGCCATAGCCGCGCGTGAAGCACGGCGGCTCGGTTGCCGACCCCTTGAACTGGTTCACCATCTGGCATTCGGTCAGCTCGACCGATCCGAGCGGCACCGCGAACCCGACCTCCTCGGCCACGAACTCGACCTCGACTTCGCCGAAGCGGATTTCGCCGGCGAAGGGATGGTTGCGGCCGTAGCCGCGCTGGGTGGAGTAGCCGAGCGCGAGCAGAAAGCCCTCGTCACCGCGTGCGAGATTCTGCAACCGCAGATCACGATCGGCGGGAAAGCCTAGGGGATCGCGGGTGAGATCGCCGACCGGCGCGCCAACATCGGCTTGCGGCGACGGCTCGATCAGCCCGTCCTGGCCGAGAATGTCGGTGACACGTGGCGTCGGCGCATTCGGCGCCTCGGCACGGGCCGGCGGCTCCGGCTCGGCGGCGGCCGCCAACTGCGGATCGAGCAGCCGATGCGTATAGTCGAAGGTCGGCCCGAGCACCTGGCCGCCCGGAATGTCCTTGAAGGTCGACGAGACGCGCCGCTGCACCCGCATCGCACCGGTGTCGACCGGCTCGGTTGCACCGAAGCGCGGCAGGGTCGCGCGGAAGGCACGCACCAGGAAGATCGCCTCGATCAGATCACCGCGTGCCTGCTTGATTGCGAGCGACGCGAGCTCGCGGTCGTACAGCGAGCCCTCGGCCATCACGCGATCGACGGCAAGCCCCAACTGCTCGGAGATCTGCGCCAGCGAAAGTTCGGGCACATCGCGATCACCCCGGCGTTCATGCGCCAGCAGCCGGTGCGCGTTCTCGATGGCGCGCTCGCCACCCTTGACGGCAACATACATGCCTCACTCTCCTGCGGAAACGAGTCGGGTCGTTCGCAGGATGGCGACGATGGACGAGCCATCGACCAGCACCACATCGACACCACGCGGAAACAGCTTCTCATTGATCGACAGCCGCTCGAACAGATCGGCGGGCGCGACCGTTGCACGGAACGATGTCGCCCCGTCGATGCCTGGACCGCGCAGCTTGAACGCCGGCCCCTCGGACAAGCTCGGCACCTGCAGGATCAGCGTCGTCGAGCGATCAGGGTATTCAGCACTGCCGAGCGCGAATGAATCCAGATCGGGCAGCGCTTCGGGGTCCGCCGCCACCGCAAAGCAGGCGAGCGCGGCATCGGCGACGATCGGCGCCCCGGTGTGAAACTTGAGCCAGGCGCCGACCTCGGCCGTACCGGCGAGCAGCGCATCGAGCCAGATCGGCGTATCGTGATCGAACAAGGTCAACGCGATCGCGGCGGCACCGATCATCATGGACGAGGGGCGGCCGACATCGCCCTCGACCTGCCGCACATTGCCCGGACGCGCCATGGCCTCCATGACGGTACGGAAGGTCGATTGCGCGGACAGGACATTGTCGGCGAAACCAGGCTGCAGATCGGAAGCGGCAGCAGCCATCAGCCTTCTCCTCGCACCATCGTATAGAAATCGACACGCGTGGCCGCAGCCTCCTCCGCTCGATGCTCCCGCGATGCGCGCATCAGCTCCTGCAGCGGCGCGACCACCTGAGTCTCGATCGATCGCGCATGGCTCGACGACTGGATCATCGCGTCACACAGCGCCATCAGACGCGCCTTGCCGGCGTCTCGTCCGAGCACATAGCCGAACCCGACCTCGCCGCTCTCCAGCCGTACCGCGGCGCGCGACACCGTCGCTTCGCCGACATTGAACGGCGCGCCATCACCGCCGATCCGGCCCCGCAGCATCACGAGACCATTCTCCGCCGGACGCAGGTCGCGATACTCAGGCAGCGCCAGTCCGTCGAGCCTGGCGCGGATGTCCGCATGCGAGGCATGCGCCAATACCCGCATCGCCGTCCTGCGCCGGTCCTGCATCGCGGTCTCGCCTTCCATCTTCACCCCGAACTTGCTATCGCGAAGTTGTCTATGTTAATAGACAACTTCGTAACGAAGCGCCATGACTGTTTGATGACATGGGCGTGATTTTCAGGTCGCGCAGCGGAGAACCGCAGATGAGCATGCAGGGCGCCGACTCGGGCGTGGCACTGTGGCGCCGGGTGGCCGACGGCATCGAGCGCGACATCGCCGACGGCCGCTTCGCGGCCGGCACCCGCCTCCCCGGCGAGACCGATATCGCCGAAACCTACCGCGTCAACCGTCATACGGTGCGTCGCGCGCTCGCGACCTTGGCCGAGCGCGGCCTCGTGCGCGCCGAGCGCGGCAGCGGCACTTATGTCGAAGCGCCTCGTCTGTCATATCCCCTGAGATCGCGAACCAGGTTCTCCGAGATCGTGGGCGCCGGCGGGCGCGAGCCGCGCGGACAGTTGATCGCAGCGTCCGAAGAGTCGGCGACGCGCGAACTCGCGCACGCGCTCCGACTGAAGACGGGGGCGCCGCTGGTCCGAATCGAGGCACTGCGTCTTGCCGACAAGACCCCCATCTGCGTCAGCACGTCCTGGCTGTCGTCCGAGCGATTTCCCGAGGCCGGCCACATCTTCGCATCGCTCCGCTCGATGACGGCGCTGCTTGCGCATTACGGCATTCGCGACTATCGCCGCGGCGCGACCAGGATCACGGCGGCCATCGCCGACGCGAGCGACGCCGCACGGCTCGACCTCGCGCTGGGCCGTCCGGTGCTGGTGGTCGACAGCACCGACATCGATGCCGATGGGACGCCGCTGGTCAGCAAGCGCTCGCGCTTCGCGGCGGAGCGCGTGACGTTCGAGGTCGAGAGCTAGACCAGACCCCGCCGCCTCGCTTCGTTCTTGCGCCCTCAGTCGATGAGCGTGCCGTCCTGATTGAAGAACGGATGCGGCCCGTCGAAATCCCCGATCGGCACCTGATGCGTGACGACCGTTCCAAATCCCGGTCCTGGAAACCAGGCATGAAGGTGAAAGGCCGGTGGCTCGATCCGGAAGGATGGCGGACGAAGCTCGGCCAGGTCGAGCGCGACGGCATGGTTCGGTGCCGGGCAGATCGTGCAGGGGATGCCCGCAAACCGGGTCAGCGTCGCGCGATGAACGTGACCGCACCCGATCAGTTGCACCCGCGGATGGCGCGTGAGGACGGCCGCGAGATCGTCGGCGTTGCGCAGGTTCTGCCGGTCCATGTGCCAGATGCCAGTGGCGAACGGCGGGTGGTGCAGAAACAGCAGGGCCGGCCTTTCGCTGGATCCGGACAGCGCGGCGTCGAGCCATTGCAGACTCGCTTCATCGAGCTCGCCATGCGGATGGCCGGGCACGCTGGAATCGAGCAGAAGCAGATCGAGATCGGCCAACTCCACGCACCGGTTCAGCGGACCGGTGGGTTGACCATGCAGAGCGTCCGGAAACGCCGCGCGCATCAGCTCGCGTGAATCGTGATTGCCGGGCACGGCGACGAATGGAGTTCCAAGCTCGACGAGAAGATCCTTGAGATGATCGTACTCGGCCGACGACGGCGTATCGACGAGATCGCCCGAGATCATCACCAGATCGAGCTTCGGCTCGAACCGGTTGAGCTCCGTGATGCAACGGGTCAACGCGCGCGCCGTATCGACGCGGCGGTAGGCGAGCCGGCCGGGCGCCTTGATGTGCAGGTCGGATATCTGGGCGATGACGACGGGGCTCTTGGTCATCAGCAGATCAGCCTTTCTCCGGCAACAGCCGAATGGAGTCCGGTGCAATCCGCAGGCCGATCCGCTCTCCCGCAGCGACCCTGATCGAATTCGGCGCGTCCACGGTCAGTGCAATTGAGGCGGCGTCGCGGACGATGATCCGCTGCCGGTCGCCGACAAAGCGGACGCTGTCGACGACGCCAGTCAGACTCGATGCCGCGGCATCGACGATCCCGATCGTTTCCGGCCGAACCATCGCCACCGCCAGGTTACGTGGACCGGGATCGGCGATCGGCTGCCGACCTCCCGGCAGAACGAGCTGGGCTCCGTCGATCGGCGCCTCGATGATGTTGGCCGCGCCGACGAACTCCGCGACGAATCGATCGGCGGGCGAGAAATAGATCTCGCGCGGCGTCCCGATCTGGGCGATGGCGCCCTTGCGCATCACGACGATGCGGTCGCCGAGCTCCATGGCTTCGGCCTGGTCATGCGTGACGTAGATCGCCGTGATGCCGAGCGTGCGCAACAAGCCGTTGAGCTCGCCGCGCAGGCGCTCTCGCAAGGCCGCATCGAGCGCGGTGAGCGGCTCGTCGAGCAGCAGCACGCTCGGCCGTATCGCGACCGCGCGCGCCAGCGCGACGCGCTGGCGCTGGCCGCCCGAGAGCTGATCGATTCGCCGATCTTCGAGGCCGGCGAGGTTGGTCAGCGTGACCAGCTCTGCGACCCGCGCGGCGCGCTCCGGCTTGGGCACGCCGCGGATCTTGAGCCCGTAGCCGATATTGTCCGCGACGGTCATGTTGGGGAACAGCGCGTAGGATTGAAACACCATGCCGACATTGCGCTTCTCGATCGGCTGCCTCGTCAGATCCTTGCCGCCGAACAGCACGCGCCCGCCTGCATCGGGTGTTTCGAGCCCGGCCACGATCCGCAGCAGCGTGGTCTTGCCGCAGCCGGACGGCCCCAACAGCACCAGCGTCTCGCTCTGCGCGATGTCGAGCGTGGCGCGCGCGAGCGCGCAGGTCCCGTCGGCAAAGGTCTTGCCGCAATTCTCCACCTTCAGGGCGGCTCCATGCCGGGTCATCGTGCTCACCGCAACCTTCCTCTCTCGCCGATCCACTGCATCGCCACGAGCAGCGGAATGATCATCACGAAGAAGATCAGCGTGTAGGCGGATGCGACCTCGAGCCGCATCGATGCGTAGCTGTCGGCGAGGCCGACCGGCAGTGTCTTGGTCAGCGGCGTATGCAACATCCAGGTCAGGTTGAACTCTCCGAGAGATAGTGTCACCACCATGAGGCTGCCCGCCAGGATGCCGGGCGCGGCGTTGGGAACGATGACGTCGATGAAGCGGTGCCATGGCGCGGCTCCGACCGATGCGGCACCTTCGTCGAGCGACTTCACGTCGATCGTCGAGAACACCGCCATGACGGACCGCACCATGAATGGCATCGTAAAGATCACATGGCCGGCGAGGATGAACAGCCATGAGCGGCGGAAGCTTCCCGCCCCGCCATAGGTGAGCAACAGCGCGAGCGCGATGGCGAGCCCGGGAATCGCGAGCGGCAAGGTGATGATTTCCTCGACCAGCCGCGCCAGCCGTCCGCCGCGAACGTGCAGCGCATAGGCAGCGGGAACACCGACCACGAGCGTGACCGCCAGCGTGCCCAGCGCGATCAGGATCGATGCCATGATCGTGCCCGCGTAGAGCTCCCAGACCTGGGCCACCCACTGCAGCGTCACGCCGGACTGAATGCCGCGGAAGTAGTTGACGGTCACGCCCGCGGCGATCGAAAGGCCGGCCGGCACGGCCAGGAAGGCGGCGACCAGCAGTGTGAACAGCAGTTGAAGGATGAAGATGGCTCTGTCGCGCACGTGCCTACCCTGCCGCTGCCACCGAGCTGCCGGCGAAGGAGCGCGCCAATGCAAGCATCAGCCAGGTCATCAGGCCAAGGCCGACCGAGAGCGCCGCCGAGGTGGCCAGGTTTCCGGCCAGCGTGAACTCCGTGTAGATCAGCATCGGCAACACGTCGATGTTCGTGGCCAAGGTGAATGCCGTTCCGAACGCGCCCATCGCGGTCGCGAACGCGATTGCGCCGGATGCGATCAGCGCCGGGGTCAGTGCCGGCAGAATCACGTCGCGCAGCACGGCCCAGGGGCTTGCGCCGAGCGAGCGCGCGGCCTCCTCCAGCCCCGGGTCCAGCTTCTGCGCGGCAGCCATGATCGTGAGGATCACCCGCGGAATCGAGAAATAGAGATAGCCGAGGAACAGCCCGTAGATCGAATAGGCGAATACGAGCTTGTCGCCGGTGAGCCGGGACGAGACCTCGCCGATCAGCCCCTGACGGCCAGCCAGAAGGATGATCATGAAGCCGACCACGACGCCCGGAAAAGCGAGCGGAAACGTCAGGATCGCAACCAGGATCGCGCGGCCCGGAAACCGGTGACGCTGCAGAAACAGGCCGGCGATCGTCGCGATGATCAGGGTCGCGATCGTGGTGGCCGCCGCCAGCGCCAGCGTGTTGAGGAGAGTCGTGCGGTAGCGCGGTTCGAGAATGATCGCGAGATATTCGGTCAGACCGTGCGGTCCCTCGGCGCCGGTCGCGAGCAGCCTCGCCATCGGCAACAGGAAGAATGCCGCGGTGACGGCCGCCAGGGGCAGCAGGCAGAGCCGGACGAAGGATTTGTGCGACATGTGATCAAGTGCACCTCCGCCGGATCGTCTCCGGCGGAGGCGCGGTGCTCCTTCAGCGGACTTCGGACAGATAGCGATCGACGAAGCCCTTTTGCGCAGCTTCCATATCGCCCCAGTTCACGCTCTTGGCGCGGGCGTAGTCGCTGTCCGGCAGGAACTTGTTCTTCACCGAGTCCGGCAGCTCGATCGGGCGCGCCGGACGCAGATAGGCATTGGTCCAGATCGCCTGCCCCTTGTCGGAGAGCAGATAGTCGATCACCTTCTTCGCCTTGTCCTTGTCGGGCGCGTTCTTCACAAGGCCGACGACATAGGGAAAGACCACCGAGCCTTCGCAGGGAATCACGAACTCGAAATTGCCCTTCTCGGTATATTTCGCGCGGTAGGCGTTGAAGTCGTAGTCGAACAGGATCGGGATCTCGCCCGAGACGACACGCGCATAGGACGTCTGCTTCGGCACGATCGGATCGTTCTTGCGCAGATCCTTGAAGAACGTAAGGGCTGGCTCGAAATTGGCCTGCGAACCGCCGAGCGCGAGGTTGACGGCAACGGCGCCGACATAGCCGACGGCCGCAGAGCTCGGATCGAGGTAGCCCACCATGCCCTTGTAGTCGGGTTTGAGCAGGTCCTTCCAGCAGGCCGGAACGGGCTTGCCGCCGAGCGCGTCCTTGTTCACGAACAGACCGAGCGTGCCGGAGTGGATCGTGGTCCAGTAGCCGTCCGCATCCTTCAGGCCGGCGGGGACCTGATCCCAGTTTGCGGGCTTGTAGGCCTCCAGCGCGTCCTGCGTCTTCGCCTTCATGCCGAAGGTGACGCCGAAATAGCCGATGTCGCCGACCGGATTGCTCTTCTCGGCGAGGATCTGCGCCAGCGCCTGGCCGGAGTTCTTGTTGTCGTGTGGAATGTCGTAGCCGAGATCGGTCTTGATCGCCTTGAGCATCGAGGCCCAGTCGGCCCATTCCGGCGGGCAGTTGTAGCAGATGACGTCCGCGGCTTTGGCCGGCTGCCATGATGCGGCAACACATAGCGCGAGCAGCGCGAGAACGAGGCGAGTAAGCTTCATGAAGACGGACTCCGTATGTCCTGGCATGGCAGCCAGTTCCGGAGCTTCCCCTAAAGGCGGCACGTGAAGGATTTGCGACAGTCGGTGCAGCACACACAGCCGGCACTGCATCCTGATCGTTCGTAGGCGAACGATCGCAACCTTCGGATGCCGCGCTGTTCAAGCAATGGCGCGGCGGCCGATGATCGCAAAGCGCAGCTTGCCTGAGATCCAGTCGATCACAGCCACCGCCACGAGGATCATCAGGATCAGGAACGACACCTTCTGCCATTCCAGCACGCGGATCTGCTCCGCCAGCTGCAGCCCGATGCCTCCCGCGCCGACGATGCCGATGATCGTCGCCGAGCGCGTGTTGGATTCGATGAAGTAGAGCACCTGGCCGGCAATCACGGGAAGAACCTGCGGCAGAAGGCCGAAGCGGATCTCATGCAGCGGGCTGCCGCCGGCAGCGCGAACGCCCTCGACCTGCCGCCGGTCGGCGCTCTCCATCGCCTCCGAGAACAGCTTGCCGAGCGCTCCGAAATCCGAGACCGCAATCGCCAGCACTCCGGCGAACGGCCCGAGGCCGACGACATTGATCCAGACCAGCGCCCAGATCAGTGTGTCGACGCCACGAATGGTGTCGAACAGGCGACGCACCGGAAAACGGAAGATCGCCGACGGGATGATATTCCTGGCTGCAAGCAGGCTGACCGGAAGAGCGAACACGGCCGCCAAGGTGGTGCCGAGCACCGCGATCGAGAGCGTCTCGCCGAGCGCCTTGAGATAAATCGGAAGCGATGAGCCGGGATCCGGCGGCAGCATCATCCGCGCGATCCAGCCGAGCTGGCCGAGGCCGGACAGCATCCGCGACGGCGAGAAGTCGAGATCGACCAGACCGAAGACGAAGATCGCCACGGCCAACGCCAGCACGAGCGGCGTTGCAAGGCGTGCGGACAACGGCCGATTGAAGATCTGCGGATAGCGCTCGGCGAGCTGCTTCGGGTCGGGTGAGCCGGAGATACTCATGTGCGGGCCTCCGAGCCGAACAGGCGGCCGCGCAGCCAGCCGGTACCGATGTCGATCAGGAACACGGTGACCACGATCATGACAAGAATGGCACTGACGTCGGAATAGTAGAACTTGCGGATCGCGACCACGAGCTCCTGGCCGATGCCGCCGGCACCGACGAAGCCCATCACGGACGCCTCGCGCACGTTGATCTCGAACCGCAGCAGCGTGTAGCTGGAGAAGCCGGCGATGACCTGGGGCAGCACGGCAAAGCGCATGCAGGACAGCCAGCTCGCGCCGGTGGCGCGCACGCCCTCGACCGGCTTCATGTCGGCGTTTTCGACGACCTCGGAGAACAGCTTGCCGAGCGCACCGCTCGAATGAAGGGCGATGGCGAGGACGCCCGGGATCGGCCCAAGCCCGAAAGCAATGACGAAGATCAGCGCGAACACGACGCTCGGAACGGTGCGGGCGAATTCCAGGAGCCGGCGCACCGTGAAGCGGATCCACGGCGCGGGCGAGGTGTTCTCGGCGGCGAGGAAGTTGAGACCGAATGCGACGAGCATTCCGGCCATCGTGCCGACGTAGCTGATCAGCAGCGTCTCTGCCAGAAGCTTGATCCACTTCTTGAAGCCCCAGAACCATTCGGGCAGATTGGTCCAGACCCGCTGCCCGTCGTCGAGCGTGAAGATGCGATCGAAGTAGCTGATGAAGTTGCCGAAGTAGGTATAGAACGTCCGCAGATTGACCTCGGCACCGATGGCCGCGGCGAAGAGCACCGCCAGGAATACCATGGCGGACAGGGCAAGACGCAATCGACGGCGCGAAACGGCCCGCCGATAGGTCTCGTTCAGAGCCGCAAGCTGCTGGCTCGGAAGGATCGAAACGGCAACAGCCATCGGCTTCGTGCTGCTCTTGGTTCGGACGTGTGAGGGATTCTTCAACGGACGAGCCGGGCCCCACGAGACCCGGCTCACCATCGATGGATCGTCGATCAGGACGCCTTCTTGCGCAGGCTGTCGACGAATTTGATCAGGTCGATCGTGCCATCCCAGTCCTTCGTCGTGGCAGGGTGGAAGCCCTTCTTCTGGCCGTCGGAGAGACGGTCGAAGGCGGCCTTGTCCTTGATCGGCGCATCGAAGAAGGCCTTGGCGATCGCCGATTTCAGATCGTCCGGCAGGTCCGTGTTGTAGGCGTAGGGGCCGTTGATGATCGGCGCCGACTTGTGAATGATGCGGAAGTCGTCCTTCTTCATCGGCGAACCGTCAGCGTTCTTCAGCATGCCCTTGGTCAGCATCTGGGCCAACGTCGAATCGTTGTCGCTCGTCCATTGGTTGGCCGCGATGTCGACAGTCCCCTGGGACAGGGCCAGCACCGCGTTCTCGTGGCTGCCGGTGAAGACAACCTTGCCAAAATACGTCTCGGCGTCGGTCACGCCCATCTTGTTGAGCTCGAAGCGGGGCACGTTGTTGCCCGACGTTGAGTTCGGATCGACGAGGCCGAGATTCTTGCCCTTGAGGTCTTCGACCTTCCGGTACGGGCTGCTCGCCTTGACGAAGAACACCGAATAGTAGCCGGTGCTGCCGTCGGAGTTGATGTCGTTGGCGAAGGCATCGGTCTTGACCCCGGTGAGCCGGGCGCGGGCAAACGACGCCGAGCCATAGCTCGCGATGTGGATGTTGCCGGCGCGCTGGCCTTCGATCACGGCCGCATAATCGTTGGCGATACGCAGCGTCACCTTCACGCCCAGCTCTTTCGAGAGATAGTTCACGAAAGGCGTCCAGCGCTCGGTGACACCCGAGGCGTTCTCTGCCGGGACCACGGCGAAGGTCAGCTCAGGATACTTCGCCTTCCAGTCCTCGGCTGACGCCGAGGCCGTGAAAGCCAGCGCAGCGACGCCCGCCAGAACGATGCGACGATTGATCATAACATGCCCTCTTGTTGCAGTAAGTAACAGGTCTCGCCCCCGCGCCATGCGGAAGCTCGAGCTTGCAGAAATCCGCGTCTCAGGCCACGGCCGCTTCGCCGAGTACCGGCACCGTTGCCGCCGGTGCCGGATGGATCGAACCCATCACCTCGTCCGCCTCGAGATCGTAGAGTTCACGTGCGATCTGCGCCGTCAGCGCCGACGGCACGTCGTCGAACACGATCCGTCCGGTCGCCATGCCGATCAGGCGATCGCAATAGCTGCGCGCCAGATCGAGCGAATGCAGATTGCAGACGACGGTGATGCCGAAATGCTTGTTGATGCGCAGCAACGCGTCCATCACGATCTTGGTGTTACGGGGATCGAGCGAGGCGATCGGCTCGTCTGCGAGAATGATCTCGGGGTTCTGCACCATCGCGCGCGCGATCGCGACGCGCTGCTGCTGCCCGCCCGAGAGCTGATCGGCGCGCTGCGCGGCGAGGGAGGCCATGTCGAACTGCTCGAGCGCCGACAGCGCCATGGCGACATCCTCCGCTGGCCAGAGCTGCGCCAGCGAGCGCCACGACGGGATTTCGGCCAGTCGCCCCATCAGCACGTTCGTCAGCACGTCCAATCGGCCGACCAGATTGAACTGCTGGAAGATCATCGCCGAGCGCGCGCGCCACTGCCGCAGGTCACGGCCGCGCAGCGCCGTCACGTCGAGATCCTTGAAGAGGATGCGGCCGCCGCTCACCGGGCTCAGGCGATTGATGGACCGCAGCAGGGTCGACTTGCCGGCGCCGGAACGCCCGATCACGCCGACGAAGCTGCCCGGTGCAACAGAGAAGGATGCATTGTCGACTGCGGCTTTCATGCCAAAACGGCACGTCAGGCCATCCACCACCAGCATTGAATTCTCCAGACGCCTCGCTTTGGCCTATCGCTAACGTCTGGATTCTACAGTTATGTGACAAGGACACTGCGGCGCCACATCCGTCCACACGCTGGCCGCAGTCATGCAGATGTCACGCCTCTGTCATAAGGGAGATCCAACACCCTCACAGGCGTAGAGACAGGACGCGAGATGGCCGGCAAGTCGCTTTCGATTGAACCTACAGTTGACCCTTCGGCCAAGCTCCAGGACGTGACGCTCGGCGCCTATTGCGAGATAGGCGCCCGCACCATCCTGCAGGAGGTGACGATGGGCGACTACTCCTATGTGGTCAACGATTCCCAGATCACCTACACGAGGATCGGGAAGTTCTGCTCGATCGCGGCGATGACCCGGATCAATCCGGGCAACCACCCGATGCAGCGGGCGACGCAGGCCCATTTCACCTATCGCGCCAGCGCCTATTTCCCAGGAGAGCCGGACGATGCGGAGTTCTTCGCCTGGCGGAGAGAGCATCATGTCCAGATCGGACACGATGTCTGGATCGGCCATGGCGCGATCGTGCTGCCGGGCCGCAACATCGGCACCGGCGCGGTCGTGGCGGCCGGCGCCATCGTCACCAAGGACGTTGCGGCCTATACCATCGTCGCCGGCAATCCGGCGCGCCCGATCAAGCGCCGGTTTCCGCGCGAGGTCGAGCAGCGGCTGCTGGATCTGGCGTGGTGGAATTGGAATCACGAGGCGCTGCGCGCGGCGCTGCCGGATTTCCGCAAGCTCGCGATCACCGCGTTTCTCGACAAATACGAGCCTGCCCTCGACGCGCGCGTCGCGGTGCGGCAGAGTGCCGCCCCATGACCGATATCTCCATCTCGCGGGGCCGCTGCCTCGTCGATACTGACCTCGTCGACACCTCCTTGATCATATCCGGCGGCATCGTCGCCGGCGTCGGGACACCGGGACGCCGGTCGGGTCTCGAACTCGATGCGGAGGGACTCACCGTGCTCCCCGGCATCGTCGACATTCACGGCGATGCGTTCGAGCGCCAGATGATGCCGCGCGCCGGGGTCGATTTCCCGACTGACGTTGCGCTGATCGACAGCGACCGCCAGGCCATCAGCAATGGCATCACCACGGTCTTTCACGCGACGACCTGGTCGTGGGAGCCGGGCCTGCGCAGCGCCGACAATGCGCGGCGCCTGCTCGAATCGATCGAAGCGCTGCGCCCGCGGCTCGCAGCCGACACGCGCTTCCATCTGCGCCACGAGACCTTCAATCTCGACGACGAGGAGGAGATCGGGAGGTGGCTCGCCGACCGGCGCGTCGACCTGTTCGCCTTCAACGACCACATGGATTCGACGGTGGCGAGTCTGGACAAGCCGCACAAGCGCCAGCGCATGGTCGACCGCGCCGGCCTGCCCGGCGCGGAGTTCGACCAGTTGGTCGCGCGCATCGCCTCTCGCGCCGATGCCGTTCCGGCCTCGATCGCGCGGCTGGCCGAGATCGCTCGCAAGGCTGGTGTCCGTATGCTGTCGCACGACGACGACAGCCCGGCCATGCGCAAGGCGTTTCGCAGCCAGGGCGTGACCATCGCAGAGTTTCCGGTCAACGAGGAGACTGCGCGCGAGGCCGCCCAGGGCGGCGACGCGATCGTATTCGGCGCGCCCAACGTCGTCCGTGGCGGCAGCCATACCGGGTGGACGAAGGCCAGCGACATGATCGCCAAGGGCCTCTGCTCGGTGCTGGCCTCCGACTACTACTATCCAGCGCCGCTGCTGGCAGCGTACCGGCTTGCAGCCGACGGCGTTCTTCCGCTGGCGCGCGCCTGGGATCTGATCTCGGGCGGCCCTGCACGCGCAGCCGGGCTGGCGGACCGCGGCATGCTCGCCGAGCGCCGCCGCGCCGATATCATTCTGGTCGACGACCGCGTGCCGTTGCGCCCCCATGTCGTCGCCGTGATCGCGTCCGGCCGGCTGGTCTATCTCACCGAGACCGACCGGCTGAACGCCCGGCCGGCGCGTGCCATGGCGGCGGAGTAGCGAACCATGGCCAAATTTCCGCGCTATGCGATCTACTATGCTCCACCAGCAACAGCCGACCTGACGGAATTCGGCGCGAGCCTGCTCGGATACGACGCGTGGAGCGGCGATGACCGCAGCTTTCCGAGCGAGATCGTCCGCGCGGTTCCAGACTGGGCTGAGCTGACCGCAGACCCGCGCAAATACGGCTTTCACGCGACCTTGAAGGCTCCGTTCGAGCTGTCCGATGCGGAGAACGAAGCCGCGCTCCGCAGCGCCTGTGCCGCGTTCGCGGCCACGCCGCGAGCCGTCCCGGCCATCCGTCCGATCGTGGACGCGATCAGCGGCTTCATCGCGATGATCCCCGGCGAGCCGTCGCCGGCGCTGCAACAGCTCGCGGCCGATTGTGTCCAGGCCTTTGAGCCATTTCGCGCTCCGATGACGGCCGACGACCGTGCTCGGCGCAAGCCGGATCTGCTGACACCACGGCAGCGCGATCATCTCGATCGTTGGGGTTATCCCTATGTCATGGAGGATTTCCGCTTCCACATGACGCTGACCTGCCGGCTGTCCGACGAACGGCGCCGGCCGATCCTGACGATGTTGCAGGAGAGATTCGCGGCACTGTCACTGACAGAGCTTCGGATCGACAGGATTGTGCTGTTCCGCCAGGCCAATGCCCACGAACGTTTCCGCATCATCGGAGACTGGCCGCTCACGGTCGTCCAGGGGGGATAGCGGCGTCAGCTCGGCATGGCCTGCATAGTGCGGCGGCGCCTCGCGGTCGAAGACCGAGAGTGGCGGCGAGATGTCGGCGCGCTCCCGCGGCAGGGCTCCCCATCCTGCCGCGAGCGCGGCTGAGGTCGCGAGAAATCGTCGATCGATCGACAGGCTCGCGCTTGCATTTGGTGCCGAGACAGTTTCGCTCATGGTGATGAACTCCTCCCAGGCCGATGAAAATCTGCGAGGAGACTATGGTCGGGTCATCGCGCAGCAAGGCGAAATAACAGACGCGATCTGCCGAAAAGCTGACAACACTGTGCGCCGCGCGACACCTTGCACCGTGCCGCGCCGTGATCTGCCGACGGCTTGTCGCCTTGATGCCGCTTAGCGAGTCGCCGTGGTCAAACGTGCATCGCGACGAAGGCGATAATGTCAATTTTGCCACTTCGGCCGCACAAAGAAATTGCACGTCGGGCGTCGTCGAGACCGTCAACACGACGTCGCATGGCGCTTCGACCAAGCGGATATCAACCTCATTTTGCCGTGGCGACGACGCGCGCGCTCCGGCTGTCGTCGCCCGATGTCCGATCGCAACGTCACGAAGCCGACGCTCCAAGCCAGCTCCATCCAAAAGCTCCCCATCGCCACGGCCTCGCACTCGCAGCATGTTGCCGCCACGTGTCGGGTTTTCGACAATCCACTGATACTAAAAACGAATGGCATATCGCTTGCAATGCACAATGCGCCTCGCTATTGCAGCGCAATAATTTTCTTGGAGTGCCCCAATGCTCGGAATCGGAAGCAAGCTGCCATCGTTTGAAATCGTCGGCGTGAAACCCGGCTTTCATCTTCAGGAGGAGAAGGGCGAGAGCGCCTTCGAGACCCTGACCGAGACCAGCTTCCCTGGAAAGTGGAAGATCATCTTCTTCTATCCGAAGGATTTCACCTTCGTCTGCCCGACCGAGATCGCCGAGTTCGCGCGCCTGGCGAAGGACTTCGCGGACCGCGATGCCGTCGTGCTCGGCGGCTCGACCGACAACGAGTTCTGCAAGCTCGCCTGGCGCCGCGACCACAAGGATCTGCACAGGCTGCCGATCTGGCAATTCGCCGACACCAAGGGCGCATTGATCGACGGCCTCGGCGTCCGCTCGCCCGACGGTGTCGCCTACCGCTACACCTTCATCGTCGATCCCGACAACACCATCCAGCACGTCTATGCGACCAACCTGAATGTCGGCCGCGCTCCGAAGGATACGCTGCGCGTCCTCGACGCGCTGCAGACCGACGAGCTCTGCCCGTGCAACCGCGAAGTCGGCGGCGAGACCCTGAAGGTCGCCTGATCATGTCGATCGAGCAGCTGAAGGACCAGATCCCGGACTTCGCCAAGGACGTCAGGCTCAACCTGTCGTCCATGGTCTCCGACGAGACGCTGTCGCCGCAGGCCAAGTACGGCCTGTTCGTCGCCTGCGCGATTGCGACTCGCAATCCGAGCGTCGTTGCGGCCTTCGAATCGGTTGCGGCCGCGCAGCTGTCGCCCGCCGCTTTGGCGGCGGCGAAATCGGCCGCCGCGATCATGGCCATGAACAACGTCTACTACCGCTTCGTGCACCTTGCCTCGAACAAGGAGTACGCGACGATGCCGGCCCGGCTGCGGATGAACGTCATCGCCAACCCCGGCGTCGCCAAGGCCGATTTCGAGCTGTGGTCGCTCGCGGTGTCCGCCATCAACGGCTGCGGCACGTGCATCGATTCGCACGAGAAGGTCCTGCAGGATGCGGGCGTGCCCGCGGCCACGATCCAGACCGCCGTGCGCTTTGCCGCCATCATCCAGTCGGTTGCCGTTGCGATCGAAGCCGCTGGTGTGTCCGTCGCGCTGGCGGCGGAATAAGAATCGATCGGATATGTGAATGCGGCCGGCATTGTCCGGCCGCATTTGTTTTTCGCCATTTCTCGCCTGAGTTGCAGAATTTCCCGGCGCGCCTGCAACTCCTCGGTCCGCTAAGCCCCTGACCTCGCGGCAAAGTCGAGATGGCTGCGGCATCCTGATACTCCAACCGATCTTTCCGCAAAGCGCAGAACTCGCCCCCGATCTCGCGCATTGCGCGTAATCACCGATGCGGCGCGCCGGGAAATTTCCATCAAATAGCCTTACCTACTCACCCTTCCCGACAAGAACATTGATCAGCTTAGGGACCAAGCAACATCGATTGTGACCAGGGCGCGCGAAAACAATGGCGTGCATGTCGGAAGGAAACCGGACCTGTCGGTCTCGACGGAAGCGTTGATGCAATGTCCCCGATGTCGCATCATGTGCGCTTCGGTTGGACCGCGCGCGCCCGACGTCCTGAAGCTATCTCCCACGACCCGTTCGTCGGAGACAGGAGGCTAGTGATGAGTGCTCCAGATCAGAACGATCCGGCGAAACCAGCGCCGCCCTGGGCGAACGAAGAGCTCCGCAGATATGCGCCGCGCCGCCGCCAGACGGAGGCCGGCCCGACGGCATTCGATCCGCCCGCCGACGGCATCCCCCTGCCGCATCATCTGGTGTCCCGGCCAAGCTCCCTGCCGGCGCGGCCAGCGGCCCTTGACCTCGACGATGAGGAGGCCCACCGCGCCTGGAGCGCGAAGCTCGATCCCGTGGTGATGCCCCTGCCGCCGGACGATCCGGACAGATCGTTGCGGCTCAGCAGCATCGTCAAGATCGGTGCCGCCGTCGGCATCGCGGCCTCCATCGCCATGATGGTGGTCAACATGGTCTCCTTCGACAACGGCGCAGCGACACCGGGTGGCAAGAGCCCGATCATGCCAACCGCCGTGCTGGAAAGCCTGGCCCAGATCGATCCTGCGGAAGCCAAGGTCGCCCAGGACGACCCGCCGCAGACGGTCGCCGCGCTCGCGGCTCCCAGCGGTACAGAACTGGCGATGCGGCCATGGCCCTCGACGCCGACGTCGCCAGCGCCGGCCGCCGCGGCACCGGCGGTCTCGCCGCCCTCCGCTGCGCTCCCGATGGCCTCGCCTCGCCCGACCGTTCCACTGCCGCGAGACGAGGTCGATGCTCTGATGAAGCGCGGACGCGACCTGCTCGCCGCGGGGGACGTCGCCAGCGCGCGCCTGATCCTGACGCGGCTTTCCGACGCCGGAATTGCGGACGCCTCCCTTCTGCTCGCGCGCACCTATGACCCGGCCGAACTGACGAAATCGCGGTTGCTCGGTGCTGTTCCCGACGCAGCCAAGGCGCGTGCCTGGTATCTCAGGGCTGCGGAGCAAGGATCGCCGGAAGCCAGCCGACGCATCTCGGCTGCGCGCTAACGCATACATCTCGGAGCGCTCGAGACGCGACCCGGACCGCTCCCTGCGAGACGGTCGGCCGCGATCTGCTGCGCCCAAGAACCAAATATCGATGGGAGGACTGATGATGCACGGCATCCATGCTGCAGTTCGCGCCTGCTTGGCCGCCAGATGGAGCCGACATCGCAAACCGCGGGATGCAAAGAACAGCCACCCTCGAGCAGCCGCATGCCTCGCCCTGGCTCTGTCCGCTCCGCTGGCGCTGACCGGACATCAAGCGGTCGCCGCGGACAACGAGATCCGCATCGGCAACACCATGCCCTATAGCGGCCCGGCTCTCGCCTATGGCGTCATCGGCAAGACGATCGCGGCCTACTTCAACAAGATCAATGCCGAGGGCGGCATCAACGGCCGGCGCGTCAACTTCATTTCCTACGACGACGGCTATGCGCCGCAGAGGACGGTCGAGATGACCCGCAAGCTCGTCGAGGAGGACAACGTCCTCCTGATGTTCGCCAGTCTGGGCACGGCTCCCAACCTGGCGGTCCGCCCTTATCTCAACGCCAACAAAGTCCCACAATTGTTCGTGGCATCAGGCTCCTCGCAATGGGACCAGCCCCACGACTTTCCGTGGACCATGGGCTTTCAGCCGAGCTACCAGGCCGAGGCGCACGTCTATGCCCAGTACCTGCTGGAGACCCACAGCCGCGGCAAGATCGCGATTCTCTATCAGGACGATGATTTCGGCAAGGATTACGTCAAGGGATTGAAGGACGGCCTGGGTGGCAAGCTTCCGATCGTCGCGGAAGTCACCTACAAGGTGACGGACGCCAACGTCAATCAGCAGATCGCCACGTTGAAGGCATCCGGCGCCGACATCTTCTTCGACGTGACCACGCCCAAATTCGCCGTGATGGCGATCCGCCGCGCGGCCGAGCTCGGCTGGCGTCCGGACCACATCATCTCGACGGTCTCGGAATCGGTCTCCGCCGTGATGCAGCCGGCCGGCCTGCAGAATGCCGAAGGCATCTTGTCCGCGGGCTACTACTACGAGGGCGAGGAGGCCGCGGCCGCAGGCGATCCATCCTACCGCGAATGGTCCGCATTCATGGACCGCTATCTGCCCGACGTACCTAGAAGCAATGGTCTTGCGACCTTCGGCTACCTCGCGGCAAACGCGATGGTCGCAGTGTTGCGGAATTGCGGCGACGACCTGTCGCGCGACAACATCATGAGGCAGGCGGCATCCCTGAAGAGCCTCAAATTGCCGATGCTGACGCCCGGCATCACCGTCAACACCAGCCCCCATGATCACGCGCCGCTGGAGCAGATGCAGATGATGCAGTTCACCGGCGGCAAGTGGCAGCGCTTCGGTCCGGTCCGGAGCGGTATCGATCCCGGCAGCGTCAGCGATTCCTTCAAGACCATCTTCCGTTACGGCACGGCGAAGCGCGATCTGGCCAACCAGCTGAATGCCAATACCGTCACGCTGATGACCGGCTCGTTTGGCAGCACCTACGCCAACATGGGCGCGGACCTCGCATCCGCGCTCGACAAGGGGACGGAGCTGCGCATCCTTCCCGTGATCGGCCGCGGCTCGGTGCAATCGGTCGCCGACATCCTGCTGCTGCGCGGCGTCGACGCCGGCATCATCCGCAAGGACACCTTGGCCTTTCTCGAGCGCAAGGACTTCGCCAACAACATCCGCGAACAACTGGTCTATGTCACCAAGCTGTTCAACGAGGAGATGCACGTGCTGGCGCCGAGATCGATCGCCAGCCTGAGCGAGCTCGACGGCAAGACCATCGCCGTCGACCTGCCCGACGGCGGCACCTTCGTCACCTCGATCAACGTGTTCGAGCGCCTCGGGATCAGGCCACATCTGCTCTATATCGAGCCGCGGCTGGCGCTGGACATGCTGCGCAAGGGCGACATCGACGCCATCATCACGGTCGAGGGCAAGCCGGTGCAATGGCTGAGCCAGGTCAGCGATCCCAATCTGCATCTGGTGCCCGTCGACTACGACAAGGCTCTGCACGACGACTATCTGCCGGCGCAATTGTCCGCCGAGGACTATCCGAACCTCGTCGGCGCCTCGGCGCCGGTGAACACGATCGCGGCCGAGGCCGTGCTGGCGTCGTTCAACTGGCCGGCGGGCAGCGACCGTCACCGCCGGCTGTCTCTGCTGGTCGAAGCCTTCTTCAGCAACATGCAGACGCTGCAACGGCCGCCTTATCATCCGAAATGGCAGGAGGTGGCGCCGCTGGCGCCGATCGCCGGCTGGACACGGTTCAAGACGGCACAGGACTGGCTCGATCGCAATACGCCGCCTCCCGAGATGCTGGGGGCCAACGCGCAGGCCAATGATCTGCAGGCGAGCGGCGTTTCGGCCGATCCGCGGCTGTTCCGTGAGTTCATGGAATGGCGAGCCAACCGCCAGAAGCGCGCCGCTCCGCGGCACCCGCAGTAGCCGGGTCGTGCGGTCAAGCCGCGGCCGAGGCAGGGCTGATCCGCACCTGCACGTCGCAGGGACACGCGAGGTAGGGCGCCGAGGTGACCAGCATGTCCGCCCCCGCCGCAGCATAGGCGGCGGCGTTCTGCGCATTCACGCCCCCCGCGGCCGCAATGATCGGCCGCCGCGGCAGCGCCGCGCTGATGGCGATCCGCTCCGCCAGCGCAGCGATCTCGGCAGGCGGAAATTTCTCGGCCTGGATGACGTCGAAGCCGGCCACGGCGGCGGCGACGGCCTGCTCGACCGTGGTGACCTCGATCACGAGCCGCTTCTCCGGCGCGCTCCGCCGCAACCGCTCGGCGACATCGGCAAGCGGCGCATCGCCGAGAAACGCCCGGTGTTCCGGAAACACCAGCACCGTCTCCGACAGGCCGAGCCGATGCATCACCGCGCCACCCGCCTTCACCGCGGCAACGGCGAACGGCTTGGTTCCGGGGACGTTCTTGCGCGTGCAGGCGACCGCAATGCCAGGCCTGATCGCACGCGCCGCGCCGACGATCGCAGCCGCCCCGGTGGCGACGCCTGACCAGATCTCGATGAGCGTCTGCGCCACCTTCCAGCTCCGCAACAGGCCGGCCGCCGTGCCCTCTGCACGGAGGATCGGGGCCCCCTCCTCCAGCACCATTCCGCTGCCGGCGAACAATTCGACATGGCAGCCCGTGAGCTCGATCAAGGCCGCCGCGTCCTCGGCCAGGGCCAATACCATGCGACCGCGCGCAGCGAAGTGCATCAGGCCCGGCTCGGCGCCGATTCCGAGCGTCTCCGTCGTCAGGTCGCCATAGGGGACATCGTCGCGGAGCAGCGCTTCCAGATCATGGTGCGTAGCGGTGGTCGGCGCGCGCGACATCTGCTCTTTCTCCACAGGCTGCATCCTCTATATAAACCCTGGTCGCCGCCCGCCCCCGATCGCCAGGCCCCGCATGATCCCGCATGATCTTCCTGCTTCCGCTGAGCCCAATCAGCCCCGTCTCGCCGCCATTCTCTACGGACCGGGCGACGACGCCGATGCCTTGCTGGACGCCTTTGCCCAGGAGCTGCTGCAACGGGGCGTCCGCGTCGGAGGCATCGTTCAGCGCAATACGAGAGACGAAGTCGGCAAGAAAAGCGGAATGGACGTGATCGATCTCGCCAATGGCGACACGATCTCGATCTGTCAGGACCTCGGCACCGGATCGACGGCCTGCAAGCTCGACACCGCGGGCCTTGCCGAAGCCGGCATGGCCGTTCACCGCGCCATCGCGGCCCATGCCGACCTCATCGTGATCAACAAGTTCTCCAAGCAGGAGGCTTCCGGAAGCGGGTTGCGCGGCGAGCTGGCCGACGCAATCACGTCCGGGATCCCGGTGCTGACGGCGGTGCCTCAGAAATGCATCGACGACTGGCGGACCTTTGCGGGCGATTTCGGCACGCTGCTCCAGCCGTCGCGTTCCGCGATGGAAACCTGGTGGCTCGACCTGCGCGCGCGACAGGCGTCGCGCGGCTGATCGGCGCAGCAATTCGGCGCTACGCTCCTATTTGCCGATCATCACATCCGACGACTTGATGACGGCGGAGACGCTGTCGCCGACGGCAAGCGCGAGGTCGTCCACCGCCTCGTTGGTGATCGCCGAGAAGACTGTTAGTCCCGGGGCGAGCTCCACCTTGACGTGGGCGGTGGTCGTTCCCTTTTCAACCGAGATGATTCGTCCCGGCAAGACATTTCGCGCGCTCAGCTTCACGTGCTGTTCCTCATCCGTTGCAGCCTCGTTGCTGCCGCTCAATGTAAACAGAACGCGTGCCAGAACTCAATGACCTATATCAAACACAATACAGGATTGATGATCCGGCGCTGCGTTTGCGGCACCCCGTCGACCGGCGTGATTCGACGGCGTCAGCCGAACTTGAACAGCACGCCGTAGCCGCCGCGCGGATAGCTCCACTCGATGTCGCCGCTGGCCTCGCCGATGACCCGGCAGGTGCCGCATTCGATGCAGCCGTCGACTGTGATCTCGACCTGGCCCTTGTCGTTGAGCTCGTAGCAGCGTGCCGGGCAGGCCTTGAGAAGCGCCTTCAACTGCGGCGTCGGCGTGGTATGCGGACGGACCTTGATATGGGCCCGGCCGGGATCGACCTGATAGCGATTGTAGAATAGCTTGTCTTCGACCCTGACTGCGACGTCCGTGCTCATGTCTGATCTCCCTCGCCTGAGCTGTTGCGTTCATTCACCAATCATCGCCACGCCCGAGCAAACCTGAAGGCGTCGCCGAACAGGCCGGTCCATGACCTTGCATTCACGAAGGAGCGCACGGTGCTGCTCTCCTTCTCCTTCTTCGGCGTGCCGTCGACGCGCACGAAGTTCTGCATCGCCTTGGAGACGAGCTGCGGATAGGTCAGGAAGAAATTCTGCGACTGGTTGTGCAGCAGCGCCGGCATGTCCCTGTATTTCTTCAGGTCCTTGATGACGAAGGAGTCCTCCAGCATCTTCTTGTAGAGCGCGAGGTTCTCCTTGGTCATCGGATCGCGGCGCGACTTGACCTGGAAGATCGCCTCGGCCGCGATACGCCCCGAGGTCATTGCGAGATTGGATCCCTCGCGGTGGACGGCATTGTTGAGCTGGGCGGCATCGCCGACCACCACCCAGCCATCGCCGCAGAGCTGCGGGATCGCGTTATAGCCGCCCTCGGGAATCAGGTGCGCCGAGTACTCCTTGACTTCCGACCCCTCGATCAGCGGCGCCACCGACGGATGCTGCTTGAACCGCTCGAGCAGGCCGTAGGGCGTCTCGCCGGTCTTCTGGAAGTCGGAGACGAGGCAGCCGATGCCGAGCGAAATGCACTCCTTGTTGGAATAGATGAAGCCCATGCCGGTCATGCCGCGGGAAATCGTGCCGACGGCCTCGATGACAGCCCCCTCGTCGCCCTTCAGGTTGAAGCGCGCCTCAATCGTCTCGCGCGGCAGGAAGTGCATCTCCTTGACCGCCAGCGCGACGTTCTCCGGCTTCGGCCGCTCGCGCAGGCCGGCGCGGGTTCCGAGCAGGCCGTTGACGCCCTCGGCCAGCACGACGACGTCGGCATGGATCTCACCATCGCGCCGATCGGTTCTGACGCCGATCACCTTGCCATAGGCATCCTGCGCGAGCTCGGTCACGGTGGTCTCGCACAGCACGGTGGCGCCAGCCTCCTTGACCTTGGACGAGAACCATTTGTCGAACTGGGCGCGGATGATCGTGTAACGGTTCGGCTTTTCCTCGTTGAAGTCGTCCGACTTGTAGTGCAGGCCGACATGCGACTTGTCGTCGAGCATCCAGAAGCGCTGCTCGACCAGATGGCGTTCCAGCGGCGCTTCCTCGCGGAAGTCCGGAATCAGCTTCTCCAGCATGTCGGCGTAGAGGATCGCGCCCTGCACGTTCTTGGAGCCGGAATACTCGCCGCGCTCGAGCTGCAGCACCTTCATGCCGCGCTTGGCCATGGTCAGCGCAGCCGCATTACCGGCCATGCCGGCACCCACGACGATCGCGTCGAAACGTTCCTCGATCACTGCCCTGCTCCCTCTCTGGTGCCTAGCTTGCGATGCGATCGCGCGAATGCGGCGACAGACGCGCGCGGAATGCCTCCGTCAGCGCGGGCAGCAGCCGGATCGCATCGGTGACGATGCCGACATGCGCGAAGTCGAAGATCGGCGCGTTCTTGTCGGTGTTGATGGCAACGATCAGGTCGGCGCCCTCGACACCGACCCGATGCTGGATCGCGCCGGAGATGCCCGCGGCGATGTAGAGCTTGGGCCGAATGGTCTTGCCGGTCTGGCCGATCTGGCGATCCGAGGTCACCCAGCCCTTCTGCACCAGCGGCCGCGAGCAGCCGAAGTCGGCGCCGAGCACCGCGGCGAGCCCCTTGACGAGCTGGAAGTTCTCCGGCGAGCCAAGCCCGAGCCCGCCCGCCACGACGATGTCGGCATAGGCGAGATTGGACTTGGCGGAATCGCGATCCGGAATGAAGGACAGCACCTTGGTGACGATGTCCTCCTCGACGAGACCGAGCTTGTGCTCGATGATGCGACTGGCGGGTTTCTCGACGCGGTCCGGCATCGACATCACGCGCGGGCGGACGGTGGCCATCTGCGGCCGATAGTTCAGCGTGTAGATCGTGCAGAGCAGCGAGCCGCCGAAGGTCGGACGCGTCGCAGCCAGCGAGCCGTCGGCATCGACGTCGAGTTCGGTGCAGTCGGCGGTCAGACCCGTGAGCAGCGTCGTCGCGACGGAGCCGGCGAGGTCGCGGCCGAGCGTGGTGGCGCCGAGCAGCAGGATCTCCGGCTTGAAGGTGTTGACGACGTCGGTCAGCGCCTTGGTGTAGGCTTCGTTGCGATAGTCGGTGAGAACGCCGTCCGCGACGATGTAGGCGAGATCGGCGCCATAGCAGAACGACTCCGCGGCAGCGTGCTGCACGGCTTCTCCGGGAGGACCGATCACGACGGCCGCGAGATCGACCTTCAGCTTGTCGGCGAGCTTGCGTCCGGCGCCCATCAGCTCCCAGGATACCGGGTGGACCTGGCCGCGCTCCTGCTCGATGAACACCCAGACGTGCTTGTAGGCCTTGAAATGCTCGGGCAGCTCCTTCTTGGTCGCGGCGCGACCGGCTGCGGCGGGCGGTGCTTTGGTGGGTTCGCTCATGGTCGTCGTCCCTTGGTCCGTCAAAAGCCGTTTGGATCAGAAGCCGTGCGCTGACGTCGTCAGCTCGGCTTCGAGCTTCGGCTGCCGCTTGAACAATTCCTCGATCAGCGCGTCGGCCGGCGCGCGGTTCGAGAAGTCGACCATGGTTGCCTTCTCCGCCCGGGCCGACGGCGCGAAGACCCGCTTCACGATGGTCGGCGAGCCCTTCAAGCCGCACTTCGAGATGTCCTCGACGCCGGCGTCCTTGGCGCTCCAGGTGACGATCTGAGCGCGCGCCGCACGGAGCGCATCGGCCATGGCGCCGCGGCGGATCTCGTTGGTCGCCTCGAGCATCGTCACCAGGCACGGCAGCTTGGTCTTCAGCACTTGAACGCCCCCCTCGGAGCGGCGCTCGGCTTCGATGGTGCGCGCGACAGGATCGACCTCGCGGATCTTCGCCACGTAGGTCAGCTGCAGCAGGCCCAGCCGCTTGGCGATGCCCGGGCCGACCTGGGCGGTGTCGCCGTCGATCGTCTGCTTGCCGGTGAACACGATGTCGGGCGCGCCAAAAGTCTCGCTGACCTTGCGAATGGCTGTCGCCAGCGCATAGGTGGTTGCCAGCGTATCGGCGCCAGCGAAGAAGCGATCGGTCAGCAGCACGGCGCGGTCGGCGCCGTAGGTCAGCGCCCGGCGCAGCGAGTCCTCGGCGGACGGCGGTCCCATGGTCAGCACCGTCACTTCGCCGCCGAACTTGTCGCGCAGTTGCAGCGCCGCCTCGAGCGCAAACAGGTCGTAAGGGTTGATGATGGTCGGCACACCCTGGCGCATGATGGTGTTGGTCACCGGATGAACGCGGATCTGCGCGGAGTCCGGAACCTGCTTGATGCAGACGACGATATGCATGCGATCACTCCGGGTGTGTAGTCCTGCGATCAGGACAGCAATTGTCGTACCAGTTTCGGCCGCGATGATTATTGGCACGGATTCAACACCTTGGCGCATGAACCCGATCTGCTTCTGAAAACTTGCCGACGAGGTCCGACACGTCGCAAGCAACACGCGTCGGGAATGCGACAGGAACTTGAAAGCGCACGGCTCGCTTGAACGCAGAAGCGCCGCCAGTCGTGCTGGCGGCGCGCGCGGGAGCGATCGTCAGTTCATGCGCTACTTGAGCGTCGTCAGCGACACGAACGGCTTTGGAGCCGGCTTCGGCGGCGCCACCGCCTCCTTGAGCACCTTGAACACCCGCTGATCGAGCGGCGTCGAGACGAGGAAGTCCTGATAGGCCTGCTCCAGGAACAATTTGCAGCGGGCTGCGACGTCCTCACTGGAAACGCCGGAGAAGTCCTCGCTGACGAGGTACTGCCCCATCCGGCGGAGGATATGCAGCCGGCAGACGTTGAGCACCTTGGGATCGTAGTCGACACCGAGCAGCTTGAAGAACTCCTCGGCCGCGGAGGTCTTCTTCAGTTCGTCCAGAACGTTCGGCGTTGCCGCAGTCATTGCTTTGCTCCTTGACTCGAAATCGGATCAACCTCGCAGAGAGAGGTCGGCGCCGGAGGCGGCGGTCCCTGACGCATCCTCTGCCTGGTGTGAGCGAGCTGCGCCTCGAGGAATTCGATCCGGTCCAGCATCACGGAAAGGGCTTCACCGACCGGATCAGGCATCAAATGATGGTCCAGATCGATCCGTCCGACGGTCCGCCGATGGGTGAACTCAGGCCGCACCACCTTGGCGGGGATCCCGACCACCGTGACGTCGGGCGGCGTGCTCTGGATGACGACGGAGTTGGCACCGACGCGGGTCCGCGGACCGATGGTGATCGGTCCGAGAATCTTGGCGCCGGCGCCGACGACGACACCGCTGTCCAGCGTCGGATGCCGCTTGCCTGGCGACCACGACGTACCTCCCAGGGTGACGCCGTGATACAACGTGACATCGTCGCCGACCTCCGCGGTCTCGCCGATCACGACGCAGGCGCCATGATCGATGAAGAAGCGGCGGCCGATTTCGGCGCCCGGATGAATGTCGACATTCGACAGGAAACGTCCGAGCCACGACAACAAGCGCGCCGGAAAACGCCAGCCGCGGATCCACAGCCGATGCGCCAGGCGGTGCCAGATCAGCGCGTGAATGCCGGGATAGGTCAGCAGCGTCTCGATTTCGCTGCGCGCCGCCGGATCGCGCGAACGGACGCACGCAATGTCCTCGCGGATCAGGCGGAGCAGCGAGGGCCGGCTCAGCTCGGCGACGATCGGCTTTGCAATGGGTGTGTCGACGATGTCGCTCATGATCAGGCAAAGCTCGCCAGCGGGTGATCGCAGACTTCGCGCCAGATGGCCGCAACGGCCTCTTTCGGCACTGGCCCCTTGTGAGTGACGGCATGCCTGCGCACGCGCGCCAGGATGCGCTGGGCCTGGTCGACGCTCGCCGGCAGGCGTAGATCCGACAGCAGCGAGGTGATCGCCGACAGCCCGGAATGCTTCCCGATCACGATCCGGTTGGAGCGGCCGAACAGTCCCGGATCGAGGGCCTGATAGGTGCGCTGATCCTTCAGCAGCCCGTCGACGTGAATGCCGGATTCATGGGTGAAGACGTGCTCGCCGACAATGGCCTTGTTGAGTGGAATGGCGCGCGCCGCGGCGGCCGCCACGACATTGGCGACGTGATCGAGTTCGGCCAGCACGATGCCGGTCTCGCGCCGGTAGAGCTGCCGCAGCGCGACCGCGACCTCCTCCAGCGGAGCATTTCCGGCGCGCTCGCCGAGGCCGATCACGGTGACCGATGCATGGGTCGCGCCCGCCTTGACCGCCGCCAGCGTGTTGGCGGTGGCAAGACCGAGATCATCATGGCCGTGAAACTCGATCTCCAGGTCCGTGGCCGCTCGCAAGGCGCCGACCAGCGCTGACGTCGCGTCGGGATCGAGCACGCTCAGGGTATCGGCGACGCGGAAGCGCCGGGCGCCGAGCGACTTCGCGGTCGCGATCACCTCGGCGAGAAAGCCGACATCGGCGCGCGACGAATCCTCACCGCCGACGGCAACGGCCAGTCCGCGGCTCCGCGCATAGCCGACCACGCGCTTGACCAGCTCCAACGCGGCGCTGCGGCTGCCGCCGAGCTTGGCGGCGATCTGCACATCGGATGTCGGGACGGAGACATTCACCATCGAGACGCCCGCCGCGATCGCCGCATCGACATCCGCCTCGCGCATCCGGCACCAGCCGATGATGGTCGCGGGCAGACCGGCCTCGACGATCGCCCTGATCGCAGCGATCTCGTCGACCCCCATCGCCGGCGTGCCGGCCTCGATCTCGGGAACACCGGCACGGGCGAGCGCACGGGCGATCGCGACCTTCTCTCCGAGGGCGAAGGCGACGCCCGGCGCCTGCTCGCCGTCGCGGAGCGTGGTATCGTTCAGGATGACCCGGGGCATCGGGCTCCCCGAGACCGTGCCCCCGTGGGCAGAGCCGGCCTCTCGGGCATTCCTGGGCCCGCGCTGTCCGGAGACGTCTGGCATTCACTCGCTCCGTCGCAACCTGTGTGAGGCCGCCAGAAGCACGACGCTCCATCACGGCCAGCAATTCACTCAGCAACGGCCATGCCATCGCCGGACCCGAATCTAATCAATTGAATTTACTTCACTTTTTGCGTGAAGACGGATTGTCGGATTCGTAACAGGGTCGGGAATCGGACGTCGAGGTGAAGTGACTCGGTCGCCCAGCGCCAAGCCGCGGCGACCTGCGCTGCCGTCAGGCGTGGCGCCTGCGGCGCAGATGGATGACGATGTCAATCCGCTCCATGCGATAGCCCGGCAGCGGCTCCGGCAGCTGCTCGAACGCGACATGCTCGGGCACATCGACGAGCTCGCCTTCGTCCTCATAGAAGAAGTGCGGATGCACGGTCGTATTAGTGTCGAAGAACGATTTCGAGCCGTCCACGCCGATCTGCCGCAGTAGCCCGAGCTCCACGAACTGATTGAGCGTGTTGTAGATGGTGGCCTGCGAGATCTTCATGCCGGTGGCGACGGCGGCGCCATAGAGCGCATCGGCGGTGATGTGGCGGTCACCGCTGCCGAACAGAATCCGGCTCAGTTGCTGGCGCTGCTGGGTGGGACGCAACCCGGCCCGACGCAGCGCGTCCTCGCATCGACGCATCAGGATCTCGCCAGCTTCGCAGGTCTCTGCCTGGGGACAAGGTCCGCCATCGGAGTTGCACGGGGATCGAAGCTGGCTGTCCATCAACATCGTCACGGTCCTCGAACTCACATCGCGGCGCCCGCCGCCTCCTGCAGCGCCACATCGCGTCGCCGCTCGGCCATCCGGCTCTCGCCGCTCTCCTCGCCGAAACAGAGCGCGAAATCGTTGCACTGGGTGCAGACCGGCGTCGTGCACATGACGAAGCCGTCGTCCTCGCACAGCATGCGGTAGAAGAAGCGCTTCCAGCGCATGTTCTTGGTGTTGCGGCTTGCGAGCGGCGCGAAATGACGCGTCAGGAGCCGCGACAGCTCGGAGCGCTCGCGCAGGCCCAGGTCTTCCCAGAGATGGTTGGGCTCCATCGCGCGACGCGCCACCATGGCTGCGAGCCAGCGGCCGACCTCGCCGTCCGTGGAGCGCTGCGCGGCGAGCAGATCGCGCACCATCGCGATTTCGTCGTCGTCCGGCGCGGCCACGGCCCCGGTGATCGGCAGCCATGAGGAGTCGATCGAGGCTGCAGGAAACAGCTGCGCCAGCAGTGCGATCAGCTCGACGGTCGAAAGCCCGGCTCGCTCCGCCAGCGCGCCGTGCTCCATCGCTGAAACGGCGAGGATCGATGCGATGACGTGACGGTCGAAACCGATGTCGCTGTCGATCAGCGCATCGTCGGGATCGACGCCGGTCAGCAGGCGGTAAATCTGGCGGCCGTGGTGCCGCCTGTCCTCTTCGAAGGAGCCGTTGCGCGGCGACGGTTGCAGGCCAGCGGCAACGGACTCCGAGACGCCCACGATTGCGATGGTCATAGCGTGATCCCCTGCCGCCTGCCGGCGGGACATGCGATGAGGTACCGGCCTTCCGACGGGAGGAAGGCCGGTACCAAGACTGCTTAAGCCGTTGCGGCGAGTTCGGCGGCAGTCTTTCCGATCTGGGTTTCGTCGACGGCTTTCATGATGCCGTGCTCCATCAGCATGTCCTCAAGCTCGTCCATCGTGATCGGGGTCGGGATGATGCCCTTGCCGCCGTTGTTGTGGATCTTCTGCGCCAGCGAGCGGTAGTGCCCGGCCTGGACCGAATCCGGCGCATATTCCAGCACGGTCATGCGGCGCAGCTCGGCGTGCTGCACGATGTTGTCGCGCGGCACGAAGTAGATCAGCTGGGTGCCGAGCTTCTTGGCGAGAGCCTCCGCCAGCTCCAGCTCCTTGTCGGTCTGGCGCTCGTTGCAGACCAGGCCGCCCAGGCGCACGCCGCCGGAGTTCGCATATTTCAGAATGCCCTTGGAGATGTTGTTGGCGGCATACATCGCCATCATCTCGCCGGACATCACGATGTAGATCTCCTGCGCCTTGTTCTCGCGGATCGGCATCGCGAAGCCGCCGCACACGACGTCGCCGAGCACGTCGTAGGACACGTAGTCGATGTCCTCGTAGGCGCCGTTCTCCTCCAGGAAGTTGATCGAGGTGATGACGCCGCGGCCGGCGCAGCCGACGCCGGGCTCCGGACCGCCGGACTCGACACAGCGGATGTCGCGATAGCCGACCTTCATGACCTCCTCGATCTCGAGGTCCTCGACGCTGCCCGCGGCAGCGGCCAGGCTCAGGATCGTGTCCTGCGCCTTGGCGTGCAGGATCAGGCGGGTCGAATCCGCCTTGGGGTCGCAGCCGACGATCAGGATCCGATGACCCATCTCGGCGAGCGCCGCGAGCGTGTTCTGCGACGTCGTCGATTTGCCGATGCCGCCCTTGCCGTAGAATGCGATTTGTCGAAGTGATGACATTCTGCTCTCCATCAACCGATTGCCAATGTCGCGCCCGCGCTGCTCGCGAGGCGCGACCGCGTCCTCTGTGTGTACGAACCGGCAGACGGGTTGTTGGGAAGGAGAGCATCGCTCGTCCGGAGCGTCGGCGTGCACTCAGCCCTCAACCATTGCCTGAACCCGGTTTTGCAACGGCTGTGCCAGCACGCGCACAGGGCCAAAACGATCATGTTTTAAAGGAGATGCGGAGCAATCCGGGCGCGATTGCGAGTTGTTGCAAACCCGACATCGGAATGCTTCGCAAGATGCGACGACGCGCGGCGCTGTCCGAAACGACACAACAGCGGTAGCTTTTCAGCCGGGCGGTGCCCGGAACGAGATTTGCTAGATCCCCTCTGCAGCCCTGCGGCACAGACGCTGACAACGTTGAGGAGGATGCAATGCAGATCGGAGTGGAGACGGCCAAGGCAGTGGACCAGCGGCGCGTGTTCGTGATCGACGACGACGAGATCACGCGCGCGGCCCTGCAGTTCATGTTGCACGATGAAATCGAGACCCACGAATTGGCGACGCCGGAGGAGGCGTACGAGAAGGGCGTCGACTGGCTGGCACCGAACGTGGTGCTGCTCGGGGTTTCCTTCCTGAAGCAACGCGGCCCCGAGCTCGTCCGCGAGATCCTGGCGAAGTTCAAGGGCGTGCGCATTCTGATCGTGACCGCCAAGGCCGACGAGGCGATCGCGATCGAAGGTCTCAAGGCCGGCGCGCATGGCGCCGTGGTCAAGCCGCTCACGATCGAGTCGGTGCGCAAGAAGGTCGACACCATTCTCGGCCGCGCCGGCGGCGCGCAGCTGGTCCAGCTCGGCGGCGCCTGACGTGACGACCGTCGTCTTCTACGAGAAGCCGGGCTGCGGCACCAACGCCCGGCAGAAGCTGATGCTGACGCGAGCAGGCCACGATGTCATCGCCAGGAACCTCTTGACCGAACCCTGGACGGGCGAGAGGCTGCGCACATATTTCGCCGGGACCCCCGTCTGGGCCTGGTTCAATCCGGCCTCGCCGCGCGTGAGATCGGGAGAGATCGAGCCAGAGACGATCGAAGCCGTCGCGGCCATCGACCTGATGCTCGAGGATCCGCTGCTGATCCGCCGGCCATTGATCGAAGCCGGCGGCCGGTGCTGCGCCGGCTTCGATCGTGAACCCGTGATCTCGCTGCTTCGGCAGGGCGACGGTCTGGAGGATGTCCAGGGCTGCACGCGTCCGGATGGGTCGACACCTTGTCCTGAGCCGCGTTGAGCGGCTCCATTCTGCAAGCTCAGCGCTTCAACACCATGACCAGGCGATCGACACGCTTGCCCTGCTTGAAGTGGGATTCGACGATCTCGTCGATATCCTCCGGCTTGGTCGGTCGATACCAGACGCCGTCCGGATAGACCACCATCATCGGTCCGGCGCTGCAGAAGCCGAAGCAGCCGGCGGCGGTGACGCCGATATCCGTCAACCGCTGCGCCTCGATGGTCTTGGTCAGCCGGTCCCACAGCGGCTGCACGCCGAGCGCGCCGCAGCTGCCGCGCGGATGCCCGGGCGGGCGCTGCGTCAGGCAGACGAAGGCGTGATGTTTGTAGAGCTGCGGAATCTCGAATGCGTCATCCGCCTCGGCGACATCGGCATCGCTCATGACGCAGACGCCTTGATGCCCTTGTCGGCGAGCAGGGTCGCGAGCTCACCGGCCTGGAACATCTCGCGCACGATGTCGCAGCCGCCGACGAATTCGCCCTTCACATAGAGCTGCGGAATGGTCGGCCAGTTGGAGAACTCCTTGATGCCCTCGCGGATGAAGGGATCGGCGAGCACGTTGACGCTCTCGTAGGCCACGTCGAGCTTGGCCAGGATCTGTGCCACCGCGGCGGAGAAGCCGCATTGCGGCGCCGCCGGCACGCCCTTCATGAACAGCACGATGTCATTGCTGTCGATCAGCTTCTGAATGCGTTCGGATGTCGACATAGACTGGATCCTTTCCCTGAATGCGACCGATCAGCCCGGCCGCAACGATCATTTCGGCAATGACGTCTCGAGCGCCAGCGCATGCAGCACGCCGCCCATCTGGCCCTTGAGAGCCGAATAGACCATCTGATGCTGTTGCACCCGGCTCTTCCCGGCGAAAGCCTGTGAGGTGACGCGCGCCGAATAATGGTCGCCATCGCCCGCCAGATCCTCGATCACGACGACGGCATCCGGGAACGCCTCCTTGATCAGACGCTCGATGTCCGTTGCTGCCATCGCCATCGCTGCCACTCCCGCTGGATTGATGAAGGCCTCATGCAAGCTCCGAACCAGTGATTTGCTCGCCGCAATCGCCGTCTCGCCGGCATCTGACGACGCGTCCACGCCAATTCGCCAAGCGTTGCGTCGTCTTTGCGACATCGGCCGCGGCGGAGCGAAGAGGCGACGTGCAAAATCCAACATCGGCCCGCTCTTCCGCCCGCCTCGTACCGGCTCCGGCGCTGCTGCACCCGCGCGAAAACGGTCCGCGTCTTGCAGTGATTTGATCGAGGTCAATGCAGATGCTCGAACTCGTCAGCGAACCCGACACGATCAACTTCGGCGATCTGCCGCAAGAGATCGATGCGCTTTTGCAACAGGGCGTGGCGGCGTATCGCCGCGACCACGCGCAGGCGGATCGGCTGTTTCGCCAGGCGCTGGCGGCCGCTCCGCAGCAGCTTCCGACCTACTTCTGTCTGTACAAGATTCACACCTATCAAGGCCATCTCGACGAGGCAGAGGCGGTCGCCGAGCTGGGCCTTGCGGAAGCGGCGCGCCAGGCCGGCTGGCCACGGGATTGGCGGCACTGGACGCCGCATGATCCGCTGCCGGATGGCGCCGGCCGCTTCGCGCTCTACACGCTGAAGGCCCTAGCCTTCATCCATCTGCGCAAGACTGATTCCGACGGAGCAGCCGAAATGCTCGCGGCGCTGCGGCGACTCGATCCCACCGGCGCCGTCGGATGGCCGGTCGTCGCCGCGCTGGCCGAGGGGCTCGGTTCGGAATGAGGCGACGCCATGCATGAGCGAAACATGACTCGAATTCCAACGACCATCCCCCGGTGCGAACCAGGATCATGAGAGGAACCAACGCATGATGACCATGCACGCCCCGCCCCCTCCTTCCCCGGCGCAGAACGCCGTAGCGACCGGCTCCCAGAGTGCAGCCGAGAGCGTGATTGCAGCGTTGCGAACGGTCTATGACCCGGAGATTCCGGTGAACGTCTACGATCTCGGGCTGGTCTATCGAATCGCGCACGAGGGCGGCGGCGCGGTCGAGATCGACATGACCCTGACGGCGCCCGGCTGTCCGGTCGCAAGCGAGATCGTCCGAATGGTGGAGGACGCCGTACAGGCCGTCGACGGTGTGGTGTCGGTCAAGGTCACCCTTGTCTTCGAGCCGCCATGGGACAAGTCGCGCATGTCCGAAGAGACCGCCCTGGAGCTGGGTTTGTTGTAACGCGCGCCAACCGCGCAACGGAAGCAGGAGCATCACATGCCTACGGCGAGCACGATCAAGCTGACCGCCAGCGACGGCCATACCTTTCAGGCGTTTCGTGCCGATCCCGCCGACGCGCCAAAGGGGGCGATCGTCGTCCTGCCGGACGGCGCCGACGCTGCCGGCAAACTACGCAAGGTCGCCGATACTTTCGCCGCGAGCGGCTATGTCGTGATCGCGCCGGAGCTGTCGCCTCCCACCGCGATCGAAGCGGCAACGGAGGGCGAGCCGGCCGAGAGCGTGCCGGATCCGGCAGCACCGCTGCTCGCCGAGATCCAGTCAACGGTCGACAGCGTCAAGGACTGCGGCAAGGTGGCGGTGGTCGGCTTCGGCGCCGGGGGCGGTCTCGCCTATGACGCGGCCAACCGCGTCTCCGGCGTGGCCTGCGCAGTGAGCTACTACGCGACCGGTGTCGTCAACGCGGCCGGCGCCAAGCGCAAGATTCCGACGCTGCTCCATTTCGGCGAGGCCGACATCGTCGTGCCGTTCGCGGAGGTGACCATGTTCCGCGCCTATCATCCCGAGGTCAGCGCGTTCTCCTATCCGAATGCCGCGCATGCGTTCGACGGTGACGGCGAGACCTATGATGAATCTGCAGCTGCGCTGGCACATGACCGGACCCTGGCGTGGATCTCGCAATATGTCGTCGGGCAGCCGCCGATCACGCTGAAGAACGCCGGCGCCTATGCGCTCGCCAAGACCGACAAGAAAAAGAAGAAGAAAGCCGACGACGACATGGGACCGCTGGCCGATTGACAATCCGATGGAGTGAGAGCACCGCGATGCTGCCGACCACCATCCTGATCGACGAGCGGCCACGTTGCGTCGTGCGCCCCAACGACACCAAGGATCTCAACCGCTTCATCCGCAACGGCAAGCCTTTTCTGCTTGCCGAGGTGCCGGACGGCAGAATCACGCATCGCAATGCCAGCGAGGTCGAGATGATGCAATGGCAGAACGCCCTGGCGCTGCACCGCGCCTGGGGCGGCGACGACGAGACCTTCTTCGGCGTGCCGTTGTATTAGCTGGATTGCGTAAGGTGGGCAAAGGCGCCACGGACGGCAGTGAATTGCACCGTCGGAAGATCGCCGTGCCCACCTTTCTGGTCCATCTTTTTCTGGTCCATCTTGCAGGCGAGACCGCCGGTGGGCGCGTTTCGCTTGGTCCAGCCTACGTGTCACGCCCTCTCCGTCATTGCGAGCGCAGCGAAGCAAGCCAGGGTAACGCGGGCGACTCTGGATTGCTTCGTCGCCTTCGTCTCCTCGCGATGACGTCACCGCCGGCTCACGGCCGCGCGGCCCGAGCATCGTGCGGGTTGCCGGCGTGGTTGCGCATCCAGTCGGCGAGCTTGGTCATGGCGGCGTCGACATCCTGACGGGCCTTGACGTCGCTGACAGTCTCCTCGAGCGCGCCGCGCATGCACAGCAGCCAGGCGTCGCGCTCGGCATTGCCGATGGCAAAGCCCATGTGACGCTGGCGCAGCCGCGGATGGCCCTTCTCGGGCGAATAAAGCTTGGGGCCGCCCAGCCATTCGGAGAGATAGCGCTTCAGGATGTGCTTGATCGGCCCGAGATTGCGGCCGTGCATGTCGCGGATGCCCTTGGCCTCCGGCAGCGTATCCATTCGGTGGTAGAAGGATTCGACGAGACGGTCCACGACAACCGCTCCGCCGATCCGCTCATAGGGGGTCGCGACCGGCCCTGCGTCCGGAGTTCCGGTCTCTGAAGTCCCAGCGTCCGCCATCCGACCAGTCCGCCCTCTACTCATCCAAGCTCGGCTGCAGGATCACCTCGGCCGGAGCGCCCGGGCCCTGCTCGTCCACAAGCTGAAGCGCATCGACACGCGACAATCCGCCGCCGCTGTCCATCAGCACGATAGCGTCCTTCGGCATGCTGGCAAGAGCCTCGATCAGCTTGGCGACAGTCACGAGGCCTCCTTCACCGACGCATCCTGACCGGCGATGGGCGCGCCGGTCTCGTCAAAATTCAGCGTCACCGGATCCTCGTCGAGCATGACGATCTCGGCCCGGCTCAACGCCCCGCTGGCATGGTAGCTGTAGCTGTGCGTGAGCTCGATCTCGCCATAGACGATCTTTTCGAATCCGGTCAGCACGCCCGCGGCATCGAAATAGCCGCGGATGAACGTGTTGCGGTTCGACAGCTGCTCCGGCGCAATCGCAGTCACCAGCCGCAGCGGCAGCTTGACGCCCGTGTAGGAGACGAAGAATCGGCACGCCTGTCCCGCATCGGTGCTCATGCTGCCAACCGCGTCACGAAACAGCCGCGGTCTTCAGGGCCTCGATCTGCTCACGAGCCACCTTGAACACGCCGCGGCCGCCGGCGAAGGTCTGATAGGCCTTCATGCCGATGGCCTCGCTGAGCTTGTCGAACCACTGCTGCGGCGTCAGCTCGACCGGCCGCTCGCTGATCTCGGCGACCGTGCCATCATTGGCAAAGCGGACATGAAGCGTCAATTTGTCCATGTGATCCTCCTGTTACAGGCCCGAGCCGAAGCCCAGGAGTTCGATCTTGACGTTCTCGGTGCCAAGAATGGTCGCCTGACAGGCGAGGCGAGACTTCGAGCCGACGCCGACGATGGTGTCGAGCTTCTCGTTCTCCAGCTTGGTGACCTTCGACACGCCCTTGCGTCCCTCCTGCAGGAAGATGTGGCAGGAACCGCACTTTGCCTGGCCCTCGCATTTGTGCGGGATCTCGACCTCGGCGCCGAGCAGCGCTGCCAGAATGGTGGTGCCCTCGCCCACCTCGATCGTCTTGCCGGAGGGCATTACCGTCAATGTCGCCACTTGGATTCTCCTTTTCGGTTTGAACTTAGAACTTCTCAGTAGATCGCGGCGCCCGCCCCGACATTGACCGAGGCGTCCTTCATGGTCGCGACGATGAAGGCGATCTGATCCGTGGCGAGATGAACGTGGAACGGCAGGGCCACCACACGATCGGCGACCTTCTCGGTCACGAGATAATCGCCTCGGCGATAGCCCATGTCGAAATAATGCCGCTGCAGATGCAGGGGATTCGAATAGGCCACGGCCTCGACCTGTTCGACCCTGAGATCCTCGACGATCGAATCCCGGCTCGACTTCGAGAACCGCGTGCCCAGATGCACCTGGTAGAGAAACCAGTTCACCTCGGTGACATCGGGCCCGACATAGGGGTCCTTGATGCCCTCGAACGACTGCACCTCGCTGTAATAGATCTGCTCGATCAGCTTGCGCCGCTCGAGGATCTCGTCGATCCGCCGCAATTGCGCCAACCCGAGCGCGGCGGTCACGTCGCTCATCACCGCCTGGTGCGACGCGCTGCTGCTGACCACGACCGATGCGCGCTCGTCGAGCCGGTGCGAACGGTGCCGACGCACGGCCACCGCGATGTCGACGTCGTCGGTGACGACCATGCCACCCTCACCACAGGTGAGCGCGAAAGGCTGCGAGAAATCGAACACCGCGGCCGTACCGAATGTACCGACCAGCGCCCCCCTGTATTTCGAGCCGATGGCCTCGGTCGAATCCTCGATGACAGGCAGATTGCGGGTCTTCGCGATCGCCTGCAGCTCCGACCATTTGGCCGGATGGCCGTTGGTGTTGCCGGCCAGGATCGCCTTTGTCCGCTCCGTGATGCGCGCCTCGATCTTGCTCGGCGCCAGCGTGCCCGAGTAGTAATCTATATCCGCAAACACCGGCTTGGCGCCGACAATGCTGATGGCATGCGCGATCTCGCGGAACGAATACGACGACGCGATCACCTCGTCGCCCGATCCGATGCCCATCGCTTTCAGGACCAGGACCAGGCCAAGCGTTCCGCTCGGGACGGCAATGGCGTATCTGCGCCCGAGATAGCTTGCGAATGCCGCCTCGAACTCCTCGACCAGCGGACCGCAGGACAGCCGCGGCGATCGCAGCGCGGCGTCCACGGCGGCAATCTCCGCCGTGGTAATGTCGGGATCAGAGAGCGGAATGAAGCTCGCCTCGACCGGCGTAAGCTCCGCTTCATCCTGCTCCTGCCGATCGGCGTCATGCACCAGATAGGGCTTGGTCATGCTCAGCTCCGCTTGGCCAGGATCAGGCCGGTGGCTTTGGCAAGGTCATCGGTCACACCCGCGCAGTGGTCGCTGGCGTCGAGCAGATGCAGGTCGAATGCCGGATAGCTGCGGAACGGCGCTTCCGTGACATCGGACGCGTCACAACGTGTCAGTACCAGCCTTGGAAAGCGGCGGCGCAGCTCGCCGAAGGCCGCGCTGCAGGCGTCGGGTCGCTCGAGGACCTGCGCGATCTCATTCAATTCCTGTTCGGCCAATGCCATGTCAACCGTCCTCTTCGCTCTACTGCCAGAAGATCCGCTCAGGGTCGGCGTTCAGCTCGTCGACCGCTGCGGTCAACCGCCGATGCAGACTATGCAGCTCCCACGTCCCCTGCGCGTGATCTCTCCAGAACAGCTTCCACATCGCATTCGCGGGATCATGACGCAGCAGCGCGACGTCGATCACCCCGCCGTCCTTGTCGATGTTCCGCGAGCAGCAAGGACTGCGGACGTGATAACCCTCGTCGACCGGCGACACCGTCGGCTCGACATAGCGGTAGCGCTTGCGTGACTTCAGCGCGCGCGCGATCCGCTTGCGATCCAACTCATTGGGATGCGCGGGCAGGACAAAGCTGGGCTTGAGCGCGGTTGCAGCCATCGTGGATCATCGCACCTCAACCGGGACGATCTCCTCTTCGAGACAGCCCACGACGAGCTGCTCGCCGAACTCGACGAGATAGATCGGCATGTTCGCCTCGGTGTGGGTGCCGACCTGGACGATCTCACCCATATCGCCGACTCCGACCAGCTTGGCTTCGGCCGGCGCGTTCGGGAACGAGCCGTCATTGACGAGGTCGATCAGCGCCTTGACACGCTGGCCCCATTGATATTTCGGCAGGCGTGGCTCGATCATGACTTGTATGCTCCCGGCAGTGGCAGCTCGTCCTCGGTCTCCCCGCGGGGCACGGTGGATTCGAGCTCCTTGCGTTTCATGCCGACGCGGTTCCCGCTTTCGAGAAACTCGACGCCGTAGATGTAGAACTGCTGCAGGAAGGTTCCGATCGAGACGACGTAGCCGATCTCGCCCTTCTTCGCGAGGATCTCGCCGATTTCCTTGCCTGCGTAGGTGCCGTCGTTGCGGATCGTGCGCTTGGCCTTGACCTTCTCGCCGAACGTGAAGTACGGCGGCGCCGACAACTCCACGACCTCGCTGTCACGAACGATGTTGCTCATGCCGGTTTCTCCATGGCAGCTCCGAAGCGGTTCGCGAGCCGGTCGCGCGCCATCTCCTGCACCAGCGGGTCCTCGTCGCGTGCAAGCTCCGCGAGTTCACTGAGCGCGATCCGGCTCGCAACCTCGTGACGCACCCGCCAGTCGGCGTCCTTGCGCATCGCGGTGAGGAGATCCGGCGCGAGGCGCTCGGCGATCTCGAGCCGCACCCGTGGATCTGGGTCACTGATCATGCCGAGCAGCCAGTCGCTGGGGATGCGCCGCGCGACGACGCGGCGTACCTCGGCCTCCGGGTCCCCCATCATGCGGCCAAGCACGGACGGCACGATACGGCGCGCCACGACCAGGCGGACGTAATAGTCGTCGTCCATCATCATCGGCATCAGGTCTTCCGGATCGAGCACGGTCGCGATTCGAATGCGGACCTCGCGATGCGGATCATGGCGCAGCCGGAGCACCAGCCGCTTCGGCAACCGCCGCGCGGCGTTCCAGCGCACCGTCTCCTCGGGATCGTCGAGCAGCGCAGGCAGAAAGAACGGGCTGGCATGCTTCGCCGCGATAGCCCGCACCTCGAAATGCGGATGCTTGACGTAGCCGTTGGCGAGCGCCGGATTCCAGTTGAAGAAGCGGTCGATGCGGCGGGCGTAGCGGTCGTGCACGCAGGCGTGCCGAAGGCGACAGCCGCCGGATGCGTTGAGCTGCGCGTGTTCGCAGCCCGTGCAACTGATCTCGTTGCCCTGCCAGTCGATGGCCTCGTCGATGTCGTCATTCATCGTCGAGCTCCACCCGGTCGACCACCTCGAGCAGGACGCGTGCGCCGATCTTATCGCTGGGATCGAGCTCGAGCAGCTTTTGCACCGCGAGCCGTCCCTCGACGAGATTGCCGAGGCGCATCTGCAAATAGGCGTATCCCTTCAAGGTGAACATGAAGAAGCGCGGCAGCATGTTGTCATAACTGCCGAACTCGGCATGACCGGCGCGAACGTCGCGCCAGTGCGGCGGCAAGCAGTTTTCGGCGGCCGCCTTGGCGAGGCATCGCTTGGCGATGCGCAGCGCGTCGGCGAGCCGTCCCTTGTAGAAATAGAACCGGTAGAAGCCGATCAGGACCGCTGCATGCCCAGGCGCCAGCGCTTCCGCCTCTTTCAGGTGCGTCTCCGCGACCTCGTCGAGATGATAGCTCTGGCCCGCCTGCCACAGATGATACTCGGCCTCCTCCGGCAGGCCGCCGCCGAGCAGCGCGTCGGCGAGCAACGCGTCCTCGATGGCGGTCTGAGAGCTGGGCCGGGCATCGGTGGGCATGGCGAGCTGTCCTAGTGCTCCAGCGCCTTCAAGGCGTGGGTCGAGCACGAAACCTGCTTCGGATCGTGAAACACGAGGCCGGTCTGCGTCGCAGTATCCGCGAAGTCGATGGTCACACCGTCGAGCAGCAGGCGGCTTTCCGCTGGCAGAAACAGCCTGACACCGTCGCGCTCGACCACGGCATCACCGGGCTGCGGCGTGGCGAGCACGCTGATATCGGCCGCAAGGCCGGAGCAGCCGCCGGGCGACACCGCGAGACGGAAGCCGGAGCCCGCGGTACCGTCGGTTCGCAGCATCATTCGCATGAATTTCTGCGCGGCAGGCGTGAGGGTGAAGTTCATCTCGGTCTCCCTCAAGCCGGCGGCTGGTAGCGCGGGAACGAATTGTCGATCACGCAGGTGTTGTCGACCGGGCAGACCGCCGCGCATTGCGGCTCGTCGAAATGGCCGATGCATTCTGTGCACTTCTTCGGATCGATCACGAAGGTGCCGTTCTTCTCCGAGATCGCCACGTTCGGACATTCGGGTTCACAGGCCGAGCAGCTCGTGCACTGCGAGGCAATGATCTTCAAGGTCATCAAAGGCTCCTGTCGAAGGGGCCCGGCGACGCAACAGCGTCGCCGGGGTCTGGTGTCACGCCGCCGAAATCAGGGCGCCCTGGCGAATTTCGGCGTCACCGCGCACGACGTGCTGGATTTCGCCGCTGTTCACCTTGTCGAGGTAGTCCTTGAACCAGGCGATCGCGGACTTCTCGATGAACTCGTGGGCGAACTGATCGACCGGCTCGATGCCCGCGGCCTGCAGGTCGCTCTTCGGGCAGCCGCCGATCTTGGCCACGAACACCGCATGGCAGTCGTTGATGGCGCGGATGACGGTCTCCAGGCTGTCCTCGTCGCCATAGCCGCCCTGGCAGTACAGGTCGACGCGGCGGTGACCGACGAACTTGGCACCGGCGGTGGAGAGCTCGTAGACCTGGAACTCCTTGGCGTGGCCGAAATGCTCGTTGATCAGGCCCGAACCCTTGGTCGCGACCGCGACGAGCAGCTTGATGTCGCTCGACTGGCCGGCGAGCGAGGCAAGCTCCTCCTGCCGGGCGACGACCTTGGCGACGCGCTCGCTCTCGACCGCCTCCTGGTACGCCTTGCGGCTGTCGATGTCGTAGTTCACCTCCATGGCCATGATCTTGTCGGTGGTGAATTCGGCCGAGCGATCCTCGCCAAGCAGGCCCACGGCGTCGGCGCGGCACTGGCGGCAATGCCGCATCATGTTCATTTCGCCTTCGCACTCGTCCTGCAGGGCCTTCAGCTCCTGCGCCGTCGGACCGCGCTGGCCGGTCAGGCCGAACACGGTGCCGTGCTCCGGCGACGAGATCAGCGGCATGATGTTGTGCAGGAACGCGCCGCGCGACTTCACCGCCTTGTTGACCTCGACGAGGTGCTTGTCGTTTACCCCTGGGATCATCACCGAGTTGACCTTGCAGAGGATGCCGCGCTCGGTCAGCATCTCCAGGCCCTGCAACTGGCGGTCGGTGAGCAGCTTGGCCGCCTCGACGCCGGTGTAGCGCTTGTGCTTCCAGAAAACCCAGGGATAGATCTTGGCGCCGATCTCGGGATCGACCATGTTGATGGTGATCGTGACGTGGTCGACGTTGAAGCCGGCGATGGTGTCGACGTGGTCGGGCAGCGCGAGACCGTTGGTCGACAGGCAGAGCTTGATGTCGGGGGCGGTGCGCGCGATCAGCTCGAAGGTCTTGAACGTCTTCTCGGGATTGGCGAGCGGATCGCCAGGGCCGGCAATGCCCAGCACGGTCATCTGCGGAATGGTCGAGGCAACGGCGAGCACCTTCTTGGCGGCTTGCTCGGGCGACAGCTTTTCGCTGACGACGCCCGGACGCGACTCGTTGGCGCAGTCATATTTTCGGTTGCAGTAGTTGCACTGGATGTTGCAGGCGGGCGCGACGGCGACGTGCATGCGCGCGTAGTGATGATGCGCCTCCTCGCTGTAGCAGGGATGGTTCTTCACCTTCTCCCAGATCTCCGGCGGCAGGTCGTTCTCGCCGGCGCCCGAGCCACAGCTCGCCTTGCCGCTGCCGCCCGAGGTGCCGCAACCCTTGTGTTCCGCGATGGTCTGCATCACCGAGCTCAGCTTGTCGCCGTCCGGTATCGTCGCCTGTTCGTGCTGCACTGACGCGTCCATGTCCGCTCCTTAACGTTGCTGGCGAGCCGCAAACCGCCTTGGGCTAGGGTTCAGCAACTCGCGTGCCACGCCGCGGACAAGATCATTTCGTCAGACTATCAACGCCTTAGCCAAATCATCGCGCCTGTCGCCTTGCCAACATGCGAAAGGCTCTCGTTTCGGGCGTTGTTAGAAACGTTACAGACTCGAATTGGGACACAGGACGAACGGCAAAACAGCGCAGCTTGCGGCCACGCTGTTCGATTTCCGGTGTCGTGGTCTCGCTCAGCCGCCGATGATGATCTCGCTCGCGCGGGCCAGCGGAATCGCGATCGGCGTCAACCGCTCGGCGATGAAGAACTTCAGCTCGTTCTTCGACAATGAGTCGGGCTCGACCAGGACGTAGTGATGGGCGCCGGAGCGCTTGATGACCTGGCGGCCATAGGTGCGCAGCAACTGGTCGTTGAAGCGGCAGCCGATGAACAGGAAGGTGCGGTCGGTGCGCCGGTCCTTGACCGTGTCGGGTATCGGTGTCTGGATATCGATGTCGGTCAGCACCTCGACATAGTCGGCGTCGGTGATCAGGAAGTTCCTGGCTGGCGTGGTCCCGCCATGCGGCTTGTAGAGCAGCGTAGTCCAGCTTGCGGCCTTCTCACGATCGCTCTCGGCGCCCGCGGCGTCGTAGAAGCGATACCAGCGGTCCTCGCCGATTCCGGCCCGCGTGATGCCCTGCACCTCGCCCCAATCGCCGCGCCCGGCGAGCGCGGCTCGCATTGCGCCGTCATACCAACTGTCGACGATCATCGGCAGCGGCAGCGACGCCAGATGCTGCTGCAGCGGTGTCGGTGCAACGGGCGCGGCAAAGGCTTCGGCCATCAGCGCCGTCACCGTCGAGCGGTGGCGCGTGCTCTCGATGTGCTGGGCTGAAGCCCACGCATTGCCCTTGGCTCGGCGCGGCAGCGCCACCTTGGTGCCGAAGAACGCAGCCAGCGCTTCGGGATTCATCGGCACCGTGGCGCCGGACTGCTCCGACACGGCGGGACCGAGGAACGGGACGACCTTGCCGGCCTTCAGTCCGGCGACGACGTCCTTGAGCAGGGCCTCGGCATCGGCCTGCTTGACGATGTCGATATGAGGAAGCGGCGCATTCATCACTCGTCCCCTTCGCCACCGCGCTTGCGCGCGTTGATCGTGATCGGCAGCCGCGTGTCGGCGGCCATCTGCGGCAGTTCGAGGACCCATCCGTTGGCGATGCGGATCCAGCCGCCCCACAAGGACTCGTGCTCCGACTCGACGATGGGCTCCTCGAGATCCTTTTTGGGGACGTAGATCGACAAGCCCGTTTCCGGCGAGCGGCGGATCATGACTTTCATTGCGTGAGCTCCGTAGGGCGAAGGGCGTCCGTCGAGGGCGATTGACGATGCTGCAGACAGGCCGGCGAGGTCTCGCGCAGCCGGCCGACGATGTCGGGCAGGATCTGCAGCATGCGATCGATGTCGTCGTCCGTGGTGTCGCGCGACAGCGAGAACCGGACAGCCCCGCGCAGCAGGTCCGGCGGCACGTTCATCGCGCGGAGCACGTGCGACGGCTCCATCGAGCCGGAGGCGCAGGCCGAGCCGAGCGAGGCGGCGATACCGGCTTGGTTCAGCCGCATGACGATCGGCTCGCCCTCGAGATGCTGGAAGGCGATGTTGGAGGTGTTCGGCAGCCGCGCAGCGAGGTCGCCGAGCACGACGCAATGGCCGACGCTCTGGAGGATGCCCTGCTCCAGCCGGTCGCGCAGCGCGCGGACGCGGCCCTGCTCGTCCGCGAGATGCTTTGCCGCCAGCTCGGCCGCCTTGCCGAGCCCGATGATGCCCGGCACGTTCTCGGTGCCGCCGCGCCGGCGGCGCTCCTGCGGGCCGCCGCGCAGCAGCGGCGCGAACGGTGTGCCCTTCCGAACATAAAGCGCACCGATGCCCTTGGGGCCGTGCAGCTTGTGGCCGGACAACGACAGCATGTCGACGCCAGCGGATTTCAGATCGATCGCGATCTTGCCGACCGCCTGCACGGCGTCGGTGTGGAACAGCGCGCCGGCCTCATGCGCGAGCCTGGCCAGATCGGACACCGGAAACAGCGTGCCGGTTTCGTTGTTGGCCCACATCACCGAGGCGATCGCCGTGCGCGGGCCGAGCGCGCGCTTGTAAGCCTCGAGATCGAGCCGGCCGGCCGCATCGACGCCGATCAGATGCACCGTGAGGCCGCGCTTGCCGCTGAGATACTCGACGAGCGACAGGATTGCGGGATGCTCCACCGCCGTCGTGACGATCTCGTCGCGACCGTCCTGCGTCTCAAGCGCCGACAGCAGCGCGGTGTTGTCGGATTCCGTCCCACCGGAGGTAAAGACGATCTCGTGGTCGAAGGCGGCGCCCAGCAGCGCCTGCAGGCTCTTGCGCGCATGCCTCACGGCCCCGGCGACCTCGCTGCCGAAGGCATGCGAGGACGAAGCATTGCCGAACTGGTCCGTAAAGAACGGCAACATCGCCGCGACGACCTCCGGATCGGCTCGTGTCGTCGCGTTGTTGTCGAGATAGACCGGACGCAAGGCCGCTCCTTAATGCCGCGCCTTGGCTGCGCCGGCCACCGGAACGAGGCGAACGAATTCGCCGAGCTTCTCGATCATGCGCGCCTGGATGCCCTCCAGCGTCGCGCTGGCGAGCTTGCAGAAGATGCAGGCGCCGGCGAGCTTGACCATGATCTTGTTGCCGTCAATCTCGACGAGCTCGCAATCGCCGCCGTCGCGCTTGAGGTTCGGACGGACCTCCTCGATCACGGCCCGGATGATCCGCTCGCGCTCGCTCATCTGCGACGGCGCTTCGACGATGCCCTGGGATTCGACCAGCATGGTTTCACTTCTCGCGTGTTGGATGATCGAGCGAAGACTCAAGCGAACGACTTGCCGCAGCCGCAGCTCGACTTGGCATTCGGGTTCTCGAAGGTGAAGCCGGAGCCCTCCAGCGCGATGACGAAATCGATCGTCGTGCCTTCGAGATATTCGAGGCTCTTGTGATCGACGAGCACGCGCACGCCCTCGCGCTCGATCACGGTGTCCTCCGGCTCGCTGCCGCTGACGAGGCCCATGTTGTATTTGAGCCCGGCACAGCCGCCGGCTTCGACCATGATCCTGAGGCCGTCGACCGGCTTGTCGGAGGTCGTGATCGCGTTGCGGACCGCATTGATGGCGCTGTCGGTCAGGTTGATCATCATCGTCTCGCCTTTCCCATTCGGCTGTTGTGAACGGAATTGGCAAGTCTCATGCCATGCAGCAATCGCCTGAAAGACCTCAACTTTTCATGTTGTCGCTGTGGCGTTTCCGACGCGTGTCGGCTTTCCGACAGGCGCTGTTCACGCCGTGTCGCGCGGGAGTCGGCGCGATGTCGGGGCGCAAACCCGACAATCACCGGCGCGAGAGGCAAAAGAACCAAGCAAATGAAGCCGCCACACACACCGGCAGACAATTTGCATCACGTCCCTTTCGACCGCGCCGTGCGGCGAACGGCTGACAAGGACATGCGAGGGGATTGCTGATGACGACATTGGAGAAGACGGTTGCGATCGAGACCACCGCGCTCGCGCAGCTCGACAAGGAAGGGCGGCTGCTGAACGCCGTTCTCAAGGCGCCGACCACCAAGCCGGGACGGTTCGGCTTCCGCGGCGATATCGCGCTGAAGTTCCAGACCCAGGTTGCGGACGAGAAGCGTCCGCCGGACTTCTCGATCGAGCAGGTGCTGACGATCGCGCAGGACGGCGCATCGACGATCCCGGTGCTCGTCGGCTACATCCACTCGCTGGCCTATCTCGAGACCGCGGCCGAGGTGCTCAAGGGCCTGCTGACGCCGGACGGCAAGTACTTCATGTTCTGCAACAACATCGATCTGCTGGCGAAGTACCGCATCAAGATCGACGACATCACCTTCTACGTGCTGCCTTGCGACGAATCCACGGTCTGGAAGGAGATGCTGGAGCTGCTGTCGATCGACAAGAACGACATCAAGAAGCTCGATACCGCCGGCAAGCTCGACTACGTGCTCGACGCCGCCAAGGACTTCAGCGAGAACTACGATCTCGTGCCCTACGCGGATGCACTGGCAAGGATGGAGCCGGTCAAGAACCGCAACGAGAACCGGCCAGTCTGAGACCGTCCGTTTCTTCAAATTCAAGATGAAGTCCCGGCAGTTGCCGTCGGGACTTCACCGCGATCGCCGCCTCAGCCGTCCTCACACTGCAGGCCGGTCTCACCCTCTTCCTCGTCATCCTCGACCAGGGTCACGCCGGTCACGCAGATGTCGCCATCCAGCACGCTCAGCGCGACCGGCGTCAGGCTCTCGCCCCTGCACGGGCCATCGACGCAGAGCCCGGTACCGATCTCGAACAGCGAGCCGTGCTTGCCACAGAGGATGCGAAGGCCGTTGCCGTCCAGGAACTGATTGCGCTCCCAGTCGAGATTGACCTTGTCGTGCGGGCACATGTTCAGATAGCCGAACACCTGCTTGCCCCAGCGGATCACGAAGATCGGCCACGGGCGGTGGCTGCCGTCCTCCGCGACGATCATGAGCTGGAAGCCCATGGCGCGGCGGCTCGGAATGTCGTTGAAGCTGCAGATGGCGTAGGCGACGTCGGTCGTCATGTCGGGCCTCATCGATGTCTGGCGCATCTCCGACACGGCCGCTTCGGCGCAGCAGGAGCGACGGTCGGCTCGCTTGCGAGCCGCGTTGCAAGATTCGCGCAACTCCGCCTGTCCGCCTCGCCTTCTTTGCTGCTGCGATAGACTGGCACAGAACTTGAAAATTTCTCCTGCAAAGGCGCCTCTTTGTAAGGAGATCGACATGAACGTGGCACTGGAATTCGTCGAGAGCTCGCTCGACGACATCAAGGCGGCAATGGAGGGTGGCACGCTGACGGTCTACTCGGTGGCGCGTCCGATCACCGCGGACAAGCCGGTCGACCGCAGCGGCGTGCTCGCGACCTTCACGTTCGGCTCGCCCGCCTTCGGCGCCGCGGTGGATGGCCTCGAGCAGCCGAACTTCGTCGCGACGTCCGTGCCGGCGGCCACCGTCGGCACGCCCGGCTTTGCGCGGGCGCGCAAGGCGGACGGTACTACCGTCGCCGATTTCTCCGCCGGCCCAGGCGAGCGCGAAATCAAGTTCACCGAAGTGTCGTGCTCGCCCGGCGCGCCGGTCACGGTCGCGACCTTCAAGATCGTCGCCGAAGGCGGCTGGCCGGAGCGTCCGGAATACTACGACACGCATCCACGCCCGGGCTATCCGATGCCGAAGACGCTCTGACGCCCGCAAGCGCGTCAGTCATCCTGTTGGCTCTTCAAATCGCGAGCGCATGCATGAGCACGGATCCCTCGAGCACCCTGGTCAGCTCCGACTGGCTGGCACAACATCTTTCCGATCCCGCCACCAAGATCCTCGACTGCACCTGGCACCATCCGAGCACCAACCTGGACGGCCGTACGCAATACCGCGGCCGGCACCTGCCGGGCTCAGTGCATTTCGATATCGACCAGGTCGCCGACAAGTCCAACCCGCTGCCGCACATGCTGCCGTCAGCGGGCGATTTCGCCCACAAGGTCGGGCTGCTCGGCATCAGCAATGCCGATCGCGTCGTCGTCTACGACCGTCACTATGGCGGCTCGGCCGCGGGCCGCGTGTGGTGGATGTTCCGCGTATTCGGGCACGACAACGTCGCCCTGCTCGACGGCGGCTTCGGCAAATGGACCAAGGAGAAGAGGCCGGCGGAGATGACGCCGGTGCGCCCGGAACCCGCGAGCTTCACAGCCAGCTTCCAGCCCGGCCTGGTCGCGACCTCGGCCGACGTGCGTCGCCTGCTGCAGGCCGGCGGCCAACTCATCGATGCGCGCGGGCCCGGCAAGTTCGACGGCACGCAGGCAGACGTGTTCACCTTCAAGCGCCAGGGCCACATTCCAGGTGCCATCAACCTGCCCTGGGCCGATCTGGTCGATCCGGACTCCGGCGTGCTGCTGGCGCCCGACGCGCTCACCGCACGCTTTACGGCCGCGGGCGTCGATCTGAACAAGCCGATCGTTACCACCTGCGCCTCGGGCATCACCTCCTGCATGCTGGCGTTGGCGCTCTACCGGCTCGGCGTTCCGAACGCCGCCGTCTACGACGGCGCTTGGGCGGAATGGAGCCAGCTCGACGACACGCCGGTCGCGGCGTGATTTCAACGACGGGAGCACGAGCATGGCAAAGACTCTGGTCAAGACCACGCAGGACGGCCGCAAGGTCGAGGTGATTGGCCTCGCCATCTGCCTCGAAGGCGAGCTCGAGGCGTTCGAGCTGGTCGAGGTCAAGCTGCATCCGAACCGGCGCAAGATCTGGGAGGCCGCGCCCGACGCGACTCACATGGCCGGCCGCATCACTTTGACCAAGGACGAGGCAGCGATCGTCGAGAGCGCGTTCGCCGCCGCCCAGGCCGAGATCCTCGCCAACCCTGCCGCGATCAACGAGCGCTTCCGGATCGCGGCGATGTGGAAGGCCAGGGAACAGGGGATCGAGTAAAAGTCCCCGCTTTCGGCCTGGCCCTCATCTCTCGACCGTCATTCCGGGGCGCGCGAGGCGCGCGCCCCGGAATGACGAGCGGATAGATCGTGGCCAACACAAGTCTCCGTCATCGCGAACGCAGCGACGCGATCCAGGGCGGCACAAGGAACTCTGGATTGCTTCGTCGCCTGCGGCTCCTCGCAATGACGGCAGTGGCAAGATCTACTGAAAGATCCGCCCGCGGTAGCGATAGCTGCCCTCATCGTCGACATCGAACAGTTCGCCGATATCGGGATGCTTCACCGGCTCGCCCGAGGCATCAGCCACCAGGTTCTGCTCGGGAACGTAGGCGATGTAGCTGCTGTCGCCGCATTCGGCGAGCAGGTAGTAGAACGGCTGCTCCTTGTCGAGCCTGGCGTCCATGGTGATGGCGCGCCAGCCCTCTTCCTCGGAGAACGACAGGTCGACGTCGAACACGACACCGCGCAGATCGTAGACGCGGTGCCGGGTCACCTGGCCGATCGTGAATTTCGCCTCCATCCGCATCATGGCAGCACGCTCGACAATCTCAGGCCGCCGCCGAATGGGTCTGGCAGTTGGTCGGGCAGACCCGGGCGCAGGCGCCGCAGCCGATGCAGGCGCCGGTGTCGTTCATGACCATGATCTTCTTCTCGATCTCATCATCCTCGTCGTCGTCGAGCTCGACGAACTCGCCCTCGTCGTTGATGCCCTTCAGGGTCATGACCTCGCGGCCACACACCTTGTAGCAGCGGCCGCAGCCGATGCACTTGGCCGGATCGATGGCGACCAGATAGTCCGGCCGCCAGTCGCGACCGTCACGGGTTGCGTTGGACATGATGACGGATCCTCAAATCGGGCTTACGCGGTTTCGAGCTTCTTCAGCTCGGCCCGCTTCTTCTCCAGCTCGGCGAACGCGTCATGCGCCTTCTGCGCCGTCGGCAGGATCTGGTCCCAGTTGATGGGCAGTTCCTCCGACAGGTCGTGCAGGTTCATCTTGGCATCCATGGCGCGTGCCGACAGCTTCTTGATCTCGGCCTTCAGGGTATCCAGGTCGCTCATCTCTCTCATCCTCGCCGTTCAGTAGTTCGCGACGTCCTTGAACTTCTCGATCATCTCGACGCCGGCCTTGACGAACTTGTCGCCTTCGTCGGCCAGCTTGCCGAGATTGTCGAAGCCGAACCGGTGCACGTCCCGCAGCTGCTTGTTGACGACGATCAGCCGGCCGCCGATCAGCACCATGCGGCCGAAGCCCTCGTGACTCATCTTCAGCATCGGCGAGATCATGACGCCGGTGGCCTTCTCGATCGACAGCGCGACCGCATTGAAGAACAGCTCCAGCCGCCAGATCGTCTCCGGATCGGGATCGCCGATGATCGGCAGCGCCCGCCGCTTCTCCTTGTCCAGGATGTAGGGCTCGAGCAGGTCGATGTCCTTCTTGCCCTCCCATGCGCCATGGGTGTCCTGAGCGCGCCACACCTTGATCAGCTCCTTGACGAAGGGCCGCTGCTCGGCGGGGACGGTTTCGACGGCTACCGCGGTATCGGACATGATGGTTTCCTCATTCCTCGAAATCGAGCGCGCGTTCCTGGCCCTTGGCCAGCGCCTTGCGCAGCCAGGGCGGCGGCGTGCCCTTGAGCACCGCCTGCAGCTTGCCGAGCAGATCGGTGATCTCCTCGGGCTGGGTGACCTTCATCGGATGGATGTTGTTGGCGACGACGCGCGCTGCGCCGGAGCCGCCGATCGCGGCGACATAGAGGATCGCGCAATCCTTGATCGCCTCGATCTTCGGCGCCAGCTTGTCCTCGTTGCCATCCTCCTTGAGATCGCCGTCGAACTCGACCTTCTCGATGAAGCGGTAGCCCTCGGGATCGAGATCGTAGATCGCGATGTTCTTGGCCCAGCCGAAATGGGCGTCGACGCGCTTCAGATCCTGGGTAGCGAATGCGACTTTCATGTCGTCGGTCCTTTCTCCTGAAACGTCAATGCAGTGGCGCCACGACGGCGGTGTCGATCGATGCCTGTTCGAGGTCCTTCCAGGGATCGAGCCAGGTGTCGGGCGTCGGCTGATGGTTGTCCTCGCGATCGGCGATGATCAGATTGGCGAGCGCAAAGATCAGATCGCGCGTGCCGCGATAGCCCACCGTCAGGAGATGCCCTGCCCCGAGCCGATCGAACATCGGAAAGCCGATCCGGTAGAACGGGATCTTGAGGCGGGCGGCGGCCTGGCGGCCGTGCGAATGCGTGAGCATCAAGCCGCAGTCGCGCTCCTTTGCCAGGTTTTCGAGATCCTCGAGATCGCCGATCAGCACTTCATCGCAGGGCATCCGCTCGAGCACCGGCGACTGCGTCGTGGTGACCGCCACCGACACATGCGCGCCCATGTCGTGCAGCATGCTCGCGACGTCGAACAACAGATCCGGCTCGGCGCCAACAGCGAGCTTGCGGCCGCCAATGTGGAAATGCGCATCCAGCATCGCGTCTGCGAGCTGGCCGCGCTGCCGGCGATATTTCGCCGGCACCGGGCGTCCCGAGATCTCGCTGAGGAACGTCATGAACTCGTCGTTCGGCAGCAGCCCGCAGAGCCGCTCGAACAGCCGATACGGCACGCCGGTCCTGGCCTGCATCGCTTCCGCCGCTCGCTTCATTTGCGCCCCGATCGCGATCGTCCAGGACGCGCTGCCCATGGTCGCAATCTCTTCCAGGCCGATGCCGCCGATCGTTGTCGGCGTGAACTCGTCGGGGATGTGGCCGTCGAGCGAGCCGCCGATATCCGGCAGGAACGATGGCTCCAGACCGAAATCCTCGATGATGGTGCGCAGCTCCTCGATATCCCCCGGCGTCAGATGGCAGCCCGGCAGCACGTTGACCCGCGCCGGATCGCGGCGGGTCGAGGTCGGCTTGTCGACGAGCACCTCGACCATCTTGGCGACCGTCTTGTCCCAACCGTCCTGGAACGCGTCCTTGAAGTCCGGCGTCGAGACGTAGACCAGCGGATAATTCGCGAGCTCTGGATGCTTCTCGCGGATCAACCTGATGTAGCCGTCGACGTCGTCGCCCTTGGTCTCGGTGACGCCGGTCGAGCAGATGCCGATGATCTCCGGCTTCTGCTTCTTATGGATGTTGAGGATCGCCTGCTCGACATTCTCATAGCCGCCGAGCACGGTGGCGACCTCGCTCATTGCCGTCGTCTGCATCGGCACCGCTTCCTTGAAGTGGCGCACGAACAAGGTCAGGCCGAACGAGGTGCAGCCCTGCGAGCCGTGTAGCAGCGGCATCGCGCCGCGCAGGCCGAGGAAGGCGAACGAGCCGCCGATCGGCTGGCTCATCTTGAGCGGATTGACCGCGCAGGCCTTCTTTCCAATGGTGACCTTGGCCATGAGCGCCGCCCTACTCCGCCGCCTGCAGCAGCTCGGCCGGCGCCTTGAACGTCGCCAGGATGTCCTCGACCCGGCCGGCGCAGGCGCCGCAGCCGCCCGAGGCGTTGGTGTGCTCGCGAACGCCGGCGACATCGGCGAGGCCATGGGCCTTGATCGCGTCCTCGATGGTGCCGAGATCGACCGACTTGCAGTGGCAGATCTTCTTGGCGCGTCGCGCGGCTTCCGCGGCGACCGGATCGGCCGCCAGCGCCGCCGCTTCTGCATTGACCTGGGCAATCGCCCTGGCCTGCCAGTTGCTGTCGGCCTGCTCCCAGGGCGCCCGCTTGCGCAGCTGCTCCCACATCGGGTTGTAGATCGCCTTGTCGATCTCCGCGACCAGCTTCACCATCCCGATATAGCCCATAAAGGCGTGGGAGCGCTCCTGGTTGATGTCGAGCCAGGGCATCGCCGCCTTCAGCGCCACGAATTGCGACTTGCCGCCCGAGAGCATGATGTCGGCCTTGGCGTCCTTGAGCATCTTGTACATTTCGCGCGGCGCCATATCGTCGATCATGTGCGCGTCCTGGCCCATCAGCTCCTTGATGCGCTCCTTGTCCTCCTTGGTGGACTTCTTGACGGAGGTGCCGACCAGCTCCATGCCGGCCTCCTGCAGCGCCGCTACGACTGACCACGACTTCACGCCGCCGGTGATCAGCAGCACCTTCTTGCCGGTGAGCCGCTTCTTGAACGGCTCGATCGCCGCCCAGGCCTTGGCCTCCTCGCGCGCGATCACCGCCTCGGTGCGGTCCAGCAGATCGGCCGGCGCGCCGCGCTCGACCAGGAGGCGCGCGATCTCGCGCAGCGAGTCCGAGGAGTCTTGGATGCCGTAGAACGATCCCTCGAAGAACGGAATGCCGTAGCGTTCCTCCATCTTGCGGGCGACGTTGATCATCGCCTTGGAGCACACCATCATCGCGGCGCGGGCGCGGTGCGACGAGGCGACGTCCTTGTAGCGGCCGTCGCCGGAGATGCAGGCGGAGATGCGGATGCCGAGTTCGTCGAACAGCGGCTTCACCTGCCAGAGCTCGCCGGAGAGATTGTATTCGCCGATGATGTTGAGGTCGTAGGGCGTTGTGACCTCCGGCTCGACGGTGCCGATGACGTGGTCGAGCAGCGCCTCGCCGGCGAGCTTGTTGCCGAGATTCTTCGGGCCGACGAAGCCGGGCGAGTTGACGGGGATGCAGGGCTTGCCAAATTTGGCCGAGGCCGCCTTGCAGACGGCATTGATGTCGTCGCCGGTCATGGCGGGCACGCAGGTCTGGTAGACGAAGACCGCCGGCGGATCGTACTTCTCGATGATTTCCTTGATCGCCTTGTACAGCCGCTTCTCGCCGCCGAACACGACGTCGGTCTCGTTGATGTCGGTCGTGAAACCGGTGCGCCAGATCTGCGAGCCAGACGAGGCCGCGCCGCGGTTGTCCCAGGAATTCCCCTCGCAGGCGATCGGTCCGTGCACGAGGTGCGCGACGTCGGTCAGCGGCTGCAAGGCGACCTTGGCGCCATCGAACGCGCACCCGCCCGCCGCACCGCCCGGCTGCAGCTGCTTGGTGCAGCCCTTCTTGCGCTCGGCCTCGGACTTGTTGGCGTTCTTGCCGCAACCCGGCTCGTTGAAGACGTTCTGGATCGTGGCAGACAGCGAGCTCATCGGCTTCTCCTGTTGGCGGACCTTCTGCGCGTCTTTTGGCCGAGGAGGCTCAGGCTTTCAGTGCCTTCCCCATGAGCCTCGTCGTCCAGATCGAGACGCGGCGGCCCTTGAGGGACCGCCGCGCGCCGTGTCCTAGCGGATGATGTCGAAGCTGTAGTCCGACTTGGCGGGCACGTTGGTGTTGCGGTCGATCTCGTCGAAGATCTTGTCGAGGATCGTGACAAGCACGTTCAGGCCGCCTTGATAGCCCCACACCGGATAGCGGTGCTTGTGGTGACGATCGAAGATCGGAAAGCCGATGCGGATCAGCGGCGTGCCGGTGTCGCGCTCCAGATACTTGCCGTAGGTGTTGCCGATCAGGAAATCGACCGGCTCGGTGAACAGCAGCGAGCGCATGTGCCACAGGTCCTTGCCGGGATACACGTGGCAGTTCTTTCCGAACGGCGACGAGTCGAACACGGCCTGCACCTTCTCGGCCCAATCCTTGTTGCCGTTGGTGGCGAGCACATGGGTCGGCTCGGCGCCGAGCTCGAGCAGGAACGCGGCGAGGCCGAGGCAGAGATCCGGATCGCCGTAGATCGCGAACTTCTTGCCGTGGATGTGGGCGCTGGAATCGGCGATCGCGTCGACCAGGCGGCCGCGCTCGAGCGCGAGCTGCTCCGGAATCTCCTTGCCGGTGATGCGTGACAGCGCCATCACGAAGGCGTCGGTGCCGGTTACGCCGACCGGATGGTTGAAGGAGACGACCTCCTGGCCGTGGTTCTTGATGAACGGCAGGGTCTTCTCGGTGCAGAAGTGCTGCATCGAGATCGTCGCCTTGGCGTGAATCGCGTTGGCCGCGTCCTCCAGCGTGGTGCCGCCATCATACATACGGAACTCGCCGTCGGTCGGCGTGTCGAACACGTTCGAATTGTCGCCGAGGATCGTGTACTCGATCCCCATCGCCTCGAAGATGTGCTTCACTTCCTTGATGTTGCCGACGGTGTAGCCATCGAAACCGCCGATGAAGTTGATCTTCTCGTTGGGAACGCGCTCCAGCTTCGGCGCGGTGCCGGCCTTGCCGTCCCAGAAGTGTTCGAGAATGCCCTTCATTGCATTGTCGTAGCCGGTGACATGGCTGCCGACGAAGGCAGGCGTATGGGCGAAAGGCACATCGAACTCGGCGGGAACCGAGCCCTTCTCCTTGGAGGTCTTGATGAAGGCGTTGAGGTCGTCGCCGATGACTTCCGCCATGCAGGTGGTGGAGACCGCGATCATCGACGGCTTGTACATGTTGTAGGCGTTGGCGAGGCCGTCGATCATGTTGTTGAGGCCGCCGAAGACGGCTGCGTCCTCGGTCATCGACGACGACACGCAGGAGCTCGGCTCCTTGAAGTGGCGCGACAGATGGCTGCGATAGTAGGCAACGCAGCCCTGCGAGCCGTGCACGAACGGCAGCGTCTTTTCGAAGCCGACGGCAACGAACACGGCGCCGAGCGGCTGGCAGGCCTTCGCCGGGTTGACGGTCAGCGCCTCGCGGGCGAAATTCTTCTCGCGATATTCGGGTGTCTTGGCCCATTCGCGGATGCGCTCGACCTCGGCGGGATCGCGCGGATTCTCGAACATCTTCTTCTTGTTCGCCAGCATCTGCTGGTATTCGGGACCACGGAAAAGCTCGAAGTGATCGAGCACATGTTCGGCACTCTGCGTCATGGGATAACCCTCTCTATGTTCCTGTGTCGATCAGGGAGCACTGGCTCTCCGCCGAAGGAGAGCCAGGCCGTGGGCGGCGGTGCTTACTCGGCTGCCTGAAGCAACGGCTTGGGCGCCTGCTTCCAGGGCGCCTTGGCCATCTTCCAGACCGGCGAGTTGATGGCCATGTCCATGTCGCGGGCGAAGATCGCGAACCCGTCATAGCCATGGTAGGGACCCGAGTAGTCCCAGGAATGCATCTGGCGGAACGGTACGCCCATCTTCTGGAACACGTACTTTTCCTTGATGCCCGAGCCGACCAGGTCCGGCTGGACCTTCTCGACGAACTTCTCGAACTCGTAGCCGGTGACGTCGTCGTAGATCAGCGTGCCGTCCTTGACGTAGTGCTGAGCGGTGCGCTGATAGTCGTCGTTGTGGCCGAACTCATAGCCGGTGCCGACGACCTCCATGCCGAGATCCTCGTAGGCGCCGATCACGTGGCGCGGACGCAGACCGCCGACGAACAGCATCACGGTCTTGCCTTCGAGGCGCGGCCGGTACTTGGCGATCACGGCGTCCATCAGGGGCTGGTACTTGGCGATGACTCGCTCGGCACCTTCCTTGATCTTGTCGTCGAAATAGCTGGCGATCTTGCGCAGCGATTCGGCGATCTTGCTCGGTCCGAAGAAGTTGTATTCGCACCACGGAATACCGTACTTCTCTTCCATGTGGCGCGAGATGTAGTTCATCGAGCGGTAGCAGTGCAGCACGTTGAGCTTCGCCTTCGGCGTCGCCTCGAGCTCTGCCAGCGAGCCGTCGCCCGACCACTGGGCGATCACGCGCAGGCCCATCTCCTCGAGCAGGATGCGGGACGACCAGGCGTCGCCACCGATGTTGTAGTCGCCGATGATCGCGACGTCGTAGGCCGACGGCTCGAAGCGCGGCGCGGCATCGGCCGGGAGCTTGTCGAACACCCAGTCCCGGATCGCGTCGTTGGCGATATGGTGACCCAAGGACTGGGAGACGCCGCGGAAGCCTTCGCAACGCACAGGGACGATGGTCTTGCCGTCATACTCCTTCGACTTGACCTTGGAGACGGCCTCGATGTCGTCGCCGATCAGGCCGATCGGGCATTCCGACTGCACGGTGATGCCGTTGTTCAGCGGGAACAGCTCCTGGATCTCGTCCATGATCTTGGCGAGCTTCTTGTCACCGCCGAAGACGATGTCCTTCTCCTGGAAGTCGGAGGTGAACTGCATCGTCACGAAGGTGTCGATGCCGGTCGTCCCGATGTAGTAGTTGCGGCGCGCCGCCCAGGAGTACTGGCCGCAGCCGACCGGGCCATGGCTGATGTGGATCATGTCCTTGATTGGGCCCCACACCACGCCCTTCGAGCCGGCGTAGGCGCAACCGCGGATGGTCATGACGCCGGGGATCGACTTGATGTTCGACTTGACGCCGCAATCCGACTTGCCGTTCTCATGCACGTTGAGATGCTTGGCGCGGCGCTTGGCGGTCTTTTCCGGATAGACCTTCAGGACCTCGGCGATCAGTTCCTTGTTGCGCGCCTTGATCTCGGCGACGCTTTGTTTCTCGGTGACGCTCATCTGGCTTTCCTCGATGATCGGTTGCGGAGGTGATCCGGCCCTTGGAGATGAAGGGCCGGAGCACCGGTGGCGGTTACGCCGTTGCGGCGAGTTCGGCGGCAGTCTTTCCGATCTGGGTTTCGTCGACGGCCTTCATGATGCCGTGCTCCATCAGCATGTCCTCGAGCTCGTCCATCGTGATCGGGGTCGGGATGATGCCCTTGCCGCCGTTGTTGTGGATCTTCTGCGCCAGCGAGCGGTAGTGCCCGGCCTGGACCGAATCCGGCGCATATTCCAGCACGGTCATGCGGCGCAGCTCGGCGTGCTGCACGATGTTGTCGCGCGGCACGAAGTAGATCAGCTGGGTGCCGAGCTTCTTGGCGAGAGCCTCCGCCAGCTCCAGCTCCTTGTCGGTCTGGCGCTCGTTGCAGACCAGGCCGCCCAGGCGCACGCCGCCGGAGTTCGCATATTTCAGAATGCCCTTGGAGATGTTGTTGGCGGCATACATCGCCATCATCTCGCCGGACATCACGATGTAGATCTCCTGCGCCTTGTTCTCGCGGATCGGCATCGCGAAGCCGCCGCACACGACGTCGCCGAGCACGTCGTAGGACACGTAGTCGATGTCCTCGTAGGCGCCGTTCTCCTCCAGGAAGTTGATCGAGGTGATGACGCCGCGGCCGGCGCAGCCGACGCCGGGCTCCGGACCGCCGGACTCGACACAGCGGATGTCGCGATAGCCGACCTTCATGACCTCCTCGATCTCGAGGTCCTCGACGCTGCCCGCGGCAGCGGCCAGGCTCAGGATCGTGTCCTGCGCCTTGGCGTGCAGGATCAGGCGGGTCGAATCCGCCTTGGGGTCGCAGCCGACGATCAGGATCCGATGACCCATCTCGGCGAGCGCCGCGAGCGTGTTCTGCGACGTCGTCGATTTGCCGATGCCGCCCTTGCCGTAGAATGCGATTTGTCGAAGTGATGACATTCTGCTCTCCATCAACCGATTGCCAATGTCCCGCATGCGCCTTGCATCGCGAGACCGCGTCCTCTCTCCAGAACCGGCAGACGGGTTATTGGGAAGGAGAGCATCGCTCGTCCGAAGCGTCGGCGTGCACTCAGCCCTCAACCATTGCCTGAGCCCAGTTTTGCAACGGCTGTGCCAGAGCTTTGGAATCGTTAAAAAGGCCATGTTTTGAAAGAGATGCGGCCAAGCTCGGCGCTAGGATGGACTTGTTGCAAATCCGACATCGGGGGTTTCCACCCGACGCTCCCGCGCCGTGCTGTCCGAAACGACACATGCCGCCGCGGCTCCGAGCGGCGCTTCCGTAGAGAACACCGCGGAGCGCTCGCGGGGGGCCGGTCAGGAGCGGCGGTACGGAGTTTGCTTGATGCAGATCAAACCCGCTTTCGAACGGGCCAGCAGGAGTACTTTTGATGGCGAGCAAGGCGCGCGTCTTTGTCATTGAAGCCGATCAGGTGATCCGCTCGGCGCTCGGCTACATTCTCAGTGAGCGTCACGAGACCTTCACCTTCGCGGAGACCGCCGACGCTTTGACCAAGGCGGCACGGACCTCGCCCGACGCCGTCCTCATCGGGATGAGCATCCTGGAGGACGACGGCGCCGAGACGGTCGGCATGCTCGCCCGGAAGATGCATCAGGCCGGCATCATCGTGGTCGCGGGATCGCCCCGGTCGCCGCTCGCGCTGGCCGGCCTGCGGCAGGGCGCGGAAGCCATCATCGCCAAGCCAATCACCTTCGACGGGGTCACGCACGCGGTCGATTCCGTGCTGGCGCGGCGCGGCAGCGAGCCTGACATGACGGCATAGCTGGCCCCGCATCTACGGAGATCGGCCGATGACGAGGAGAGGATGATGTTGAGGATGACCCAGACTGCGACGCCGGGGATACCGGACATCGAGGACATCGTCGAGAATTTCGCGCTGCTCGACGACTGGGACGACCGCTACCGCTACGTGATCGAGCTCGGCCGCGGCCTGCCGCCGCTGCCTGACATCGACCGCAATGATGGCAACAAGGTGCAAGGCTGCACCAGCCAGGTCTGGCTCGCCACCACCGTGCGGCACGACGCCGCAACGCCGGTGCTGCAGTTCGTCGGCGACAGCGACGCGCACATCGTGCGTGGCCTGGTCGCGATCCTCCTGGCGATGGTCTCCGGCCGCACCGCGCCGGACGTTCTCGCCGCCGATCCGATCGCCCTGTTCGAGAAGCTGGGCCTGCGCGAGCATCTCACGCCCCAGCGCTCCAACGGCTTCCGCTCGATGGTCAGCCGCATCAAGGCCGATGCGCAGGCGGCGATGGCTGCGGCGGCATAGGTTTAGTTGGTTGATTGCTGCTTTGATTGATCGCGCGTATCGCGGCGAACTCGCTGCACCCTCTCCCCTTGTGGGAGAGGGTGGCGGCCGAAGGCCGCCGGGTGAGGGGTTCTCTCGGCGCACTCAGAAAGTCATGGCTCGCGGAGACAACCCCTCACCCGAGCAATTCTAGGGCTGGTAGCGGTGCTGCCCTCTCCCGCAAGGGGAGAGGGCGCATCAACTAGCAGCGCTTCTTCGCGATCACTACGCGTAGGAAACGGCGCCTCTACGAAAAAAACTCCTGTGCCTTCTTCAGCGCACGGACCAGCACATCCACCTCTTCGCGCGTGTTGTACATCGCGAACGACGCGCGGCAGGTTGCGGTGACGCCAAAACGCTCCAGCAGCGGCATGGCGCAATGGGTGCCGGCGCGGACCGCGACGCCGGAGCGGTCGATGACGGTGGCGAAGTCGTGGGCGTGGGCGCCCTGCATCTCGAACGAGACGATCGCGCCCTTGTCGGCGGCGTTGCCGATGATGCGCAGCGAGTTGATTTCGCGCAGCTGCTCGGTGGCGTAGGTGACGAGATCATGCTCATGCGCCGCGATGCGCTGCTTGCCGATCGAGGCAACGTAGTCGATCGCGGCGCCCAGCCCGGCGGCCTCCACGATCGGCGGCGTGCCCGCCTCGAAGCGGTGCGGCGGATCGCCGTAGGTGACCCGGTCCCGCGACACCTCGCGGATCATCTCGCCGCCGCCGTTGAACGGCGGCATCGCCGCCAGCAGCTCACGCTTGCCGTAGAGCGCGCCGATGCCGGTCGGGCCATAGATCTTGTGCCCGGTGATGCAGTAGAAGTCCGCGTCGAGATCCCTGACGTCGACCTCCATGTGCACGGCGGCCTGGGAGCCGTCGATCAGCACCGGAATGCCGCGGTCATGCGCGATGCGGATGACCTCCTTGACCGGGACCACCGTGCCGAGCACGTTCGACATCTGCGTCATCGCCACCATCCTGGTGCGCGGCGTCAGCAGCTTCTCGAACTCGTCGAGCAGGAAGTTGCCGTCGCCGTCGACGGGAGCCCATTTGATCACGGCGCCCTGCCGCTCCCGGAGGAAATGCCAGGGGATGATGTTGGCGTGGTGCTCCATGATCGACAGCACGATCTCGTCGCCCGGCCCGATCCGCTCGCGCCCGAAGGTCTGCGCCACCAGATTGACCGCCTCGGTGGCGCCGCGCGTGAAGATGATCTGCTCCGGACTTTCGGCATTGAGGAACGCCGCGACCTTGGCGCGGGCGCCCTCGTAGGCCTCGGTGGCGGCGTTCGCGAGATAATGCAGGCCGCGATGCACGTTGGCGTATTCGGACGTGTAGACCTGGTTCATCCGGTCAAGCACCGCCTGCGGCTTCTGCGCTGACGCGGCGTTGTCGAGATAGACCAGCGGCTTGCCGTGGACCTGCATGCCGAGGATCGGGAAATCCGCGCGGATGCGGCCAACGTCGTAGCCGCTTCCCTGCACCGCTGCATGCATCACCTACTCCCGTTGTCCGAGCCAGCCCAGCATCGCCTCCGTCAGCGCCGCCCGCACGCTCTCATTGGCAGCGCCCTCGATGATCTCGCCGACGAAGGCCTGGATCAGCAGCGCCTTGGCTTCCTTCGGCGGAATGCCGCGCGCCATCAGATAGAACAGCAGCTCGTCATCGATCGCGCCGGTCGTGGTGCCGTGGCCGCATTGCACATCGTCGGCGAAGATTTCGAGCTCCGGCTTGCTGTCGGCTTCGGCCTCGTCGGACAACAGCAGCGCCCGTGACATCATCTTGGCGTCGGTCTTCTGCGCGCCGGGGCTGACCGTGATCTTGCCCTGGAACACCGCGCGCGCGGTGTCGCCGACGACAGCCTTGAAGGTCTCGCGGCTCTGGCAGTTCTCGGCGGCATGCTCGATCGCCAAGGTCGTGTCGGCATGCTGGGCGCCGGACAGCAGCGATCCGCCGCGGATGTCGGCTACGGTTCCCTCGCCCGCGATGTGCACGAACAGCTGGCTGCGCACCAGGCTGCCACCGGCGACGAAGCCGAGCTGATTGAAGGTCGCGCGCGCGCCGATATTGGCGAGCAGCGAGGAGATGTGCAGCGCGCTGTTGCCCTCCCGGGTCACCTTGACATGGTCGATCCGCGCCTCGTCGCCGACGACGAGCTGCATCGCGGTGTTGACCTGATATTCGCTGCCGTCGGGCCCCTGATGCGACTCGACGATGGTGGCGCTGGCCCCAGTTCCGATATTGACCAGCGACCGCGTGTACATCGAGGTTGCGACCCAGTTCGTCGTGACGAACGCGACGTGGATTGGCCGGCTCAGCGCCGTGCCCGGCGCCACCAGGATCACGACGCCATTGGCAGCCAGCGCGGTGTTGAGCGCCAGCGCCGGATCGTCGTCCGGCACGACCGGACCGAGCCGCTGCGACAGCAGCGGCTTGTCGGCCGCGAGCGCGTCGGCCATCGGCTGGATGGTGAGGCCGGGCCCGAGATCGGCGAGGTCGGACAGCTCGGGCACGAAGGCACCGTCAACGATCATCAGCTTGCGGAAGCCAGTGCCCGCGAACAGGTCGCTCGCCTCGCGCGCCTTGGTCTTGGCGGCGTCATCGGGCAGCGAGGCCAGCCGCTTGGCCTCCTTCATCTGCGTGCGCAGATCGGTGTAGCGCCACGCCTCGACGCGCCGATGCGGCAGGCCGACCGCGTTGAAGCGGTCAAAAGCGGCGGCGCGCACCGCCGTGATCTCCTCGCCGCCCGGCAGATAACGGCGGGCGCCCTGGTACAGATCGGCCAGCCCGAGCTCGGCCTTGGTCTTGCGGATCGCGACGCCCATGCTCGTGCTCCGCCCTACGCCGCTTCGCTCTGATACTGGGCGTAACCGGTCGCCTCGAGCTCGCGCGCGAGGTCCGCGGTCCCGGTGCGGACGATGCGGCCCGCCGCGAAGACGTGAACGATGTCGGGCACGATGTAGTCGAGCAGCCGCTGATAGTGGGTGATGACGATCATGCCCCGCTCGGCCGAGCGCAGCGCATTGACGCCGCTGGCGACCACCTTCAGCGCGTCGATGTCGAGACCGGAGTCAGTCTCGTCGAGCACGCAGAGCGAGGGCTGCAGCAGCGCCATCTGCAGGGTCTCGTTGCGCTTCTTCTCGCCGCCGGAGAAGCCGACATTGAGCGGCCGCTTCAGCATGTCGGCGTCGATGTTGAGCGTCTTGGCGATCTCGCGCACGCGCTTGATAAGATCCGGCGACGACAGCTCCTCTTCGCCGCGCGCCTTCCGCTGGGCGTTGAAGGCGGCCCGCAGGAACGTCAAGGTCGCGACACCCGGGATCTCCAGCGGATATTGGAACGCCAGGAACACGCCCTTGGCGGCGCGCTCATCGGCCTCCATTGCCAAGAGGTCCTCGCCGTTGAGATAGACCTCACCGGCGGTGACCTCGTAGCCGGGCTTGCCGGCGAGCACGTAGGACAGCGTCGACTTGCCGGCACCGTTCGGCCCCATGATGGCGTGGATCTCGCCCTTGTTCACGGTCAGGTCCAGGCCCTGGATGATCTTCCGTCCGCCGGCGATCTCGGCATGGAGCCCCTTGATTTCGAGCAAGGCCGTCATCGAACACTCCTTGTGATGTTGTCGCCGCGCGACGCCGTCATCCAACCGAACCTTCCAGCGAGATCGAGATCAGCTTCTGCGCCTCGACCGCGAACTCCATCGGCAGCTGCTGCAGCACGTCCTTGACGAAGCCGTTGACGACGAGCCCAACCGCCTCTTCCTGCGACAGACCGCGCTGGATGCAGTAGAACAGCACGTCCTCAGAGATCTTGGACGTCGTCGCCTCGTGCTCGAACACCGCCGACGAGTTCTTGGCCTCGATGTAGGGTACGGTGTGCGCGCCGCATTTGTCGCCGATCAGCAGCGAATCGCAGGCGGTGAAGTTGCGGGCGCCAGAGGCCTTGCGATGGGCGCTGACGAGGCCGCGATAGGTGTTCTGCGACTTTCCGGCGGCGATGCCCTTGGAGATGATCCGGCTCGACGTGTTCTTGCCGAGATGGATCATTTTGGTGCCGCTGTCGACCTGCTGGAAGCCGTTGGAGATCGCGATCGAGTAGAACTCGCCGCTGGAATTGTCGCCGCGCAGGATGCAGCTCGGATATTTCCACGTGATCGCCGATCCCGTCTCGACCTGGGTCCAGGAGATCTTGGAATTGGTGCCGCGGCAGTCGCCGCGCTTGGTGACGAAATTATAGATGCCGCCGACGCCCTCCGAATTGCCAGGGTACCAGTTCTGCACCGTCGAGTACTTGATCTCGGCATCATCCAGCGCGACCAGCTCGACCACGGCGGCGTGCAGCTGGTTCTCGTCGCGCTGGGGTGCCGTGCAGCCCTCGAGATAGGAGACGTAGGCACCCTTGTCGGCGATGATCAGCGTGCGCTCGAACTGGCCGGTGTTGCGCTCGTTGATGCGGAAATACGTGGACAGCTCCATCGGGCAGCGCACGCCCGGCGGGATGTAGACGAACGAACCGTCGGAGAACACCGCCGAGTTGAGCGTCGCGAAATAATTGTCGGTCGTCGGCACGACCGTTCCGAGATATTTCTGCACCAGGTCCGGATGCTCGCGCAGCGCCTCGGAGATTGGCATGAAGATCACGCCGGCCTTCTTCAGCTCCTCCTTGAAGGTCGTCGCCACCGAGACCGAATCGAACACGGCATCGACCGCGATCTTGCTGCGCGGCGTGGCCGCCTCGCCATCGGCGTCGGCTTCCGCGCCTCCAGCCGGGCGCTCGACGCCTTCGAGGATCTCGACCTCGCGCAGGGGAATGCCGAGCTTCTCGTAGGTCTTGAGGATCTCCGGGTCGATCTCGTCGAGCGAGGCCACCTTCTTCTTCGGCTTCGGCGCCGCGTAGTAATAGAGATCCTGATAGTCGATCTTCGGGTATCCGACACGCGCCCAGCTCGGCTCCGTCATGGTCAGCCAGCGGCGATACGCCTCCAGCCGCCATTCCAGCATCCAGGCCGGCTCGTTCTTCTTGGCCGAGATGAAGCGGATGGTGTCTTCCGACAGCCCCTTCGGAGCCTTCTCGGATTCGATGACGGTCTCGAACCCGTAGCGATATTGATCGACGTCGATGCCCTTGACCCGATCAATGGTCTCCTGAACCGCTGCCATCTCTCACTCCGCTTGCAATGTTTCCGCCGCGGCCCGCGTCAAGCGGGGACGCAGGTGTCCGGCACCGGACAGACGGCGGCGCATTGCGGCGCATCGAAGTGGCCCTCGCACTCCGTGCACTTCTTCGGATCGATGATGTACATGTCGTTCTTGAGCCGAATGGCCGCATTCGGGCACTCGAACTCGCAGGCCCCGCAGACCGTGCATTGTGAGGCGATGATCTTGTAGGCCATGTGCAGCTCCCCGCGATCCGTGCGACATCGAGCGATGTCATTCGCGCGATATCTTTCAAGCGCCGTGCCAGAGAGCATTTGGTTGATTTCTAAGGAGGATTCTAAACGTCGCAGGTCGCGGCGAGCTGTCGCTCTCCCGACAGCATGTCGCAAGTGCGACAGGGCGGGAGCAGCGTGTCGTCGGAGTCGAGGTCTCACTGCGCAATTGTCCGATGTCACCTCGCGCGCGAACGCCGGTCGTGACCCAGGTCGCTCCTCCGTCATTCCGGGGCGTGCGCAGCACGAGCCCGGAATCCACCGTGCGGCAGATCGCGCGGCGAAATGGATTCCGGCTCGTCGCGCTTCGCGCGTGCGTCGCCCCGGAATGACGGAGGAGATTGGGGCAACGCCGGAGCGTCAAAGTCCAAACGAAGAAGGGCGCGCTACTGCGCGCCCTTCGATCCCATCAAGCCGCGCCGCTCAGAACCGCTTGACCTCGATGTTGTGCTTCTTCAGCGCGTAGCCGATCTGACGCGGCGTGAGGCCGAGCAGGCGGGCGGCCTTGGCCTGGACCCAGCCGGACCGCTCCATCGCCTGCACGATTCGGTCGCGCTCCGGCACGGCGCCGCCCTCCGAACTATCGGAATACTCGCCGTCATCGGCATCGATCGCCGGCAACTCGACGGGAGCCTCGACCGGCGCCGAGGTCCGCGGCAGGATCGGCAGCGGCACGATCGGCTGGCCGCGCGGCGGCGGCGGGGTCACCGTGTTGCCCTTCCACAGGATCGCCGACATGCACTCGTTGCGGCTGCAGGCGAAGTCGTCCATACCGATCGCCGAGCCCGTCGCCATGGTCGCGGTCCGTTGCACGCAGTTCTCCAGCTCGCGCACGTTGCCGGGGAAGCCGCAATGCATCAGCACCTCGATCGCGCTGACGTCGAACGTCAGATCGCGCTCGTTCTCGCAATTGAAGCGGCGCAGGAACTCGCGCGCCAGCTGCGGAATGTCGCTGCGACGCTCGCGCAGCGGCGGCAGTTTGATGGGCACCACGCTGATCCGGTAGTAGAGGTCGGCGCGGAACTCGTTGCGCGACACCGCCTCCTCGAGGTTGCGGTTGGTGGCGGTGACGATGCGGACATCGACCTTGATGGTCTGGTTGCCGCCGACGCGCTCGAACTCCTGCTCCTGCAACACCCGCAAGAGCTTGGCCTGGAACGCCGGCGAGATCTCGCCGATCTCGTCGAGGAACAAGGTGCCCTTGTCGGCCAGCTCGAAGCGGCCTTTGCGCGCGTTGATCGCACCGGTGAAGGCGCCCTTCTCGTGGCCGAACAGCTCCGACTCCAGCACCGTCTCCGGCAATGCGGCGCAGTTGATCTTGATGAACGGCCGCTTCGCGCGATTGGACAGTTCATGGATCGCCTTCGCCACCAGCTCCTTGCCGGTGCCGGATTCGCCCCGCAACAGCACCGGCGCATTCGACTTGGCGACGACGTTGATCTTTTCCAACAGTGCGCGCAGCGCCGGGCTGTCGCCGACGATGCCGTCGACCAGCACCTTCTTGCGATCCTTCGGCGCCGGCTTCAGCTCCGACAGCTCCTTCTGCAGCCGGTGGCTTTCCGCCATCAGCCGCTCGCGGTCCCGCGCGACGACCCGATGAAGCTTGATGGTCTGGCCGATCAGGTTGGCGACCATGGTCAGAAAGCGGACGTCGGAATCGAGCCGGAACACGGCGCGGCCGTCCCAGACACGGTCGATCGTCAGCGTGCCGACGACGCGCTGGTCGATGCGGATGGGAACGCCGAGGAAGGAGACGCGGGTGTCGGCGCAGGCGCCGAGCGTGACCGCGTCGGCGGCGCTGAAGGCGGGATGATCGGCGACGTTCTCCGCGATCAGCGGCACGGCGGTGGCGACGATCTGGTCGATCGCCTTCTGCGGCAGACGTTCGCGATAGCGCTGATCGCTGCCTTCGCTCCACCCGGCCCCGACTGCGAGATCGGGAATGCCGTCATCGGCGAGCAGCGACACCACGCCGTGGCGCATCTGCATGAAGGACTGCAGCAGGTTGACGACGTTGGCGAGGGTGATCTCCAGCCGCGTCGGCGCGGCGAGGATTTTCGAGATTTCGAAAATTCCGGTCAGCGCGATCTCGCTGAGCGGGATCGGCACGGCGTTGGACCTGACGTCCTGAGCTTCGACCTGACGTGTTTCCGTTTGGACCATGGTCGCTTCTCTGATCGTCACGAACGCCTTGGTGAAGCCGCCCGTGATTGTAGGTGTTCTAACATCCTCCCTTAACTGCAGATGATTGTCGTGCCTAACTTTGCTGCATTGCCGCAGAAGTAGTGTGCAACGGACAGGCCAGAAAAGCTGCAGGCTTTCATGATGTTAACAAATTAGTTTACACCCGTCGCGATGCGTGCATTGCACGTCCGCACGGGCGGCAAAACGGTGCGCCTGACGATTTCGCGTTGTCTACTCGACACCTGATAGCTGCGCATCCGCTGGCCTGTTTGCGACCGGATCGCAACGGACGACACCTGAACACCAACTTTCCACTTGCGGCCCGCCGCTCGTCTCCTTGCGGCCAGCCACGGCATGACGCGTTCACATCCGCGTGTCGGCCGCGCGCGGCGGTGATCAACCTAGAGGTGCTGCCCCCCATTGATCTGAATCTCCTCGCCGGTCACGTAGCTCGCCGCATCCGAGCACAGGAAGAACAGCACCTTGGCGACCTCTTCCGGCGCGCCGATCCGGCGCATCGGAATCAGCGGCGAGAACCGCGCCTCGGTCTCCGGCGACACCATCTCGGTCTTGATCTCGCCTGGGGCGATGGCGTTGACGCGGATGCCGTGCGGCGCGAAATCGTGCGCCATCTCGCGGGTCAGGCAGGCGAGCGCCGCCTTCGAGGTCGCATAGGCGGTGCCCGCAAACGGATGGACGCGGGTGCCGACGATCGACGTCACGTTGACGACCGCGCCCTGCCCGCGCTTCAGCTCCTCGAACAGCCCGCGCGCGAGCAGGATCGGTCCGAGAAAGTTGACGTGAAAGACGGTCATCCAGGTCTCGACCGAGGTCGCGAGCGAATCCAGCCGGCCACCGTCCTCGGCCTTCGGCGAGATCGCCGCATTGTTGATCAAGGCATGCAGCGGCGCGCCGTCGAGCCGCTGCCTGATGTCGGCAATCGCACGCGGGATCGCCTTGCGATCGCTGAGATCGACCTGGACGTGGTTGTCGGGACCGGCGTCCCACGGACAGCGGCCGCCGTCGAACGGCTGGCGCGAGCAGGTGATGATGCGCCAGCCGGCGTCGGAGAACAGCTTTGCGGTCGCATGACCGATGCCGCGCGAGCCCCCGGTCAGCACGAGCGTTTTCTGCTCGGCGCGCGCGGGCCGCTCGGCGGCCGCCACGTCTCGATGGAACGGGCACGCCGTGATGGTCTGAGCCGCCTCCATGACGGGTTCGCGGACGTCCTGGTCGAGATCGAGGCTCACCTCATCCGTCCTGATCCTGCGCCGCAACGCCACCAGGACGCCGGCTGCCAAGCTTCGGCTGCTGCCTTTACCTCAGACGTGATCTGGGCGCAGGCTCCGTAACGATCGGAAATACCAGGGGTATCGCCATGCGCCGGCTGTGCAGATTCCGGGCCAGCGAAAACGGCGGGCAAAGCAGCTTTTCCTGTCGGGTTCGCGACAGATTGGCGGGTTCTGGACACATCCAGCGTCGGCTTTTGTGCCGCGTCCTTTGCAGGACCTTCACAGAGCGATCGTTTTCAGAACGATGCCTGATGGTCCAACTCTTGCTCGACGGATCTGATCATTCGAACTGGAAGACCGCTTGTCAGTCGCACGACCGACAGCCACGAGACGCCAACACCGTATGGACCAGGACATGGGGACGAATGCAGTGCGCTTCGCCGTGGTCCTCGGGACCAACGATGTCGCGTCGGCGATCGGCGTGCATCTGCATCGTGCGGGCTTCTGCGTGGTGCTGTCGCATGATCCCAATCCGCCGGTCATGCGCCGTAAGATGGCGTTTCACGACGCCCTGTTCGGCGACACGGTCCGCATCGAGAACGTGACGGGCGAGCGCATCGAGAGCACGATGGAGGTGTTCAAGGCGCTCGGCAATCCCCGGCACGTCCTTGTCACTCCACTCGGGTTGCTCGATCTCCTGCCGGTCCGTACCATCGACGTCCTGATCGACGCGCGGATGCAGCGGCGCGCGGTGACCCCGAATTTGCGCGGCATGACGCGGCTCTCGATCGGCATCGGTCCGGGCTTCTCGCCATCAGCCAATTGCGATATCGCAATCGAGACTCGGCCGGGCCGGCTCGGCCAGATCGTGCGCGAGGGCTGGACGCTGGCAACGGATGACGTCGGCGCGCTCGTCGGTGTCGAGCGCCTGGTGCATTCGCCGCATGAGGGCCGATGGCATACCCCGATCGAGATCGGCACGCGCATCTACAAGGGCTTCGTGATCGGCCATCTCTCCGGCGCACCGGTCACGGCCCCCTATGACGGCATCCTGCGCGGCATCGTCCGCGACGGCAGCGACGTGCCGGCCGGCGTCGCGCTCGCCGAGATCGATTCCCGCGGCCGTCATGCGCAGTGGACCGGGATCGATGCGCAGGGACAGGCGCTCGCCCAGGCGACGTTGGCCGCAATACGGCTGCATGCCGCGAACCGCATCGGGACGACCGCAAGCGTGCCCGCGCATCAGGTCGCTTCGAACGATTCTGACTAGCCCGCGCCGTGCGCGCCGACCTTGGCATCCCGGTTGCTTATCGTTTGCAGGAGCGAGCAACAGCCATGATCATCTGTTCCTGCAACGTCATCAGCGACACGGCCATTCGCGACATCGTCACGGCGGCCGACATCGTCTTCGGCTCGCCGGCGCAAGTGTATGATTGTCTCGGCTGCATGGTCCAATGCGGCCTCTGCTCGCGCTCGGTGAAGCGGATTCTCGACGAGCGGCAGGGTGATACGGCCGCTGCGGCGGTGTGGCCGGTGCAGGCCGAGCCCGCGCCGTGCGCGATGATGTCCGCCGCTTAGCACCGGCACGCGCATGACGTGCCGACGTACGGACTTGTCGGATGTCGGACAAATGCGACAGCAGACGATGTGCACCGGTCCTCAGATGAACGGCTTGCCGCCGGTGACGGCGACCGTCGTCCCCGACGTGTAGCTCGACAGGGGATCGGCGAGCATCACATAGGCGGTGGCCAGCTCGGCCGGCTCGCCGGGGCGCTTCATCGGCACCTGCTGGCCGAACGTCTTCACCTTTTCCTCCGGCATGGTCGAGGGGATCAATGGCGTCCAGATCGGACCAGGCGCCACCGCGTTGGCGCGGATGCCCTTACCGGCCAGCATCTGGGCGAGACCCGCGGTGAAGTTCTGGATCGCGCCCTTGGTGGTGGCGTAGGCGAGCAGCGTCGGATTGGGCATGTCGGAATTGACCGAGGCCGTGTTGACGATCGCGCTCCCCGGCTTCATGTGCGGCACGGCCGCCTTGGCGAGATAGAACATCGCATGGATGTTGGTGCGGAACGTCGTCTCCCATTCTTCGTCCGAGATGTCGCCGATGTCGCTGAACGTCGCCTGATGGGCGGCGTTGTTGACCAGAATGTCGACGCCACCGAGCTCATCGACGGCGCGCCGGATGATGGCCCTGCAATGCGCGGGGTCCTGGATGTCGCCGGGCATCAGCACCGCCTTGCGGTCCTCCTTCTCGACCAGCGCTTTCACCTCCCTGGCATCATCGTGCTCCTGCAGGTAGGCGATCAGGATGTCGGCGCCCTCGCGCGCATAGGCGATCGCGACCGCACGGCCGATGCCGCTGTCGCCGCCGGTGATGACGGCCTTCTTGCCGGTCAGTTTTCCCGAGCCCTTGTAGCTGGCCTCGCCATGGTCGGGCCGCGGCTGCATCGCCGCGGTCGTTCCCGGCATGGCCTGTGACTGCGGCGGAAACGGCGGTTTGGGATGATGATCGGACATCTTGATCTCCTGCAGGTTGCTGCAGCTTCAATCGCAGCGCCGGGGCGGCGTTCCTGCCGCCGCGGCGCGCGGATCGCTCGGAACGTGAGCACACCGCGCGCATTGCCCTGATGCGAACAGCGAGAGGATCAGGCGATGGCAAAAGACCTCCCCATCAACGGACGCGAGCCCGACCGCTCAGAGGACGACATCCAGCGCGATCAGCTCGGCCCGCGCGGCGTGCCGGGCGCAGCGGATCCGGCGAAGATGACGCCGCAGCGCGACAAGAAGACGCCGGATGATGTCGATCCGGGTCACACCGCGTGACGGCACGGGTCCCCGTCAACGGAGAGACGCCTTCATCTCGGCGTTGTTCATCTCATCCTTGCTGAGGCGATACGGGCCATGGTCCCGGCTGCGGCCGCCCCCTCCCTCCTTCCCTTGAAGGGCAGAGAGAGGCAGCGCTGCGGCCCGCAACGACGGCCGGGTTGAACGAGGCCTTCCTCAACACTCCTGGAGTTCATCGATCGCGCGAGAGCGGCGCATCTCCGCCCACCTCAATGCGTTTTGCTCTCGCCCCACTTCTCGAGGTCCTTCGCCGCTTCCGAGCGCTGCTCCTTCTCGGGTTTCTCGGCCCAGGGCTTGTCGGTCTGCTTCATCGAGCCCCAGTCGCTTTCCTGGCGCGGATCGTCCTTCGGCGTTTCCTTGCTCATCAGTTCGTCCTTTTTCTGCTCGCACTCACCCCGGCAGGATCGTCGGCGGCGGCGCCGTCGCCTCGTCGTGAAGCTCGCTCATCTCGCCGATCTCACGCTCGGCCTGATACCAGAACTCATCCTCGCGGCCGTCGGGCCGGCCGGCCTGCTCCCAGAGCTGGTGAGCGCGCCTGCGAATCCTCTCCTGAAGTTCAGTGTCGCTGGTCCGGTCCATGGTTCTCCCTCGCATGCGGCTGCCTCGGTGGCATGACCTTGCGTGGCAATCATCCGAACGAGACGAAGTTCCAAGGCACGGCGCGCACGGGCGATCCGCCGCAGCGGCGCGGCGAGAGAACGCGGCGCACCGCCTCTTCAGCTCAGATTGCCCGGCATGAAGCAGCGGATGGAAGTGCCGAGTGATCCCTTGATCGGCCACACCATGGTGCGCCCGGCACGGTTGGGCTCCGTGATGACCGCATCGTCCGGCACGACGATCCATTGACCGTCGAGCCGCACCAGGTAATGCGTGCCTTCGAGGTCCCAATCCGGATCGGACACCGCGAAGCCGTCGGCGTCCGAGCAGCACGGGCCGCGACCACTCTTGAGGCTGTCGAACCAGCCCTTGAGCGGCGAGTCGGCGTAGCGGCCGTCGTCACGCGCGACGGCATTGTGGAACGACAGCGCGGCCAGCAGGGCTGCGCCGCTCAGCACAGGCAAGGTTCTGGACATCTGATCACCGCGAGCTGCCGGCGCGTGCTCCGGATTGCGGCTCACGCCCCTTGCAAGTAGCTCGTTGAATGCGCCGTCCGATCGTTGGTTCCTAGCCCACGGCTCACGCTGCATCCGCCGGCACCATGGCCTCGATCGTGACGCCCGTGCCGGTAGAAGCCACCGTCAGCGTGCCGCCGAGCGCCAGCAGCCGCTCGCGCATGCCGGTGAGGCCGAATCCGAGCTTGTGCTCCGGGCTGAACCCGCGGCCGTCGTCGCGGACGCGCACCCGCGTGTAGCTGCGGCGATGACCGGCCGTCGTCTGCTGCAGCGGCTCGATGGTGACGTCGACCGTGGTGGCCTCGGCGTGGCGGAACACGTTGGTCAGCGCTTCCTGCACCACCCGGTAGATCGTCAGCTCCGCCGTCTCATTGCTGCGCGCGACCGTGTCGGTGAACCTGGTCTCGATCGCGACCTCGGGCCGCGACTCCCGCCACAGCCGCACCAATGCGCCGAGCGCTTCGCGCAGGCCCAGCTCGGCGAGACCCACGGGCCGCAGCCGCTCGAGGATGCGGCGGTTGAACTGCTGCACGGCGTTGACCTGGTCGAGGATCGCCTGGCCGTGACGGCGCATCGCCGCGACGTCGAGCGTCGCAGCGTCCGGCAATCGCATCAGCGCGCTGGCATGGGCGCGCAGCGCGAACAGATGCGGCCCGAACTCGTCGTGCAGCTCGCGCGCGATCTCCTTGCGCTCGTGGTCCTGCAGCGACACCGTGCGCTCGGCCAGGCGGCGCTTCTCCTCCACCGCCTCACCGAGCGCGCCGGCGAGATGGTTGAGCTTGGCGCAGAGCGCCGCGAGCTCGGGCGCGCCGCCCGGCTTGACGCGGGTATCGTAGGCGCCGGCCTCGATCTGGCTCATCGCGTCCGACAGATCCGAAAGCGGCGCCAGCGCGCGACCGACCACGAGCATGGTGATCGCAAACAGCGCCAGCCCGACCAGCGAGCCGACGACGAGCTGGGTGACGATGCCGTCCCAGATTTCCGCGATCTCGTCGTCGGGGTGCGACGTGATCACCAGCGTTTCGCTCCGCCCCGCGACGATGACCGGCATGCTCACCGAGGTCTTGTCGGGATGCACCAGTGCGATGAACCATGCCGGCGCCGCGCGGCCGACGCCCGGAGAGGGCGGGGTCTGCACCGGCATGCCCTGCCGTCTCACGCTGACGTGACGAAGCTGTCGGAGATCGCCGACGATCCGATCGAGGCGCGCGCTCGGATCCGGCGCGTCGTTGACCTCGTCCATGATGGTCTCGACAAAGGCCCGCGTCAGGCGGATGACGCTCTGGTCCTCCGCCAGCACGCGCGGCGCCGCCTCCAGCACGAGACGGCCGATGTTGATGGCGAGGCCCAGCGTCAGCAGCAGCGCCAGCAGCACGTTGATGCGGGTCCGCAACGACCAATTCTGCCACATTCTCTCCGCCTCACGGCCACCGTGTTTCATACGCACTCACATTGACAGACAAATCCGCCGGCGATCTAATTGCAACATCATGCAATATCGCGCAGCATGCATCCATGATGCATCGCAACAATGACGCGAGTTGGAAGTCCGGGACCCCAAGGCCATGCGCGTACTGATCGTCGATGACCATCCCATTGTGGCATCAGGCTGCCGGGCCCTGCTCTCGACCGATCCGGACCTCGAGCTGCTCGAAGCCGCCGATGCCGAGAGCGGCGAAGCCAGCTTCATCGCGCGCCGGCCGGACGTCTGCGTCGTCGACATCAACCTGCCGACCGTCTCCGGCTTCGAGCTCGCGCGGCGCATCCTCGCCCACGATGCCAATGCCCGGTTGATCATGTTCAGCATGAACGACGATCCGGTGTTCGCCGCGCGCGCCATCGACATCGGCGCCAAGGGCTACGTCTCGAAGAGCGGCGATCCGAACGATCTCGCCGAGGCGATCCGCGAGGTCGCCCGCGGCGGCAGCTATCTGCCGCCTGCGATCGCGCGCAGCATCGCCTTCGCGGGCGCCGCGGTTGCGCAGAGCCCGCTGGCGAAACTGACCTCGCGGGAGCTCGAGATCCTTCGCCTGCTCAGCGCCGGCAAGAGCCTGTCGGAGATTGCCTGGCTGATCCACTCGTCCTACAAGACCGTCGCCAACACCTCCTCGATCATCCGCCAGAAGCTCGGCGTGCGAACATCCGGCGAGTTGGTGCGTTTGGCGATCGAGAACGGCGTCGCTTGACTCGTCCCGATTGAACGACGCAGCCTGACACGCGTTGGCGGCACGCGCGCCAGCGGCCCGACATCATTGCCGAACAGGTGATCCCATGACCCTCACGACCGTCTCCCAGAACAAGTCCCATGGCGGCGTCCAGGGCGTCTACCGCCACGCCAGCCAGGAGACCAAGACCGAGATGACGTTCTCGGTGTTCGTGCCGCCGCATGCCGACGGCGCGAAGCTGCCGGTCGTCTGGTATCTCTCCGGCCTGACCTGCACCCACGCCAACGTCACCGAGAAGGGCGAGTTTCGTGCCGCCTGCGCCGAGCTCGGCCTGGTCTTCGTGGCGCCCGACACCTCGCCGCGCGGCGACGGCGTGCCGGGCGATCCCAACAATGCCTATGATTTCGGCCTCGGTGCCGGCTTCTATGTCGACGCGACCGAGGCGCCGTTCGCGAAGAACTACCGGATGTGGAGCTACGTCACCGAGGAGCTGCCGAGCGTGGTCGCGGCGAACTTCCCGGTCGATCCGCGCCGCCAGTCGGTGATGGGCCACTCGATGGGCGGCCATGGCGCGCTCACGGTGGCGCTGCGCAACCCGGACCGCTACCGCGCGGCCAGCGCGTTCTCGCCGATCGTCGCGCCCTCGCAGGTGCCGTGGGGCGAGAAGGCCTTGGGCGGCTATCTCGGCGCCGACAAGGCGGCGTGGCGCAAGCACGACGCGGTGGCGCTGATCGAGGACGGCGCGCGCGTCTCCGACCTGCTGGTCGATGTCGGCACCGCCGATCAGTTCCTGACCCAGCAGTTGCGCCCGGAGCTGCTCAAGGCGGCCTGCGACAAGGCCCACATCCCGCTGCTGCTGCGCAAGCAGGAGGGCTACGACCACAGCTACTACTTCATCTCGACCTATATGGCCGATCATCTGCGCTGGCACGCGGCGCGGCTCGCACGCTGATATCAGCCGCGGACGTGATTTGCCCGACGGGTGCGATGACGCGCCCGTCGAGGCGTTCTTGTCGTGCCCGGCGCCCGGATTCCACGTGCGCGACGACGGGGATTTCGCTCGGCGCCACAAGGCGATCCCAGTGTCCAGCCCGGCGGCAACAAAAATTTCACTTTCGTTTTTCCGGAAATCGTGATTGTCTAGCGCCATCCCGCCTCGTCGAGAGGGCGTATCGCGGTCGTCACGAACGTGGAGGTGGGATGCGGTGGACGCCGGCGGCGCGCAGCATGCTCAGGGCATCACATGCCCCGTGAGAGCGTGCGGACGAACGCGTCACGGCGTACGGCCAAGTCGCGTGGTCCTGGCATCCCGATGCCGATGCCTCCGCGGCGGCGCGCTCACAGCGCGTCGTCGCGCACGGTGACCAGAACGCCCGGCGCACCGGGGAGAACGCGAAGCAACCGTTAAGACCATCCGCGCAGGGAGGGCCGGGATGTCCCAGCCGAACCTGTGGTACCTGCCGCCTGCATTTCTTGTCGCAGGCGGGCCATGGGGGCGGCAGGCTCCCGGCCTTCCCTGCGCCTCTTGTTTTCCAAGGGGCGACCGGCACGCAAAGCTCGGGCGTCATTCGCCGCGAGAATGCACCGTCATATCTCGTCAGCTACTGCGCCTGCGGCGCGCCGTAGTTCGGCGCCAGCAGGCGGTTGCGGACGAGCCAAGCCATGGTGCGCGTCCAGGATTCGTCGGTGTTGCCGCGCATATCCGCAGTCATCGCCGCGACCGGCTTGCCGGTATGAACGTCGCGCAGATAGATGTTCATGTTGAGGATGAGATTGGAGACCTTCTGCACCGTCCCGGTGATGGCGAGATCGGCGCCGATGTCGCCCGCGAGCTTGACGTCGCAGCCGCCGCAAGCCTGCAGATTGCTGTGGTGCGCCGCATCGTTGACGGGAGCGATGTCGAGCACGCGAAAACGTCCGGAGTCCTGCAGCGCCGCGCGCAGTTGCTCGGCCGCATGCGCCAGCCTGTTCTGCTCGTCCTGGCGCGGGCCCTGCACCTCGCCCTGCAGGCTGGTGTCGATCAGCTCGAAGTCGAACACCGCCACCTTGGTCGGCTCGGCATGCACTGATGTCGCAGACATCAGGATCAGGAACGCGGGGAGAACGGCAGGTTTCAAGGTCGTGATCCGAAATGACGCGACAGCGGCCAAAAGTGGGGTTGAAAGCTAGGCCAATTCGTTCATCTTGCAAGGCGAAACCTCGCCGGACAAGGACGAGGGAACAATGGGAGGACGTGTGGTCCTGGGAGTTCTGGCCCGATCTCTGATGGGCGCGATCGGCCTCATCGCCGCCGCAACCGCCGCCAGCGCGGCGGATCCGGTCGACATCGCGATCGGCTATCTCGGCCGCGCGAGCTTGCCGCAGACCTTGTCGCCGCTCGACCAGCCTGCGGCCGATGATGGCGTGGCCGGCGCGAAGCTCGCGATCGAGGACAACAACACCACCGGCAAGTTCCTCAACCAGCGCTTCACTTTGATCGACCGCCGCGTCAAGGATGACGAGGACGCCGCGCAGGCCGCCAATGAGCTCGCCGGCAAGACGGGATTCGTCCTCGTGGACCTGCCGGCGGATGCGGTGCTGAAGGCCGCAGATGCGTTGCGGGGCCGCGGCGTCACCTTGCTCAATGTCGGCGCCACCGACGACCGCCTGCGTGAGCAGGACTGCCGCGCCAACGTCATCCATGTCGCACCGACGCGCTCGATGCTGGCCGACGGCCTGGCGCAATATCTGGTCTGGAAGCAGTGGAAGCGCTGGCTGCTCGTCACCGGCTCGCACGACAGCGACAGACTGTTCGCCGACGCGCTGCGCCGCGCCGCCACCCGCTTCGGCGCCAAGATCGTCGAGGAGCGGACCTTCGAGGACACCGGCGGCGCGCGCCGCACCGACAGCGGCGTGACCTTGATCCAGCGCCAGATGCCGGTGTTCACGCAGAAGGCGCCGGCCTATGACGTGCTGGTCACCGCCGACGAGAGCGAGGTGTTCGCCAACTATCTGCCCTACCGCACCTGGGATCCGCGCCCCGTCGCGGGCTCCGCCGGCCTGCGGCCGACGAGCTGGGATCCGGCGCAGGACCAGTGGGGGGCGACGCAGTTGCAGAACCGCTTCATGAAGCTCGCCTCGCGCCGCATGGACGCCTTGGACATGCAGGCCTGGATGGCCGTGCGCATGGTCGGCGAGGCCGCCTCGCGCACCAACTCCGGCGACGCCAAGACGATGGCCGACTACCTCAAGGGCCCGAACTTCACCATCGCCGCCTTCAAGGGCACCCGCCTCTCCCTGCGCGACTGGAACCTGCAATTGCGCCAGCCGATCCTTCTGGCCGACGGCCGCATGATCGTCTCGGTCTCGCCGCAGGAGGGCTTTCTGCACCAGGTCTCCGAACTCGACACGCTCGGCGTCGACCGCCCCGAAACCAAGTGCAAGCTGCAATGATGTCGGATCGAACCATGCTGATGAGAATGCCTAGTCCGATATGCCGGGCCGACATGCGTGCTGGTGTGGAGCCTTCCGCACACGCGCGTCCCGAAGGGCGATCGCAGCTTTGCAAGCGCTTCGGCACAGCAGTCAGCCTGCTCATCGCCGCACTCGTCATGGCCCATGCAGCCTCCGCCTCCGCCTACGTCGCCTTCGTCTCCAACGAGAAGGGCAACACCGTCTCCGTCATCGACACCGACACCTGGACGGTCACCAAGACCATCAAGGTCGGCCAGCGGCCGCGCGGGATCGCGTTCACGCGCGACGGCAAGTTCGTGATGGTGGCAGTCGGCGACGACGACACCATCCAGGTGATCGATGCCAAGAAGATGGAGGTGGTGGATACCCTGCCCTCCGGCCCCGATCCCGAATTGTTCGCGCAGGACGCCGCCGGCAAGACGCTCTATGTCGCCAACGAGAACGACAACACGGTCACGGTGCTCGACCTCGAGAAGCGCGTCCGCATCGGCGACGTCCAGGTCGGCGTCGAGCCGGAGGGCATGATGCTCAGTCCGGACGGCAAGATCCTGATCTGCACCTCCGAAACCACCAACATGGCGCATTTCATCGACACGGCGACCCGCAAGATCGTCGCCAACGTGCTGGTCGATGCGCGGCCGCGCTTTGCCGAGTTCAAGAGCGACGGCTCGGAGCTGTGGGTCTCGGCCGAGATTGGCGGCACCGTCTCGATCATCGACCCCGCCAAGCGCGAGGTCACCGGCAAGATCAAGTTCGCCGTGCCCGGCCTGCGCAGCGAGGCGATCCAGCCGGTCGGAATCGCCCTGACCAAGGACGGCAAGACCGGCTTCGTCGCGCTCGGCCCCGCCAATCGCGTCGCCATCGTCGACGGCACCACCCACGAGGTGAAGAAATATCTCCTGGTCGGCCAGCGCGTCTGGCACATGGAGTTCACGCCGGATGAGAAATATCTTCTGGTCACCAACGGCGTCTCCAACGATGTCTCGGTGATCGATGTCGCCGCGCAGAAGGTGATCAAGACCATCCAGGTCGGCGAGCTGCCCTGGGGCATCACGATTGCACAGCCATGACGACGCAGAACGCACCCGCTCTCGACGCCACAGGCGCCACCCCGCAGCCGGCCTCCGACCAGGTGCCGGCGCTGTCGGTCGCCGGCGTCAGCCATTCCTACGGTGCACGCAAGGCGCTCAACGACGTCAGCTTCGCCGTCCAGCCTGCGAGCTTCACCGCCCTGCTCGGTCTCAACGGCGCCGGCAAGAGCACGCTGTTCTCGCTCATCACCCGGCTGTTCGCAGTGCAGACCGGCCAGATCGGCATTTTCGGCCATGACATCGGCCGCACGCCGGGCGAGGCGCTGCGGCTGCTCGGCGTCGTGTTCCAGCCGCGCACGCTCGACCTCGATCTGTCGCTGACGCAGAACCTGCTCTACCACGCCGCGCTGCACGGCATCTCGCGCCGCGAGGCCCGCGCGCGCAGCGAGGAGCTGCTGGCGCGCATCGGCCTCGCCGACCGCGCCGGCAGCAAGGTGCGCGACCTCTCCGGCGGCCAGATGCGCCGGCTGGAGATTGCTCGCGCCCTGCTGCACCGGCCGCGCCTCCTGCTGCTCGACGAGGCCACCGTCGGCCTCGACGTCAAGGCCCGCGCCGACATCGTCGGCCATGTCCGTCAGCTCGTCGCCGAGCAGGGCATCGGCGTGCTCTGGGCGACGCATCTGTTCGACGAGATCGCCGCGACCGATGATCTCGTCGTGCTGCATCAGGGCCGCGTGCTGGCGCGCGGGCCCGTCCCGCAGGTCATCGCCGAGGCCGGTGCGACCGACGTCAACGCGGCGTTCGCGCGGCTGACGACCCAGGCCAGTCCGGCGCGGAGCTCCGAGCCATGACCGTCACCACCGTGCACGCGCCCACACCCACACGCAGCGGCTTTTCGGCCGGCGAATACATCACCTGCCTCACCGGCATCGTCTGGCGCGAGGGCCTGCGCTTCCTGCATCAGCGCGAGCGCTTCGTCTCGGCGCTGGTACGGCCGCTGGTCTGGCTGTTCATCTTCGCCGCCGGCTTCCGCCAGGTGCTGGGCATCTCGATCATCCCGCCCTACGAGACCTATATCCCCTACGAGGTCTATATCGCGCCCGGCCTGATGGCGATGATCCAGTTGTTCAACGGCATGCAGTCGTCGCTGTCGATGGTCTACGACCGCGAGATGGGCAACATGCGCACCTTGCTGGTGAGCCCGCTGCCGCGCGGCTATCTGCTGTTCTGCAAGCTGCTCGCCGGCACCGCCGTCTCGGTGCTGCAGGTCTATGCGTTTCTCGCCATCGCCTGGTTCTGGGACATCACCCCGCCGCCGATGGGCTATCTGACGGTGCTGCCGGCGCTGATCCTGTCCGGCCTGATGCTCGGCGCGCTGGGCATGCTGATCTCCTCCGGCATCAAGCAGCTCGAGAATTTCGCCGGCGTCATGAACTTCGTGATCTTTCCGATGTTCTTCGCCTCATCGGCGCTCTACCCGCTCTGGCGGGTCGAGGAAGGCAGTCCCTGGCTGGCTTATCTCTGCGAAGCCAATCCCTTCACCCACGCGGTCGAGCTCATCCGCTTCGCGCTATATGGCAAGCTGAACTGGGTTTCGCTCGCGGTGGTCGGCGGCTGCACCGCCGTCTTCATGATCGGCGCGATCCTGGCCTACGATCCGTCGCGGGGGTTTGTCAGGCGCGGTCCCGGAGGCGAGGCATGAGGTTCAGAACGACACTGGCGGCCGTCGCCATCGCTGCGTCGGCAGGTGCTGCGCAGGCCGCCGATCCGCGCTATCCGGATTGGCCCTGCCCGCAGGCCAAGGTGCCGGAGATCTCGATCGCCGCCGTGTGGTCCGGCCCGCCGATCGACGATGTCGGCGCGAGCTGGAAGGACGATGCGAAGGTGGCCGAGCTCGTCGCCAAGCTTGCCGCGCGCCGTATCCCGCTGGAGCAGGCCCAGAAGGACGTCGCCGATTTCCTCACCGGTACGGCCGAGGAGAAGATACGCAAGGGCAAGCTGCTGTTCGCCGGGCTGTTCGACACGCTGAACGCGCAGCGGACATCGGTGATGAACGGCCTCGAGCGCGTCATGCGCAAGCAGCGCGAGGCCGTCGACAAGGTGCGCGGCGACACCATCGCGCTGCAGGAGATGCACAGCGGCCCCAACCCGGATCAGGCCAAGGTCGAGGAGATGACCAACCAGTTGAACTGGGAGACGCGCATCTTCGAGGACCGGCGTCGCGTGATGAAGTTCGTCTGCGAGGTCCCGACCGCGATCGACCAGCGCCTGTTCGCCCTAGCGCGCGAGATCCAGCAGGACATGGAGTAGCTGATTTGATGCGCTACCGCCGCCCTCTCCGCTCACTCCTCAGGCCGCGGCTCGGGCTGCGTCTGCTGCAGCGGCAGGTCGGCGCGGCTCCAGGCGTCGGTCCCGTCCGGATACCACGCGACGTTGCGGTAGCCATAGGTCAGCGCGCGCTTGGCGGCATTCCACGACATCCAGCAATCCTCGAGGCAGTAGAACACGAGCAGACGACTCAAATCGCCCTCGGAAGCGCGGGCAAGGCCGCGCTTCAGATAGTCCTCGGTCTGGGGCGCCAGCACCCCGTAGCCGGTGTCGGGCAGCCAGATGCTGCCGGGAATGTCCAGGCGCGGCTGCTCGCGCCACACCGTCCCGGCCGGCAGGTTCTTCGGCTTGGGCGGCCGCGGCAACACATCGACGAAGACGGCGGACTTCGCGCGCCAGATCGCCTCGGTCTCCCGCGTCGACAGCACGCGCGCTCCGCTCAGGGTCGTCGGCACCGGCGCGCGATAGTTCTCGGTGCGATAGCTGTCCGGCTCCGGCACGAGATCATCGGCCCGCACCGCCGCGGCGATCAGCAGCACGCCTGCCAATGCCGCAGCGCTGAGCCGACCGATCATGGCTTCGCCGCAGCCTCGGCGGTGATCAGATGATTGCTCTCGTCCAGCAGCGGCACCCCGAAATCGAGCAGGATCTTGTTGATCTCCCCCTGGTTCTCCTGGATCAGCTTGTTGAGCTGACGGCGCCAGTTCTGGTCCGCGCCACGGACACCCATGGCGATGCGATAGATCAGCTTCGGCCCGCTGGTCTCCTTCACCAGCGGCGTGACATGCAGTTGCGGGCTCGCCTGCTTGGCATAGTAGCCGGCCATCGGCCCCCACAGCACGCCGGCATCGATCTCGCCGGACTTCAGATCGTTGATCATCGCCTCTGCCGAGGAATCGACGCGGGTGTCGATCATCAGCGGATAGGGCTTTGCGGTCGGCATCAGCCCGGCCAGCGCCATATTGGTTGCCGGCGGCGTGCCCGCCACGATGCCGATGTGCCTGCCCTTGAGCTTGGCATCCTCCAGCGTCGTCACATCGGCAAGATCGGAGCCCGGCTTGGTCACGATCGCATAGGCCGTCCGGTAATAGGGACTGGTGCTCTGCACCAGGTCGTCCCCTTGGGGAAAGCCCATGATCACGTCGCAACGGTGCGAGCCGAGCGTCATGCGCACGAATCCGGTGGCCTGCGGGAAGAACGTGTAGTCCACCTTCTTCTGCAGCTTGGCGGCAAAGAGCTCGGCCAGCTTGTTCTCGAAGCCGTCGCCCTTCTCGTTCGAGAACGGCAGGTTGCGCGGATCGGCGCAGACCCTGAGCACCTTGGGATCGACCAGCTCGATCGACAGGTCCAGGCCATCATTGCTCTGCGCGAAAGCGGCGGCCGGTCCGAGCAGAGTGAGCCCCGCGGCAACGGCCAGCGAGCAGGCAAGGTTGTGACGCTTCGTCATCCGTATTTTCATCCCTATCGAACGCATCGTGGTATTTTTGAAAATGCTAGGCCGCCGGCCGCTCCGGTGCAACAGCCGCCGTCATCGCGAAGAGTTGACCCATTGCTGCACCGCAACGTCCATCGCCTGACGCACACCTCTCACGCGAGCAAGGCAAGCCGATGGTGAGACAACTGATCATCGCGATCACCGCCTGGGGGGCGCTGGCGCTCGGCAGCGCCGCTCTTGCCATGCCGCCGGAACTCGAGGTCAGCGAGATCGCGCCCGGCGTGTTCGTTCACATCGGCCAGACCGCGCTGATGAACGCGGCGAACGAGGGCGCCATCGCCAATGTCGGTTTCATCGTTGGCAACGACGCGGTCGCCGTGATCGACACCGGCGGCAGCGTCCGCGAAGGCCGCGCGCTGCTGGCAGCGATCCGCGCCCGTACCGCCAAGCCCGTGCGCTACGTCATCAACACTCACGCCCATCCGGATCACGCATTCGGCAACGCGGCATTCGAGGGCGACGGCACGCGCTTCGTCGGCGCCAAGAACCTGCCGCGCGCGCTTGCAATGCGCGGACCGCACTACATCGAGGCGTTCCGGCGCCTGATGGGCGCCGAGCTGATCGACGAGGTCCGTCTCGTCCCCCCGTCGATCCTCGTGGACGACGAGATGATGCTCGACCTCGGCGGCCGTACCCTCACGCTCAAGGCCTGGAGTACCGCTCATAGCGACTGCGACCTGTCCGCCTATGATGACCGCAGCCGGACCTTGTTCGCCGGCGATCTCGTATTCCTGCGTCACATCCCGGTGATGGATGGCAGCCTGCGCGGCTGGATCGCCGACATGGCCGCGCTCGCGACCATCCCGGCCGAGCGCGTCGTTCCCGGCCATGGCCCTGTCAGCCCGTGGCCACTGGCGCTCAGTGACGAGCGTCGCTACCTCGATACATTGGCCCACGACGTTCGCGGGCTGATCAAGGCAGGCAGGCCGATCGCGGACGCCGCTGGGGCCGCGGGATCGGAGCGCGGCAAATGGGAGCTGTTCGACGACTACAATGCCCGCAACGCAACGGCGGCATTCTCGGAAATGGAATGGGAATGAGGGCGGCAACGCGCTATGATTGTTAATTCACCCGACTGCCCGAGGAGGATTGCGCCATGATCCGGCTCCACCTGCCGTCCACCCTGCTTCTCGGGGCCTGCCTCGCGTTTGCGTTCGCACCTGCGAAGGCCGCTGATGGTTACGATCCCTGGCCGGGACTGGTCCAGGACATCTTCAACAACAAGGCGATGCAGGACGGCACCAATGTGCTGTCGATCGAGATGCCGACGCGCGCCGAGGATGCCTCGGTCGTTCCGGTCACCCTGCGCAGCAAGCTGTCGCCCGCCGACGAGCGCCGTATCAAGACCATCACGCTGGTGATCGACCAGAATCCCGCGCCGATGGCGGCCAAGTTCACGCTTGGCGCGGACGCCAATGTGACCGCGATCTCGACGCGGGTCCGCGTCAACAACTACACGGATGTGCATGCCGTGGCCGAGCTGACGGATGGTCAGCTCTATGTGGTCAAGACCTTCGTCAAGGCGTCCGGAGGCTGCTCGGCGCCGGCGGCGAAGAATCCGGACGAGGCCAAGGCGCGCATCGGCCAGATGCGCTACCGGCAGTTCACGCAAAGCAGCGACGGCGCCACGAGCGGCATCCGCGAAGCGCAGGTCATGGTCGGGCATCCCAACAATTCCGGGCTCCAGATGGATCAGGTGACGCAGCTCTACATTCCGGCCTTCTTCATCGACCGGCTGACACTGTCGCAGAACGGCAGTCTGGTGCTGTCGGTCGAAGGCGGCATCTCGATCTCTGAGGATCCCAACATCCGCTTCACCTACGTGTCGAACGGTGCCAAGCAATTCCATGCGGAGGCGAAGGATACGCAGGGCCACGTGTTCGAGCACGATTGGCCGGCCGACGGTTCAGGAACTTGATGCGGCAGAGCGGCAGCGCTTCAGAAGCATCTCACTTCGGCTTCGGCCTGCGCCCGGCGGAGATCGTTCAGCGCGTTGGCGGCCTGCTCGGACGTGCGGAACTGGGTGCCGAGATTGCTGTGCACCTGGGACATGCTGAGGACGGTCTCGGCCGTGACGTAGCGCTCATAGGGAATGATCGAAGCGATCACGTCGATCGAGCAGGAGCACTGCGCGATCGCCTCCCTGGTCTCGCCATTCGCCTTCATGCAGCCGAACACATATTCGGCCCGCGCCGAGGTCGGATAGTCGTTGAGCTCCTCGGCACGAGCCGGCCCGCACAGCGCAATCGTGGCAATGAGAGTGGCGACAATCGGTCCTACCGGAACAGCACTACGCATCACAGTCCTCCGCGGCATCGCAGCCGAAGCTATGCTAAGGGAATGAGGCTGAAAAGAACACCTCTCGAGGAAATGCAGACGGGCTCATGACGCAGATCGGTCGTTTGTTGATGGCGATTGTCGCCTGCGCCCTGCTGCCGGTCACGGCATGCTGCGCCGCCGAGACCGTCAAGGTTGCGGTGCAAAAGACCGGCACCTTCGCCTGGGAGCTGGCCGTGATCCGCGCCCGCCAGCTCGACAAGCAGGCGGATATCGCGATCGATGCGGTCGAGCTCGCGAGCCCGGAGGCCGGCAAGATCGCGCTGCGGGCCGGCAACGCCGACATCATGGTGTCGGACTGGCTATGGGTGTCGCGCGAGCGTGCGCTCGGCGCCAAGCTCACCTTCTATCCCTATTCGAGCGCGCTCGGCGCCGTGATGGTGCCGGCGACCTCACCGATCAAGACGCTTGCCGATCTGAAGGGACGCAAGCTCGCGGTGGCCGGCGGCCCGCTCGACAAGAGCTGGCTGCTGCTGCAGGCCACGCTCAAGCGCGACGGCGTCGATCTGAAATCGCAGGCGACGATCACCTACGGCGCGCCGCCGCTGCTGGCCGCCAAGCTGGCCGACGGCGAGATGGATGCGGGCTTGAACTACTGGAATTTCTGCGCGGCGCTGGAAGCCAAGGGCTTCCGCCGGCTTGCCGGCGTCGAGGACCTGCTGCCGCCGTTCGGCGCCAAGGGCCGCACCGCGATGATCGGCTATGTCTTCGACGAGGACTGGGCCGCCAAGCATCGCGATCTCGTCGCACGCTTCCTAACCGTCACGGCCAAGGCCAAGGAGATCCTGGCGACTTCCGACGCCGACTGGCAAACGATCGCCCCGCTGACCGGCGCACAGGACGACGCCACCTTGCGCGTCTATCGCGACCGCTATCGCGAAGGTATTCCGCGCCGGCCGGTGGCCGAGGAAGAGGCCGACGCCCGCGTTCTCTACGGCGTGCTCGCCTCGATCGGCGGCCGCGATCTGGTCGGCCCCGCGGCTGAGCTCAGTCCCGGCACCTACTACAGGGCGGATGCGAGGGATTAGTGCTGCGGCTGTTGTCCTTTGCGCTTCTGCTCGCCACCTGGTGGATTGCCGCGGCTGTCGCCGGCAGCGCCAAGCTGCCATTGCCATCGGCCGTGCTCGCGGTTGCGGTGGCGGAAGCGCGGTCCGGCGCGCTGTTTCTGCATCTCGGCGCAACGCTCGCCCGCGTCGCCCTCGCTTTCACTCTGTCAATGGCACTCGGCTCGGCGATCGGCTTTCTGATGGGGCGCAGCCAGCTCGCCAACCGCCTCGGCGATCCCTGGCTGATCCTGCTGCTCAATCTGCCCGCGCTGGTGGTGATCGTGCTCGCCTATATCTGGGCTGGTCTCACCGAGGTCGCTGCGATCGCGGCGATCGCGATCAACAAGCTGCCGACCGCCGTCGTCACCTTGCGCGAAGGCGCCCGCGCGCTCGATCCATCGCTCGACGAGATGGCCAAGGTGTTTGCCTTTTCGCGCGGACGCATCCTCCGCCACGTCCTGCTGCCGCAGCTTGCGCCCTATATTGCGGCGGCCGCGCGCTCCGGCCTGTCATTGGTGTGGAAGATCGTGCTGGTCGCCGAGTTGCTCGGGAGGCCCAACGGCATCGGCTTCGAGATCGGCGTCGCCTTCCAGCTGTTCGACATTCCGTTGCTGCTCGCCTACTCGCTCAGCTTTGCTGCCGTGGTGCTGGTGATCGAGGCCGTTATCGTCCAGCCGTTCGAGCAGCGTGCATCGAGGTGGCGGCTCCGTGCGGCTTGAGGTCGATATCAGGTCCAAGAGCTACACCAGCGCCGCCAATGGCAAGCGCCAGGAGGTGATTGCTGGCATTGCCTTTTCGCTGGAGCGGGGCGAGGTCGGCGTCGTCGTCGGCCCCTCCGGCTGCGGCAAGAGCACGATGCTGCGGATCCTCGCCGGTCTGGACAACGACTATCAGGGCCATGTATCGCGGCCCGAGGGAGCCCGGCTGGCAATGGTGTTCCAGGAGCCGCGGCTGCTGCCGTGGCGATCCGTCGAGGCCAACGTCCGGCTGGCAGCGCCCGGTGTCGCGGAGGACAGGCTGGCCGCCATCTTCGGCGTGCTCGAGCTCGAGGGACATCGCAGCCATTTTCCAGGCGAGTTGTCGCTCGGCCTCGCCCGCCGTGTCGCGCTGGCGCGCGCCTTTGCGGTCGAGCCGGATTTCCTGATTCTCGACGAGCCGCTGGCTTCGCTCGACGACGCGCTCGCCGCGCGGCTGCGCGAGGAGATCGCGACGCTCGTGGCCTCGCGCCCCATGATCACGCTGCTGGTCACGCACAGCATGGACGACGCGGCACGGCTCGGCGACCGGATCTTCCTGCTGTCCTCACGCCCTGCCCGTCTGCTTCATTCAGTCCCGATCGACCTGCCGCGCGCGCAGCGCAACAACGACGTGGTCGCGGTAATCAAGGCCGATGTGGCGCGACTGGATTTTTCCGTGTCATAGTCATGGCAAAGGACATCGGACCCCAGGGAAAACGCCATGAGACGCGCATCCGCCGTGACGGCGATCATTCTGTTCGGCATCCCGCTCGCGGCCGCCGCACAAAGCAAGGGCATCCGGCTCTGGAATCTGACGACCGCAACGATGACCGGCTTTCAGCTCTCGCCGGCCGGCCAGAACAATTGGGGACCGAATCAGACGCTGAACGACAAGGACAAGGAGCTCGATCACGACGAACGGCTGAAGCTCACCGGAGTCGAGCCTGGGCGCTACGACGCCAAGGTGAGCTATGCCGGCGAGCGGCAGTGCATTGTTCGCGGCCTCGAGATCAAGGCCGACGCCGTGGTTTCGGTCGCCGACAAGGACCTCAAGGAGTGCACGAAGTAAGCAGCCAGCGTGCCGACGGCCAAGCCGGCCTCAGGCCTTGTCGTTGCTGTGGGGATATTCGCAGCGCCATCGCACTGCAGTCCATTTCGGGTGCTCGCCGATCCACTGGGCGATGTAGGGCGGCGCCTTCATCGCGCATTGCTGCAGCGAGGCACCGCCATCCGCGAAAACGAGATGCTGCTCCTCGCAGGTGGCCGGAGACAGGACTGCGCAGACGGTGATGACGAGATCGATGGAGCTCATGGCTCGTTGTCCTTCGATAAGCCTGAAACAGCTTAACTGAAACTACGACATCCGGCTGCATCAGTTTCTCCTCGCGCAACAAATTATGCAGCGGAACCAAGGCTGGAACGACTATCCCTGGGCGAATCCGCCCCTGACGCTTGATCCGAACCGGCAGATCGGCTGCAATGGAAGCGGTCGATCGACCTCAAAAGAGCGAATGCGGAGGAAGCAGATGCCCAAGGTTCTCGTACTCTACAAGACCCCCAAGAGCGCCGAGGCGTTCGACAAACACTATATGAACGTCCATGTGCCGCTGGCGAAGAAGATTCCCGGTCTGAAGAGCTACGATATCAGCCGGGGCCCGGTGAATGGGCCGGCGGGAGCCACCAACATCCACCTCGTTGCCACCCTGATATTCGATTCGATGCAGGCGCTGCAGGCGGGAATGGGCTCTGCCGAAGGCAAGGCGGCGGCGGGCGATCTGCCCAACTTCGCCGATGGCGGCGTCGACCTGTATATCTTCGACACGCAGGACGTTTGATCGTCACCAACGTTCGGCGGTGTGCCCGTCATACCCGATCGGCCGAGAGGCCGGTCGCCGGGACGATCTCGCGGACCGTCCATCGAATGGATCCGCCAAGCCAGTCAGAAGCGAATTGCGCCCCTCGTGGCTTGGCAGATCGCTACGCGTTACTTGCGCGCAGCACAGGCGTACATGTTGATTTCCATGCCAACCGGCACTTCGACGATCTTCGGTGTCTTCCAGGCCATTTCAAGCTCCCAAGTTCGACTATCATTGACTGACGCATTGCTCGCGCCAACATCGAAGCTAGGACCGCATCAGGGGGAACGCAAGGCTCCACAACCGTGGAGCATTTCCCCAGCGGTTGTCGATCGATTGAACGAAACAAAAATCCAGCCGCCTGGCTGGACGCCGTTCCGCCTCAATCCTCGTAGGACGTTGCCCCTGAGCGGGACGGTATCTTCGCTCACGCACCGCCCGGCTGCACGTAGCAGAACACATACCGATTGCGGCTCAGGAAGATGATGCCGTGCCCCGTCGGATTTCCCCTGTCCCACTTCAGCTTGTGATCGGGGACCTCGATCTCGGTACCGACATCGATATGCGGGCGGCCACGCGGCTCATCGGGACGGTCATCGGTAATGATGACATAGGTCTTGCCGTCGCGGACATGGATCTCATCGGCAAAGTAGGCGTCGGCCTCACCGCAGCACGATGCCGTCGGCACGTCAGGCTGCATCAGCGCCTCGTACCATTGACGCAATGCAGGATCGACCGCTCCCCACTGACCGAGATCACGCGCACTCGCACTCACCCAAAGGCAACAAAGCATGCCGAGCCAAAGGATGGTTCGTCTCATCCGCCTACTCCTCTGTTATCCCGGCATGATGCGGCGAAGCAATGTTTGTGCCGCAACGCAACATCGGAGCGGTGCGATCATGCCGACCCAGATCCGCGAGCAGAGACAACGGGGATCGGCTGCTCTGTCCCGATCGAACGAGGACGGCTTCCCGATGCGCAGAGGGCGGTTGCCACCTTTTCGTATTGACGGTTCCCGATTTCGAGCGGAGTGTTGTGCCCGCAGCGTCAGGATAGGCGCGCATAAAAATCTCGGAGGAAATGAATGAAGCGGATCGCGCTGGCCGCAGGCCTCGCTATTTTTGCATCACATGGTGCAAGCGCGCAGAGCGCCGATCAGTTGGTCAAGGGTGCAACTGATACGGCGAACGTTCTCAACTACGGCATGGGCTACAATCTGCAGCGGTTCAGCCCGCTCACCCAGATCAACAAGGACAACGCCAAGAACCTGGTGCCGGTCTGGAACTACAGTTTCGCCGATGACCGCAGTGAGGAGTCGCAGCCGCTGGTGTACCAGGGCGTGCTCTACGTCACGACCCACAATGCGACGATGGCCGTCGACGCCAAGACCGGCAAGCAGATCTGGAAAAGCAAGATCGACTATCCCGCCGAGACGCCGCGCGTGGTCTGTTGCGGCATCATCAATCGCGGCGCCGCGCTGTACGACGGCAAGGTGTTCCGGACCACGCTCGATGCCAACGTGATTGCGCTCGATGCCAAGACCGGCAAGGAGCTGTGGCGTCAGAAGGCCGCTGACATCAAGGAAGGCTACTCGATGACCGTCGCGCCGCTGGTCGCCGACGGCGTCGTACTGACTGGCATCTCCGGCGCCGAGTTCGGCACCCGCGGCTTCATCGATGGTTGGGATCCGGCGACGGGCAAGCATTTGTGGCGCACACACACGGTCCCAAGCCCGGATGAACCCGGCGGCGACACTTGGAAGGGCGACACCTGGAAGCTGGGCGGCGGCTCGACCTGGATCACCGGCTCCTACGATCCCGAGCAGAACACCGTGTTCTGGGGCGTCGGTAATCCCGGACCGTTCAACGCGGCGGTGCGCCCGGGCGACAACCTCTACACCTGCTCGGTGCTCGCGCTCGATCCGAAGACCGGCAAGATGAAGTGGCACTTCCAGTTCTCGCCGAACAATCCGTTCGACTACGACGCGGTCGCGGAGATGGTGCTCGCCGACATGAACGTCGAGGGTAAGCAGACCAAGGTGCTGATGAACGCCAACCGCAATGGCTTCTTCTATGTGCTCGATCGCACCAATGGGAAGCTGCTCGCGGCCAACCCCTATGTGAAGGTGAACTGGGCCTCCAGCATCGACCTGAAGACGGGCAAGCCGGTCGAGACCGATGTGACGCGCGATGCCCGCGAGGGCAAGAAGGTCACGGTCTATCCGTCGATTCTCGGCGGCAAGAACTGGGAGCCGATGTCGTTCAATCCGCAAACCGGGTTGGCCTACGCCAACACGCTCGTGTTCGGCGGCCACTACAAGACCGAGCCTGCGACCTACAAGGCCGGCGAGTGGTACCTGGGCATGGACCTGACGGATCTGTGGGATTGGCCGGAAGGGCCGCGCGGTCAGCTCAAGGCCATCGATCCGATGACCGGCAAGACCAAGTGGGAGCAGCCGAGCGACATCCCGCGCTTCTCCGGCGTGCTGTCCACGGCAGGCGGCGTGGTGTTCTCGGGCAAGCTGACCGGCGAATTCGAGGCTTTCGACGCCGACAGCGGCAAGAAGCTGTGGCAGTTCCAGACCGGCTCCGGCATCGAAGGCCAGCCCGTCACCTGGCAGCAGGATGGCGTGCAGTATGTCGCCGTCACCTCAGGCTACGGCGGCGTCTACTCACTGTTCTCCGGTGACGAGCGCCTCGCCAACGTTCCGGCAGGCGGCTCGCTGTGGGTCTTCGCGGTCAAGAACTGAGTGCGGATTGCCCGTGAGACAGAACATGTTCATGAAAGCGGCGGCGGCCTTCGCCGCCGTCGTGGCGATGTCGGCCGTCCTGTCGACGACTGCCCTCGCCCAACAACAAGATGGCAGCGCCGCACATAGCCAGGTGGACATCGGCAAGACGACGTTCGCTCAGAAGTGCTCGCACTGCCACGGCCCCAACATGGTGAACTCCGGCACGGTGACGCCCGACCTGCGTCGGTTTCCCGATGACCAGCCTCGTTTCGTCACCACGGTGAAGCAGGGCAAGAACGGTCGCATGCCGCCCTGGGGCGACATTCTCAGCGATGACGAGATCACCGCGCTGTGGGCCTATGTCTCGAGCCGGAGAGCGCAGTGATGCGCCATCTCTGCCGTTGGCTGACTGCCTTGATGATCTCGACAGTGTCGTCAGCCGCCTTAGCCGCTGACGACGTGCTGCGCATCTGCCTTGACGAAAATCTTCCGCCGCTCTCGGTCCATCATCGTGGCAAGCCCGGCAACGGTTTCGACGTCCTGCTCGGTCAGGCAATCGCCGACCGCCTTGGCAGAAAGCTCGAGATCCAGTGGTACGAAAGCAAATTGGACGAAGATTCCAGTCCAGCGCTGGAGGCGAACGCACTGCTCTCGGACGGACGCTGCTCGCTGCTCGGCAGCTATGCGTTCACCCAGGACGGATTGGTCGCGCCCGGCGTCAAGACAGCCAAGCTGCCGGACTTCGATGGCGCCACCCGCGACGACCGCCGCCGCCGCGTTCCGCTCGGCACGCTGATGCCGAGCAAGCCATACATGTTCTCAACACTGACCGTCGTTCTCGGACCTTCCGCGAAACAGCGCCCGATTACCGACATCGGCGACCTGGCAGGGCTGCGGCTGGCAATCGAGAGCGGCACGTTGGCGGATGCAATCCTGATGACGTTCGACAAGGGACGGCTGATCGACGACATCACGCATTTGATTCCCACGCGGGATGATCTGCTCGGGGCGCTCGAACAGGGCAAGTTCGATGCGACCCTGCTCGATGGCAGACGTTTCGATGCGTATCGGGCGGCTCATCCCGACACCAGGCTCGGCGGGTCGGGCTACAGCTATCCGATCGGCGTGAACCGCGGTTATGTCGGGCTGACCAGTTCGGCCGAACTCATCGCATCGGTCGACAAGGCCTTGACGGAACTCGACGCTTCCGGGGCCCTGGCGAATCTCGGTCGGTCCGCCGGACTGACCTACCTTCCACCGCGCGAGCCGGTGATTCTCGGTGATGCATTCCAGAGGATCATCCGGAGCGGCGCACGCTAGCGCGGCTACCTCACGACCGCTCAGCGGGCCGCAGTCTTATGAACCGACGACGGCACGACGCCGAAATATTTGCGGAAGACACGGCTGAAGTGCGACGAACTCGAAAAACCCCACGAGAACGCGACATCAGTGATGGTCTTGCCGCTCTGCGTCTCCAGTTCCTGCCGGCAATGCTGAAGCCGGGCCCGCCAGATGTAGTCGCTGACCGTCATGCCACGGTCGCTGAACACCATGTGAAGGTAGCGCTTGGTGCACCCCAGAGCCGCCGAAATCTGATCGATGCACAGATCGGGATCGCGCAGATGCTCGCGGATGAAGGCTTGAGCGCGGATATAGACCGCCTCAGGTCCCGCCCGATCCAGCATTCGATCGGCTTCACGCAGCGGCAAGAGCAACAGATCGATGAGCGATTCGGCGACGCTGACGGCCGAGTTGGGCGAAAGCCGGGTCGCCTCATCGAACGCGGCATGGGTGACATCATGCGCAATCCGACCGGTCCCGCTCCGCGCAGACAGCTTGTATGCAGGCATCTTTTCCGACCGGAAGCCGCGCTCCTGCAATAGCTCCTTCGGCACGATCACGACGTCATGGCGGGTCAGCGCGGGGCTGATGATGGTGTGCGGTAACGAGACGTCATAGGCGAGACAATCGCCCGGGCCGATCTCGATCTGGCGGCCATCCTGCTCGAAATAGGACGTTCCATAGGTCTGGAACAAGATCTTGATGTAGGGATGTGCGGCCTTTTGCGCACGCGCATAGGTATGCGCAATACGGTGCTGGCTGGCCTCGATCTGGCAGAGCTTCAGGCGCGACACCGTCGTGAAATTGATGCGCCCCTCGAACGAGGCCCCCTCCAGCGGATCGACATCGAAACGTCCGCACAGGTCGGTCAGTGCATCTGACCAACGCTGGATCTGGCTCTTCGGTGAGAATCCCGAAGTATTAAGCGAGCGGATCGTGTCGGACATGTTTCATCCACCGATTCATGATCGAAACGCAACGGGTCCGCCGCCGGACGGCGAACGAGACTGTAGCAAGATTGCTCCCATTTTAAGGCCGCGACTTTCGCGGCGCAGTTCGTTCCATAACTTCCCTCGCATGATCCTCCGCCTTCGTCTCTGTAAGGTCAAGGGAAACGTCAACCTTCGGTGGAACCGCGGTGCTGTAAATTGATGCTCCGCAGCAAGAATGGCGCTCATGTTGCGGACCAGCAAAGCAAAATCTCCTTCAAAAACTTCTATTCGCTTCACTCTTGAGCAAGCTCTTTTCTCTTTTGGGCAAGTTTCCCGGTCAGGAAGTGGATAATCAATGATGCCGAAAACGAATACTGGGCCGCGTGCTGCGGAACCTCAGTTGAACCCGGGAGGAAAGACGATGCGAAGAGTGCTACTCGCAACATGTCTGACGTCAGTCGCGGCGCTTGCCGCGGGTGGCGCGTGGGCCAGTGAAGAGCTGGTCAAGATGTCGGCCAACCCGAAGGACTGGGTGATGCCGGCGGGAGACTACGCCAATACGCGTTACTCCAAGCTCAATCAGATCAACGCTCAGAACGTCGGCAAGCTGCAGGTCGCGTGGACCTTCTCCACCGGCGTGCTGCGCGGCCACGAAGGCGGACCGCTCATCATCGGCAACTTGATGTATGTGCATACGCCGTTCCCGAACAAGGTGTATGCGCTCGATCTCGCGCAGGACAACAAGATCGTCTGGAAGTACGAGCCCAAGCAGGATCCGAACGTCATTCCGGTGATGTGCTGCGACACCGTCAACCGCGGCGTCGCCTATGGGGACGGCAAGATCTTCCTGCATCAGGCCGACGACAAGCTGGTGGCGATCGACGCCAAGACCGGCCAGCACGTCTGGACCGCCGTCAATGGCGATCCGAGCAAGGGACAGACCGGAACCTCGGCTCCGCTCGTGGTGAAGGACAAGGTGTTGGTCGGCACGTCCGGCGGCGAGTTCGGCGTCCAGTGCAGCATGACCGCTTACGATATCAAGAGCGGCAAGCAGGTCTGGAAGGCGTACTCCGAAGGTCCGGATGACCAGATCCTGTTCGACGCCAACACCACGGCGCTCGGCAAGCCGGTCGGCAAGGACTCGAGCCTGAAGACCTGGCAAGGCGATCAGTGGAAGACCGGCGGCGGCTGCACCTGGGGCTGGATCTCCTACGATCCGCAGCTCGACATGGTCTATTACGGGTCGGGCAATCCCTCGACTTGGAATCCGAAGCAGCGTCCCGGCGACAACAAGTGGTCGATGACGATCTTCGCCCGCCATGCCGACACCGGCGTCGCGAAGTGGGTCTATCAGATGACGCCCCACGACGAGTGGGACTATGACGGCGTCAACGAGATGATCCTGTCCGACCAGTCCATCAACGGCCAGCCGCGCAAGCTGCTCACGCACTTCGATCGTAACGGCCTCGGCTATACGCTCGACCGTGCCACGGGCGAGCTGCTCGTTGCCGAGAAGTTCGACCCGAAGGTGAACTGGACCACCGGCGTCGACATGGACAAGAACTCTGCAACCTACGGCCGTCCCAAGGTCGTCGATCAGTACTCGACCGACAAGCAGGGTGAGGACGTCAACACCAAGGGCATCTGCCCGGCGGCGCTGGGCACCAAGGACGAGCAGCCGGCGGCCTACTCGCCGGATACGCAACTGTTCTACGTGCCCACCAACCATGTCTGCATGGACTACGAGCCCTTCAAGGTGAGCTACACCGCAGGTCAGCCCTATGTCGGCGCAACCCTGTCGATGTATCCGCCGGCGGGTGAGACCCATATGGGCAACTTCATCGCCTGGGACGGCAAGACCGGCAAGATCGCCTGGTCGAACAAGGAGCCGTTCTCGGTGTGGTCTGGTGCGCTCGCGACGGCTGGCGGCGTGGTGTTCTACGGAACGCTCGAAGGCTACCTCAAGGCGGTCGATGCCAAGACGGGCAAGGAGCTCTACAAGTTCAAGACCCCGTCCGGCATCATCGGCAACGTCACGACCTACGAGGCAGGCGGCAAGCAGTATGTCGCCGTGCTCTCGGGTGTCGGTGGCTGGGCCGGCATCGGTCTCGCGGCGGGCCTGACGGATCCGACCGCCGGTCTCGGTGCGGTCGGCGGCTACGCAGCGCTGAGCAACTACACCGCCCTGGGCGGCGCGCTCACCGTGTTCTCGCTCCCGCAGCAGTGAGCTAGGCACCTGCTTCCGGCGCATGGATCTCGTCCATGCGCCGGTTCGCCTGCCCCAGAAAATTAAGGGAAGACGCCCTTGCGTAGAATCTGTTTTGCGGTCGCCACGGCTCTGTTCCTGGCAACCGGCGGGATGACTGTCGCCGAAAATGCCTGGGCGGAAAGTCCGGGAGATCCTGCGGCCGTCAAGTCCGAGGACGGGAAGTACTTCGATAAGGATGGCAATCCGACCTACAAGGTGGGCGCCGACGGATCGGTCGACTGGTACACCTACTCGGGATACCGCCGCTATCATTCCGAATGCCACGTCTGCCACGGGCCCGACGGCATGGGATCGACTTATGCGCCTGCGCTGAAGGACTCGGTCAAGACCATGAGCTACGGCGATTTCATCGGTGTCATCGCCAGCGGCCGCAAGAATGTCAGCACGTCCCAGGAGAACGTCATGCCGGCTTTCGGCGACAATCCGAACGTGGCCTGCTACATGGACGACCTCTACATCTACCTGCGCGCCCGCGGCAATGACGCGGTAGGACGCGTTCGCCCGGCCAAGCACGAGGACAAACCGCCAGCCTATACGGAAGCGGAGAACTCCTGCATGGGCAAGAAATGACTGACGACGGGGACCGCGCCTGAACAGTTTCCCTGGGCAGCGTCGCGGGCTCAAGAGAATGAAAGAGGAGTTTGAGACATGAAGACGCGCGCCGCGGTCGCTTTCGAAGCCAAGAAGCCGCTGGAGATCGTCGAGGTTGACCTCGAAGGGCCGAAGGCCGGCGAGGTGCTGGTAGAAATCAAGGCTACCGGCATCTGCCACACCGATGCCTACACGCTCGACGGTTTCGACAGCGAGGGCATCTTCCCCTCGATCCTCGGCCATGAGGGCGCCGGCATCGTGCGCGAGGTCGGCCCGGGCGTGACCTCGGTCAAGCCCGGCGACCACGTCATTCCGCTCTACACACCGGAATGCCGCCAGTGCAAGAGCTGCCTCAGCCGCAAGACCAATCTCTGCACCGCGATCCGCGCCACGCAGGGCAAGGGCCTGATGCCCGACGGCACGTCGCGCTTCAGCTACAAGGGCCAGGCCATCTACCACTACATGGGCTGCTCGACCTTCTCCAACTTCACCGTGCTGCCGGAGATCGCGGTCGCGAAGATTCGCGAGGACGCGCCCTTCGACAAGAGCTGCTATATCGGCTGCGGCGTCACCACCGGCGTCGGCGCGGTCGTCAACACGGCCAAGGTCACGCCCGGCTCGAACGTCATCGTCTTCGGCCTCGGCGGCATCGGCCTCAACGTGCTCCAGGGCGCGCGGATGGCGGGCGCCGACAAGATCGTCGGCGTCGACGTCAATGACAGCAAGGAGGAATGGGGCCGCCGCTTCGGCATGACCCATTTCGTCAACCCGAAGAAGGTGACCGGCGACATCGTCCAGCACCTGGTCGCGCTGACCGACGGCGGTGCCGACTACACCTTCGACTGCACCGGCAATACCACGGTGATGCGCCAGGCGCTGGAAGCCTGCCATCGCGGCTGGGGCGAATCGATCATCATCGGTGTCGCCGAGGCCGGCAAGGAGATCGCGACCCGCCCATTCCAGCTCGTCACCGGACGCGTCTGGAAGGGCACGGCGTTCGGCGGCGCGCGCGGGCGCACCGACGTTCCCAAGATCGTCGACTGGTACATGAACGGGAAGATCGAAATCGACCCGATGATCACCCACACGCTCAAGCTCGAAGACATCAACAAGGGCTTCGACCTGATGCATGAGGGCAAATCGATCCGTTCCGTCGTCGTGTTCTGACCCCAAGCACGCAAAACTGAGGAGGATTGCGCCATGACTGTCCACATCCATCCGTCCGTCGATAACGGCGTCAAACAGGGAAGCGGCCATTTCGCCGGCGGCACGCTGGTCTGCAAATGCCACGACCGGCCGGTCAAGGTCGGCATCAAGGGCGATGTCGCGCATAACCACGCGTGCGGCTGCACCAAATGCTGGAAGCCCTCCGGCGCGACCTTCTCGGTCGTTGCCGTGGTGCCGCGGCAGAACGTCACGGTGCTGGAGAACGGCGACAAGCTCAAGATCGTCGATCCCTCCGCCGTCATCCAGCGCTATGCCTGCACCGGCTGCGGCACGCATATGTATGGCCGCATCGAGAACACGGGCCACCCGTTCTACGGCCTCGACTTCATTCACCCCGAGCTGTTCCAGGAGCAGGGTTCGGCCGCGCCGGGCTTTGCGGCCTTCGTCTCCTCGGTGATCGAGTCGGGCGTGAAGCCGGAACAGATGGGCGAGATTCGGGCGCGATTGAAGGAGCTGGGGCTCGAGCCCTATGACTGCCTGTCGCCGGCCCTGATGGATGCGATTGCCACCCACGTGGCGAAAGCAAAGGCGGCCTGACGGCCGCCACGGACCAAGCGTACAACTGAAGCGTTCCTTCCTGAAGACTTGGTGCCTCGCCTGCCCCACGCCGGCGAGGCATTCTTTTTTTGTCGCCGCTTTGGTCAGGCGGCCGCCATTGTCGTCGGCGCATCGCCCATTGTTCCGTATTTGCATTGCAGCGGGCTGCACGCGCAGCGCTCGTCTGCTCTGACACCACACGCGCCTGTGTAGACCGATGCCTGTCCCGGTCTGCTATCATCAGTAGTCTTCCGACAACTCTCAATTGATCCGGCGCGTGCACGTAAGGACATGTGGTCCCGCGCGCGTCCACCAACGATCAGAACCAGCGACCATTGGTCCGACAGAGCGAGGGCGAACATGATCAAGGTGAAAATCAACGGACAGGAGCAGAGCTGGGATGGCGATCCGAGCCTGCCGCTGCTGTGGTATCTGCGCGACGAGCTGGGTTTGACCGGAACGAAATACGGGTGCGGCGCAGCGCTGTGCGGCGCCTGCACCGTGATGGTCGACAAGGAAGCGGCGCGCGCCTGCATCACCGCAGTATCGGATGTCGCGGGACGGGAGGTCACCACCATCGAAGGTCTGCATCCGACCGGAGATCATCCGGTGCAGAAGGCATGGCGGCAGGTCAACGTGCCGCAATGCGGCTTCTGCCAGGCCGGGCAGATCATGCAAGCGGCCGCACTCTTGAACGAGAATCCCAAACCGTCGCATGACCAGATCAGGGATGCGATGGCCGGCAACATCTGCCGCTGCGGCTGCTATCAGCGCATCGAGAATGCGATCCATCTGGCCTCGACGGGGGTGTGATCATGAACATCATCGCAAATCCCGACATCGCAAAGTCCGCTTCTCGCCGCGGCTTCGAGCGGCATCTCAAGGTCGAGAACGTCTCGCGCCGTACCATCCTGCAGACGCTGGGCCTCGCCGGCGGGTTCGTGCTCGCGGCTCCCTTGCTGTCGCGCCCGGCGTTTGCCGCCTATGAAACCGGCGCCGGCAAGATGCCGCACGGCACCGTGGTCGATCCCAAGGTTTTCGTTTCGATCGCCCCCGACGGCATCGTGTCGATCCTCGCCCACCGCTCCGAGATGGGCACGGGCGTGCGTACCAGCCTGCCGCTGATCGTGGCGGAGGAGATGGAAGCCGACTGGTCGCGCGTGCGCGTCGTGCAGGCCCCCGGCGACGAGGTGAAGTTCGGCAACCAGGATACCGACGGTTCGCGCAGCACGCGGCACTATCTGCTGCCGATGCGACAGATCGGCGCCATGGCGCGGGCGATGCTCGAAGCCGCGGCGGCCAAGCGCCTCGGCGTGCCGCCGAGCGAGGTGAAAGCCGTCAATCATGAGGTCGTGCACAGCGCCAGCGGCCGCCGCCTCGGCTTCGGCGAGCTCGCGGCCGATGCCGCCAGTCTGCCGGTGCCTGCGGTTGACACCGTGCAACTGAAGTCGCCGAAGGACTTCCGCTATCTCGGCAAGGGTCAGGTCAGCATCGTCGATCTGCACGACATCACCGTCGGCAAGGCGCGCTACGGCGCCGATGTCCGCCTGCCCGGCATGAAATACGCGGTCATCGCCCGGCCGCCGGTGACCGGCGGCAAGGTCAAGTCGTTCGATCCGGCCGAGGCACTGAAGGTGCCCGGCGTCGAGCAGGTGATCGAGGTCAAGGGCTGGCCCTGGCCATCGAAGTTCCAGCCGCTTGGCGGCGTCGCGGTGATCGCGCGCAACACCGGCGCCGCGATCAAGGGCCGCGACGTGCTCAAGGTCGAGTGGGACGACGGCGCCAATGCGAGCTACGACTCTGTCGCCTATCGGGCCGAGCTCGAGGCCGCCGCGCGCCAGCCGGGCCTCGTCGTACGCGAGGAAGGCGACGTCGAGGCCGCGCTGAAGTCGGCCGACAAGGTGATCACCGGCGAGTACTACCTGCCGCATTTCGCCCATGCCAGCATGGAGCCGCCGGTCGCGGTCGCCGACGTCAAGGGCGACAAGGCCGAGATCTGGGCGCCTGTGCAGAGCCCCGGCGGCACGCACGAGGATGTCGCCAAGACGCTGCAGATCCCGCCGGAGAACGTCACCGTCAACGTCACCCTGCTCGGCGGCGGGTTCGGGCGGAAGTCAAAATGCGACTTCGCGCTCGAGGCTGCCCTGCTGTCGAAGACGCTGGGCGCACCGGTCAAGGTGCAGTGGACACGCGATGACGACCTCCATCACGATTTCCTGCACACCGTGTCGGTGGAGCGCATCGAAGCCGGGCTCGACAAGAGCGGCAAGGTGGTGGCCTGGCGCCACCGCAGCGTCGCGCCGACCATCCTGTCGACCTTCGCGGCGGGCGCCGATCATGCCGCGCCGTTCGAGCTCGGCATGGGCCTCGTCGACTTGCCGCTCGAGATCGCCAACATCCAATGTGAGAATCCCGCCGCCAAGGCGATGACCCGCATCGGCTGGTTCCGCTCGGTCTCCAACATCCCGCGCGCCTTCGCCGTGCAATCGATGGTCGGCGAGATTGCCCATTCCACCGGCCGCGACCAGAAGGACACGCTGCTCGATCTGATCGGCACTCCGCGCGTCCTGAAGCTCGCCTCGGTGAAGGATCTCTGGAACTACGGCGAGCCCTACGAGAGCTATCCGATCGACACCGGCCGGCTGCGCCGCGTCGTCGAGTTCGTGGCCGAGAAGGGCAATTGGGGCCGCTCGGTGCCCAAGGGCCACGGCCTCGGCATCGCCGCGCATCGCAGCTTCGTCAGCTACATCGCCACCATCGTGGAGGTGTCGGTCGACGACAAGGGCAAGCTCGTGGTGCATCAGGTCGACACCGCGATCGACTGCGGCACCTTCGTCAACCCCGAGCGCATCGCCTCGCAGCTCGAAGGCGCCGCGATCATGGGGCTGAGCCTCGCCAAATATGGCGAGATCAGCTTCAAGAATGGCCGGGTGCAGCAGCGCAACTTCGACGACCATCCGGTGGTCCGAATCGACGAGGCGCCGCTGGTCACCAACGTGCACATCGTGCCCGTTGATGCCGACACGCCGCCGAGCGGCGTCGGAGAGCCGGGCGTGCCGCCATTCGCGCCGGCGCTCGCCAACGCGATCTTTGCCGCAACGGGCAAGCGCCTGCGCGCATTGCCGATCGGCAATCAGCTCGCGACGTGAGCTTGCAGCAATCACCAGATCATCGGCCGGAGCGATCCGGCCGATGATCACGCCAGAAGAAGCAGGATCAGTCAGCGCCCGTAACGCACCGAGGCATAGCGGCCGATCACGGCGAACGGCGAGGTTTGCATCACCGCGCTCGAGACCGGCGTCACCGGCACCTTCCGCCTCACCGTGCGCAAGGACATGGACATCACCTGGCCGTTCGCCGAGAACGCCACCCACCTGATGTCGATCGGCCTCGGCGAGGATCTCGATGACGCCGCCAAGCAGGCGGTGCGCGAGATGGTCAAGCACGTCTGCGCCCGCACCAACCTGTCGCGCAACCAGGCCTACATGCTGTGCTCGCTGGCCGGCAATCTGCGCGTCACCCAGCTGGTCGACGGCAACAAGGGCATCCACATGCTGCTGCCGAAATCCTATCTGTAGGCCGTCCTCTACCGGTTCACGAAGCGGTCGCGCGCGGTCAGCACGACCTGGCCGTTGGCATCGACCGCCTGGAAGGTGACATCGGCATCCACAGACTCGGGCATGGTCAGCGTCACCCGCAGCGCCTCCGAGCCGTCCGGCTCGACCTCGATCGCATCCGCCGCCGCATGGCCGACGATGGCGAGCGCCGCATCGATGCCGCTGATGCCGAGCCTGAAGCTCTGCACGGCGGACGACTTGTTGAGCAGCTTCACCGTGTAGCCGTTGCGCACCGAGCCATCCGACAGCCGCACCGACATCGGATCGCGATCGTGCTGCACCGACAGCACGGCGGTGGTCTTCGTGACGAACGAAACCGCGATCACGCCGGCCACAGCGACGCAGGCGAGCGCGAGGCCGATCGTCTTCGGCCGCACCAGCCGTGAGACACGCGGCTCGCCGACACGGCCACGCTCGATGTTGCGCCAGCTCTCGTAGTCGATCAGGCCGCGCGGACGGTCGAGCTTGGCCATCACGCCGTCGCAGGCATCGACGCAGAGGCCGCAATTGATGCAGGCGAAGCTCGGCCCCTGGCGGATGTCGATGCCGATCGGGCAGACGGCGACGCAGGCGCCACAATCGACGCAATCGCCGGCCGGCAGCCCCTGCGACCGCGCCTCGGCGGCCTTCTTCGCCGACATCCGGGTCTCGCCGCGATAATCGCGATAGTTCACCGTGAAGGCTTCCGGATCCCAGATCGCGCCTTGAAGACGCGGCCACGGGCACATGAAGGTGCAGACCTGCTCGCGCGCGAAACCGGCGAGGCCATAGGTCGTGCCGGCGAACGCCAAGGTCCAGGTCAGCGCGGTCGCCGACATCTCGCCATGCAGGACATCGCGCACCAGCCCCGGCGCGTCGGTGAAGTAGAAGATCAAGGTGCCGCCGGTGCCGAGCGCGATCGCCATCCACAGCGCGTGCTTGGTGGCGATCTGTGCGATGCGCCGCGCCGTCAGCGGCGCGCCGACGTTCTTCAGCCGCTGCCGGCGGTCGCCCTCGACGAGGCGCTCGACCAGCAGGAACAGGTCGGTCCACACCGTCTGCGGACAGGCGAAGCCGCACCACAGGCGGCCGGCCAGCGCGTTGACCAGGACGAGGATGAACGTCGCCAGCAGCATCGCCGCGGTGATGAGATAGAGATCCTGCGGCCAGATCTCGGCGGGGCCAAGATAGAGCTTTCCGTGGGCGAAATCGAGCAGCACGGCTTGGCCTGGCGCATTCGGCCCGCGGTTCCAGCGGACGAACGGCGTGATGTAGTAGACGGCGAGCGTCAGAACGAGAATCAGCCATTTCAGCCGCCGGATTGGCCCCTTGACGCCTTGCGGAACCACCGGGCCGCCTGCGCTGCGCAACGACCGTGCCGGGCCGCGGGCCTGACCCTGGCCCCTGCTTTGGCCCTGGCCCTGCGCCATGCGCCGCGTCTTGGCGTGATCGATCTCGATGGTGATGGCCACGGCTGCCCTCGTTCGCTCGGCTGATGCAGGGCAACGATAGGCGGCGGTGCCCGGCGGCTCTTTGTCGGGCCACAAACTTGCGAACGGCTGGCAGCGCCTGTTTGCGCGGGAACAACGATAGTTCCCGTCCGACAGGCGATGAGAGGCGCGGCGCCGCGAGCGCCACGGCGTCAGTCGCAGCATCCGGAGGGATGGCTGCGGCTGCGGCACTTGTTGGATAGCGCGCGTAGCGACGCTCGCTGCTCGCCCCTCCCCCGCGTGCGGAGAGAAGGCGCGTACCGGCATTGCGGCGGCGACGTCCGGTCCGATCGGCAGCGTCAACGTGCTGCACACGACGTGTGGTCCAGCCCCTCTCTCAAACGATCTTGATCGACATGTCCGGCAGGCCCTCGAGCTTGCACAAGAGCACGTCGCCCTTGACGACCGGGCCGACATTCTCCGGCGTGCCGGAATAGATGATGTCGCCGGCCTTCAGCTCGAACGCCTCGGACAGTTTCGCGATCTGCTCGGCGACGCTCCAGATCATCTTCGTGAGGTCGGAGTTCTGCCGGACCGTGCCGTTGACCGCGAGTGAGATCGCGCCCTTGGTGAAGTGGCCGACCTTCGCCACCGGATGGATCGGGCCGAGCACGGCGGCATGATCAAAACTCTTGCCGATCTCCCATGGCTTCTTCTCGGCGGCCATGCCGTTCTGCAGGTCACGGCGGGTCATGTCGAGGCCGAGCGCGTAGCCATAGACATGATCGAGCGCGGACTCGGCGGGAATGTTGGTGCCGCCGGATTTCAGCGCCGCGACCAGTTCGACCTCGTGATGATAGTTCTTGGTCAGCGACGGATAAGGATGATCGGCGACCTCGCCGATCGCGACGTTCTGGATCGCGTCGGTCGGCTTCTGGAAGAAGAACGGCGGCTCGCGGTTCGGATCGGAGCCGCGCTCGATGGCATGCGCCGCGTAGTTGCGGCCGATGCAGTAGATGCGGCGGACGGGGAAGACGCCCTGCTCGCCGGCGATCGGAATGGTGGTCGCCGGCACGGCGAAGATCGGCTCCGGCCCGGCCTGTGCCGCGGCAGGGTAGGTGTCCGTCATGATCGCAGCCGCTGCCGCGGCGCTGCCGGCGACGAGGAGATCGCGGCGTGAGGTATCTGCCATGGGTTTCCTCCTGGATCAGCCGTTGCGGCCGGCTGATTTGTTGGTGGTGGCGCGCCAGCATCGGCGCCCCGCTCAACTGATAAGCATATCCAGTATGCCAGCGCCACCATGCGCGCACGCGCCGTCGCCCTCGCAGCGCAACACGCGCCCGAAGCGATGCTCGAGACCCTCGCCGGAAACGCGAGGGCGCAGGGAAGGCCGGACCTCGACTGAGGCCCGTGGCCCGCCTGCGGAAAAAATGCAGGCGGCAGGAACCACAGGTTCAGCCGGACAGACCCGGCCTTCCCTGCGCGATGGGTGAACGTCTGCTCCGAGCTCTCCCCGGGGACCGGCTTGTTTGCCCCCGTCACCTGCGCAACCCGTCAGGTCGGCATCAGGCTTGGCGCCAGCATCGGGGCGCCAGGACCACACGGCTTGAACGTCCGCGTGCTGACAGTCGTCTTGCGCAAAAGCGCCTGACAGACCCGCGGCCACCGCTCCCCGCCTCAACGTATCGTGACGACGCGTACGCCCCTCTGCATGAGGCGGGATGGAGGGAGGAGAGCATATCTTCCGATAAAACGAAAGTTGGAAATTTTTACGCCGAGATCTGGACAGAGGCGATCGCGCTGAGCGCGCTGCGGAATTTTCGTTTTCGGCGCAGGCACGATCTGGATCATGAGAGGGGTTGCAGGGCGGTGGATCTTGTCGCGCCCGAGCCCGAGTCGCCCGACGGGCATGCACCGCCATCGGCACGCGCGTAGTCCGGATGAGCGCAGCGACATCCGCGGGTCCCCTACGCCTCGTGCGATCCCGGATATCGCTGCGCTCATCCGGGCGACGCTACAGTCGGGCGTCGAAGGACGACCGCAGGCGGGCAGCCGGCACGTGATCTGCCGGACCTTCGCTCGCGTTTCCTCGTTATTCAAACCTGACGGCGCAACCGCCATGACCGAGCCGACACCACCGAGGAGACGCCGCATGCTGATCTGGCTCGCAGGCGCCACCGTGCTTGTCCTCGCCGGCGCCGTCATTGCCGCAGGGCCGCTCATGAGCCGGGTCGAACATCCCAGATACGACGTCGTTTCGCGCGATGGCGACTTCGAAATCCGCGCCTATGCACCGATGATCATCGCGCAGGCCGAGGTGCAGGGCGCGCGCAAGCCGGCGATCGAGGAAGGCTTTCGCATCATCGCCGGCTACATTTTCGGCGCCAACCGTGCGAAAGCCAAGATTGCGATGACGGCACCGGTGCAGCAGCAGGCGACCGCGCTGCCGACGGCGGGCGACGAGACCGCCAGCGATCGCTGGAGCGTCAGCTTCGTGATGCCGTCGAGCTGGACGCTGCAGAAGCTGCCTCCACCGGAAGACGCGCGGATCAAGCTGACGGCCGTCCCGGCTCAGCGCACGGTCGCACTCACCTTCTCAGGCTCCACCTCCGACGGCATCGTCGCCGAAAAGACCCGCGCACTGCGCGACTACGCGCAGCGCAAGGGGCTGACCGTCGCCGGATCGCCGCTGCTCGCGTTCTACAATCCGCCCTGGACCCTGCCGGTGCTGCGGCGGAACGAGGTCATGCTGGCGTGTAGTTGCTAAAGCGAGCTGAGAGAGAGCGGCCTGATTTTGCAGTCAAGGTCGGCTCGCAACTGTCACCACGGCGCGCGACGAGCTCCCTCTTTGGCTTTGCCGAGTGCTCTCCTCGGTCATTCCGGGGCGCGCGCAGCGCGAACCCGGAATCCATCCTTCAGCACGTCGCGCGGCTCGATGGATTCCGGGCTCGTCGCGCTGGCGCGCGCCGCCCCGGAATGACGCGAGATCAAACGCGCCAAAACCCATGTCGTGACTTCAATCGGAGATTAGCCGCCTCACCCCTCGATGATCGCCACCGCCCGCGTCCATCCGGCCGAGGCGCGCTCGATCTTGACCGGGAAACACGACACCATGAACCCCGTCGACGGCAGTTGCTCCAGATTGTGCAGCTTCTCAAGATGGCAATAGCCGATGTGGCGTCCGGCCTTGTGGCCTTCCCAGATCAGCGCGGCATCGTGGGTCTCGGCGTATCTCTGCGCGGTGAACACGAACGGCGCGTCCCAGCTCCAGCCGTCGGTGCCGGTCAGGCGCACGCCGCGCTCGAGCAGATACATCGTCGCCTCATAGCCCATGCCGCAGCCCGAATTGACGTAGTTGGCCTGGCCGAAGCGCGCGCCGGCCGAGGTATTGACGACGACGATCTCGAGCGGCGACAGCGTGTGGCCGATGCGCTTGAGCTCATCCTCGACATCCCTCGCGGTCACCACATAGCCGTCCGGGAAACGACGGAAGTCGAGCTTCACGCCCGGCTGCAGACACCACTCCAGCGGCACCTCGTCGATGGTCCAGGCGCGCTCGCCGCGATTCATCGTCGGATGAAAATGCCAGGGCGCATCGAGATGCGTGCCGTTGTGGGTCGAAAGATTCACCTGCTCGACCGCCCAGCCCTGCCCGTCCGGCAGATCCTCGGCTTTCAGCCCGTCGAAGAACTGCAGCATGCGCGGCAGGCCCTGCTGATGGTCGATATAGGTGATGGTCGGATGATTGCCGGGCGGATCGGCGGGCACGTCGTTCTGCAAGGGCACGGAGATGTCGATCAGTCTGCGGGCCATGGGCGGTCCTCTCGCTTTGTCGTTATTGGTTGTTGTCGTCGGCAGCAGGATCAGACGTCCTGCCGCTCGACCTTGTTCTTCAGGATGCCGATCTTCTCGACCTCGAGCTCGATCACGTCGCCATGTTCGAGATACCAGCCGAGCTCGAGACCGCAGCCGTTGCCGACGGTGCCCGAGCCGATGAACTCGCCGGGCATCAGGGTCTCGTCCTTGCTGATATAGGCGATCAGCTCCTCGAACGAAAATAGCATGCCCTCGCTGACGCCACGCGAGCGGACCTCGCCGTTGACCCGCGCCTCCATCTTCAGGCGATAGGGATCGCCGATCTCGTCGGGGGTCACGATCCACGGCCCCATCACGTTGCCGCCGTCAAAGCTCTTGCCTTTGGAGGGGCCGAGCCGGCCGTCCATCTCGATGCGCTGCGTGTCGCGCGCGGAGAAGTCGTTGAAGATCGTGAAGCCGAAGATGTGATCGCGCGCCTTCGCGGCCGGAATATCCTTGCCTTTGCCCCTGGTGATGATGCCGAACTCCAGCTCATAGTCCATCACCTTGCTGTAGCGCGGCCATTTCACCGTCGTGTTCGGGCCACGCACGCTGAAGCGGTTGGTGATGTAGAAGATCGGGACCTTGCGATAGACCTCGGGCAATTCGCCGAGCGGCTCGGCATCGATGCGCGCGAGCTCCTGCGCGTCGCCGCGCTGCCGCGCCGCGAGCTTTCGCTGGCCGCGCGGCGCCTGCAGGATGTGCAGCGGAAACGACATGCCGTCGCGCATCTGCCGCGGCTCCGGCACCGGGGCCAGCAGCTCGGTGCCGCCGACGTCGCGCGAGAGGCTTTCGTCGCTGCCATGGCGCTCGACCAGCGCGCGTGCTGCGTCGAGCGCGGCTTCGCCGGCATCGATCAACGACAGCATCGAGCCGAACGCCGGATTGCTCTTGCCAGCACGATCGGCGGCCGCGGTGAGGTCGAAAAGCTTGGAATCGCCGCCATGGACGACGCCGATCCGCTCCCCGCCTTCCGCCCGAAATGTCGCAAGTTTCACGCTGGCCTCCCCTTGTGTTCTGTCTAAAAATATACAAACATATAAAATATCGATAAACAAGAGGCGTCCGAGAGACGGGCGCCCGGGGAGGAGTCAAGGATGCGTCATCGGATCATCAGTGCTGCGCTCGGATCGGTGCTGGCCACGCTTGTGCTCACATCTGCGACACGCGCGGAGAAGATCCAGATCGGCTGCACCGCCACCTCGGACTGCGCCTCGGCGATGGTCGCGGTCGATGAGGGTCTCTTCAAGAAGCACGGGCTCGACGCAGAGATGGTGCTGATCGGGATCAACTCGAACATCCCCGCCGCCATCCTCTCCAACTCGATCCAGATCGGCGGGCCGACCTCGACCGTGTTCCTCCAGGCCGCCGACGGTGGGCTCGACCTCGTCGCGGTCTCCGGCGCCTCGATCATGAACAAGACCTCGAACGATGCGGTCGCCGCCTTCGTGCGCAACGGCATCACCATCACTGGGCCGCAGGACTTCAAGGGCAAGAAGGTCGGCGCCCCCGGCATCGGCGCCTTCCTGCACGTGCTGTTCGTGAAATGGCTGGTCGAGAAGGGCGTCGATCCACGAAGCGTCAACTTCGTCGAGGTGACGTTTCCGACCATGGCCGACACCATCAAGTCGGGCGGCGTCGATGCGGTGCTGACGGCCGAACCGTTCGTGACGCGCATGACCAATGCCAGCCTCGGCACGGTCGGCGCGCGCTACGCCGCCGAACTCGCCCGCACCGAGCCGATCATCTTCTATGCGGCCTCGCGCGAATGGGCCGAGAAGAACCCGGAGACGGTGAAGAAATTCCGCGCCGCCATCGCGGAGGCCGCCCCGATCGTGAACAATGATCGTGAGAAGGCCTCGGCCGCCATCGCCAAATTCACCAAGCAGCCGCTGGAGCTGGTCAAGCTCACGACGCCCAACTATTCAGAGCCTGTCCTGAAACCCGAGCAGCTGGCCTGGTGGATCGACGTGATGTCGGCGCAGAAGATGCTGCAGACCAAGCTCGACCTCAAGAAGCTGATCCTCGACTGATGACGGCAACGAACCCGATCCTGCAGACTGAGCCGACGAGCGGCGACACGCTCAGCGAGCGCGCCGCCGCCCTGATCGAGCGCGACATCGTCGCCGGCATTCTGGCCCCCGGCTCGCGTCTGGGGATCGTCGAGCTCGCCAGGCGCTACGAGATCGGGCCGACGCCGCTGCGCGAGGGGCTGTCGCGGCTGGTGTCGCGCGGCCTGATCGTCGGCATCGGCCAGCGCGGTTTTCGCGTCGCCGAGGTCAGCCGCGACGATCTCGTCGACATCACGCGCATGCGCACTGTCGTGGAGAAAGAGGCGCTGCGGCTGGCGATGCAGAGCGGCGACGACCAATGGGAGGCCGGCATCATCGCCGCGCTCCATCAGATGCGCCGCTACATCCAGCGCATGCAGAGCGAGTTCCGCGAAGGCGCGCCGGAGTTCGATCGCTTGCACAAGGCGTTTCACACCGCGCTGCTGGCGGCCTGCGGATCACGGCGCCTGCTTGCCGCTCATTCGGATCTCTACGACCAGGCCTATCGCTACCGCCGCGTGATGATGCGCAGCTTCGAGGATGGCAGCGGATTCATCAAGGAGCACGAGACGCTCGCCGACCTCGTGCTCGCGCGCAATGCCGCCGCGGCCCAGGCGCGGCTTGAGGCACATCTGTGCTCGACCGTCGATATCGTCTATCCGCATCCGAAGGGAGCCTGAGATGGCAGAGCCTGCCCTCGCATTGGTGCAATCATCTCCCTCGCCTGCGCGCGCGCAGATCGCCTTCGACGATGTCGCGCTGGTGCTCGGCGGCAAGACGATCATCGACACGATCAGCCTGGAGGTCGCATCTGGCGAGATCCTGTGCGTGGTCGGCGCCTCCGGCTGCGGCAAGACCACGGCGCTGCGGCTGGCGGCCGGGCTGTACCAGCCGACCGGCGGCAGCGTGCGCTTCGAGGGCGAGGCGATGCGCGCGCCGCGGCGCGAGATCGCCGTCGTGTTCCAGGACTATGGCAAGGCGCTGCTGCCGTGGCGCACCGCCGCCGGCAACATCTCGCTGGCCTTGGAGACGATCGGAATGCCCTCCGCACAGCGCGAGGCGCGCATCGCCGAGTTGCTCGCCAAGGTCGGGCTCGCCGGCCATGCGGCCAAATATCCGACCGAGATGTCGGGCGGCATGCAGCAGCGGCTGCAGATCGCGCGCTGCCTCGCGCAGGATCCGAAGGTGCTGCTGATGGATGAGCCGTTCGGCGCGCTGGACGCGATGACGCGCCAGGGACTGCAGGACGAGATGCTGGCGCTGGTGGCGGCGACCGGCGCCACCGTCGTGTTCGTCACGCATGATCTCGAGGAGGCGATCTATCTCGGCGACCGCGTGGTCGGCCTGCTGCCGCATCCCGGCCGCGTCGGCCTGGAATTGAAGATCGGCCTGCCGCGGCCGCGCGACCAGTTGGCGACGCGCGAGCATCCGGAGTTCCTGCGGCTGCGGCGCGAGTTGTTCGACTTCATCAAGGCGAGCGAATGACGATGCCGGATCGCATCAAGCCCGCGCTGCTGCCGTTCGCGGCACTGCTCGTGTTCGAAGCCTGGATGCGGCTCGCCGGCGTGCAGAGCGACTCGCTGGCGCCGCCGAGCGCGATCGCGCTCGCCTTGCTGGGCGCGCTGACCGACGGCTCGCTGCTGGCGGCGACGCGCGACACGCTCGCCTCGGTGTTCGCCGGCCTCGCGCTCGGCGGCACCATCGGCCTCGTGCTGGGCATCGCGCTCGGCCTGTCGCCTATCTTCAACCGGCTGATGGAGGTCACGATCGAGGCGATCAGGCCCATTCCTTCAGTGGCGCTGCTGCCGATCGCGCTGATCGCGCTCGGCTTCGGCTATCGCATGGAGATCGCGATCGTCGCCTTTGCCTGCGTCTGGCCGGTGCTGATCGTGACGCGTGCCGCGGTGGGCGGCATCGAGCCGCGGCTGATCGAGGTGGCGCGCGTGCTGCGGCTGACGCAGCGCGATCGCATCAGGAAGATCGTCATCCCCGCCGCCCTGCCCCGCATCTTTCTGGCGTTCCGGCTCGCCGCCGGCATCGCGCTGATCGTCGCGGTCACGGTGGAGATCGCGATCAACCCGCTCGGCCTCGGCGCCGCCATCATGACCGCGCAGCAGGCGTTGCGGCCCGATCTGATGCTGGCCTATCTGGTATGGATCGGCGTGACCGGGTTTGCGCTCAATACCGCGCTGATGGCTGCACAACAAAGCTTGTTCGAGCGCGCGGCCGCGATGGGAGACCCCGCATGAAGTGGTCGGTCGCCGCCTGGCGCCTCGCCAGCTTCGCCGTCGCCGCCGGCATCATCGTGCTGTGGCAGTGCGCCGCCGATCAGCGGCTGATATCACCGGTGTTTCTTCCCAGCCCCGACCGCGCCTGGGCGGCGCTGCTGCGCGGCTTCACGAGCGGCGATCTCCTGACCAAGCTCACGGGCACCCTCACGCATATGGCCTATGGCTGGCTGCTCGCCTCCGCCGCCGGCATCGCGCTCGGCGCCATGATCGGCTCCTCGAAGGCGATGCGCATCTACGTCGCACCGACCCTGGAGCTGCTGCGGCCGCTGCCGGTCTCAGCGATCATTCCTGTCGCCATCGCCGTTCTTGGACTGAGCCAGGGCATGGCGCTGTTCGTGATCGCGTTCGGCTCGCTGTGGCCGCTGCTGCTCGGGACGATCCACGGCTTCGCCGCGGTCGAACCACGACTCTACGAAGTCGCGCGGGTGCTGCACATGTCGCGGCTCGCCGTGATCTTCAAGATCGCGCTGCCATCGGCGGCACCCGACATCCTCGCCGGCATGCGGCTGAGCCTCACGGTCGCGCTGATCCTCGCCGTCGTCTGCGAGATGCTCGCCGGTCTCGACGGCCTCGGCCAATGGGTGCTGCTGTCGGCGCGCTCGTTCCGCTCGGCGGATCTGTTTGCCGGCGTGATGCTGCTCGGAATCATCGGCTACACGACCGCGCTCGCGATGGGCGCGGCCGAGAGCCGGCTGCTGCGCTGGCAGCACGCGCGGCGCTGAGGCTCCGGTCGCACGCGCCCGGTCGGCGACGCGGCGTGGGGCGATCTCGATCTCACACTGTCGCGGAGATATCACCGGCTTGGAGGAGCGCGACTGGACCGAACGCCCATGGGGCCGATTGCGGGGGCCAGAGCACCACCCCACCCCCCTGAAAGAAAGAGGCCGCCGACACACGAAGTGCAGGCGGCCCAAGTCCAGGGAGGAAACGCCCCAAGAAGGGCTAGTTTTTACTTACTAGATCAGGAGAGTCGTGGGTATCCGGATGATACCGGAGGTTGTCATCGCGCTGACGGGTTCCATATCCCGACCGAGATACCGCCAGGTTACGCCGCCTGACGCTCCTCATACCCAGCAAATTCCGTGACCTTCTCGGCATTGGAGTCGACCCACCCTGCCATCGGTCCTCCTCCTGCAACGACTGCTCGCGGGGCGCGCGAACCCTCCTCGACACCGGCGGCACGGCACAATGCGAGCCGCGACTTGTAGGTGGCGATCTCAAAAGTCTCGAATGTTGTTGGCGAAGGTGTTCTTCAGGAACTCGTCGCCGAACATCGCATGTTCGATCGCCGCCAAGAGCGGGACCTTCTCAGCGCCACATGGTTGGTGTGACAAGATGCGCGTCATCGGTTCGTTTCCGACCGAGAGCGCCAGGGCTTTGTGCAGCCTCATCGACATTGGGCGCAGGCTCGATTGCTGGCGCGTGGTCGAGCTGGATCACAGGAACCGCGGCGGGGTGTTCCGGAGCGCTGCGCTGATCGCGCGCGCAAGGGAAAGCGGAACTTGCCGAATCACTCGGCTGGTCAACGGGGTCGTGCATGTGGCAGCTCCGAGCCCTGAAGCGGCGATTACTAATCCCTTCCGAGACTAGGCGATATCAACTGCGTTAATCCATGCGCGATCTCGCCGCGTGCGGCCGATTCACCCGCAAGGCGGCGGACGACCGTGTGCTTGCCATCCGTTCGTGGCTGCTCGATGACGCCTCCCGCACTGCACGCGGAATCGTGATGGCCGTTCCGCCGGCATCAGCGCACGCGCGCGCCGACGCGGTCGAGCAGTGCCGCACCGGTGCGGATGCCATTGTAGAAGCAGTCGATCGTCATGTTCTCGTTGGGCGCGTGATTGGCCTCGTCGGCATTCGCATAGGGAACGACGAAGGCGGGAATGCCGAGGAGCTTGGTGAAGACGTAGTCCGGCAGACTGCCGCCGGTGCACGGGAATTCGAGCGGCGTGAGGCCCTGCGCGAGCGCGATGGCATCGCGCACGATCGCGCCAAAGGGCGAATCGAGCGGCACGCGCGACGGCAGCATGCCGCCGCGCCGGATGAACTCCACCTCCGGCGCATGGCGCTTCACATGCGCCTCCACCTTCGCCAACACGTCGTCCGGCGTCATCGCCTCGACCAGGCGGATGTCGCATTTGGCGAAGGCCTCGCAGGGCAGCACGGTCTTGCTGCCCGGTCCGCCATAACCGCCGTGCAAGCCGTTGATGGTCAGCGTCGGATGGAACATCAGACGTTCGTAGTAGCCGCGATCGGGCGGCGCATCGAGATGGCTGAGACCGAGGCTCGCCTTGGCGGCATCGAGGTCCAGCGGCAGGCGCTTCACGGCAGCAATGTCCAGCTCGCTCGGCGGCACGACTGCGTCATGCAGACCGTCGATAGTGATCTCGCCCGCGGCATTCTTCATCGTCCCGAGCAGGTGGACCAACGTCCAGATCGGATTCGGCACGATGCCGCCGAGGTTGCCAGAATGCACGTCGCGGCTGGCGTGCTTCGCGCGCAGCTCGAACGAGCACATGCCGCGCACGCCATAGGTCATGGTCGGCCGCCCCGAGGGGTGCATCGGCCCGTCCGCGGTGACGACGAAATCGGCCTTCAGCCCGTCGCGATGCTCAGCGACGAAATCGGCGATGCGCGGGCTGCCGATCTCCTCCTCGCCTTCGAGCAGAAAGATCACATTGCAGGGCAGCTCGCCATGCACTCGGAGATGGGATTCGATCGCCATGAGCTGCGCGAAATGCTGCCCCTTGTTGTCGCCAATGCCGCGGGCATAGATGCGCCCATCGCGGATGGTCGGCTCGAACGGCGGGCTCAGCCACAGCTCCAACGGATCCGGCGGCTGCACGTCGTAGTGCCCGTAGAGCAGCACGGTAGGTGCGCCCGGCTTCTTCTGCCAGCGTCCGAGCACCATCGGATGCCCGGCGGTCGCGATCGTCTCGGCGTCGAGGCCGATCTCCCGCAGCATGGCGACCAGCAGTGCGGCGACCTCGGTGATGCCGATGTTATGAGCGCTGATCGAGGGATGCCGGACATAGTCCATCACGCGGGCCAGGAAATCCTGCTTTTGATTCTCGATGTGAGCGAACACTGCCTTCAGGCCAGCAGATGGACGCGGCAGGCTACGCTCTTCATTCATGATGTCGGCTTTCGGCGCGTGCGGTGGACGGACAGGCTCATGTTCGATCGAATTGGACCGAAAAGCAAATCACGCGCGGAGCGAGCCCCGCACGTGATCGATTGACCGCTCGATGCGGCGCGATGCTCAACCCTTGACGGCCGTGACCACGATCTCGATCAGCGCGCCGCCGCCGAGATCGGAGACGCCGACCGTGGCGCGAACCGGCAGGTCGTCGCCGAAGAACGCAGTCCAGGCCGCATCCATCTCCTTCTTCTTCGACAGGTCGGTGACGAAGATCTGGCCGGAGACGACGCGCGACCTGTCGGTGCCAGCTTCCTTCAGGAAGCCGTCGATCTTGTCGAGGATGTTGCGGGTCTGGTCGCCCATCGACACCGAGGTATCGTCGGCGATGGTGCCGCCGATGAAGACGAAGCCGTTGGCCTCGACGATGCGGTGGTGGATGGCGGAGCGGATCTTGCGGGTGATGGTCATCATGTCCTCATGTGGATGGTGAAGGGATGGAGTTCTGAAAGCGCGCGATGCTGAGATCGCCGATGCGCGTCTGGGTGCCGCCGTGCGCGATGAGCTCGGCCATCACCGCGCCGGCGCCGGGGCCGAGCTGGAAGCCGTGCGCCGAGAAGCCGAACTGGTGATACAGCCCGTCGTGAACGGCGCTCGGCCCGAACACCGGAATGTCGTCGCGCATGCGCGCCTCGATGCCGGCCCAGGCGCGCACGATGGTCGCGCGGCGCATCACCGCGAACAGTTCCGCGACGGTGCGCGCGCTCTCCGACAGCTTGCGCCAGTCGAGCACGGTCTCGTTGCGGTCCTGGTCGGGCGTTGCAAGATGGCCCCCGCCGATCAGCACCGTGCCGTTGGGGAACTGCTTGAACGACAGCTTGCGGCCGCGCAGGATGACGACGGGATCGATGAAGTGCGCGACGGGCGACGTGATCATCAGCATCGGCGCGATGGTCTCGACCGGCACCGGCTCGCCGCACTGTTCCGCAATGCGGCCGGCCCAGGCGCCGGCGGCATTGACCAGCACCGGAGCGGCAAAGCTCTCGGAGCCGACGTCGACATGCCAAAGCTTGCCGTCCTTGCGGATGTTCGTCGCCGCCACGCCCTCGCGAATGAGCGCGCCGAGCTGCTCCGCCTTGCGGCGGAACGCCGTCGTGGTGCGCGCGGGCTGCGCCGCGCCGTCGCGCCGCGACACCACGCCGCCCGGACAGCTCTCCGCCACCGCCGGCACGAGGCGACGCAATTCCGTGCCGTCGATCAGCTCCTCGTGGCTGAAGCCGCGCGCGTTGAGATCGGCGACGCGGGCGCGACAGGCGTCGAGCTCCGCGTCGTTCTCGGCGATCAGCACCTGGCCGAAGCTTTCGAAGCCGCAATCATCATCGACCAGGTCGCTGATGTTCTCCCAGATGCCCATCGAGCGGATCGACAGCGGAATCTCCGCGACGTCGCGCGCGAGCTGGCGCACGCCGCCGGCGTTGACACCGGAGGCGTGGCGGCCGGCATAGTCCTTCTCGATCAGCACGGGCTTGAGCCCTGCCAAGCACAGATGCAGCGCGGTGGAGCAGCCGTGAATGCCACCACCCACGATGATGGCATCCGTCTTCACCGTCATCCGCGCACCACGGCCTTGGTGGCCTCTTCGGTCTTCGGCAGGCCTGCGAGCTCCGACAGCATGATCGGCTTCACCGGCGCGCGCAGCCGGTAGTAGCCGATCTCCTGCGGGGTCTTGCCGCGCGCCTCGGCCATCAGCTCGGTGACGGTGAGGCCACACAGCCGCCCCTGGCACGGCCCCATGCCGGTGCGGCGATAGGCCTTGAGCTGGTTCGGCCCGGTGGCGCCGATCGCGACGGAGTCGAGCACGTCCTTGGCGGTGATCTCCTCGCAGCGGCATACGATGGTGTCGCCTTGCGGGATACGGAACTGCTTTGCCGGTTGGAACAGAACGTCGAGGAAGGTCCTGCCGCGCTCGGCGCGGGCCAGCTCCGCAGACCTATCGGTGACCTTTGCGTGCGGGCGAAGCGCCTTGATCGCATCCCCGCCCGCCCGCCGGCCGCGCACCACGGCCGCCTGCGCACCGCCAATGCCGGCGCCATCGCCGGCAATGGCGATGCCGGGAATGGAGCTGTTACCAAGGGCATCCAGCACCGGAGTCCAGCACAGCTGCAGCTCGTTCCAGCGATGCTCGACACCGGCGGCCATCGCGAGATTCACATTGGGGACCACGCCCTGATGCAGCAGCAGCAACTCGGCCGCCAGTGTCTCGCGCTTGCCGCCCGCTGTGGCGTAGCTGACCGCCGAGAGCTTGCCCTCGCCCTCTGCCACGAGTTCGGTCACGCCGCTGGTGACGCGCACCTTCGCGCGCACCTCGCGCATCATCGCGAGCCCCTTGCCGAAATAGGGCGAGGTCAGGAACGCGAGGGCATGAGGCAGCGCCGCGATGTAGTTGGCGCGCGGGGTGGTGTCGAGAATGCGATCGATGCGGCCGCCGAGGCGCAGGATCTGCGCCGCGAGCAGCCACAGCAGCGGCCCCTGCCCGGCCAAAATCGTCGGGCAGTCAGGCACGAGGCCGGAGGATTTCAACATCGTCTGCGCCGCGCCCGCGGTCATCACGCCGGGCAGGGTCCAGCCGGGAATCGGGAACGGACGCTCCTGCGCTCCGGTCGCGATGATGACCCGCTTGGCCTTGATGAAGGCCGAGCCGCCGGCCACCGAGACGCCGATCTCGAGATTGCGGTCGAGGCTCCACACCGTGGCGCGATGAATGATCTCCGCACCGCTGTCGCGCGCGGCTTTCACGAGTTGCTTGCCGGACCAATAGTCCGCGCCGAGCAGCGCTTCGCGCTTCAGAGGCGTCGCATCGATCGCACGCCAGACCTGGCCGCCGGGGCCGGTGTTCTCGTCGATCAGCAGCGTCGACAGAGCGGCGCCAGCCGTCATCTCTGCAGCAGCGAGGCCCGCAGGACCGGCGCCGATCACCACGACGTCATATTCATCATGCTTCGGCGCGGCGCTCATTTGCCGATCTCCCGCTTGCCCTTCTGGACTTCGATCTGCATGCCCTCGGCGACAGGCACGAGACAGCCTTGCCGGTTACCGACTCCATCGATGGTGACGAGGCAGTCGAAGCACACGCCCATCATGCAATAAGGCAGGCGCCTTGCGCCGCTGACCGCGGTGGCGCGCCGGACGTCGAGGCCGGAGGCGAGCAGCGCCGCCGACACGGAGTCACCCTCGCGCGCGGCAACCGGCTGGCCCCCGACATGGATCGTCACCGATCCCCTCGCATCACCCTCAGTTCGTTTGAACATCATCGTCTCCATGGCGCCTTGCGCCGTCATCCCTCAGTAGTAGCCACTGCCGCCCGCTCCCGCTTCGCTGTCGAAGCGGCTGGCTGTGAATGCACCGACCAGCTCCGGCTCGAGCGCGCCGTCCTTGACCATGCGCGCGATGTCGAAAGCGTGGTTCGCCGCGAGCGTCACGCCGGAATGGCAGCAGGCGACGAAGGCGCCCGGGTGGCTCTCCGACTGCTCGTAGATCGGGAAGCCGTCCTTCGGCATCACGCGGATGCCGGTCCAGCTCCTGACGACGTTGAGCCGCGCCAGATGCGGGAAGGTGCGCTGGGCGCGATCGGCCATGACCGCGTTGATCGGATGGTTCTGCACGCGGTCGTCGAGCTCGTCCTCCTTGCTGTCGCCGATCATCACCGTGCCCTCGTCTGTCTGGCGGATCGTGGTCAACGGATGCGGCAGGAACGGCATCGTGCGCTCGGTCACGACGATCTGGCCGCGCGTCGGCCCCATCGGCGCCGACAGCCCGACCATCGGCGCCAGGGTCTGGTTGGCATTTCCCGCCGCGAGCACGACCTTCGCCGCGCGGATCTCGCCTTGCGCCGTCGTCAGCCTGAACTCATTGCCGTCCAGCGCGATCGCCCCGACCGCACGCTCCGGCAGATAATCGACGCCGAACTGCTTCATGCCGACGTGCAGGGCGCGGAAGGTGCGCAGCGAATTCACGTGACCGTCATAGGGGCAGAAGCTGCCGCCCGAGACCTCCGGGCCGATCAGCGGCAGCATCTTCTTCACCTCGGACGCCGGCAGCATCTCCATTTGATAGTCGGCGGCGCCGACCTGGTTGTGCATGCGCGCGACGAGCTGGGTGCGCTGCTCGTACTCGGCCTCGCCGAGGGTGAGATGAAAGCCGCCGTTCTGCTGCAGCACCACGTCGAGACCGGTCTGCGCCTTCAGCTCCTCGGCGAGCTTCGGCCACGCCTTGGAGCCGCGCACCGTCCAGCCGGTGTAGGCCGGCATGCCCAGGCCCTTGCTCTGCACCCACACCAGCGCGAAGTTGGCGCGCGAGGCACGCTTGGCGATGTCGCCCTCGTCGAGCACGGCGACGCGCTGGCCGAGCCGGCCGAGCCCCCAGGCAATCGCAGAGCCGAGCAGGCCGCCGCCGACGACGGCGACGTCATAGTCTCTCATCGTAGTATCTCCTATCGTCCTGCGTCGCCGCCTTTGGCGGTGAGCACGCGGTCGAGGCCATAGACGCGATCGAGCACGATCAGAACGGTCATGGTGATGGCGATGACGCTGGCCGACACCGACGTCACCAGCGGATCGATGTTGTCCTGGATGTAGAGGAACATGCGCACCGGCAAGGTCTCGGTGCCGGGCGTCGCCAGGAACACGGTCATGGTCAGATCGTCGAACGACTGGATGAAGGCGAGCATCCAGCCGCTCACGATGCCCGGCAGGATCGCGGGCAAGGTGACGCGGCGAAACATGGTCCAGCCGTCGGCACCGAGCGAGACCGCGGCCATCTCGATCGACCGGTCCATGCCGGTCGCGGCCGCAAGCGTCAGCCGCAGCGCGAACGGAAACACCACGACGACATGGGCGATCACCAGCGCCACGAAGGTGCCGCCGACGCCGACCGACGTGAAGAAGCGCAGGAAGGCGATGCCGAGCACGACGTGCGGGATCATCAAGGGCGACAGGAACAGCGCCGACAGCGCGTCACGGCCGCGGAAGCGATAGCGGCTGATCGCGAGCGCCGCCGGCACCGCGAACAAGAGTGCCACACACGACGACAGCGCGCCGAGCCACAGGCTCACGCCGAAGGCGTGGACGAATTCCGGATAGTCGGCGAGCGCCCTGAACCAGCGCAGCGAGAAGCTGGTGATCGGGATCGACAGAAAACCTTCGGGCGTGAACGCGACCCAGCACACGACGACGATCGGCGCCACCATGAAGACGACGAACACGGCATGGAAGATCAGCGCCAGAGGGCCGTTCCGGCTCATCGGAACACCTCCTGATAGCGGCGCTCGATCAGCGCGTTGGATCCGACGACGATCAGGACGAGCGCGATCAGCAGCAGCACGGCGACCGCGGCGCCGAGCGGCCAGTTCAACGTATTGAGGAATTCGTCATAGGCGAGCGTCGCCGCGACCTTGAGCCTGCGGCCGCCGATGATCGCCGGCGTCGCGAACGCGCTGGCGGACAGCGAGAATACGATGATGGCGCCCGACAGCACGCCCGGCATGATCTGCGGCAGCACGATGCGGCGGACCACCGTCAGCGAGCTTGCCCCCAGCGACAGCGCCGCATTCTCGACCTGCGGATCGAGCCGCTGCAGCGCGGTCCACACCGCGAGCACCATGAACGGCATCATCGCGTGCGCCAGCGCGATCACCATGCCGGTCTCGGTGAACATGAACCTGATTGGTGACTCGATCAGGCCTGATGTCATCAGGAGCTTGTTGGCGAGCCCGTTGTTACCGCCGAACAGGAGCGCCCAGCCGAGGGTGCGCGCAACGACCGAGATCAGCAGCGGGCCGATGATCACCAGCAGGAAGAGACCCTTCCACGGCCCCTGCATGCGGTTGAGGATATAGGCCTCCGGTACGCCGAACACCGCCGTGATCAAGGTCGCCAGCACCGCGACGCGGAAGGTGCGCCAGAACATCTCCGCGTAGTAGGGATCGTCCACGATCTCGCGCCAGTTCTTCAGGATGAAGACCGGCTCGATGCCCTTGTACTGGCCCCAATCGTGGAACGACAGCATCACGGTCATCGCCAACGGGATCACGACGACGCCCAGGAACAGCATCAAGGCCGGCAGCGCCAGCGAAAGGCCGGCGCGCGTCTCCGACGAGTTGGACGCGATGGTCGCGCTCATGCTGCAGCCTTCGCAGCGCGCAGGCTCATGTCCGAGACCTGCCAGACGAGATGCACCGCTGCGCCCTGCTCCGGCTGCGGCTGGCCGTCATTCTGCCGGATTACGATGGCGGGCCCGCATTCGGTGTCGCATTGGAACAGCCAGTGATTGCCCTGGAAGATGCGGCTCGTGATGCGCCCTGCAAGCCCGGCGTCGCCGAAGTTGATGCGCTCGGGCCGGACGCTGACGGCGACGGAGCCGGCCACGCCGGCCGGCGCCGGCGCACTCCACGATCCCGCGACCAGTCTGGCCTGCCCCCCGGTGTGGTCCACGGTCGCAGCAAACTCGTTGGTCTTGCCGAGAAACTGCGCGACGAAGGCGGAAGCCGGCTGCTCGTAGACCTGCTGCGGCGTGCCGATCTGCTCGATCCTGCCTTTGCTCATCACGACGATGCGGTCGGACAGCGACATCGCCTCGATCTGGTCATGGGTGACGAGGATGGTCGTGGTGCCGAGATCGCGCTGGATCTGGCGCAGCTCGATCTGCATGTCCTCGCGCAGGCGCGCATCGAGGTTGGACAGGGGCTCATCGAGCAGCAGCAGGCTCGGCCGGATCACCAGCGCGCGCGCGAGCGCAACGCGCTGCTGCTGGCCGCCGGACATGCGGCGGGGATGACGGTCCTCATAGCCGGCAAGGCCGACCAGCGCGAGCGCCGATCGCACGCGCTCCTCGCGTTCCTTGCGCGCGACTTTGCGCATCTCCAGGCCGAACGCGACGTTCTCGGCGGCGGTCATGTGAGGAAACAGCGCGTAGCTCTGGAACACGATGCCGAGGCCGCGCTTCGCCGGTGGCACTGCGACGAGATCCCTGCCCTCGAGGCGGATCGCGCCGTGTGAGGGATCGAGGAAGCCCGCGATCATCTGCAACGTGGTGGTCTTGCCGCAGCCCGAGGGGCCGAGGAACGAGATGAACTCGCCCTTGGCGACGCCGAGGCTGAACTCTTCGACGGCCGCGTTGGGGCCGAAAGATTTGCCGACGCGATCGATCTCGAGGAAGGACATGCTTTGGATCCAGATGGGCGAGGAATACTGGCGCCCCGCGCACGGTGCACTTCCCTTCCCCCTTGCGGGGAAGGGAGAACACCGTCGTCAACGAGAGGCTCGCAACAAACAACCAGTCAGCGTTCGACTTCGCGATTCCAGCGCTTGGTCCATTCCTCGCGCTTTTCGTTGACCACGGTCCAATCGGGCGCATAGACCTTGGCGGCGCGTTCGCCGATCGGCGCCATCGCGCCCACGCCCTCGGGGACCACGACGGACTTCACGACCGGGCCATAGCCATATTCCTTCAGCATCGTGAGCTGGATCTTCGGATCGAGCAGCAGCTTGATGAAGCTCGAGGCCAGCGGCGAGACCGACGGCTTGGCGATCGGACACGCCGTCGTCAGCAGGCTCACGGCCCCTTCTTTCGGATAGACGAAATCGACCGGGAAGCCGGTGTTGGCAAAGCTCTGCACGCGACCGCTGCCCCACACCGCGATGACCGCCTGCCCCGATTGGAACAGCTCGGTCATCTTGCCGGGCGACGGCTCGTAGGCCAGCACGTTGGGATTGATGTCATTCTTGAAGATCTTGAAACCGGCATCGACATTGCTCTCGCTGCCGCCGTTCATCTTCGCCAGCATCAGGAGCACGTTGAGGCCGTAGGTGTTGTTGATCGGCGGAATGACGAGCAGCTGCTTGTATTTCGGATCCTTGAGATCGCTCCACGAGGTCGGCGCGGCCCAGCCTTTCTCGGCGAACACCTTCTTGTTGTACATCAGGCCGGTGGCGACGAGGCCGATGGCGACCGCCTTGTCGTCCTTGAAGCGCGCGACCTCCAGCAGATCGCCGGGCAGTCCGGTCACCTTGTCGCAGAAGCCGAGCTGGATCGCCTGATACATCGGGCCGTCATCGACGATCGCGACATCGATCTGCTGGTTGCCCTTCTGCGCCTGCAGCTTGGCCAGGGTGTCGGTGGAGTTGCCGGCGACGTATTCGACCTTGACGCCGTTGGCCTGCTCGAACGGCGGGATCACCTCCTCGCGGATCGTCTTCTCGAACGAGCCGCCATAGCCGGCGACATAGAGCGTCTTCTGCTGAGCCCAGACCTGCGAGGCAGAAGCCAGGATGGCGACACCGACCGCCATCAGGAGTTTAGGGTGCTTCATCGGACCGATCTCCATCATCTTGGATACGAGACGGTATTAAAAAACCGTCCCAGGGAGATCGGCTTGCCCAATGGCATCCGCTGATCCAGGAAACCCGGAGCTGAAGAGCCTAAAAAACGAGCCTTCCCTCACCCTGCCAAAAAAGATCGCAGCAGAGGCTTTGATCGTCCAATGAATAATGGCACCGTATTCATACGCGAATGTTATGGATGTGAGGACGCATGGCGCGAATCAACTCGCGGCAGGTCGAAGCCTTCCGGGCGATGATGCTGAGCGGCAGTGTGACGGAAGCCGCCAAGCTGATGGCGGTGACCCAGCCGGCGGTCAGCCGGCTGCTGCGCGACCTGCAGGCGCTGCTCAAGATGGAGCTGTTCGAGCGCCGCGGCACCGGCCTGGTGCCGACCGCGGCAGCGACGGCGCTCTACATGGAGGTCGAGCGCTCCTTCGTCGGGCTCGATCGCATCACCGCGGCCGCTGAGGAGATCCGTGGCCGGCGCACCGGGACGCTGCGCATTGCCGCGCTCCCCGCGCTCGCCAATGGCTATCTGCCGCGGCTCGCAGGCCACTTCCTGCAGGAACGGCCGAACCTCAACCTCGCCTTCTTCGGCGTGATCTCGCCGATCGTGATCGACTGGGTGCTGAACGCGCAATGCGACGTCGGCTTTGCCGAGGTGCCGATCGCCCATGCCGGGCTGCCGAGCATCAAGCTGCCGGCGCTGCCGCGCGTCGCCGTTCTCCCCGCAGGCCATCCGCATTGCGCGAAGACGATCTTGGTGCCGCGCGACTTCGAGGGGGAGACCTTCATCTCGCTCTCGTCAGGCTCCACCAGCCGGCATCTGATCGATCAGATCTTCCATCGCGAGGATGTCAGGCGCGTGCTGCGGGTCGAGACGACGCTGTCGGAAATCATGTGCGGGATGGTGTCGTCGGGATTGGGCGTCTCGATTTGCGATCCGTTCACCGCGCGCGAATTCGACGGCCGTGGCGTGGTGATGCGGCCATTCATGCCGCGCATCGATTTCGAATTCGCCGCGGTGTTCCCACCGCAGCGCAGCCCCTCGCCGGTGGCGCTGGACCTCGTCGAGTCGGTGCGACAGGCCCTGGAAGAGCTCGGCCGAGCATCGATCCCTGGAGAAACCGATGAAGGTTAGCTGGGCGAACCTAGAACCCGCTGATTGAGCGGCGTGTGATCTGCTCCTTGCTGAGAGCCACCAAGGCCGACGCCCTCGCCACGGACCAGAACGCGGGAATGCTTGTGATTGAGAGTCTGCCGGTTTACGGGCTCATTTCCTGCCGCGCGCCCCGAGGCTCATAGAACAAGGGACCGACAGGAATCTCCAAGAACGTCTCGTTTTGCCGCTGGATGAGCAGTGCATCCAGTCCTTGCTTCTGCGCCAGCGCCTTGCCTTGCTCCGGACCGAGAACCATGAGCGCAGTGGCCCAGGCATCGGCGTCCATGCAGCTAGCGGCAACGACTGAAACTGACGCAATTCCATTTTCTACCGGACCGCCGCGCGATCGGTCCATCGTATGAGAGAGGCGCTTTCGCCCGATATCGACCCAGCGCCGATAGTCGCCCGACGTCGCGACCGCCGCATCACGCAATTCGATCACGCCGAGCGGACCGCGCCGTTCATAGTCAGGCGCTTCCACCGCTACGCGCCACGAGGCTCCGTCTGCCTTGGCGCCCCGCGCTTTCAACTCTCCATCAAGCCCGACCAGCGCATTGGAGACGCCGAAGATCTCAACCACACGCATCATCTCGTCCACGGCAAAACCCTTGGCGATGCCCGAAAGATCGAGGGCGAAGTGGCTATGTTTGCGCGCCCTTCGTCCCGGCACATCCAGTTCAAGAACAGTGTGGGTTGGTGGCATCCGCTCGCGAAGAGCCGCGCGAAGCGCTTGCGCGTCTGGCGCCGAACTGGGAGGTCCGAAACCCCAGGCATTGACGAGACTTCCGAGGCCGACGTCAAAGGCGCCGCCCGAGGCGCGTCCGATTGCAACTCCCCGCTCCAAAACCCGCATGAGTTCAATCGGCAAGGATTCCCAGGTGCCCGGCGACGCTGCATTGAGACGCATCAGGTCGCTGTCCGGCTTCCATGTGGACATCTGATGGTCGACGCAATCGACGGCGTGAGCCAATGCGGCTTCCAGCGCGGCAAGATCGGTCGACGGCGGTGCATAGAGCAGCGCCGACCAGCGCGTTCCCATGGTGGCGCCGCTCAATACATGACGGAGCAGGTCAGTAGACATCTTCAACATACCTCCCTTGGGCTTTGAGTGCGACAGGATCCAGACCGAGGGGCGCCAATACGTCCGCCACCGCCTGCATGACGTCCGCTGCCATGTCGCGCCCGCCACAGACCATGACCTGCGCTCCGTTGGCGACGAGTGCGCGCAGGCGATCGGCGTCATCGCGCAGGCGATCCTGCACATAGCCGCCGCCTTTCACGCGCGAGAAGGCAGTGGTGAGGCTCGTCAGTCGTTTCTCACCCAGCCAGCCATCGATTTCGTGCTCATAAAGAAAGTCCGAGGCTGGATCGCGCCCGCCGAAATAGAGATGCATCGGCCGGCGCCCGCCGTTGGCACGAACAAATCCTGCCAGCGGACCTATGCCGGTGCCGGCGCCGATCAGGATCACCGGTTTTCGTCCATGTGAAGGACGGAAAACGGGGTTTGCCTTCAAGAAGGCCTCGACCCTGTCGCCCGGCTGAAGGCCGTGAAGCAGACCGGAGCAAAGTCCGCCCGGACGCTTGCGGACGCAGATTTCGACGAAGCCATCACGGGTCGAACTTGCCAACGAATAGTAGCGCGGCAAGTTGCAGTCCGGCGGCAGAACCGCGATCAAGTCGCCTGCGGCGAAGCGCGGCCAGGCATGCCCTGTGAGGCGCGCGAACATGCCGCTTCTTGGCAGCGCGAAGCGCAGCACGCAGGTTGGCGCCTGCACCTCCGCGCCGTAATCGACGCGTTCGATGAGCGTCAGCGTATGAGTACGCGGCCGCTCCGGCAAATGTATCAGCGCAATGTCTTCACCCATGACGTCCGACAGGGCCTCGCCCCACCGCGCAAACTCTTGCCCGGACTGGCGGTCGATCGTGACCAGCGGCATCAACGATCTCGAACCTTTACGCGCCAGGGCCGCTTCGACGTCGCGGGCGAATTGACAGAATTGCGGGAATTGCCGATCACCGAAGCCGAGGACCGCGACCGGAAAAGGCAGTGGCGCGGTGATCGCGTCGAGACGTTTGAGGAACGCGCCGGCTGTCGCCGGCGCTGCGCCGTCGCCATAGGTTGCCGTCAGCAGGAACATGCGCTGCGTCAACGGATAGGATCGTAACAAGCTGTCCATCGGAGCGACGTGAACCCTGTGCCCGTTGGCCGTCAGCGCGGCATGCAGCGTGCGGGCGAAGCCCCATGTGCTGCCGCCCTCGCTGCCGACCAGGATCACGGTGTCGGCATCTTGGGCGGGAACGTTGTCGGTGATGGGAGCGTGAGCGTGCTTCCTGCTCGACCACACCACGGCTCCGCTTAACCCGAGCAGCGGCACGCCGAGGGCGCTGACGCCGAGCAGCAATCCAAGCCACCAGAGCCCTTGCCCGGTGTGCAGCATGTAGATGAATTCGTAGATCTGCCGGGCGACCGAATTGTCCTGCCAACCCAGCAGCTCTCCACTGACCGAGTCGACGTAGCCCTCGCCTGCAGCCGTGGCTAGCTGGAAGAGATCGTTCGGATTCGCGGGGTTGGGAAACGTCAATTCACGCAGTTGGGAAAGATCGATGCCGCGCAAAGCCTGAATTTGCTCGACCGGAAGAGCTTGGCCGCGGCTTGTCACGCTCGGAAATGCGGACACCTGTGCCGTGCCGTCCGGGATCAGTCCGAACGTCGTGAGCGACAGATACAGCGCCGTCATCGCCGACAGCACGAGCCCGAAGGCCACCAGCCGACCGAGATCGGTATGCAGGCGTTGCATGCCGCCGCCGCGGGAGCAGCCGAGAATGTGCCGCCACCCTCCCATGCGCCGGGCCGTCATCTGCAGACCTGACAGCGTCAGGACAAGCATCGCGAATGCGCTCGCGCCTGCGGCCATGCGTCCGCCATCGCTCAGAAAGAACGAGCGGTGCAGGTTTGTCATCCAGCGCTCGAACGGGGAGCGCACGTAGTCCGAAACCGGCTTGCCGCTGGAAGGGTCCACCACGCTCGCGGCCGGGCCCGCTGCTCCGGAGTAGAAGGCGATGACCTTGCCGGAGGTCAGTCGCTTGATCTGCTCGACGCCAGGATATCTGTGGGCGATCCGGCCGGCGAGGTCGGCGACGCTAATGCTGTCTGGCGATATCGCACCAGCTCTTTCCCAAGCCGGGATCACCGACAGCACCGCTCCGCTCAGGACAAGCACCATCAGCGGCAGGATGACGGCAAAGGCCAGGCCCCTATGAATCCAGCGCAGCATCACACCCATCCTAAGGCTACATGTCGTAAGCGAACGAGCGGATGTAGGTGCGCCCTGCCAGCGGCCGGCCCGCGCCCGCGGATGTCAGCGGAACGACCACCTCGGACGGGCTGTCGCGCATGTCCTCGGCGGCGGCGTCGATATGCAGCTTGTAGCCCGCATCGAAGAGCGCATCCGCAAGATCGAGCGTGATTTTCAGCGTACGGCCGGCTCCGACGCTTGCGCCGGTGATGCCGTTGATATCGGCAAGGTTTCCACGAGAACTGCGCTCCCAGCCGCTGAGATGGCTGTAATATTTGGACTTGGAGCCCGCCATCCACAGCGTGCCTTTGTAAGCTCCGGTCGCGTCGGTCACGTAGAGCGCCAAATACGCGCCGTTCCCGCCGTAGTTGTTGAGCGTCGTGGTCAACGTGACGGGTCGCGCCATGGCCAGCCCGGGGGCGGTCAGCGCGGTGGTCAGGGCAAGGGCGGCAATCATCGATCTCATTTCTGTCTCCGACAGTGGCGTTTCTATCGCGCCATAACTGAATGGCGCGGCTGACGTGCTCCTGAAGGCCGATCCGATTCTGCTTCAGGTCGCCGTCAGGTTGGCGCTCTCTGCAAAAGCAAACGCCCCGCACGACGCGGGGCGCGCTAGAACGCGATGTCGCGTTCGCTCGATTCAGGCGATGTCCGTCGGTCGGGCCAGCCTTTTGCGTCCCACGATGCTCGTCGCTTCCGGACCGCTATTGAACTTGGACCTTGGGGGCCGTGCCGCCCTGAATAAGTCCGTTGGGGGGCGGCGCCGAAGGCGCGGCTGCTCGTCCTGGTCCCGACTGATCGCCTCGCCGGTCTCGGTCACCTTCATCATGATCCTTGTCGTGCTCTCCGCGTTTTTGCTTCACGCGGATCACAGCCAGAGATGCAGGATCAACCTTTGCCTCGATGGCGCGACCGCCTTCGTCCTGTCCCCTGATCTCATAGCATCCATCGTCGATCTTGATTCTGCGCACCGTCCAGCCGCGCGCTTTCGCCATTTGTTCGACCGCTTCGCGCGGCTGCCATTGCGCCATGGGCGCGCTGCAATCGTCATCATCGGCCAGCGCCATGCCGGGGGTCAGCGCCCCCAGCAGAATGGCGGCAATCAACACTGTCCTCTTCACGTTCTCTTGCTCCCGCTTCAAGGCTCCTGCCTGCCTTCTTCTTGAGCCGGTTTCCTGACGTTGACCTGAAGACGCCGCGACTTTTGCTTCAGGTCAACGTCAGAATCTCCTCTATGATTATCTCTAACCTCACAGGTCGACGGGGTGCGCGGAATGACCCGATGCGGATATTGCTGATCGAAGACGACACGATTCTGGGGGCGGCAGTACGCGACCAGATTGTGTCGGATGGCCATTCCGTGGACTGGGTGACCCGCTTGGATGCGGCACGGGAATATCTTGGCACCGCGGCCTATGACCTCTTGCTCCTGGATCTCATGCTGCCGGACGGCCGCGGTATCGGACTGCTGCGCGATCGACGCGCCAAGGGAGACGTGACGCCGGTCATCATCCTAACGGCGCTTGATCAATTGTCCGACCGGATCGAAGGGCTCAACGCCGGCGCAGACGATTACATGATCAAGCCCTTCGATCTCTCGGAGCTTACGGCGCGGCTGAACGCCGTCGCTCGCCGCTATGCCGGCAATCCGAACCCGCTCATCCGAATTGGCGATCTTCAGATCGACCTGGCCGCTCGGTCGATGACGCGTGCAGGAAAGAGCATCGCCCTGACAGCGCGGGAATGGGTGCTGCTCGAGGCTTTCTTGCAGCGTCCACGGCAGGTCTTGTCCAAATCGCTGCTCGAGGAACGGCTCTATTCCTTCGGCGAAGAGATCGAGAGCAACACCATCGAGGTCCATGTCAGCCGGCTTCGCAAGAAGCTCGGACACGCCGTCATTGAGACCGTGCGAGGTCTCGGCTATCGGCTGGGAACCGCCTCATGAAAGGCCCGCGTAGTCTGCAGTGGCAGATCTCGCTGTGGCTCGGGCTCGGCGTCGCACTCCTTTGGATTGTTGCAGCCGTCGTGACCGGCCAAAGGCTGCGTCACGAAATGAACGAAGTATTCGATAGCGCGCTCGAGGAAACGGCTCAGCGGATTCTTCCACTTGCGGTGCTCGACATCCTCGGCCGTGAGGCAGACGGCACGTCTCAGCGTATCGCTACGCTGAGGCAGCACGACGAGTACTTCACTTATGTGGTCCGCGACGAGCGCGGCACCGTACTGCTGCGCTCGCACGGCGCCGACGACGCGATCTTTCCTCCTTTCTCCAAAATGGGGTTTGTCGACACCCCAACCCATCGAATCTACTTCGACACTGCAGTGCGAGGCACGATGACGATCGCGGTGGCGGAGCTGCTGACACATCGCCGCGAGGTCGCGAACCAGGCGCTCCTCGGGCTTGCCTGGCCGTTGGGATTGCTCATTCCCCTCAGCCTTCTCGCCGTATGGGGCGTCGTGCGCGTTTCGATGACCCCGGTCAGGCGCCTACGAAGCGACATTGAAGCGCGCGGCACCGGCGATCTGTCCTCGGTTCCAGCCGCGGGACTGCCCTCCGAGATCGGACCGATCGCCGGTGCCGTGAACGGCCTCCTGGAGAAGCTTCGACGCGCGCTGGAAGCTGAGCGAAGTTTCACGGCCAATTCCGCGCACGAACTACGGACACCGGTGGCTGCCGCGCTCGCGCAGACGCAACGGCTCATCGCCGAGACCAGGGACACCGCGGCCCGAACCCGGGCCCAGCAGATCGAGGTGGCGCTGCGGCGGCTTTCGCAATTGTCTGAAAAGTTGATGCAACTCGCGAAGGCGGAAGGTGGACGGCTTCAGGGCAAGGAGACGACCGACATCGCATCGGTTCTGAAACTGGTCGTCGGGGAGATGATGCGCGATCCGGCTGCGGCCGGTCGGCTCGCCGTCAACATTCCTGCTACGCCGGTCCTTTTCGATATCGATACAGATGCCTTTGCCATTCTAGCGCGCAATCTCATCGAGAACGGCCTCAAGCACGGAGCGCCCCACGCGCCCGTCGTTGTAGCTCTTTCCAACACTGGCGTGCTGACCGTTACAAATGAGGGAACAGCCGTTCCGCCGGAGTTGCTGGAACGCTTGTCTCGCCCGTTCGAGCGTGGCAGCACCGATGCCGACGGCTCGGGATTGGGCCTCGCCATTGCAAAAGCCATCGCCTCCGGAGTCGGGGCCGAGCTTGTCCTGACATCCCCTTTGCCTGGAGCGCAGGGCGGCTTCCAGGCGAGGTTTTCCGCGCCGTGAGTTCGTGGGCGGCTCGTCCATGGTTTTTAGAGGAATTGGGAGCAGATTGGGATGTGGCAATTGGGGCCAATCAGCAGGCCGGCGGCGAATCACGCGCGCGTGGCGGCCAGCTCTTCGAGAAGCGCTACGGTAGCTGTCAGGCTTCGGCTCGGCGGCGTCATCTGATTGGCCACCTCGCGCGCGCGAGTGGCGCATCCTGGCTCCAGAACGGTCCGCAGGTCACGGCGAAGGGTCGCTTGCGTCGTTGCGGAAAACGACGCGAGGTGCCGACACCCAGGCGTCTGATCCGTGTCGCCCATACCGGCTGGTCGGCGCCGATCCAGAGGACAAGAGTTGGGACGTCGGAGCGAACGCTCGCGGCCATGGTGCCTGAGGTGCACCCCGACGGCACCAATCAACGTTCAAAGACATTGAGGCTGGACGCCACCGAAGATCGCGGCTGGCTAGCCGTACGTCCCCTGGTTCGCCTTTCAAACTATTGAGAGCAGACTGTCGAAAAACACCGTCTGAAAAACCGTTAGTTTTTCAACCTCAGACGGTGTTTCTGCATAAGTCTTTGAAAGGCTTGGTGGGCGCACTAGGGCTCGAACCTAGGACCCGCTGATTAAGAGGCCTATGATTTTGTAGTAGGATCAACCGCCATTCCGACACTTATGTCTTCAGACCTGCATTGAATCCTCGATTGAAGTTTCTCTTGTCGGAATGCCGGATATTGTTGATGGCCCCGGAACTGACGCCATGCCGGAATCATTCCTTAGCGGTTCAAGCGGACTCCAGGTTTATCGCCGTCAATAAATTCGACCCCGGCTGCCTCTAGGGCCCGTCTGATCGCCGCCAAGTTGTTAATCGCAGGAAGCCTGCGCCCCTTCTCAAAATCGCGAATAGTACTCTCGCTCAGATTCGAGCGAGCCGCCAATTCAGCTTGAGACCAGTCCAGCAGCCCTCTAGCTGCCCGAGATTGATCGGGGGTCATCCAACCGCCATTTCATGGGACACTGTTTTTCGTCTACCAGCCACGAAAAGCGTTGACATCCGCGATTATTAACGGTAATCGTTTACAAAAAACGATTTCCGATGACCGGAGCTCGATTTATATGGGCGCGGATTTTGCAAACGATTGCAGATCGGACCGATCTCAAAGCCCGGACGCTGATCTGTTGAAACTTGAGGGCCAATTTATTGCGCTGATGGCGGAGCTGGATGGCCAAGTCGGTGAGCCCGCTCCCTCCCAGGATTTCGTAACGACGAAGGAGGAGGCGCTGCTCGCGCGTCTAGATCCGATAGAACGAGCGATTATGGAGAGCCCCGCACAGACTATTACCGGCTTGAGTGTGAAAGCGCGTCACTTGGCCCACGTTCTTTCCGAGTACTGGGAAGATCCGATCGACCAGATAAGCTGGGAAGGACGAGCAGTTCGCTTGCTCGTTGAGGCAATCTGTGAGGTGGCAAGGGTACCGTTGCGCACTTGAGATCAACGACAGAAGATTGCGCCCCAATCGTCGTTGCCGCGCCGGTCCAATACTGAATCGAGCAAGCGTAAACCGATCATTGAGCTCGCGAGCTATTCTCTAGCATTAACTGATGCGATGCTCGTCGGTCGCCGTCGCTAGGGAAGTAGGGAAAGAAAACTAATTCAACGGACTAGCAATCCGTTTGGGGAGAAACGGCAATATTGTGAAGGTGGTCTTCTCCCAAAAAAGTAGACAGGGTTAAGCTGCTTTTAGCTCCATCTCGATCGGGCTGTTTCGACGCTCGGCGGCCGCGACATCTATCCTGCAAGTCGAGCCGATCAAAGGCGCACTTGCTCGCCGGAGATTGCATCCACACCGACGACAGCACTATCCCGCTCCTCGCAACGGCAGCGCGCTCAACGGCATGTGTGTATGGACCTATGTACTCGACGATCGTTCACGTACCGAGCACGCGCTGGCGGCAACTATGCTCTTCTACTCGCCCGACCGCGCCGGCGCCCTTGCTGAGACGCATCTTTTCCCATATTTCAAATTAGCGCGTGTGTCGGCTACAACGCTACTATGAATAACCATGCAAGTAGTTCCGGACCATCGAGATCGACTGCTGCACTCATCCACGTTGTATGTTATTAGAGACTTTCAGCTGAGATCGCGAGCAAAGCGACCGAGACGGTCGATCAGCTGTTCACGATCGAGTGCGAGATCAAGGGCCTACCGGGCGCAACAGCGCGTTACCGTTCGAAATTAATAGTTGCAGAAGTTCGGCAGAGCGTCCAGCGGCGGCGTCTCGTCGCGACATTCTCGCCCATCCTGACACAGTGACCGCCTAGGCCACAACACGAGCTGAATTGCTCCCGAAACTATCGCGCGAACCAGCATCATCAGCTCGAAGCTCATCGCCAACTCTGGCAGGACTGACCATATCCCGTTGAGTGGCGGTTTCCAACAACATAGATTTATAGATATTCTTTGGCTGTACGCCTAACATCGATGGGTGAAAGGGGTGGGTACCACTAGGAAACTATGCCCCTTGGAATCGGATTCATCCTGGGGCTGAACGTGCGCATCTTCATCAGCTTCGCGTCGCGCGATCGAGAACTCGTCAGGCAGCTCGACACGCGACTTCGACTGCATAGGCCGGATATCTCATGTTTTCTTGATGAGCGTGGCTTGACCGGCGGTGTCTACTGGATGCCGAGTCTCGCCAAGGAGCTGGCTGAGGCGGACGTCGTGCTGCTTATGTTGGGCCAAAGCATAGGGCAATGGCAAGAGCTCGAATATTACGAGGCGTTGCAGCTATCGCGGCAGACGGAGCGAGAGGGACGCCCGCGCATTATTCCCGTCGTCATCGCCGATCGACCCGCGCCAGGCCTTGCCTTCCTATCGACGCTGCATCAAATCTTCGCGCCGCACCTGCCGGATGACGCCGCATTCGCTGCGATCGAGAGCGCACTCGATGCCGCGCCGTCATCCGACGATTGGGAGCCATGGCGTCGGTTCCAGCCTTACAAGGGGCTACCTGCCCTAACTGAGACGGACGCAGACTTCTTCTTCGGACGAGAAAAGGAGACGGCCGACATCCTCGACCTGCTGTCGAGCGCGAGCAGGCGAGCCGTAGTTCTTATCGGACAATCCGGCGTCGGAAAATCATCGCTGGTTTTGGCTGGCGTGCTGTCGCGGCTGAAATCGCAGCTGCCGCCGCTCGGGGAAAAAAGCTGGCCGGAAGCATTGAGGGACAGCCGGTCCTACCTTCACGTCTCGATGCGTCCTGGCCGAGAGCCGGTCAAGGAACTGGCCGCCAGCTTCGTCAAGCTCTACGGCACCAGCGCGCCGGCAATCGAGAAGGAAGCCAAGGAATGGGTCAAGCAGTTCCAGACCGGCTCGCAACTCCGCGACATGCTGCGACTAACACGGGACAGGATTGCGGAGGAGCATGGCGGCGTCCAGCCGAAGCGCTTCGTTCTCTACGTTGATCAGGGCGAAGAGAACTACACCCGCGCCCCGGCTGACGAGGCGCGCTTGTTCTCAAAACTGCTGATCGACGCAGCGGAGGACGACTCCTTCACGGTGCTTCTGAGCCTGCGCTCCGATTTTTACAGCGATTTCCAGAATGACGCACTGTTCGATGTGTCGGAGAGGTTCGACGTGCGGCCGCTTGGCCGCGACGTCCTGGTCGACGTCATTCGCAAGCCGGCCGAGACGCTGGGCGCGCGTTTCGAGGACCAAAAGATCCCTGCACTCATCGCGGGAGCGACGCAACGCGAGGCTGGCACGCTGCCGCTACTTTCGGACCTACTGCAGGAAATGTGGCTCAACATGCTCGACCGCGGCGATGGCGTGCTGCGCTGGTCCGATCAGCCTGGGATAATCGACATCAGCCTGCCGCTCAAGCGCCGCGCCGATGCCTTTGTCGCAGTTGCAAGGACCAATGAGACCGCCATCCAGCGGTTGTTCACTCTACGCCTCGCGCAGGTGTTTCCGGCAGGCGAAGCCGTACGCCGGCGCGCCCGTAAGTCGGAATGCAGCCCGGAAGAGTGGTCTTTGGCCGAGAGACTCTCGGGCCCAGATCAGCGCCTGCTGACGATTTCGACGCCAACGCTCGGTGGCGAGCCGGTCGTCGAGGTCGCGCATGAGCAACTGCTGCAGCGCTGGCCGCGCCTGAAGGAGTGGCTCGACGAGCAGCGCAAGTTCCTAATCTGGCGCACTGAGGTCGAGCAGGAGGCGAAGATCTATGCCGAGCTACCCGACGAGCAGAAGCCGGCCCAGCTGCTGATGGGATTGCGCCTGACTACTGCGCAGCAATGGCTGAGCTCGCGAAGGGACGATCTCGGCTCTGAATTGTTGTCATATGTCGACACTAGCATCGAACGGCAGGAGAGAGAAGATGCTGACAAATTGTCAACACTCAATCGCTTGAAGGACGCCGAGCTAGAAGTCGAAAGGCGACGAGCTAATGACGCCAGAAAAAATGAGCAATTGGCCAGAAAGGTGGCAGCGAACGCGCGTCGATTGACCGGCGTGGCCTTCACACTACTGTTGATCCTTGCGTTTATAGTCATCGTAACGCCGTTCGTCGGATCAATCCGTCCGCTTCTACCAAAAACGGCAGAAGCGCTTCTAACTCCTCAGTTGCCGGAGGCGCTGCCAACTAGCGAAGCTTACTGGCTGGACCAAAACTGGTCGAATGAAGAACGCCACTGGTTCCATCACGCTCAGCTAGGTGCTGCCACCTTCCCCATTGCGTACAGCTGGTTCATGGCGATGGAGCAACCCAACTTCTCGCTGTTTGGTACGCCAGGCCTGATCTCTGACAGCACCTATCTCGAACGCTTCGGCTTTATCCCAAGTCCGAGGAGCGTCGACGGAGACCCGCGCGCTCTCAGGTCGTTCGGCTATGCCGCGACGACCGTTGCCAAGATCGACATTGCGCCGATGCTACCCGCCGGCCTGAAGCCAACCCCGGCCGGCAATGAAGGCGGCCTGCCGGTCGGCTTCGCCCGGCTCAGCGGCGTTACCGATCCAGCGACGGGCGCCGCCCAGTCCGACAAGATCGGCCTGACCTGCGCGGCCTGTCACACCGGCAGCATCCACTACAAGGGCGTCAGCGTGCGCTTCGACGGCGGTCCCGGCATGGTCGACCTGCGCAAGCTGGAAGAGGCCATGGGCTTTGCGATGATCTTCACGCAATACGTGCCCGGCCGCTTCTCGCGCTTTGCCGATCGGGTGCTGGGGCCGAACGCCACGGATGCCGACCGTGATGCCCTGAAGAAGGGGCTGAAGGCGGCGACCGACTTTGCGCTCAACATGCAGGCCAAGAACTACCAGACTGCGATCGAGGCGAAGGGCCAGACCGAGACCGAGGAAGGTTTCGGCCGACTTGATGCGCTCAACCGCATCGGCAACCAGGTGTTCTATCTCGACATGGCCGCCAGCGGCATGACGAACATGCTAGGCAATCAGGAAGCGATCGATGCGCCGGTATCCTATCCGCCGATCTGGACCGTGCCGTGGTTCTCATGGGCGCAGTATGACGGCTCGATTTCGCAGCCATTGATCCGCGACGCGGGCGAGGTGCTCGGCGTCTCGACCCAGATCATTTTCTCGCCGGAGACGGCGAGCGACAAGCTGTGGCGGTCGTCGATGGCGATCGAGAACCTCGTCCATATCGAGGACATGCTGCGCGGCCCCGACCCGTTCGCGACCACGACGCCGGCATTCGGCGGCCTGGCTTCGCCGAAATGGCCGGAGAAGCTGTTCGCCGGTGACGACGCCTGGAAGATAGACCCGGCCCGCGTCGAGCGCGGCCGCAAGCTCTACGCGGCCGTTTGCGTCGAGTGCCATCTCGGCCCGGTCGCCGATCCCGTGTTCGACAAGACCTATCCGGACAAGAGCTTCTGGAAGATAAAGTCGGCCGACGACTGGGAGAGCAAGGGCTGGAACGCGACGGGGCCGATCCTTGACTTGGTACAGAAGCCGGTAGAGGCAATGCAGACCGATCCCGGACAGGCCAACATTTTCGCGGTCCGCAAGGTCAAGGTACCAGGCTTTCTCGGGCTCGATCCGGCCAAGGACTTAAAGGGCTGCAACCTGCCGCAGGGCTCGACTACCGAGATGCCCTACGCGCTAGCGCTGATGGCCGTCGTGCAGAAGGCAAGCGACAAATGGATGGAGGACCGCAAGCTCTCTCCAGTTGAGCAGGCTACGCTGTGGGGCGATCGCAGGAACTGCCCGAACCCGGCCGGCAAATCCTATCGTGCCCGCCCACTGAACGGCGTCTGGGCCACCGCGCCCTATCTGCACAACGGCTCAGTGCCGTCGCTGTACTGGATGCTGACGCCAGCTGCGGAGCGGCCGACATCGTTCTGCCAGGGCGCCCGCGACTATGATCCGAAGCATGTCGGCTTCGACGTGCCGAAGGGTGGCGAGACGTCGTGCAAGGTCGGCCAGTCGCTGTTCGCCGCCAAGGATACGAACGGCAAGCCGATCAAGGGCAACAGCACGCTCGGCCATTCCTTCGAGGGGCCGACCAAGCCCAATAAGGACTACCCGAACGGCATCATCGGCGGCGCCTTCCCCGAGGAGGAACGCTGGGATATCATCGAATATCTGAAAACTTTGTAGTACTTTTCTCACATAGAGTGGCGCTCGCCGTATCCCACTCATGGCAAGACCGCCCGTCGTGCCAGTTTGCCGCACGATTTCGGCTTGCACTGTCGGGCCAATCTCCTCGCCGCCTCGCGCTCTCTGAAGGCGTTTCTCGATCGTCACGAACCGTGGAGCGTGGGATGCCAGGGCAGCGTCGGGTCGCAGTGCGCGTTTCGCGTGCGAAATTACGACGCCATTGCGGACGATCAAGCCGTGTGGTCCCGATGTCCCGACGCTGTTGTCATGGTCGGTGACGACGACGGGGCAGCAAGCAAGTCCGGTCCCTAGGGAGCGCGGAGCTGCTCTTAAGTCCATCTCTCAGGGAAGGCAGGATGTCTCGGCCAATCCTGTGGTGACTACTGCCGCCTTATCTTACTGCAGGCGGGCTATGGGTGCCGCCTGCACGCGGCCCTCCTGCGCCCTTCCTTTAAATTTGCGCCGAAGGAGCGCGCACGCGGACCGCGAGGCTACGGAGCCGCGCTTACAGGCTCGAGATTAAACGGTTGAGCGCCGGGAACGGCTCTCGCTAGGTAAGAGGGAAAATGCTAGCGGATCAAGGCGTTTGCCAGTTTTCTATCCTCGGTATACTGCCTTGGCCGTATCCTCGGTTCCATCTCTCTCCAGCCCTTACGGGCCGCCCTGTGCTTAAAAGGAAACTGGTGAGCATGGGGCCGCCCCGGTCCCTTCTGCCTCCTGGGCCCGCTCTGTGCCTTGCAGCCATTCCGCAGGATCGGGAGCTGGGACGAGACATCACGGAAGAGCTTCGGCTTCCGTCGCCTTCACGGCGTCGCCGGCTCTGTATCCGCCCGGAGCTTCCTCCCGCCACTGCTCCGAGCACGAGCTGGGGGCTCCCCCAACAGTACCGATCACTTCCCTTTGTGGCGACTGGCACCCAGCAAATGCCGATATCGATTCCGTAGCTCTATGATCGCTACCCGATCGAGTTCACCTCGTTTGTAGCGTTGGCGCAACTCAGTCCGTGCTTGGTCCGGGAGCGCGGCAACCAATTCCCAACCTTCAGCGACGTCGCCGAAAAGCTCGACAATTCCCGGATCAAGGCGAGCATCATCCTGGAGCTCGGCCATCTGATCGTGCGTCCCGCCAATGGCGTCCGGCCGACCATCAAGAGCGCGGTCTCCTGGCAGAAAGGATCTGTTTTTATCTAGTTCTTTATAGGCAGGTCCCTCAGGGCCCTGCGGTGAGTCTTTATACGCAGGTCCTTTTTGGACCCGCGGAGCCGCGGGTCCCTTTCGACCCCGCGGACGCGCCGACTTATCCACAGACACCGGCACGTCGCGGACGACGTAATCAATCTCACCGAACCGATGTCCGTCGACAATTCGTTGCGCTTCGCGAGTGACGTAGCCAGCGGCGATCAACTCTCGGAAGATGCGCTGGAGCTTCTTGCGGCCGACCAGGAGGGTGCGGCCGACATGATCGAGGCGGACGTGCCACTTGTGCGGACGCGACAAGAGATGGCCAAGGACGCCCTTGGCCTCGACAGAGAGGCGGGATCCGCGAAGACAGCGTTTGGGACGATGGTGAACTGCGCCCTGTGCTCGCGACGGACGATGGTCACTGGCGACTAACCGTCCAAGCGTCCCCATCCACATGATTGCCAACTTCAGCCGGCCGACGGCATCCAACCCTACCTTTGGGATGGCGCGCGAGGCTCACACGAGTATTCGCCTCGTTCAGGAGCTTGCCGGACCTCGCATTCGTCGGTGTGCGCAACTCACTCTGGCAATGGCCGCACGGCGGCATAGGTCGATTGTGCTATAGCAACTCCGGGCTCGCATATCGCCGAGTCTTCGCCGTGCTACGCCGCTATACAATCAGACCCGTTCGCGTGGGGTCGAGGGACACGAACAGCATCACCGCGCTGACCGTTGCCGGTGCGAGGTTGGCCATAGATGGCGAGGAGGCCCCAACCAGCCGCCGCATCCGTAGCCGATCGAGCCTCGCAGAGACCGCCCTCTTCCCCACCTTTAGGGGCCTTCTCCTACCCGATCAGTGCCGGTTGTGATGTGACGGAGCAGGCTGCGGACCAGGCCGTAGGTCACTGGAGTTCCCGATTGCGGTTCCCGCTCCATCGGCGGCTTGCGCGGCCTTGATGAGACGCCTGACCTGCCGTGCGGTGCCAGCCAGGGCACGTCCCTGGATCTCCCGCAGCTCTTCGTCAGTCGCTGCGATGATATCATCACTGAGCGCCTCGAGCAGGCGCGCGAGTTCAAGGCGGGGGTGCCAGCGTGTCATGGCGTGCTCCAATTCCGTTGGTGGCGGAGCAGCGCGCGCCGCATTCGCCGCCGCGCAGTATCGTAATCGATATCCGAGATGCCATACGCCCGGCAGATGTCCCTGGCCGTGAGGCCGTTGGCCAGCCCGTCGATGATCTGCAACACGACCGGATCTCCTGCAAACAGCCGAAACACCTCGGCGAGCCCTGCGACCGCGACAGCCACGCGTTCGGGATCGGACAATTCGTCAACGGGATCGCTCGGAACGCCGTATTGGCCGGGATCATCGCGACTGACCAGTAATCGTTGCTCGCTCCGAACACGCCGCCAATAGTCGTCGCAGATGCTGCGCATGACGCCGGACAAGAAAGCCAGGATCGGCACGCCCAGCGGCCAGACCCGCGATCCGTCGAGAACGCGGAGAATGGCCTCATGCAGCACGTCGGTCCAGCCGATCCCTCCGGGCAGCCCGCGGCCCCACAATTGCGCCAGAGCCTTCAGCCGTACCAGATCGGTCTCCGACAAGGCCTCGATCGCCGCCGCTGCATCGGCGGCGGTGCGACCGGTGTTCGAACCGACTCCAGAGGTGCCAATCGATCGTTCCATGACCCCTATTATGCGGCCGAGCAAATACATTGCGGACAGCCTCGGGAAGAATTTTCGGCTGTGTCCGCGCGACCGATCCGAGATCCGCATCCTCTCCATGCTGAGAGGAGAGAACCGTGGATCACATCGCCCAAGCACGCCGCTGGTATGCCGAGGACCTACGCTGCAAGACGCCAGTTCTGCGCAACCCACACATTGTCGAGGCCTTCGGCGCGGTCCCGCGAGAGGCGTTCGTCGGGCCAGGTCCCTGGTGGATCATACCCTACCCCTACCAGGAGCCGTTCATTACCCCGGACGAGCATCCGAGTTGGCTCTATCACGACGTCCTGGTCTCGATCGACCCGAGCCGGAAGCTCAACAATGGGATGCCGAGCTTTTGGGCCCGCAACTTCGAGCACCTCGATATCGCACGGGGTGAGCGGGTGCTGCAGATCGGAGCGGGCAGCGGTTACTATTCAGCCGTGCTCGCCGAAATCGTCGGGCCCGCCGGGCGGGTGACGGCGGTCGAAGTCGACCCGGCTCTCGCCGCTCGAGCCCACACCAACCTCAACAGCTGGCCGCAGGTCCAGATGATCTCGGGCGATGGCCGAAATCTCCATGCCGACGCGAGCGAACATGACGTCGTGATTGTGTTCGCAGGCTGCACGCATCCCGCTCCGCAATGGCTCGATAGCCTCGCCGAAAACGGCCGGCTGCTGCTCCCGCTGACCAGCGAGGATTGGTCCGGCTTCCTGCTGCGCGTGATCCGTCGCGGTGCTTCCTTCGAGGCCTCGTCGATCGGTGGGGTCAGCATCTTTCCCTGCACAAACGGCCGCGACGAGGACGCCAGTCGCAGGCTGAAGAACGCCCTCGAGAGCTCGACCACATTAAATGTTCCGATCCAGGCACTCCACCGTAGCATTCCGTCATTCGCCGAGACCGAACGGGTCTGGTATCAAGCACCCGGCTTCTGGCTGGAGCGACAAGGATCCGAGGTCAATGCGGCCGCACAGCAGGCCGAGGGCGGCAGCGGCGACACTGCCTGAGGAGCGATCCGAGGAACCGGCCAAGATATGCTCTCCGGCGTCGGCGCCAGGCATCGGCGCAGGCTCTGAGCCACGATGGCCGCAATGGGATTTATCTGCGTTCTTGCGCTTGCCGCCGAACTGATCCGAGCCTTTCGCTGGAGTTCGCCAAACTACGATCGGTGCTGAATTGGCCTTTGACTTAGCTAGCAGATATCTCAATAGCGGCACGCTGACCGACCGACCGGCACGGTTGAACGCAAGCCACGTCAATGGCTTGCTGTTCAACCGGCGAGCCGCTTTTATCTTGCAGCTTTAATCGGTCGCTTGTAACCGTCCGGTCTCTGCACCCCTTCCCCCCCGTGTGTTGTCGTTCCATTTCGGGTTCTCTGCTGCTGTGGAGAATCTCCGGTGGGATCCAAACATTTCGAGAACAAGGCGCGCCGCGAATGGTGGTCGCTGCACATCGAAGCGTGGCGTCGAAGCGGTCTCGGGATCCGCAAATGCTGCCAGCAACAATGTCTGACCGAGAACACGTTGCGGCGTTGGCTGAAGCGGCTGGCCGGCAACGAGACTGCGCTTAAGCTCGAGAAATAT